>NZ_CP133888.1:1320000-1980000 GCF_041228405.1 Salinilacustrithrix flava
ACTCGGCGGCCCAGGCCCGCGAGGCGGCCAAGAACGCCCGCAACGCCATCCGCTCCAAGACGCTGCTCGACGGCGCCGGCATGCCCGACAAGCTCAAGGACTGCTCGGCCAAGGACCGCGCCGAGCGCGAGCTGTTCATCGTCGAGGGCGACTCCGCCGGCGGTTCGGCCGTGTCGGCCCGAGACCCCCGCACCCAGGCGATCCTTCCCATCCGCGGCAAGATCCTCAACGTCGAGCGGGCCCGCATCGACAAGATGCTGAAGAACACCGAGATCCAGGCCCTCATCTCCGCCATCGGCGCCGGTGTGGGCGAGGAGTTCGACGTCGAGAAGCGTCGCTACGACAAGATCATCGCGATGTGCGACGCCGACGTGGACGGCTCCCACATCCGCACGCTGCTGCTCACCTTCTTCTTCCGCCAGATGAAGCCGCTCGTCGAGGCCGGCTGCATCTACATCGCCCAGCCGCCGCTGTTCTCCACCCAGGTGGGCAAGTCCAAGATCTACCTGAAGGACGACCGGGCCCAGCGGGCGTTCCTGGCCGAGCACCCGAACCACAAGAAGGACTTCCAGCGCCTGAAGGGCCTGGGCGAGATGGACGCGTCCGAGCTCGAGGTCACGACCATGAACCCGGAGAGCCGCACGCTGCTCCGGGTCACGGTCGAGCAGGCCGCGCTGGCCGACGAGGTCATGTCCGTGCTGATGGGCGACGACGTCGCCGCCCGCAAGGACTTCATCGTCACCAACGCCAAGGACGTCAAGTTCGTCGATATCTAGGTCACCGACCGAGGCGGGCGGCCAGGGCCTCGAGCTCGCGCTGGTCGAGCACCGAGGTCGCCAGGCTCCACACACCGGCGAAGACCTCGGCGGGCGCGCCCGCCTGCATGCCCCCGAGCAGCTCGACGCGGTCGTCGATGTTCATGGCCGGGAGCATGACGGCGAGGCTGGTGGCCAGCTCATCGGGTGGGATCGAACCCACGACGGCCTGGTGGATGTCGAGGCAGGCGTCGGCGCCGATCGCGTCCTCGAGCCCCGGCATGATCACCCGCTCCTCGAGGTCCTGGTGGGCGAGGTAGGAGCTGGTGAACGAGGCGAGCTCGACGTAGAGGCGATGGCCGTTCCAGCGAGGGTTCCCCGGGCCGTCGACGATGTCGGCGGCCTGCTCGGCGAGCAGCGCGATGCGGGCCTCGAGGCGCTCGTGGTCGGACGCCACCTGCTCCGCCAGGGCGGGCAGGTGCCGCTCGAGCACCGGCTGGACGTGGCCGTCCTCGTGCTCGGCGTGGATCACGAGCAGCTCGACGATGCGGTGGACGTGGGCGGCGAGGTCCGCCTTGTCGGCGTGGTCGGTGGGATCGACGTTGCCGGCCCGCTCGGTGACGCCGAACAGCTCGGCCCGGATGCCCTTGTGGATGTCCCGGTAGAGGTCGACGACGACGAGGCGGAGGGGGACGGTCGGGGTGGTGGTCTCGATGGTGGTCACGTGGTTCTCCTGACGGAGCGGTGCTCGGCGGTCCCGAGGCGCGTCCCGCTCCTGGATCGCATGATCCGGGATCCCGATGGACCGTGCTCCTCAAAGCACCGGCATGGAATGCTAAGAACATCCGAACCGGCACGGGACCGGCGGCGAGGCACGGCGTCAGAGGTGGCATCGGTGATCGACGAGGCCCTGCGGGCCTTCCTGGAGCGGGGCTGCGCCACGATCGTCGGCACCGCATCCGCGGACGGGGTGCCGCACGCCCAGCGGGGGTGGGGATGCTCGGTCGTGGGCCCCACCACCGTCCGGCTGCTCCTGGACGCCTCCGACGCGGAGCTGCGCACCCACCTCGACGCCGGTGGACCGATCGCAGTCACGAGCGCGGATGTGCGGACGCTGCGCTCGGTGCAGCTCAAGGGACGCGTCACCGAGGTGGAGAACGTGCCGGGCCCGGCCGACCTCGAGCGCTGCCACGTGCACAACGAGGAGCTGTTCCGCGACATCGAGGAGACCGACTTCTTCCCCCGGCTCCTCACGGAGCGGATGGTGCCCCCCGGCTACCTGGTCGCCGTCGTGGAGGTCGAGGAGCTGTACGACCAGACGCCCGGCCCGGGTGCGGGCGCGCAGGTGGAGGCGGGATGGACCTGAACGTCGAGCGGCTCACGCTCCGCGACATCGCACCCTGCTTCGAGGGCGCCATCCCCTCGGTCATCGCCACCGCCTCGGCCCAGGGCGTCCCCAACGTCACGTACCTCTCGAAGGTGCGCATGGTCGACGACGAGCGGGTCGCGCTCTCCAACCAGTTCTTCTCCAAGACCGCGAAGAACCTCGTGGAGAACCCCGAGGCCGACCTGCTCGTGATCGACCCCCGCAGCTACGAGCAGTACCGGCTGCACCTGCGCTACGAGCGCACCGACCGCCGGGGCCCGGTCTTCGACCGCCTCCGCGTCGACGTCGACGTCGCAGCCGCGCTCGAGGGCATGCAGGACGTGTACCGGTTGCGGGCCGCGGACGTCTACCGGGTGACCGACATCCAGTCCGTCCCGTCGGGTCTGCCGCCCGTGGACCGGTCGGCCCTGGCCGGGGCCCGGGACGGCTTGGACGCCGGCCGGATCTCGGAGCTGAGCCTGCGCCTCGGCCGGTGCCCGGACCTCGACACCATGGTCCAGACCGCGGTGTCGGGCCTGGCCGAGCTGTTCGGCTACGAGCACTCGCTGCTCCTCCTGGTGGACGAGGAGGGCACCCGGCTCTACACCATCGCCAGCCACGGCTACGACGCCGAGGGGGTGGGCTCCGAGGTCGCGCTCGGCGACGGGCTCATCGGCCTCGCGGCCGAGCGGTGCACCCCCGTCACCGTCGGGAACGTCACCCAGGTCAGCAAGTACTCGCGCCGCGTGCGGCGGTCCTACGAGGACAGCGGCGCTGTCTCGCCGGGGCGCGAGGTGCCGGTGCCGGGGCTCCCCGATTCGGCGAGCCGCTGCGCCGTGCCGGCGATGGTGCTGGGTCAGCTCGTCGGCGTGCTCACCGTGGAGAGCCGCAAGACGGTCGCCTTCGGTCCCGCGGACGAAGCGATCCTGACGGTCGTCGCCACGATCCTCGCCAACGCGATCGAGTCGGACCGGGCCCACGAGCGCGACGCCCTCCCGATGGCCCCTGCTGCTCCGGGGCAGGCGAGGTCGTCCAGCCAGGTGGGGGAGGCCACGCACGTGCGGTTCTTCGCCGTGGACGGCAGCGTGTTCCTCGACGGCGAGTACCTCATCAAGGGGGTGGCCGGCCGCCTGCTCTGGGCCCTGCTCGGGCACCACGAGCGCGAGGGCCGCACCGACTTCACCAACCGGGAGGTCCGACTCGATCCGAGCCTCGACCTGCCCGCCTTCCGGGACAACTTCGAGAGCCGCTTGATCCTGCTGAAGCGGCGGCTCGACGAGCGGGAGGCGCCGATCCGGATCGAGAAGACGGGCCGGGGCCGGTTCCGGCTCCTCGTCTCGGGCGCGGTCCGGCTCGACCAGGTCGACGACGGCAGCTGAGCGGCTCAGGTCATCCGGTCGAGGCGGCGTCCCGTGCCGGGCGCCCACGCCACCCGGTCCCGCCCGGCGTCCTTGGCCTCGTAGAGGGCCAGATCGGCGGTCCGCACCAGGTCGTCGACGGTGGCGGTGTCGGGGCCGGACACGGCGGCACCGATGCTGCACCGCAGCGAGACCTCGGTCCCGTCGCTGGTGCGCACCGTCCGGGCGCGCACGGCGTCGTGGAGCCGGTGGGCGAAGCCGTCGGCGTCGGCGTGGCCTCCCTTCGGGAGGGGGCCGACGACCAGGAACTCGTCGCCGCCGAGCCGGGCGACCACGTCGCCGTCCCGGGTGGCAGCGACGAGCGCGTCAGCGACGCCCCGGATGGCCTCGTCCCCGGTGGCGTGGCCGTAGGTGTCGTTGATCGCCTTGAGGCCGTCGAGGTCGATGAAGAGGGCGAGCAGGGAGGAGCCGTCCCGCTTCGCCCGGGCGAGATCACGAGCGAGGGCCTCCATGGCCGCGCCCCGGTTGAGCAGACCGGTGAGGGCATCGTGGGAGGCGAGCTCGACGAGCTCGGCCCGGCGGGCCTCGGCCTCCGCGATCGAGGCCCGCAGGCGGTCGATGGCCGCCTGCATGGCCTCCCCGGTCCGCCCGGGAAGCGCCTCGTCCAGCACCGGTGATCCGGGGTCGGCGGCGAGGGCGACGGCGTGGTCCTCGACCGCGGCGAGGGTGCCGGACATGTCGTTGAAGGCGCGGGCCATCGCGGCCAGCTCCCGGGGACCCCGGTCCGGCAGCGGTTCGAGCTGGAACTCCCCGGCCTCCACCTGGCGCACGGCGCCCTCGAGCCGGTGGACGGGCCCCGTGATCGCCCGGGTCATCGCCGTGCCGACCCCGATCGACACGACCACGAGCGCGCTCATCCCCAGCAGCTGGATCGCCATCGTCCGCTGGGCCCACGCCGCGTGCTCGGAGGCGGCCTCCTCGAGGTCGACGGCCGCGGCCCGGACGACGTCGGTGAGCAGGATCGCCCAGCGGGCCCCGTCGGTGAGGCTGGCGGCGAGGACGGCCGGCTCGACGTCGCCGAGCGGCGGTGCGACGCCCAGGCCGATCTGGGTGGCCACATCGATCGCCTCCTCGGTGCGCTGCGCGGCCGGGGAGGACTCCAGTCGGTCGAGCGTGCCGGCCAGGCGCGGGCTGGCCGTCTCCCGTGTGGCGTCGAGCCCGGCGGCGAACCGGGCGGAGCTGTCGATCAGCAACCGGGTCCGCGTGGCGGTCGGGGTCGAGGTGAGCAGCGCGATGGTGTGGTCGATGCGGTCATCGCTGACGCTCAGGGCGGTCATGACGCCGCGCAGGCTCCGCAGTCGCATGCGCAGCCCGGCCGGCAGGGCCTCCTGGTCGGCGTAGCGGTTCACCTCCTCCATCGCGGCCTCCCAGGCGAGCTCGATCGTGACGTCGGTGATGTCGAAGAAGGTGCTGACCGCCTCGTAGTCGGCGGAGCCGAGGTCGATGCGCGCCCGGAACCGCTGCAGGGGTTCGTCGAGGGCGAGGGTCGTGCGCAGATCGGCGAACCGGGTGCTGTCGACGACCGCCCGGGCGCCGGCCAACCGGGCCCGCGTCACGTCGAAGTCGAAGTCGAAGGTGTCCTGGGCGTCCCCGTCGTACCCGGCGGCCAGGGCGAGGAGGTTGCTGTGGGTCTCCTCGGCGGCGAGCGCCGACACGAACTGCGTCTGGAGCGCGAGGTCTGCGGCGCGGGACTCCAGTGCCAACGATGCCGAGCGGACCACGTACCGGTCCCGCACCACCGACCCGGCGACGAGGGTCGCTCCCAGGAGGGGCACGAGCATCCCGACCAGCAGCAGCACGTGCAGTGGATAGCGACGAGCGCGCCGGGGGTCGGGGAGGTGCGGCGCGCCCATGTCCCCTTCATCGGACGAATCGGGCACCGAGTGAAGGGTACAAGGGCCCGATCTGCGCGCTGTTCGCGCTATCGCGGGGTGCCGTCACGTGGTTCGGGGCTCGCGTCGACCCAGGCGATCCGGTCGCGGCCGGCATGCTTGGCCGCGTACATGGCTTCATCGGCGGCGCGGACCAGGCCCTCGGCGGTGGCCGTCCGCTCGTCGGACAGGGCCACCCCGATGGAGCACCGCAGGGGTGCGGCCTCGTCGTGGTCGAGCGTGACGGACTGCAGGGACACGGCGGCCCGGATGCGCTCGGCGAAGGCGGCGATCTCCTCCCGACCACCCTCGGGCACCGGACCGACGACCATGAACTCGTCCCCGCCGAGCCGGGCCACCACGTCGCTCTCGCGGGTCGTGGTGCGCAGGGCCTCTGCGGTGCGGACGATGGCCTCGTCGCCGACGTCGTGGCCGTAGGTGTCGTTGAGCTGCTTCAACCCGTCGAGGTCGACGTAGAACGCGAGGAGGTGCGTGCCGTCGCGGCGGGCGCGGGACAGGTCGCGCTGGATGGCGGTGAAGGCCGCGGCCCGGTTGAGCAGGCCGGTGAGGCCGTCGTGGGTCGCCAGCTCGAACAGCTCGGCGCGGTGGGTCTCGGCCTGGTGGACCGAGGTGCGCAGCCGGTCGATCGCCTGCTGCAGCGCGAGGCCGGTCCGTCCGGGAAGCGGGTCGTCGAGCACGGGATCGTCGGGGTCCTCGGCCAGGGCGACGGCGTGGTCCTCCACGGCCGCGAGGGTGGCCGCCATGTCGTTGAAGGCCACGCCGGTCTCGCGCAGCTCGCTCGGGCCCCGGACCGGGACCGGGTCGGACTCGAAGTCCCCGGCCTCCACGCGGCGCGCGGCCGCCTGCAGGTCACGGGCCGGTCGGGCGAGTGCCGCGGCCGTGACCAACCCGACGGCCACCGACGCCAGCACGAGGCCGGCGGCGAGCAGGGTCTCGTTGCGGACGTCGTAGCCGGCGTCGGCCGCGTGGGCGTCGGCGGCCTCCGAGAGGTCCCGCGCTGCGGCGCCGACCACCTCGGTGAGCAGCAGCCCCCACCGCTCACCGTCCGCCAGGCCGGCGGCGACGAGGCCGAGCTCCAGCTCCTGCCAGGGCGGCGACGAACCGAGCCCGACGTCGACCGCCGCCGACAGGGTCGATTCGGTGATCGCCACGGACTCGTCCTGCTCGAAGGTGCGCCAGGCGCGCTCGGCCGCCGATCCCTCGGGGGGCGTGGCCCGCAGCACGGCCATCGCGAACCGGTCGTTGAGGCCGACCAAGCGCTCGGTGGCCGCCGTGGTCGGCCCGTCGAGGAGCAGCTCGAGTGCGGTGTTGATGCGTGGCCCACCGAGGGAGAACGCCTCGATCGAGTAGCGGAGGGTGCGGAGCCGGGCGCGCACCGCCCCGGTCTGGGGTTGCAGGTCTGCGGTCCGCTCGATCTCGGCGAGGTCGACCTCCCACTGCTCGGCCAGCGCCAGGTTGAGCTCGGTGAAGACGTCCGAGACCGCATCCCGGCCGGCGCGGCCGGCGTCCAGGTCCGCGCGCAGGTCATCGAGGCGGCGGAGCTCGTCGGCGACGACCGGCCCGGCCTCCTCGGCGCGGGCGTCGTCGACGGCGCCGCGGGCGTCGGCCAGGTCAGCCCGGACCCGCCGCGCGTCGATCTGCTCGGTGTCGTCGGCGTCGATCCCGAGATCGAGGGCGAGTCCGAGCACCGTCGAGTGGATCTCCTCGGTCGCCACGGCCGAGCGGAAGTCGATCCCGGCCCGGAGCTGGTCCGCCGCATCCCGGAGGCGGACCGATGCGTCCCGTTCGTCCTGCTTGCCGGCGATCTCCCTCCCCGAGATGACGGCGAGGCCGAGCACGGGCACGAGCAGGCCGAGGAGGATCACGCTGCGGATGCGCAGCCACCCGATCCCCGTGCCGACCCGCTGCGAGCTCATCCCACGAAGCATGCCCGGTGGGGCTCGCAGCGCACCATGGCCCCGGGTCATCGGTCGGGCGGGGATGGCGTCTCCAGGCGGAGGGAGCGCTCCGCCCGAGCGGTGGCCCGCCGATCCCCGACCATCACGGTGACCTCGACGAGGTCGCCCCGGGCCTGGTAGTCGATCAGCTCGCCGCCGTTGGCCTCGGCCACGGATCGGGCCGCGTCCTCGCCCTCGAGCGCGCCGGCCAGGGCTGCGGCGTCGGCGGCGGAGCGGGCCTCGGCCCGTTGGACCGTGGCGCGGACGAGCAGCCCGGTGGGGACGAGCAGGAGCCCGGCGAGCACGAGGACGACGGCCCACAGCGGTGTGGCCTGCCCTCGGTCGGAGCGGTGGATGGACATGGCGACCTCCCAGGAGCGCAACCCGGGGGAAGTCGCCAGCGGGAGGGCTACTCCTCGCTGTCCTCGGAGAACAGTACCGGCGCCACGGCAGCGACGTGGACGTCGTCGGAGACGTCCATGACCTTGACGCCGGTGGCGTCGCGACCCTGGGAGGAGATGCCCCGGACCTCCATGCGGATGGTCGTGCCGGTGGAGGCGATGACGAAGATCTCGTCGTCGATGCCGACCATGAACGCCGAGACGACCTCGCCCTTCTTGGCCGTGATCTTGATGCCCCGGACGCCCTGGCCACCGCGGCCCTGGGAGTTGAACTTGTCCAGCTGGGTGCGCTTGCCGTAGCCGGCCGTGGTGACGATGAGGATGGCGGTGTCGTCCCGGGCGACGTCGCAGGACACGACCTGATCCTCGTCGTCCTTGAGCTTCATGCCCCGCACGCCGGCGGCGGCCCGGCCCATCGAGCGGACCTCGCTCTCGTTGAACCGGATGGTCATGCCCCGCTTGGACACCATGAAGATGTCCGAGTTGCCGTCGGTGGGCAGGACCTTGACCAGCTCGTCGCCGTCGCGGAGGTTGATGGCGATCAGCCCGGTGCGCAGCCCCGAGTCGTACTCGGAGAACTTCGTCTTCTTGACCTGGCCCTGCTTGGTGGCGAAGAAGAGGTAGGGAGCGGTCTCGTAGTCGCGGGTGTCGATGATGGCCTCGACCCGCTCGTCCGGCTCGAGCTGGAGCAGGTTCACGATGGCGGTGCCCCGGGCCGTGCGGTCCTTCTTGGGGATCTCGTGGGCCTTGAGGCGGTACACCTTGCCGCGGTTGGAGAAGAACAGCAGGTAGGCGTGGGCCGTGGTGGTGAGGATCTTGGTGACGTAGTCCTCGTCGCGCAGCTTGGCGCCGGCGACCCCCCGGCCGCCGCGGCCCTGACGGCGGAAGCTGTCGGCCTCGACGGTCTTGATGTAGCCACGGTGGGACAGGGTGACGACGAGCTCCTCGTCGTCGATCAGGTCCTCGATGTCGATGTCGCCGGGATCGAGGGTGATCTCCGAGCGGCGGTCGGTGGCGTAGTCGGCCCGGATCTGGACCAGCTCGTCCTTGATGACCTGGCGGAGCTTGGCGTCGTCGGCCAGGATCGCCTCGAGCTCGGCGATGGTCTCGGCCAGCTCGGCCAGCTCGGACTCGAGCTGCTCGCGGCCGAGCCGGGTCAGGCGCGACAGCTGCATGTCGAGGATGTGCTCGGCCTGCACGTCGGAGAACTCGAAGGGTTCGGCGATGAGCGCCTCGCGAGCGGCGGGCTTGTCGGCCGAGGCCCGGATGGCGGCGATGATCTCGTCGATCATGTCGAGGGCCTTGATGAGGCCTTCGACGATGTGGGCCCGGTCCCGTGCCTTGCGCAGGCGGAACTCGGAGCGCCGGGTGATGACCTCGATCTGGTGCCCGACGTAGGACTGGAGCGCCTGGAGGAGGTTGAGGGTGCGGGGCACCCCGTCGACCAGGGCGACCATGTTGATCGAGTAGCTGGTCTGCAGCGGGGTGTGCTTGTAGAGGTTGTTGAGCACGACGAGGCCCGGGGCGTCGCGCTTGAGGGTGATCTCGAGCTTGGTCGCGCCCTTG
Source organism: Salinilacustrithrix flava (assembly GCF_041228405.1). Classification (GTDB taxonomy): domain Bacteria; phylum Actinomycetota; class Acidimicrobiia; order Acidimicrobiales; family Salinilacustritrichaceae; genus Salinilacustrithrix; species Salinilacustrithrix flava. The sequence continues at coordinate 1,329,336 of NZ_CP133888.1, forward strand.
GCCGAGGCGTCGTTGACATCGGCGATGCCCTCGACGACCTTGTCGTTGACCAGCTCCTTGATCTTGGCGGCGGTGGCCGAGATCGAGGTCTGGTAGGGCATCTCGGTGACGACGATGGTGTCGCGCTGCTTGCCCTCGATGATCTCGGCCCGGGCCCGGAGCTTCACGGTGCCCTTGCCGGTGGTGTAGGCGTCGATCACGCCCTGGCGGCCCATGAGCAGGGCGCCGGTGGGGAAGTCCGGTGCCTTCACGAACTTCATCAGGTCCTCGACCTGGGCTTCGGGGTTCTCGAGGAGGTGGACGGTGGCGTCGATGACCTCGCCCAGGTTGTGGGGCGGGATCTTGGTGGCCATGCCGACGGCGATGCCCTCGGAGCCGTTGACCAGCAGGTTCGGGAACCGGGCCGGCAGGACGGAGGGCTCGGTGAACTCGCCGCTGTAGGTGTCGGTGAAGTCGACGGTCTCCTCGTTGATGCCGTCGAGGAGGCGCATCGCGAGCGGCGCGAGGCGGCACTCGGTGTAGCGGGCGGCAGCCGGGCCGAAGTCGGGGCTGCCGTAGTTGCCGTGGAAGTCCACCAGCGGGTGGCGCAGCGAGAAGGGCTGGGCCATGCGCACGAGGGCGTCGTAGATGGCGCCGTCGCCGTGGGGGTGGAAGTGGCCCATGACGTGGCCGGTGATGCGGGCGCACTTCATGTGGCTGCGGTCCGGGCGGGCGCCGATGTCCTCCATGCCCCACAGGATCCGGCGGTGCACGGGCTTGAGGCCGTCGCGCGCATCGGGCAGGGCCCGCTGCATGATCACCGACATCGCGTACTCGAGGAACGAGTTCTCCATCTCGTCCTGGAGCTGGATCGGCTCGATGTCGAAGTGCTCTTCGTCGGTGGCCGTGCCGTCGCCGGGCGGCGGGGGGCTCTGATCAGACACGGGCAGGCTCCTGGCGGTGGGCGGTGGGTGCAGCCGGGCGGTCGATCACCGTGTCGCGCACCGCTCCCCATGGGGGAGCCGGGGGCACAGGGGTGACCTCTCGGCGAATCACAACAGGGTGATTCTAGCCGCCGGCACCGACAGGACCCGGGAGTGACGGCGCTTCCGCACGCTCCGTGGTGGAAATCTCACGAGCGCAGCACGTCGCGGGGTGACCACGGAAAGTGTCGGACGGATTGCCACAGAAAGTCGTCAGATCGCGCATATCGGGGTTCACCTCCACCGCCGCCCTGGACAGAGAGCGAGCCGACAGGGACGCACCGAGTGATCCACCCACGGTCCTTCGGGACCACGCCGAGCACAGACACGGCGGGCGGGGCGGCAGACGGTGGTCCGACGTGAGCTGCCGCGCGACCTCGCGCGGCCCGACCCCCCAAGTGGAGCCAGCCATGCGACACCCATCCAGCAGATTCCTCCAGACGTTCTCCCTCCTGATCGGTGCCCTCGCGCTGGTCTTCGGCAGCGCCGGCCTCGTCGGCGCCAGCCAGCCCGAGCGTGACGGCACGAGCGCCACGTCGGATGTGGCCGACGACGGCGACAACGCCCATCCCTCCGGCAAGGACCGCTCGGTCGAGCCCGGTGGTTCCGGGACCCAGGGCAACGCCCAGTCCGATCCCGACGACGACGGTCGGGGACCGGATCGGTCCAACGGTGGTGCCGACAAGCCCGGTGGGGAAGGCGGCGTCGACAAGGACGATCAGGACGGCAACAACGGCTGCGGCAACGACGACGACTTCGAGGACGACAACGAGGGTCTCTGCCTCGGTCGGGATGGCGCCCCCGGTCAGCAGCCGGATGACGATGACAACGACGACGACACCGGTGACAACGAGGACGACACCGGTGACAACGAGGACGACACCGGTGACAACGAGGACGACACCGGTGACAACGACGACGACAACGGCGACGAGGGTGACGACGGCACCGACGAGGGTGACGACGACTCCGACGAGGGTGACGATGGTGACGACGTCGACGTCATCGACGACGGTGAGGGCACTGACGAGGGCGATGGCGCCGACGAGGGTGGCGAGACCGTCGAGGAGACCGACTCCGACACCGATGTCGAGGGTGATGAGGTCGTGCAGAACCCGGTGACCCCGGCGACGCCGGCCGAGCCCGAGGTCAACCCGGCCACGCCGGCCAGCCCGGCGCAGCCGGCCGTCGAGAGCGCCACGGACCGCAACACGCAGGTCCTCGGCGCCCAGACGGTCCGTTCGCTGCCCCGCACCGGTGACGAGAACACCTACCTGGCTGCGCTCGGCCTGGGCCTGGTGCTGCTGGGCTTCGGCTTCCACGTGACGAGCACCCGCCTCCGCGCTGCTCGGACGAGCTGACCGATCGCACATCGGAACCACGCGGAGCCGCCCGGTCACCCGGGCGGCTCCGCCGCGTCCGGAGTGTGCTCCGACCACGCAGCGAGGCGGGCGGAATGGTCGGACCGGTCCGAACCAGAAGTCCCGGAAGTGACGATCGGTTGACAATGGGCCGTTCGGCCCATGTGCTGACCGCTGAGAGTGAGCACACTGTCACTCACGGCGTTCACAGCGTCGGAATCCTACGGAACACGATGATCCGCACGGCTCACCTCTCGAGGTGAACTCGGCCGCCTAACGGCCGTGCGGGGAGTGAGTGGCGAGACCGGTCCGTTCTGACCCAGGCGATGGGCAGATGACCGGTCGCCAGCTTCCGAACGGAGTTCACATGCAGTCCAAGACCACCCGAGGCGTCCGTCGCCTCCTCGTGTCGACCGGCGTGATCAGCCTCGTGCTCTCCGTCGCCGCCCCCGCCGCCCTGGCCGAGAAGCCGGAGGGCACGCCGGGCAAGGACCGCGATCGGTCGGGCCAGGAGCACCCCGGTCTCGGGACCACCCGCACGCTGGTCTGCCACGAGGGCCGTGTCCTCGAGGTGGACGACGATGGCGCCCTCAACGGTCACACGAACCACGGTGACCAGATCCTCGAGGGCGACCACGAGGAGGGTGAGCCGTGCGAGAACGATCCGATCGAAGACGATGAGGTCGTCGAAGGCGACGGCAACAACACCGGTGGCGGGACCGGCGAAGGCGACGGCACCGGCGACGACGAAGGTGACGGGAACGAGGACGGCAACGCCGGCGGCAACAGCGACGGCGCGCCGGGCGACGGGAACGAGAACAACCCGACCGGTCAGGACGGCACCGACAACGGCGGCGACGACGACGTGGTCGTCGAGGGTGACAGCACCGAGGCCCCCGAGGTCACCGAGCAGCCCGAGCAGCAGGCCGATCCGGAGCCCGAGCCGGCCAAGCCGGTTGTCATCATCTCGGCCGACACGGTCACCAAGCCGGTCGTGCCGGCGGTCCCGGCCCAGCCGGCCGCCCCGACCCGGCCGGCCGTGACCAACACCCCGGCGCCGGCAGCCCCGGCCTCCCCGTCTGCCGCACCGAGCGTCAACCCGAACCGCACCCCTGAGGTGCTCGGCTCGGTGACCACCCGGACCCCGGGAGGTGCGCAGGTGACCGCTCTGGCCGCGACCGGCACCAGCACCACGACGCTGCTGGCCATCGTCGGCGCCACCCTGCTGCTGGCCGGCCTCGGCCTGCAGGCCCTGGGCCGGCGCCAGGCAGGTTCCGTCATCGGAGCCTGAGGGAGCAGGACCGCAACCCCGGAGCTGGGCCGGGGTGCGAGCGGGCAGCGCTGCCGGGCGGAGCAGTGCAGCGGCCGACCCGGTGGGCGTGCGGGAGCGCTCACCGGGCGGCACCGCGTCCGGGGGTGCCACCGCTACGATCGCCGCGGTCGGGCGAGCGGGACGCCCATTCCTACACTGGAGCACGATGTCGACCGACCCCACAGGTATGCGGCCGTCGCCCGATGCCACGGGGCCCCAGCCGGCGGTGCCGGACGAGCGACGGAGCGCGCCGGCGACATCCCGCTCCCGACGGGGCCGCGGTCGCAAGGTCCGCAAGGTCCACCGCGTCGTCCGCCACCTCGAGATCTGGTCCGTGGCCAAGCTCGCTCTGGTCTTCTCCCTGTGCGGGTACCTCGTCGGCATGACCAGCGGCTACCTGCTGTGGCAGGCGGCCGATCGCGTCGGCACGATCGACGGCATCGAGGGGTTCTTCGAGGACGCCGGCGGCTACGACACCTTCGAGATCCTCGGCGAGGTCGTCTTCCGCGCCGCCGCCGTCGCCGGCCTGCTGCTGGCGGCGCTCGGCGTGTTCGTCGCGATCCTCGGCGCCCTCCTGTTCAACCTGATCAGCGACCTCACGGGCGGCATCCGGATGACGGTCATCGACGAGGACCTCATCGTGGCCCCGGCCCGCCGTCGCAGCAGCGGCGCCCCCGGCGGTCCGCCGCCGACGCCGAACGGCTCGAGCAGCGCACCCCGCCCCGACCGCACCGCCGAGCGCCAGACCACCTCCAGCGCGGAGCGCTGAGCACCGACCGCCCGGGTGCTCGCTTGGTCGGGCCCCGGGGTGCTGCTGCTATGTTGTCCCCTCCTCCGGGGCTATAGCTCAGTCGGTTAGAGCGCACCCCTGATAAGGGTGAGGTCACAAGTTCGATTCTTGTTAGCCCCACGGCTGGCCTTCGGCCAGCTTGAAGTTCTTCGGCAGAGCCTCAGAACTTCGGCCTGATCCCGGAAAGACGAGGCCCCGATGACGCTGCTGCGCCGAGCCATCGCCGCCCTGGGCGTCGCTGCGTTCATCGCTGCCGGGCTGCGCATCCGCGGCACCGGTGGCACACCCCCGCAGACCGGGGGATGGCGCGAGCTGCGCGGTCCCGACCTCACGTGAGCCCAGCCTCGGACCCACGCCGCACCGCCGGGGTCCTCGGCGTCGGCGCCACCGGCGCCCGCGCCGCCCGCCAGCTCAGCTCGGCGGACGGCATCGACTCGGTCGTGCTCGCCGCCCACGGGGAGCGCCCGCTCGCGCTGCAGCGCTCTCTCGGATCGGCCGCCCGCATCGGTGAGCCCATCGCCGCCGACGTCGGGGTCGTCGTCCTGGCCGGACCCGTCGGCGCGCACCTGGAGGCGGCTCGGCGGGCCATCGACCTCGGGGTCGACGTCGTCTCGACCAGCGATGCGATCTCGGACGTCGAAGGCCTGCTCGCGCTCGATGGCCGAGCCCGCGCCGCCGGCGTCCGGGTGGTGGTCGGCGCCGGGTTCTCCCCCGGGCTCAGCTGCGTGCTCGCCCGCCACCTCGCCGACTGGGTCGACGAGGTCGACGAGATCCACCTCTCCCGCTTCGGCACCGGCGGCCCGGCCTGCGCCCGCCAGCACCACCGAGCCCTCGCCGCCCGGGCCATCGACTGGCGCGACGGCGAGTGGGTTCGGCGTCGGGGCGGCTCGGGGCGCGAGCTCAGCGTGTTCCCTGACCCGGTCGGATCGCTGGACTGCTACCGGGCTGCCCTGCCCGACGCCCTGCTCCTGCGTCCGGCGTTCCCGGGCGCGGCCCGCATCGCGGCCCGGCAGGCGGCCAACCGCCGCCAGCGCCTCCTCGCCCTGCTGCCGATGCTCCGCCGGCCCCACCCCGAGGGCCGCATCGGCGCCATCCGGGTCGAGGTCCGCGGCCGCCGCGCCGGCGAGGTCGTCTGCGAGGTCGTGGGTGCCATCGACCGCCCGGCCGTGGCCGCCGGTGCCGTGGCCGGCCTCGCGGCCCGCTGGTGCCTCGACGGACGCTTCGAACCGGGCGCCGCCGGCCTCGCACCCCGGGTCGAGCCGGTGCCGTTCCTCCAGGAGCTGTCCGACTTCGGCGTCCGGGCCGCGGTGTTCGTCGGCGTCGCCTGAGCGCGCGCGACACCAGCACTGCCAGTTCGGGGAGGGGGGTTCCCCTCAGGCGGGTGCATCTCCACGGAGGAGTGCGAGCAGGTCGTCGTGTCCCTCGCCGTTGGTGGCCACGCCCGAGCCCTCACGGGGGTCGGGTGAGCCGGACCAGGCGCTGAACCGGCCGCCGGCCTCGGACAGGATCACCGGCATCGGCGCGATGTCCCACAGCGCAGCCGACGGGTCGACCATGGCATCGATGCGACCGGTGGCGACCATCGCGTAGCCGAAGCCGTCACCCCAGGTGCGCAGGCCCCAGCCGGCGTGCTTCACCCGCAGGAGCGCGTCGTCGTCCCAGCGGGTGAAGCCCGATGCGGTGAGGAACGGCTGCTCCGAGGAGCGTGGACCGACCCGGGCCGGGCGCCGCTCGCCCTGGCGGTCGTCCTGGAACGCGCCGAGGCCCCGACCGGCATACACGCACTCGCCGGCGGCGGGCAGGTTGATGACGCCGATCGCCCAGCCGTGCTCGTCCTCGACGGCGAGCAGGTTCGAGTACAGCGGCACGCCGCGCATGAAGGCCTTGGTGCCGTCGATCGGGTCGATGATCCAGCGTCGGCCCGTGGTGCCCTCCTGGTCGCCCTCCTCCTCGCCGAGCACGGCGTCGTCGGGGTGGGCGGCGGTGAGCTCGGCGCGGATGTAGGCCTCGGCGTCCTTGTCGGCCTCGGTCACCGGGGTGCCGTCACCCTTGGCCTCGATGGCGAGGTCGTCGCTGCGGAAGCGGGTGAGCGTCCGCCGGCCCGCCTCCTTCGTGAGCTCGACGGCCCAGGTGAGCAGCTCGGGATCGACGGGGGGAGCGGTCATCCGGCCAGGGTGCTAGATCCGCACCGTCTCGGCCCAGAACGCCAGTGGATCCGGGTCGCCGAAGCACTCGACCTCGACGGGGCGGCGGTTCCAGGCGAACAGCACCAGCTGGCCGGCCGGTCCGCGCACCGCCATGTCGCCCTTGCCGTGGTCGTGGGTGACCTCGACGCCGTCCTCGTGGAAGGTGAACATCCACTCGCCGCCGCCGATCTCGCCGGAGGCGACCGCGTCGTCGGTGGCGTGCAGGTGCACGGTCTCGCCGGTGCCGGTGATGCCGCGGCGTCCGGCGTGGCGGAGGAACACCTCGCCCAGCTCGTCGACGCCGTCGACGGCGAGCGCCGTGTCGATGGGATCCGGGGTCGTGTGGGTGAGCTGCACGTCCACCCGGTGGATCGCGGTCTCGTGGGCCAGGCGGCGGAACCAGAACGCCGCCGTCGGCGCGTCCGCCCAGTTGGGGCGGTGCTCGGTGGGGTCCGTCTCGGCCAGGGCGGCGAGGAGCTCCTCGCCGGCGACCGCCAGCATCTCGAGGGGCGGGACGCCCTCCTCGGGTGGGTCGAACGGGACGAAGTCGGACCCGGGCTCGGCCCGCAGCTGGGCGGTGGCGAAGCGGAAGACCCCGGCGTGGTGACCCAGCAGGTCGGTGACCGTCCATCCTGGGCACGCCTTGACCAGGGCACCGAGGTGCTCGGCGGGTGTGGCGAGGATCCGGTCGATGTCGACGCGCAGGTGGGCGAGGTGGGTGGAGGGCTCCATCGGGCCCGACCGTACCGGCGACGGTCCGCGCCGCAGTCGGCGCGGTGGGCGACCATGGCTGGCGTGCACGATCACTCCCACGATCTGGGCACCGCCCCGGAGGTGGCCCGCGCCCTCCGCCTGGCCGTGCTGGCCATCGTCGTCCTCACCGCCATCGGTCTGTTCGTCTGGCGACCCGACGGCGGGGTCGCGATCCCGTCGGCCGTGCAGGGGCAGGGACAGCGCGTCGAAGCCACCGTCACCGGCACGGCCGAGATCGAGTGCGCCGGCACCGACTTCGGCGGGGCGCCCATCGTCTGCGAGGAGATCCTGCTCGACATCACGAGCGGCGCCAACGCCGGCCGGACCGGCAGCTTCGAGCTGTACCCCCAGCCCGGTAGCCCATCGTTCGACGCGGGCGACCGCATCGTGGTCAACGAGTACGAGGTGCCCGACGGCGGGATCGCCTACACCTTCGCCGACTACCAGCGATCCCGGCCGATGCTGCTCCTGCTCGGCATCTTCGTGGTGGCGGTCATCGCGATGGGACGGTTCCAGGGCCTGCGCGCCCTCGCCGGCCTCGTCGTGTCCGGCATCGTCCTGCTCGCGTACGCGTTCCCCGCCCTGCTCGACGGCAAGCCGCCGCTCGGCATCGCGCTGGTGTCCTCGGTGATCATCGCCGTGGCCGCGCTCTACCTCTCCCACGGCATCAACGACACGACCACGGTCGCGCTGCTCGGGACCCTCGCCGCGCTCGGTCTCACCGGCCTGCTCGCCGCGGTGTTCACCTCCGCGGCCCAGATCACCGGGCTGGCGTCGGAGGACCAGATCTTCCTCATGGTGTCGGCCGAGGGGGTCGACGTGCGGGGGTTGGTGCTGGCCGGCATCGTGCTCGGCAGCCTGGGCGTGCTCGACGACGTCACCGTCACCCAGGTGTCGGCCGTGGCCCGGCTGCGGGAGGCGAACCCCGGCTACGGCATCGCCGAGCTGTACCGCAGCGGCGTCCGCATCGGTCGTGACCACATCGCCTCGGTCGTGAACACCCTCGTGCTCGCCTACGCCGGCGCCGCCCTGCCCTTGCTGCTCTTCTACTCCAACATCGGGATCGGGCTCTCCGAGTCGGTCACGTCCGAGATCGTCGCCGTGGAGATCATCCGCACCCTGGTCGGCAGCATCGGGCTGGTCGCCGCCGTGCCGCTCACCACCGGCCTCGCCGCCGTGGTCGTCACCGGCACCGGGTTCCGTCGGGGCGGACCGGATGCCGCCGCTGCTCCCGCTCCCGCTCCCGCACCCGCACCCGCCGCCAGCCCCGAACCCGCCGGCGACTGGGACGAGTTCGCGCCCCGGACCGAGGAGTTCTGAACGTCCAGGCCCGGGTGCCGGGGTTATCCACAGCATCTTCCACACCTGTGATTACATGGATGTGGTTTCCACCGCCGACGAGCCGGCCCGGCGCCGGGTTGTCGTTCCCCCGGCGCGCCTGCGAGAATATTCCGTCGCTCGTACCGGCGCCCGCGCTCACGCCCGTGAGGCGGTGTGCGCCCCTCGAAGGAAGCACCATGTCGAAGATCTGCCAGGTCACCGGTCGCAAGCCGTCGTTCGGCAAGACCATCTCCCACTCCCATCGTCGCGGCAACCGCCGCTGGACCCCGAACATCCAGAAGCAGCGCTTCTGGGTCGAGTCCGAGAAGCGCTGGGTCACCCTCACGGTGTCCGCCAAGGGCATCAAGACGATCAACAAGAAGGGCATCGACGCCGTGCTGGCCGACATGCGCCGCAAGGGAGTCAAGGTCTGATGCCGAAGAACGACAAGCGCCCCATCATCAAGCTCAAGAGCACCGGTGGCACCGGGTACACGTACGTGACCCGCAAGAACAAGACCAACACTCGCGAGCGCCTCGAGCTGTCGAAGTACGACCCCGTCCTCCGCAAGCACGTCACCTTCAAGGAAGAGCGCTAGCGCCGGCCCGGGATCCCCGGGCCCGACGAGCACGAGACGAGGGCCGGCGCCGAAGGGCGCCGGCCCTCGCCGCGCCCGCCCGGGCGTCGAATGACGCGGCCGGCGCGGGGGTAGGAACCGGCCACTTCCCCCGGCCGCTCCGCACCGAGGTCGCCCCGTGCAGTTCCAAGCGCTCTTCTCCAGCCGAGACGTCGACTCCGTCAGCATCGACGGGATCCTCCACGACGGCGCCGGACCCGGTCGCGCCGCGACCATCACCGGCGCCCGCCCCACCAGCGGCGTGCTCGCCGTGGTCATCCCCGGCACCCTCGACGCCTGGGCCGACGGGCTCTCGATGATCGAGGTCACCGAGGGGCGGGGCTGGCTCGAGATGACCGACGGCGCCACCCGACTCAGCCTCAGGCCGGTGGACGCTCACCAGCCCTGAGCAGCTCTCGACCGGCGGGTCCGTACGGGGAGGTGGGGTCTCCGATGGGCCCGCCGGCCGAACCCGCCCCGCCCCCTAGCCTCGCCGCCGTGGACGAGGAACGGGCGGCGACGGAGGCCGGCGACGCGGTGGTCGACGTGGTCGACCGCGACGACCGGGTGATCGGCACGGCGACCCGGGCCGAGATGCGAGCCGAGGGGTTGCGCCACCGGGCCGTCTACGTGGTGGTCCGGACCACCGACGACCGCATCGTCGTGCACCGGCGTGCCGACTGGAAGGACGTGTACCCCGGCGCCTGGGACCTCTGCTTCGGTGGCGTGCTCGACGCCGGCGAGGCCTGGGATGCGGCCGCCGCCCGAGAGCTGGCCGAGGAGGCGGGCATCGACGCCCCGCTGCGCCCGCTCGGCTCGGGCACCTACGACGAGGACGGCGCCGCCATCAACGGCCGGTTCTACGAGTGCACCCACGACGGCCCCTACCCGTGCCCCGACGGCGAGGTCGTCGAGGTGCGCACGGTCCCGGTCACCGAGCTGGCCGCCTTCCTCGACCGGCACCCCCACTGCCCCGACTCCGCCGCCCTGGTGCTGCCCCTGCTCCTCGATCCGATTGGAACTTGACCGCCCGGTCAAGAGAGACTGGCGCGGTGAGCGACGACCTGTTCCCGGACGTCCGCCGGCACGTGCTCGGCCGGCTCGGCCTCTCCTTCGACCAGGACCGCAGCGCGGTCCGGCTCCCCGACGAACCGGTCCTGCTCGACGCCGACGGCCACGTGAACTTCGGCGTGCTCGGCGTGCTGTTGGACATGGGGTCCTCCGGCGCCCTCGCCGGCGAGGAGTTCAGCCCCTGGGTCCACGCCGACATCACCGTGCACCGCCTCCGGGCCCCGCAGGGCTCGCTGTCCACCACGGCTCGCACGCTGCGTCGGGGCAAGCGCACCGGCGTGGTCGAGCTCGACGTGCACGACGCCTCCGGGGCGCTCGTGGCGGCCAGCACCCAGCAGATCGCCTTCCTCGGCCCGCCCCCCGAGCCAGACTCGGACATGAGCGAGCGGCACGGCGCGTTCCAGGCGATGTTCGACGGTCGCTGCCACCTCACCGAGCCGCTGCCCGAGTACCTGGGCATCCGCGACGACGGCGCCGGCACCTGGTCGATGGACCACGGCCCCGACCGCACGAACGGGATGAGCGGCCTGCACGGCGGCGTGGCCACGACCTTCATCGACGCCGCCGCGGCGGGCGCGGTCGCGCAGCACAGGGGCGGCCCGGCCCGCACCGTGAGCGCCGCGGTCCGCTACCTGCGCCCCGCGCTCCACGGCCCGTTCTCGGTGACGCCCGAGGTGCTGCACGACGACGGCCGCGTCGCCGTGGTGCGCACGCCGGTGCTCGACGTCGAGGGCACCCTCGTCATCAGCGCCGACGTCCACGTCGGCTGAGGGCGGGGCAGGCCAGACCCTTGCCCCGGCCGGGGTGCCGTGGTCGACTGCCGGCGTGACGCCCGGCCTCCTGTCCGTCGACGATCTGCGAGCTGCCGTGGGGGCCGGCACGATCGACACCGTCATCTGCGCCTTCCCCGACCTGTACGGGCGGCTCATGGGCAAGCGCCTCGACGCCCGGTTCTTCCTCGAGGACCCGGCGCACGGAACCCACGCCTGCGACTACCTCTTCACCGTCGACATGGAGATGGAGCCGATCGAGGGCTACGGCTTCGCCAGCTGGGCCAAGGGCTACGGCGACGTGCACCTGGTGCCCGACCTGGCCACCCTGCGCCGCTGCTCCTGGCTCGACCGAACCGCCCTCGTGCTGTGCGACGCGGCGCTCGGCCACGATCCGGTGCGCGTCGCGCCCCGCAGCGTGCTCGCCGCCCAGGTCGCCCGCGCCGACGAGCACGGCTACACCGCCAAGGCCGCCAGCGAGCTCGAGTACTACCTCTACCGCGACTCCTTCACCGACGCCGCCGCCCGCGACCACCGGGACCTGCACCCCGCCGGCTGGTACATCGAGGACTACCACCTGCTCCAGGCCAGCCGGACCGAGGACCTGAACGGCCCCTTCCGCCGCCACCTCGCGGCCTCGGGCATCCCGGTGGAGTCGACGAAGGGGGAGTGGGGCCGGGGCCAGCACGAGCTGAACATCGCCTACTGCGACGTCGCCGGCATGGCCGACCGCCACGTCCTGCTCAAGCACGCGTGCAAGGAGATCGCCGACCAGCTCGGGGCGTCGATCACGTTCATGGCCAAGCCCGACAGCACCGAGGCCGGCTCCTCCTCGCACCTGCACCTGTCGCTGTGGCGAGGCAACGTGAACGTGTTCGCCAGCGACGAGACGTTCCGCCACTTCCTCGGCGGGTGGCTCGCCCACGCCGCGGAGCTGATGGTGTGCTTCGCCCCCACCATCAACAGCTACAAGCGCTACCAGGACCAGTCGTGGGCGCCGACCGCGCTCGCCTGGTCCCCCGACAACCGGACCGCAGGGTTCCGGATCGTGGGGGAGGGGCCGGCCAAGCGCATCGAGTGCCGGATCCCCGGCGCGGACGTGAACCCGTACCTCGCCTATGCCGCCGCCCTCGCCAGTGGCCTCGACGGCATCGAGCAGGGCACCGAGCCCCCGGACGCGCTCGACGGCGACGCCTACGCCACCGACGACCTGCCCCCGATGCCGCGCACCCTCGCCGAGGCCGTCGCCGCGTTCGACGGATCCGACTTCGCCCGGCGCGCCTTCGGGGACGACGTCGTCGACCACTACGTCCACTTCTTCCACACCGAGGTCGCCCAGTACGACGCCGCCGTCACCGACTGGGAGCGCCGGCGGTACTTCGAACGGATCTGACCGTGCCCCGTCCGCTCATCGGCCTCACCACCTATCCGCCGAACCCGGGCGACCGCTACGAGCTCCCCCGGCCCTACGTCGACGCCGTCCGTCGGGCCGGGGGCGAGCCGGTCCTCGTCCCACCCGGCGTGGCGGACCCGGCCGGGTTGCTCGACCGCCTCGACGGGCTGCTCCTCGCGGGGGGCGGTGACATCGATCCGGCCCGCCACGGGGGTGGGGCGCACGAGACCGTGTACGCCCTCGACCCCGACCGTGACGAGAGCGAGCTGGCGCTGGCCCACCTCGTCCTCGAGCGGGGCACGCCGACGCTGGCGATCTGCCGTGGCTCCCAGGTCGTGAACGTCGCCCTCGGTGGGACCTTGCACGTCCACCTCCCCGACGTCGTCGACGGCACCGTGGTCCACCGCAAGGAGCCCGAGGCGCTGCGCGGGATGCCGGGACCGACGCCGCACGAGATCGAGGTCGAGCCGGGTTCGCTGATCGCCGAGGTCATGGGCGCCGCCCGGGTGACGCCCATGAGCTGGCACCACCAGGCTGTCGACCGCGTCGGCGACGGCTTGCGCGTCGTGGCCCGCGCCCCCGACGGCACCGTCGAGGCGCTCGAGCACGACACCCACCCGTGGCTCGCCGTCGTCCAGTGGCATCCCGAGCTCACCGCGGCGGGCGATCCGACCCAGCAGCGCCTCTTCGACGCGCTGGTCGCGCGGTCCGCCGACGGCTGAGCAGGAGCCGAGCCGGCAGGCGAGGCGACCCATGTCACGGGCCCTGTGACGGCGGAGCCGTCAGATCGGACAGCAGCGGGACGTGATTCGTCCGCGCCGATGTTCAGCGTCGGGGTGGCATCCTGACCGGATGAAGCTCCAGTGGAAGGTCGCCATCGTCACCGGTGCGGCGAGCGGCATCGGCGCCCACGCGGCCCGGCTGTTCGCCGGCGAGGGCGCCACGGTCGTCTGCGTCGACCGCGACCACCACGGGGCCAACGCCGTCGTGAACGAGATCACCGCCGCGGGTGGCCGGGGCCTGGCCCTCACCGTCGACGTGTCGGCCGAGGACCAGATGCGGGAGATGGTCGAGCGCACGGTCGAGGAGTTCGGCCGCCTCGACGTGCTGTTCAACAACGCCGGCGTGATGCTCGCCGACGACGGTGACGCCGAGACCACCACCGAGGACGTCTGGGACCAGACGCTGGCCATCAACGTCAAGGGCGTCTGGCTCGGCTGCAAGTACGGCATCCCGGCCATGCGCGACGCCGGCGGCGGCTCGATCATCAACACCGCATCCTTCGTCGCCCTCATGGGCGCCGCCACCCCGCAGCTGGCCTACACCGCATCCAAGGGCGCCGTGCTGTCGATGACCCGGGAGCTGGCCGTGCTCCACGCCCGCGAGGGCATCCGGGTCAACGCCCTGTGCCCCGGCCCGCTGCGCACGAAGCTCCTCATGGACTTCCTCGACACCGACGAGAAGAAGCAGCGTCGGCTGGTGCACGTGCCGATGGGCCGCTTCGGGGAAGCCGAGGAGATGGCCAAGGCAGCGCTGTTCCTGGCCACGGACGACTCCTCGTACATGACCGGCGCCACGTTCACCGTCGACGGCGGCATCACCTCCGCCTACGTGACGCCGGAGTAGCCCCCTTCCGTTCTGGCAGTCGCCTCGTCGCGCGGGGGTACGGTCCGCCGCCGTGCACGACGGCATCCGGGTCCTCGACCTCACCCAGTACCTGGCCGGCCCGGCCTGCACCCGGCTGCTCGCCGAGATGGGCGCCGAGGTCATCAAGGTCGAGGCCGCCCCCTACGGCGACCCGAGCCGCGCCTTCACGCCCCGGCGCAACCGGCGCGCCGGCTTCTTCGTGCAGCAGCACCGGGGCAAGCAGAGCATCTGCCTCGACCTGTCCACCGATGAAGCCCGATCGATCGTGCGGGAGCTGGCCGATCAGGTCGACGTCGTCGTGGAGAACTTCAGCCCCGGGGTGATGGACCGCAAGGGCTGGGGCTACGAGGAGCTGTCCGCCACCAACCCTGGCCTGGTGATGTGCTCGGTCTCGGGGTTCGGCCAGACCGGTCCGCTGCGGGACAAGCCGGCGTTCGACTTCGTGGCCCAGGCCTACGGGGGCGTCATGCACATGACGGGCGACCCCGATGGACCGCCCACCTTCGTCGGCATCGGCCTGGCCGACACCGTCGCCGGCGTCCATGCGTTCGCGGCCATCGGCTGGGCGCTGCTCCGCCGCACGATGACGGGCCGCGGGACCCACATCGACGCGTCGATGGTGGACTCCCTCGTCCACCTGCACGAGACGTCGATCTATGCCCCGTCGATCACCGACGGCGAGTACGTCCCGATGCGGGCCGGCCGGCACTACCAGCCGTCGTCGCCGGGCGGGACGTTCGTCGGGCCGGAGGGTTGGATCGTGGTGTTCTGCACCCAGGGCCAGATCCAGGGGCTCTGGGACGCACTCGGGCACCCGGAGTACGGCGACGACGACCGGTTCCGGAACAACGACGGTCGGCTGGCCAACCGCGACGAGCTCACCGAGATCATCGAGGCGTGGATGGCCGGCTTCGACACCGACGACGAGGTCATCGCCGCCCTCGATGCCCACCGCGTGCCGTGCTCCAAGGTGCTGTCGCCGGCGGACTTCGCCGACCAGCCCCACCTCGTGGACCGGGGCATGATCCGCTCCGTGGACGACCCGATCGCCGGGCCCGTCACCATCCCCGGCTTCCCGTTCGCCTTCGACGGCGAGCGCCCGCAGCTGGACACCCCGGCCCCGCTGCTCGGCGAGCACAACCGCACGGTCCTGACCGGCCTGCTCGGCTGGGACGACGAGCGCGTCGACGCGCTCGAGGCGGCCGGTGTCCTGCAGTCCAAGCCGCGCTGACCCGCCGGGCGCGAGACTGCCCGGCCATGGCCGGACGGGTGACGATCGACGAGGGTGTGGTCTACGGGCAGGCAGGTGGTGACGGGCGCGAGCTGCGCTGCGACGTCTACCGGCCCGAGGACCACGACGGTCCGCTCCCCGGGGTGCTGCTGATCCACGGCGGGGGCTGGCGCCAGGGCGACCGCACCCAGCTGCGGGGCTACGGCGTGCTCATCGGGCGGGAGGGCTACGTGTGCGTCGCGCCCGAGTACCGGCTCGTCCCGGAGTCGCCGTGGCCGGCCCAGATCGACGACGTGCGCGCCGCCCTCCAGTGGATGCGGGACCACGCCGACCAGCTCGGCATCGATCCGACCCGCATCGCGGTGGAGGGCAACTCCGCCGGCGCCCACCTGGCCCTGCTGCTGGCCGCCGACGAGTCGCTGCAGCTCGGCGCCTGCATCGCCGTGTACCCGCCCACCCACCTGGTGTTCGGTGAGCACGTCGATGGATCGGTCCCGCTGATCGCCATCGCCGACGACGGCGGCTCCCTCGAGCTCGAGCGCGAGGTCAGCCCCCTGCTGCTCGCCTCCCCGTCGTTCCCGCCGACCAAGCTCATCCACGGCAGCGGGGACGACGTCGTGCCGGTCGCCGCCAGCTTCCGGATGTACGAGGCGCTCCACGCACACGGCGTCCCGGTCGACCTGCACATCTACGCCGAGCAGCCCCACGCCTTCGACGCCGAGCCCCTCTACGGGCGGGCCACCGCCCGGGAGATGGTCCACTTCCTCGGCCGCTACCTCTGACGGGGCGGGTCAGCCGATGGCGACGAGGGACGCGAGACCGAGGGCGTAGAACACCAGGATCGCCACCCCCTCGAAGCCGATGTGGCGCTCCTCGCGCCCGACCATGCCGGCGGCCAGCGTGGCGGTGAGCACCACCGTCACCGACATGAGGAACAGCGCCTGCGGATCGGCGGCGTGGTAGATCGACCCGTCCCGGAAGGCGATGTCGGCCGCAGCGATGAAGAGGACGTCGAAGGTGTTGCCGCCGATGATGTCGCCGACGGCCAGCGTCACGGCGCCGATGCGGACGGCGGTGATCACGGTGACCAGCTCGGGCAGCGACGTCGTCACCCCGGTGAACGTGGCCCCCACGAGCGACCCGGACATCCCCGTGCGTTCGGCGATCGAGAGGCCGGCGGTGCCGATGATCCAACCGACGACGGCCACGACGGCGGCGAGACCGACGAACTCGGTCCAGACCCGGCGGTTCGAGCGGTCGCTCGGTGGCTCGGCGACGTCCTCGACGGTGTCCCGGGTCTGTCGTGGCTGCCACATGGGGTGCTCGTGGGCCCGGTTGGTGAGCACCAGGCCGTAGGCGTAGACGGCCACCAGGATGATGGTGACGGGGTGCACGGCGAACACCGTGATGTCGGGGCTGCCGGTGCCGCCCAGCACCAGACCGATGAGGCTGACGAGGATGAGCGCCTGGGTGAGGTTGGGGATGGAGGCCGCGGCGTGCTCGAGGTTCACCCGGCGGTAGACGAGGTCGGCGAGGGCGAGGAACGTCGTCTGGGCCGCGATGCCGCCGACGGCGTTGCTGACCGCGAAGCCGGCCTCACCGCTGGCAGCACCGACCACCGTCGTGACCAGACCGGGCAGCGACGTCACCGCGCCGAGGAGCACGGCGCCGGCGATGGCCTCGCCGAGACCGGTGCGGTCGGCGAGGGTGTCGGCGACGCGCGTGAGGCGCACGCCGGCGGTGAGCAGCATGACGCCGCCGATGAGGATCGCCGCGATGCTCCACGCCAGCGGCCAGGCGCTCGTGACCATGCCGACGCCACTACCCGAGGGGACGGGCCCGCAGTCTTCCGGACCTGCGGGTTCGGTGCGAACCGGGCGGAAGCGGACAGGATGGGGGCGTGGCGACCATCACCGTCCGACGACCGACGTTCGACCTCGACGACCTGCCCCGGCGCTGGGTGGGCGGCAGCAGCCTCGGCACCTGGTTCGGCAACGCCGGCCACGTCTTCATCCCACTGGGGGAGCAGTTCTTCATCGACGCGGTGCGCCCCTTCCGCGACGACCTCGACGATCCCGAGCTCCGCCGGACCGTCGCCGCGTTCATCGGCCAGGAGGCCGTCCACGCCCGGCTGCACACCGCGGTCTGGGACCAGCTGCGGGCCCACGGCGTCCCGGTCGAGCTCTACGCACGGCTCATCACCGGCTTCCGACGCGTCGCGGAGGCGCACGCGCCGAGGACCCTGCGCCTGGCCACGACCGCGGCGCTCGAGCACTACACCGCCGCGTTCGGACGAGCGTTCCTCGACGAGGACCTGGACGGGGTGCTCCCCGAGGGCATGGGCGAGCTGCTCCGCTGGCACGGCGCCGAGGAGCTGGAGCACCGCAGCGTGGCGTTCGACGTGCTCGCCGAGGTCGACGACGACCTGGTCCTCCGGTTGGCCGGGCTCGCGCTGGGCAGCACGCTGCTCGTGGTGGTGCCCGGGGTCGGTGTCGCGCTCTTCGCAGCGGCGGACCTGGCCCGGGGCCGGCTCCGCCCCGGCGTGCGGCTGCCGAACCCGCGCCTGGTCGGCATGGGCGGCCGCCTCCTGATCCGCTTCGGACAGGAGATCGCCAGGTACGTGCAGCCTTCGTTCCACCCCGGCGACGACCCGCCACCGCCCTCCTACGACGCCTGGCGGGCGGCGCAGCCGGCGTAGGCGCGCGCGTGGTGGGCAGCTGCAGCACCGGGTACGGAGGCGGCGTCCCCCACCCCACGACCAAGGAGTCCCCGTGTCGCCGACCACCTCTGCCGACCCGCTGCTGACCGAGCTGCTCGAGCGCCGGGGAACCCCGGTTGCCACCATCGTCGCCGCCGGTCCGGGCTTCGAGGGCGACGTGCAGTCTCGGCTCGACATCCGGTCCAAGGAAGCACGCAAGCAGCTCGAGGACGCCGGCCTCCCGGCGGCCGTCGTCGACGCGGTGGAAGCCGCGGTCCGGTCTCACACCGGTGAGGACGGCCTCGGCATCGTCGCCGACCGCGACGGCGTCCTGCTCACGACGCTGCTGGAGGTCGACACCGACGACGAGGTCCTCCAGATCGAGGCCCTGCCCCGCTACGTGCCCTTCGTGCGCGAGCGCTTCGTCAACCGCCCTCACGTCGTCGTGCGCTGCGACCGCGTCGGCGCCCAGATCGCCCGGGTCGAGCGCGGGGAGATCCAGCGCGACACCGAGGTCGTCGGCGACGACGAGCACGTCACCAAGGTCCAGGCCGGTGGTTGGAGCCAGCGTCGCTTCCAGAACCGCGCCGAGCACACGTGGGACCAGAACGCGAAGGAGATCGCCGAGGCCGTCGTGACCGAGGCCGACGCCATCGACGCCGAGCTCGTCGTCGTCACCGGCGACGGCCGGGCCGTGCAGCTCGTGGCCGAGCACCTGCCCGAGCGCTTCGCCGACCACCTCGTGCTCGACGACCACCAGCCCTTCGACGACGAGTCCGATGCCGTCGTGTTCGACCGGGCCATGACCCTCGTGCACGATCGGGTCGGCCGCGAGCTGGTCGAGGTGCTCGAGCGCTTCGGCGAGCTCCGCGGGCGCAACGAGGGGGCCGCCGACGACGTCTCCGACGTGCTCGCCGCCCTCCGCCAGGGTGCGGTGGAGACCCTGCTGGTCTCGGGTGACTCCGACGAGCGGGTCCACATCGCCATGGAGGATCCGATGCAGGTCGCGTTCGACGCCGCCGGCATCACCGATCTCGGCCTCGAGGACGTCGCCGACGCCCGGCTCACCGACGCCGTCATCCAGTCGGCGCTCGTGGGCGGCGCCGCCGTCATGATCGTCCCCGAGCACGGACCCAACAGCCCGAACGGCCCCCTGGGCGCCATCCTGCGCTTCTGAGTGGGCGGGGGTCCCGGCCGGGGTACGGTCCGCGGCCATGAGCTCGCTGTACCCCTACGCCGACCGGTTCCCCGTCAACCGAACGCTCCCTGACGAGGGCCGCAGCCGCGAGGAGATCCTCGACGAGCTGCGGTCCCTCGCCGCGTCCGAGGACGCCGCGTGGGAGACCGGCAAGTGCTCGGGGTCGATGTACTGCGGCGACCACGACCACTACGGCTTCATGAACGAGGTGTTCGGCCTCTTCGGCCACATGAACATCCTCCAGCGCGACATGTGCCCGAGCGCCACCCGGTTCGAGGGCGAGGTCATCGCCATGGCCCTCGACCTCATGCACGGCGAGGCGGCCGCCGAACGGGGCCACGACATCGCCGGCATGGTCACCTCCGGCGGGTCGGGCTCGATCATGCACGCCCTGCTCGCCTACCGGGACCACGCCCGCGCCGAGCGCGGCATCACCAACCCGAACATCGTCAAGCCCGAGACCAGCCATCCGGCCTTCGACAAGGGCTGCCACCTGTTCGGCATCGAGTCCCGCAACGTGCCCGTGGATCCCGACACCACGACCGTGCGCCCCGAGGTCGTGGCCGACCAGATCGACGAGAACACGATCGCCATCGTCGGCTCGGCCTGCAACTACGGCTACGGCACCATCGACCCGATCCCGGCGCTGTCCGACCTGGCGGTGGAGCGGGGCGTGGGCCTCCACGTCGACGGCTGCCTCGGAGGCTTCATCCTCCCCTTCGGCCAAGAGCTCGGCTACGACCAGATCCCGACCTTCGACTTCCGCCTGCCCGGCGTCACCACCATCTCGGCCGACACCCACAAGTACGGCTACGGCCTGAAGGGCACGTCGACGCTGCTGTTCCGGGACAAGGAGGTGCGCAACAGCCAGTACTTCTTCCGCACCGACTGGACGGGCGGCAAGTACTGCTCGCCGGGCATGGACGGCTCCCGATCCGGCGGCCTGCTCGCCGCCACGTGGGCCTCGATGGTGAGCCTGGGCCGCAGCGGCTACCGGGCCTATGCGAAGCAGATCTTCGAGACCAGCTTCGCCATGCAGGAGGCGGTGCGGTCCCACCCCGAGCTGCGCATCCTCGGCGACGCCACGTTCCTGTTCGCCTTCACCAACTGCCCTGAAGGCGGTGGGCACTTCGACATCTACCACGTGAACGACTTCATGCGGCTCCGTGGGTGGCGCTTCAACGGCCAGCAGTACCCCAACGCCATCCACATGGCGGTCACGCGCCCCCAGACCCAGCCCGGCGTGGTCGAGTCCTTCGCCGCCGACCTCGACGAAGCGGTCGCGTACGCGCTCGAGCACGCGGACGAGACGCCCAAGTCGGCGGCCGTCTACGGCGGGGTCGCCGGCGGCATGACCGACGAGGCCGACGACTTCATCCGCAGCGTGATGGCCGGCATGATGGACAAGCACCAGGGCCTCCCCGGGTAGGGGAGACCATGCCGACGAGCACGAACCCGGCCACCGGCGAGCAGATCGCCACCTACGACGAGCACACCGCCGCGCAGGTGACCGACTTCGTCGAGCAGGCCCACGCCCAGCACCGGTCCTGGCGCCGCACCTCGTTCGACGAGCGCGCCGCGGTGCTGCGGGCCACCGCCGACGCCCTCGACGCCCGGGCCGACGACCTGGCCGGGCTCATGGCCGCGGAGATGGGCAAGCCGCTGGCCGCCGGGCGCAGCGAGGTGGAGAAGTGCGCGTGGGCCTGCCGCTACTACGCCGACCACGGCGCCGAGCACCTCGCCGACATCCCCCTCGACGCCGACCGCCAGCGCAGCTACATCCACCACGACCCCCTCGGGGTCGTGCTCGCCGTCATGCCGTGGAACTTCCCGCTCTGGCAGGTCTTCCGCTTCGCCGCCCCGGCGATCATGGCCGGCAACGCCGGGCTGCTGAAGCACGCGTCGAACGTCACCGGCTGCGCGCTCGCCATCGAGGACCTGTTCCGTGAGGGCGGCGCACCCGAGGGCCTGTTCCGCACGCTCGTGATCCCCTCGCGGCACGTCGAGGCGGTGCTCGAGCACCCGCTCGTGCGCGCCGCGACCCTCACCGGCAGCGTGCCGGCCGGGTCGGCCGTCGCCGAGACCGCCGGTCGCCTCCTGAAGAAGACGGTGCTGGAGCTCGGTGGCAGCGACCCCTACGTCGTGCTGGCCGACGCGGACATCGAGGCGGCAGCGAAGACGTGCGCGACGAGCCGGCTCATCAACTCGGGCCAGTCCTGCATCGCGGCCAAGCGCTTCATCGTCGTCGACGAGGTCCACGACGCGTTCGTCGATGCCTTCGTCGCCGAGATGGCGGCCGCGGTCATGGGGGACCCCACCGACGAGGACTCCACGATCGGGCCGCAGGCCCAGGAGTCGCTGCGCGACGAGCTGCACGACCAGGTGCGGCGCACGGTCGACGCCGGCGCCGAGCTGGTGCTCGGTGGTGAGGTCCCCGACCGCGACGGGGCCTGGTACCCGGCCACCGTGCTCACCGGCGTCACCACCGACATGGCTGCCGGCGCGGAGGAGACCTTCGGCCCGGTCGCCGCCGTGCTGCGAGCCCGCGACGAGGCCCACGCCATCGAGCTCGCCAACGACACGTCCTTCGGGCTGGGCGCCGCGGTGTTCACCGCGGACCTCGAGCGAGGCGAGCGCATCGCCGCGGAGGAGCTGGCCGCTGGCTGCTGCTTCGTCAACGACTTCGTCGCGTCCGACCCCCGCCTGCCCTTCGGCGGCATCAAGGACTCCGGCTACGGCCGGGAGCTGAGCCACCTGGGCATCCGGGAGTTCGTCAACCAGAAGACCGTGGTGGTCGGGCCCAAGCAGTGATCTGTCGTCTGCTGGTCACCACAGGTGTGACCCGCAGACGAGATTTTCGGGTTGGATGTCGGTCGTGACCACGGCTCTGGGGATCGACGTCGGCACCACGAACGTCAAGGCGGCCATCGTCGGCCTCGACGGCACCGTGCACGCCACGGCGAGCCGCAACCTGGTCGCCGACGTCGAGGGCGAGCGGGCCGAGCTCGATGCCGACGCCCAGTGGCGGGCGGTGGTCGACGCCGTGGGTGCGTGCGTGGCCGCCGCGCCGGGAGCGGCGAGCGAGATCGTGGCCGTCGGCGTCGACAGCCAGTACTCCTCGATCGTCCCGGTCGATGCCGACGGTCGTCCCGTCGCGCCGATGCGGCTGTGGTCGGACCGGCGGGGCACCGAGCGCAGCTTCGCCATCCTCCGCGAGCACGAGGACGCGTTCATGGGGTTCATCGAGCGCCACGGCATCCCGCCGGTCGGAGGGGGCCTCAGCCTCGGCCACGTGCTCCACCTCCAGCACGACTGCCCCGACGTGCACGCCCGGACCGCGGCGTACCTGGAGCCGATGGACCACATCAACGCCCGGCTCACCGGCCGGTTGGCCGGCAACCAGGCGACGCAGTTCATGAGCCAGCTGGTCGACAACCGGGCCCTCGGGCAGACGACCTACGACGACGTGCTGCTGGGCTGGTCGGGCGTCGACGCCTCGAGGCTCCCGCCGCTGCTGCCCATGGACGAGCCCATCGGACCGGTGCGACCCGAGGTGGCCGACTCCCTCGGCATCCCTGCCACCGCGATCGTCCACGCCGGCGTGAACGACACCCAGGCCGGCTCGATCGCCACCGACGCCTACCGCGACGGTCGGGCCGGGCTGAGCATCGGCACCACGAGCGTGCTGGTCGACGCCATCGCCACCAAGGAGGTGGACCTCGACCACGAGGTGCTGTCGTGCCCCGGCCCGTTCACCGACCGCTACCTGGTCTTCGCCGAGAACGGCCTCGGCGGCAAGCCCCTCGAGCACGTGCTGGACAACGTGGTGCACACCGGCGGCTTCGACACCCTCGACGAGGTGCTCGACCGGGTGCCGGCGGGCAGCGGCGGCGTGCTGTTCCTGCCGTGGTTGCGCGGCTCCATGGCGCCGGCGAACGACCAGCACATGCGGGGCGGCTACGTGAACATGAGCCTCGAGACCGGCCGCAACGAGCTGGTGCGGGCCACGTGCGAGGGCGTCGCCCACAACCTCGCCTGGCTGCTGCCGCATGCCGAGGCGCTCACCGGCGAGCCGGTGCGGGAGCTCGTGTTCGTCGGCGGTGCGGCTCGCTCCGCCGGCTGGGCCCAGATCGTGGCCGACGTGCTCGACCGGCCGGTGCTCGTGCCCGACCGGCCCGAGGTCGCCATCGCCCGGGCCACCGCGCTCCTCGCCCTGCACCGCCACGGGGACCTCGACCGCGACGACCTGTCACGCCTGGCGAGCAGCGGCGGGACCCTGCACCCCATCGCTGCCCACCACGACGTCTACGCCCGGCACCAGCCCCAGTTCGAGGCCGTGTTCGAGGCCCTGCGCCCGATCAGCGCCGCCCTCAACGCCGGGAGCTGACCTTCGCACCCCCGGAGATGACCGGATGTGGTCACGGACGGGGGTGCGAACAGGTTCAGCGGACGTCGTCGCCGATGGGCACGCCGTCGACGATCTGGTCGAGGTACTCGCTCATGCCGATGCCCTTCTCGCCGCGGCACTCGAAGCGGGTCATGGCCTCGGTGATGCGGGTGAACAGCTCGTTGCCGTCGGGGTCCTGGCGCCGGTTGCGCAGCGGGATCAGGGAGATGACCTCGCCGTTGACCTCGTAGGTGTCGTGGTCGGTGGTGACCGAGCAGCGCATGGCCGTCTGGTACGTGTCCTCGTCCCAGTCGGACTCGATGGTGCAGTCCCGGATGAGGTGGTACTCGCCGCCCTCGAGGACCATGCCGCCGGGCTTGCCGCCGACGATCGAGATCATCATGGCGAAGTCCTTCGAGAACGTCATGGGCAGCCACCGGTACCAGGACAGAGCCTGCCAGTAGCGGGGGCCCCACGACTTGTCCCGCAGGCCCAGGCCGTCCATGTCGATGGTCTCCTCGCCGACCCGGATCGTTCCGGTGACCGCGCAGTGCTGCTCGTAGTGGGCCTTGGCGAAGGACTTCTCGGCCTCCACCTCGAGCTCGGTGCCGTCCTCGTACTGGGGCTTGCCGCCGTACATCGGGGACACGCCGCGGTAGTCGAGGTCGACCTCGCACTCCACCCACGGGTTCTCCTTGAACGCCGTGCGGGGGTCGGCCATCTGGCCGGGCTCGTCGAGCAGGCACACCTTGCCCTCGTAGCGGACCTTGAGGTGCTCGAACGGCTCGACCACCTCGATGGACAGGCCGCCGGCCTCCATCTTGTCGTTGGTGTCGATCTGGGGACGCCCGTAGACGAAGGCGACCCGACGCTTCCCGTCCTTGGCCGGCAGGTACACGCACACGGTCATCTCGGCGTAGCCCTCGTTGACCCGGTTGCCGAGGCGGAACCAGCCGCCGACCTCCTGGGCCGCGTCGAACGCGTTGAGGTACATCGACTCGTTGTAGTTCTCGGCCGCGTCGGGCTCGTGGGTGTACTCGTCCTCGGGCTCGAGCACGGTGACGATCTTCTTCTTCTTGGCGGTGTCGGACACGGCTTCCCCCGGGAGAACTTGGTTACAGGCGTTGCCAACCTAGCCAGCCGGTACGGTTCCCGCCCGTGCGCGACGTGCTCGACCCCTCCACCGGCGCCGTCGTCGACCGGGTGCCCGAGCTCGGCCCCGACGACGTCGATGCCGTCCTCACCCGGACCCTGGACGCCCACGCCGACTGGTCCCGGTCCAACGTGCGGGTCCGGCGCGACGTGCTCCGCGAGGTGGCCCGCCTCATCCGGGTCAACGCCGAGCACCTGGCCCGGCTCGAGTCGGCCCAGGCCGGCAAGCCGATCAGCGCGGCGCGCGGCGAGGTCGGCGCCGCCGCCGAGGTGTTCGAGTTCTACGCGGGCGCCGTCGACAAGATCCACGGCTCCACCATCCCGGGCAACGCCGACGGCACGCTGCTCACCTTCCGGGAGCCGATCGGGCCGAGCGTGGCCATCGTCCCGTGGAACTTCCCGCTGCTGATCCTGTGCTGGAAGGTGGCGCCGGCCCTCGCCATGGGCAACGCGGTCGTGGCCAAGCCGGCGTCGCAGACCCCGCTCACCGCCATCGCCCTGGCCGAGCTGGCCGAGGGCGCCGGCCTCCCACCCGGCACGTTCCAGGTCGTCACCGGCCCTGGCGGTTCGCTCGGCGAGGCGCTGGTGACCGATCCCCGGGTCCGCAAGGTGTCCTTCACCGGCTCCACCGAGGTCGGGTCCCGGATCATGGCCCTGGCGGCGCGAGACATCACCCGCGTGGGCCTGGAGCTCGGCGGCAAGTCGGCCAGCCTCGTCTTCGACGACCTCTCCGACGACCAGCTCGACGCGTGCGTCGCCTCGTCGCTGTGGTCGGTGTTCGACAACACCGGCCAGGACTGCTGCGCCCGCAGCCGCATGTTCGTGCACGAGTCCGTGGTGGACGACTTCACCGAGCGCTTCGTCGCTGCCACCGAGGCCATCCGCATCGGCCCGACCGGCGACGGCGACACCGAGCTCGGGCCCCTCATCTCCGAGGACCAGCGCGCCATCGCCGAGGAGTACCTGGCCTCGGCCCAGGCCGACGGCGCCCGGCTCCGCACCGGCGGGGTCCGCCCCGACCTCCCGGGCAGCTACCTGACCCCGGCGGTCCTCGACCGCGCCGACGTCGGCATGCGGTTCATGCGGGAGGAGATCTTCGGCCCGGTGGTCGGCATCCAGTCCTTCCGCACCGAGGACGAGGCGATCGCACTGGCC
Source organism: Salinilacustrithrix flava (assembly GCF_041228405.1). Classification (GTDB taxonomy): domain Bacteria; phylum Actinomycetota; class Acidimicrobiia; order Acidimicrobiales; family Salinilacustritrichaceae; genus Salinilacustrithrix; species Salinilacustrithrix flava. The sequence goes on from NZ_CP133888.1 coordinate 1,355,338, forward strand.
AACGCCTCGATCCACGGCCTGTCCGGGACCATCTGGTGCCGGGACATCGGCCGGGCCCTGCGCGTCGCCCGTGGCGTCGAGACCGGGATGCTGTCGATCAACACGTCGTCGTCGGTGCACATCGAAGCGCCCTTCGGTGGGGTGAAGCAGTCGGGGATCGGGCGTGACCAGGGCCTCGTCGCGCTCGAGCACTTCTCCGAGCTCAAGACCGTGTTCATCGCGGCCGATTGAGGTCCTCGTGACCCGTTCGCGCGCCCTGTCCGCCCTGGCGACCATCGCCCTGTTCGTCGGGTTGCTGGCGACGGTGGCCCCGGCCCCCATCGCCGCCGCCGGCCACCCCGACCGGATCTCGGGCGTCGACCGCTACCAGACGGCCGCGAAGGTGTCCGCCTCCCGGTTCGCTGCCGGGGTCCCGGTGGCCTACGTGGTGACCGGGGCCAAGTTCCCCGACGCCCTCGCCGCCGGCGTGGCCGCCGGCGTCGAGCGGGGCCCGGTGCTGCTCACCCAGCCGACCGCGCTGCCGCCGGCCACCGCGGCGGAGCTGGATCGCCTCCGTCCCGCCGAGATCGTCGTCGTCGGCGGCACCGGCTCGGTCTCCGACGGCGTGCTCGCCCAGCTGCAGGGCAAGACGAGCGGCGACGTCACCCGGGTCCAGGGCCCTGACCGCTTCGCCACCGCCGCAGCCGTGGCCCGTCACGCCTTCGCCGCCCCGACCACCGCCTACGTGGCCAGCGGGGAGACCTTCCCCGACGCCCTCGCCGGCGTGCCCGCCGCCGTCCGCCAGGGCGCGCCGCTCCTGCTGGTGAACAAGGACCGGTTGGCCGATGCGACCGGGCAGTACATCGCCGACCACCAGATCCGCGACGTGGTCATCCTCGGTGGCCCGGGCACGGTGAGCCCCGCGGTCGAGGACCAGCTCCGGTTCCTCGCCGGCAACGTCACCCGGGTCGCCGGCGCCAACCGCTTCGCCACCTCCTCGGAGGTGTCCGAGCGAGCCTTCGCCGGTGGCGCGCCGGTGGCGTACCTGGCCACGGGCATGGCCGCAGCCGACGCGCTCGCCGCCGGCCCGGTCGCCGCCCTCGCCGGCGGCCCCGTCCTGCTCGTGCGGGGCAACTGCATCCCGCCGGCGGTGCAGGCCGAGATCGCCCGCCTCCGCTCCCCCCGCCTCGTGATCCTCGGCGGCGACCGCGCGGTCGGCACCGCGGTCGAGGACGACACCCGCTGCCCGTCCGGGTCGAACCAGCCCGGCTCGCCGACGGTCGGGGCGATGCCCACCACGGCGACGTGGGACGACGACGGACCCGATCCCCACATCGTGCGCTTCGGGCACCAGTGGTACGCCTACACGACCGGCACCACGTGGGGGAACCACATCGGCGTGCTCGTGTCCGACCGACCTGACGGCGGCTGGCGCACGACGACCGGGCAGACCTGGGGCTCGACCGCCCTGCCCTCGTACCCCGACTGGCAGGTCCCGGACACGCAGTGGGCGCCGGCGGTCCACCGCTACGGCGGCCGGTACGTGCTGTTCTACGCGGCCCAGGCGAAGTCGTCGCTGGAGTGGTGCCTCAGCGTGGCCGTGGCCGACCGGCCCGAGGGGCCCTTCGTCGACCAGACGGGGGCGACCGGACCCATCGTGTGCCAGGACCACCTCGGCGGCACGATCGACCCGCACCCCTTCGTCGACGCCGACGGCCGGGCCTGGCTGCACTTCAAGAACAACGACGGCTTCGCCGGGCGCACCCACGGCGCCGATGCCGTCTCGAAGGTGTGGGCGGCACGGCTGAGCGCGGACGGCACGCGGCCGGTCGGCGGGCACGTCGAGGTGCTGGCCAAGGACACCAGCCGGTTCCCGTGGCAGACCACGCTCGACAACCCCCAGATGGTGCTGCGCGGCGGCGTCCACTACCTGTTCCACACCGGCGGCGACTACGTCGGCAACGACACCTACGCCACCGGCTACGCCCGCTGCGCCGGCCCGCTCGGGCCGTGCGAGACGCATCCCGAGCCGATCATGACCAGCTACGGGGACGTGGCCGGACCGGGCGGCGGCACCGTGGCCCGAGGCACCGACGGCCGGTGGTGGATCAGCTACCACGCCTGGACGAAGGGTTGCTACGACTACGGGCCGCCGTGCAACGGCGAGCGCAAGCTGTACGTGGCGCCGCTGAGCTTCTGACCGGGGTCCGTCTCAGCGCAGCTCGCGCACGGACGAACGCAGCTCGGCCAGGGCCGCGAGCTCGGCGTCGACCGGGTCGGCGACGAGGTCGTCCGCGGTCGACGACACCGCGTCGGTGAGCATCCGCCGGGCCGCGGCCGTTCGTCGCCTCGCTCCGATCCCGGCGATGGCGCGGGCCAGCACGCTCACCAGCAACCCGGCCAGCGCACCGCCGATGGCCATGGCCGACGGCCAGGGCACCTCGCCGATCTCCGGGGCGGGCAGGTCGGGGAGCCCGAACCAGGCGACCACGCCGATGACGACGAGCCAGACGAGGCCGACGGCCATGATCCCGGCCAGCAGCCACTGCAGGCCGGAGACGGCCCGCCACCAGCCGGCCGGCTCGGTGGGGAGGCGGGCGGATCCGATCTGGCGGTCGAGCGCGTCGGCCACGTCCCCGCGGCGGGCGTTGGCGACCTCGCCGACGCGCTCCTGCCACGCCGGCGGCAGGCCGGCAGCGGTGTCGTCCACGAAGTCGCGGAGGGCTCGTCCGAGCGCGGCGTCCGCGACGGTGGACGGCGCGGCGCGCGAGGTGCGTCCCACCGTGGTCGTGCCCGGCTCGGGCGGGGGCCGGTCGAGGCCGAGGCGGCGGAGCGGGTCGGGGCGGAGTCGGCCCAGCCACCGGGTCGGCGGCCAGCCCACGGCCTGGGCGGCCCGGCGTCGGTGGGCGGCACCGACGGCATCGGCGACCGCGTCGGCGCCCGAGGCATCGGCGAAGGCGCGGGTCAGGTCGCGCCGGGTGCCACGTCCGACCGGCTCCGGCGCCCGGTCGCTGACCCGGCCGGCCAGCTGGTCGGCGAGCCAGTCCACGTCGGCGTCGAGGCGCGCCACGAGAGCGCGCCGTTCGGCCGTGCGGGCGGCCAGCTCCCGGCGGAGCGCGTCCACGCCCTCGCCGGTCATGGTCGAGGTGGCCACGACGCGGACCCGGTGGAGCCCGTCGGCCTCGAGCAGGCGGGCGAGGTCGTCGACGATGCCCTGACGGCCGTGCTCGGGCACGAGGTCGACCTGGTTCAGGACCACGATGGTCACGGCGGCGTGCCCGGCGAAGCGGCGCAGGTACTGCTCGTGCAGCGCGGCGTCGGCGTACTTCTGGGGGTCGACCACCCACACGAACGCGTCGACGACCTCGACGAGGCGGTCGACCTCGGCCCGGTGGTCGGCTTCGACCGAGTCGTGGTCGGGCAGGTCGAGCAGGACCAGGCCGTGCAGGTCGGGCGCGCGCTCGGCCGGAACGACGTGGCGCTGCGGGACCTGGAGCCACTCGAGGAGGTCGGCGGTCCCGTCCCCGAGGGCGCCGTCGGCGTCGAACACGGCCGCCCGGGCCGTCGAGGTCGTCGGCCGGCGCACGCCGACCGGTGAGATGTCGTCGCCGACGAGCGCGTTGAACAGCGACGACTTCCCGCTGCCCGTCGCCCCGGCCAGCGCCACCACCGTGCGGTCCGCCCCGCGGCCGAGCCGGGTCTGGGCCCGCTCCACGGTGGCGGCCACGTCGTCGGCGAGGTCGGCGGGCAGTCGCCCCGGTCCCGCCGCGGCGAGCTCGGAGACGGCGGTGAGGTGGTCGAGCCGCTGGCGCAGCTCGCGGTCGGCTCGTGTGCTGCGGCGCTCGTCCCGCCGGCTCATCGCCGCCGCCGTCCTGCGTCGGTGCCCAGGGCTCGGCGCAGCTCGCCCGCCAGCTCCCGCAGCGTGCCGGCTGTCGTGGTGTCCGGTCGATGCCCGTCGACGAGGGAGGTGAACCGCTCGGCCTCCCCGGCGAGGAGCTCGCCGGTGCGGCGGTCGAGGTCGGCCCGGGCCCGTTCGGTCAGGCGGCGGACGGCCTGGTCGCCGAGGAGCGCTTCGAGCAGCGTGGACCCCACCGCGGTGCTGCCGCCGGCGATGGCGACCTCGGCGCCGGTGAGCCCACCCGTCTGGGCGAACACCCCGACCATCAGGACGAGGGCGGCGCCGTTGAGGCCGTAGGAGAGGATCTTGGCCGTGGTCCGCTTGCCGGCCCCCTCCTCGCGGAGCAGGTCGAGCAGGCCGCCCTGCCAGTCGCGGACGAGGCGAGAGGCCCGCTCGCCGAGATCGGTCGAGGGTCGGCGCAGCTCGTCGCCGGCGTCGTCGAGGAGCGCGGTGCCGGCGCTGGTCGCCCGCCAGCGGAGGACGACCTCGTCGGTGGCCTCGGCCACCCGCTCCCGCAGCAGGGTCTCGACGCCGCTCTCGACCGCGCCCTGGAACTTCTCGACGTTGCGGGGCCGGCCGGTGACGCTCGCCGCGATCCGGTCCCGCAGCCGGCCGATGCGTGACTGCAGCTCCCGGAGCAGCTCGCCCGTGCCGACCAGGTCCTGCCAGCGGGCGAGGACCTCGCCGCGCATGACGGTGCCGTCGCGCACGTCGTCGGCCAGGCGCTGGTGGGCGTCGGCGAACGCATCGGCTGCCGCACCGGACAGCTGGTCGGCGACTGCCTGCTGCTGCTCCACGACCGAGGCGACCTCCTCGGTCCGGTTCGACACGTCGGCCACCGCGCCCGTGAGGCTCTGGCGGACCAGGTCGGCTCGAGCCTCCCGGTCGGCGGCGAGGTCGTCGAGCCAGGCGCGCATCGGGGCGACCGCCGCGGTCGGCAGGCGGCCGTCGGCGAGCGCCTGCTCCTCGAGCACGAACAGCGGGGCGTCGCCGAGCCCCTCGTCGGCGAGCATCGAGGCCAGGTGCGGGGCGATCTCGTCGCCGGCGCCGGGCGGTACCCGGTTCAGCACCAGGCCGATGCCCACGCCACGACGAGACGCCGTGCGCAAGAAGTCCCACGGCACGGCATCGGCGTAGCGGGCGGCCGTGGTGACGAACACCCACAGGTCGGCGGCGTCGAGGAGGTGCTGGGCGATCTCCCGGTTGCGGTCGAGCACCGAGTCGATGTCCGGCGCGTCGAGCAGGGCCAGGTCCTCCGGCACGGCATCGGATGCGACGAGCTGCAGCTGGTGGGCGCCCTCCACCGGCTGTCCCGGCGTGCCCCGCGCCCGGGCGAGGGAGCCGAGCACCCGGTCGTCCTCGAACCAGCGGGCGGCCGTGGGGTGGTGGATCAGCACCGGCGAGCGGGTCGTCGGTCGCAGCACGCCGGGGACGGTGACCTCGGCACCGACCACGCTGTTCACCAGCGTCGACTTGCCCGCTCCGGTCGAACCGCCCACCACGGCCAGCACCGGCGCGTCGATGTCCCGCAACCGGGGGATGACGTAGTCGTCGAGCTGGCGGCGCACGTGGTCCGCGGTCCGCCGGGCGTCGTCGACGGCGTCGGTCGCCAGGGGCAACCGCACCTCACCCAGCTGCGCCCGCAGCGCCGTGGTCGTCGCCAGCATCCCGTCGAGGTCGATGCGCTCCATGATGCCCGCTCCATGCCCACTCGGAGGCCCGCTCCAAGCCAGTCGATGGACGCGGCGGTGAAGGTCGACTTCCCTCCTGTTATAAGGTGTGCTTTACTGCGGCGATGCACACGTCCCGCACCTTGATCGTCCCGCTGTTCGCCATCGTCGCCGCCCTCGGTCTGGGCGCATGCGGAGACGACGACGATGTCGCGGCGGGTCCGTCGACGGACTCGGGTGAGGAGAGCGTCGGTGCCGACGTCGTCGAGTACGGGTCCGAGTGCTCGCCCGTGGGCGAGGATCTGGAGGCGGAGGCCGAGGAGACGGTTGCGATCCAGCTCGCGGACTACGCGTTCGTGCCCGCTGATGTCACCGTTGCTCCTGGCGTGGTCACCTTCGCCGCCACCAACGTCGGTGAGGAGGCGCACGAGCTCGCCTTCCTCCCCGGTGGCGGTGAGGTGCCGCTCACGCAGGATGGTGCACCCGATGAGGAGGCGCTTGCCGAGGCCGGGGCCTTCGAGCTCGAGGCGTTCCCCGCCGGGGAGGACTGCAACGCCACCTACGACTTGGAGCCCGGCGAGTACACCCTCTTCTGCATCGTCGAAGCTGCTGACGGCGAGACGCACTACGAGAAGGGCATGGCCGGAACGCTCACCGTCGGGTGACCGGGTCCCGCACCGGGTGCCTGGCGGGTGACGCACGTCAGGTGGACCTCGATAATCGATACCTCGATGGCGGGGCAGCACGTACGGTTGTCGAGTGACCGTGATCGCTGTGCCATCGGCCACGACCTGACCGTGAAGTCGGAGCTCTCACCGGCCCAGGCAGCGCTGCGCTTCGGCCTGGAGGTCACGGCGATGGTGGCCTGGGCGATGGCGGCGTGGCGAGCAATGCCCGGAACGCTGGCCAGCGTCGTCGGCTCGGTTGGCGCCGTGGTCGTCCTCGCTGGGCTGTGGGGGACGTTCCGCGTGACTGGCGACGCCAGCGCATCCGGCGGTGCGCCGGTTGCGGTCGGTGGACGAACCCGGCTGGCGTTGGAGCTGTGCCTGCTGCTCGGCGCCGCAGTCGCAGCCATCCTCACCGCGAACGCCAGGTTCGGTGCCGTGCTCGGCGCGCTCGTGATGCTCCACTACGCAACGACGCCGCGACGGGTGCGCTGGCTGCTCGAGCGCTGACGATCGGCGTTGAACATCCATCGGCGCTCCCTTGGCCGCCGATCCTTGTGGCAGCCCCTCCGGACCCTCGGCACCGATGGCCGATGACCTCCGCCCTCCTCCCGGCTTCCGGGATGGTCGCGGCCACCCGCTGCGAGATCCGCGGGAGCTGTGGGGCCTCGAGCTCCGGAACCTGCTCTGCGATCGCATCGCGGGGTGGGGCGGCGCCATCTGCTCGGCGGCGAGGCACCGGATCGAGCAGGTCGGGAGTTGGCGGGCCCGGCAGGCGGCCGGTTCACTTGACCCGTGACCGATCCCGCCGTCGAGGCCGAACGCCGCCGCACGTTCGCCATCATCAGCCATCCCGACGCGGGCAAGACGACCCTGACCGAGAAGTTCCTGCTCTACGGCGGGGCGGTGCAGGACGCCGGCCAGGTCAAGGCACGCGGTGAGCGCCGTCGGGTGCGGTCCGACTGGATGGACATGGAGCAGCAGCGCGGCATCTCCATCACCTCGACCGTGCTGCAGTTCCCGTACCGGGACCGGGTGCTGAACCTGCTCGACACCCCGGGCCACCGGGACTTCTCCGAGGACACCTACCGGGTGCTGGCCGCCGCCGACGCCGCGATCATGGTCCTCGACGCCAGCTCGGGCATTGAGCCCCAGACCCTCAAGCTGTTCGAGGTCTGCCGGGAGCGCCGCATCCCGCTGCTCACCTTCATCAACAAGTGGGACCGGCCCGGCAAGGAGGCCCTCGAGCTCACCGACGAGATCGAGGAGACCCTCGGCCTGGCCACCATGCCGATCACCTGGCCGGTGGGCATCGCCGGCGACTTCCGCGGCCTCATCGATCGCCGCAGCGGCGACTACGTGCGCTTCAGCCGCACGGCGCGGGGCGCGACCGAGGCCGGCGAGGAGATCCTCGACCCGGCCGCCGCCGAGGAGGTCGACGGCGACAGCTACCTGGCCGCGGTGGAGCAGATCGAGTTGCTCGAGGCGGTCGGGTCCGACTTCGACCAGGAGCTGTTCGAGATGGCCGAGGCCACCCCGGTGTTCTTCGGCTCCGCCCTCACCAACTACGGCGTGCGGCTCCTGCTCGACGCCGTCGCCGACCTGGCCCCGTCGCCGCAGCCCCGCCCTGACATCGAGGGCGACCCCCGCCCGCTCGAGTCGCCGTTCTCCGGCTTCGCGTTCAAGGTGCAGGCGAACATGGACCCCAGCCACCGCGACCGCATCGCCTTCGTGCGGGTGTGCTCCGGGCGGTTCGAGCGGGGGATGGTGGTCACCCACGCCCGCACCGGCAAGCCCTTCGGCACCAAGTACGCCCACTCCGTGTTCGGCCAGGAGCGCGACACCCTCGAGGAGGCCTTCCCCGGCGACGTGATCGGCCTGGTCAACGCCACCGAGGTGCGGGTGGGCGACACGCTCTACCTCGAGCCGCCGGTGGAGTACCCCGGCATCCCCGCCTTCGCCCCCGAGCTGTTCGCCATCGCCCGGCCCAAGGACGTCGGCCGCTTCAAGCAGTTCCGCAAGGGCATCGCCCAGCTCGACGAGGAGGGTGTGGTGCAGGTGCTGCGCGACCGCGACCTCGGCGACCAGGAGCCCATGCTCGCCGCCGTCGGCCAGATGCAGTTCGAGGTCGCGTCGGCCCGGCTCGCCGACGAGTTCGGCTCGCCCGCCGAGATCTCCATGACCCGCTTCTCGATCGCCCGGGTCACCGATGAGGCGACCATGGCCAACCTGCGGGGGATGAGCGGCGTCCGGGTGCTCGAGCGCTCCGACGGCACCCTGCTCGCCCTGTTCGAGTCCGTGTACTGGTTGCAGCGCATCGAGTCCGATCACCCGGATTGGACCCTCGATCAGCTCGTCGCCGAGGGCATGGCGGGGTAGGGAGCCCTGGTGACCGACGACGACGAGGTGGGTGGCCGGCCCCTCCGGGGCGTGGTCGAGGTGGAGTGGGACGGCTGGGAGGACGACCGGCCCCGCTCGAAGGCGCCGTTCGTCATCGGCGCGGTCCTCGCGGTCGCGGTGCTGGCGGTCGCCGGCCTCACCTGGTGGGCGGTCGGCGCCGACGACGTGGTGCTGCCGGGGGAGGAGACCGCCACCCCCAGCGAGTCGGGTGACCCGAGCCCCCCGCCCGCCCCAGCCGAACCGACGTTGGCGGCGCTGCGCGAAGCGGTCCCCGCCGAGCTCGAGGGCTGCGTGCCCCCCGCCGACCGCCCCGACGGCGTCGGCCCCGACGGCACGGTCCGGCTCGAATGCCCCCGGGATGCCGTGCCCGAGCTGGTGACCTTCACCCTCTTCCCCGACGTCGAGGCGCGGGACCAGGCGTTCCGGGACACGGTCGCTGCCCTCGAGCTGGATCCGGGCGCGCCCGGCGAGTGCGCGCTCGGCGCGGGGGCCGTCCACGACCACCGGGACCGCCGGGGCCGCGGCCGGGTCGCGTGCCGCAGCGTGGACGGCCGGGTCGACATCGCCTGGACCGACGGCACCGCGCCGGTGCTCGGCGTCGCCGGCGGCTTCGGCCGCTACGCGGTGCACTACCGGTTCTGGTCCGAGCTCGTCGGACGGACCGACGCCGAGTTCCCCCTCCCGCTCGAGGAGCGGCTGCTCGACGAGCTTCCCGGCGAGCTCACGACCCGGTGCGAGCGGGACCTGGACCTGCTCGAGCGCGCCGGGGGCGTCGCCGCGGTCACGTGCCGACCGGCGACGGGCGCAGCCGGCGTCGTGTCCTGGGTCCGCTTCTCCGGCGCGGACGACATGACCCGCTGGATCGAGTCCGAGCAGGCCGTGCTCGGCGACGCCGTCCTCGACACGACCGAGAGCGCCTGCCGACCCGACGGCCGGGGGCCGGCGGGCGAGCTGCCCGTGCCGTGGCTGGGCGCGACGACCTACCGGCAGGGCTCCTCGACCGGCACGATCCTGTGCTTCGTCGACATCGCCGGCCAGGACGTCCTGGTCTGGAGCCGGGCCGGCGCGGACATCGGCTCGATCGCCGTGGCCGATGACACCGTCGACAGCACCATGGCCGACCTGGCCGAGTGGTGGGAGCTCGGCGGCCACCGGCCCTGACCGGCGCCGGTCAGCAGCGGCTGCCCACCGGGGGGACGACCTCGTCGAGCAGGTAGGCGATGGCGATCGCATCGATGCAGCCGTCCCCCTGGAAGACGACGGTGTGGCCGTCGCCCTCGCGGGTGACCAGCACGCCCTCGGCCAGGCGCTCCGCCACCGCCACCGCGTTCTCGTGGGGGGTGGCCGGGTCACCGGTCGTGGACACGACCAGGATCGGTGGTGACCCGGGGGCCGTGATCGGGCCGAGCGGATCGGGTTCCGCAGGCCACACCGCGCACCGCAGGTAGTCGTTCACGATCGCCTCCCCGAACCGGGGCGCCCGCGCGGCGGCGGCCTCGGCCTCGGCGAGGTGCTCGGCGGGTACGTCGGGCCACGCGCTGTCGAGGCATGACACCGCGTAGTACGCCGAGAAGTCCACGAGCCGCAGGTACTGCTCGGCCAGGCCGAGCATCGTCGAGCCGTCGCCGGCGAGGGCGCTGGTGACCGCCTCGTCCAGGACGGGCCACAGGCCGGTGTTGTACAGCGGCATCGCCAGGCCGATGGCGACCTCCCCGGGGCCGACCTGCGCGCTGCCGGCGGGGATGCCCGACTCGGCGAGCGCGAGCACGTCGTCGACGGCACCGACGGGGTCTGCGAGGTCGCACGTCGGGCGGTCGCCGCAGCCGGCGGCCCAGCGCGCCAGCGCGGTCTCGAACCCTCGGGCCTGCTGCACGGCCACGTCGATGCCGTCGGGCGCCGGGTCGACCACGCCGTCGAGGATCATGGTGCGGACGCGGTCGGGGAACAGCTCGGCGTAGGCCTGCCCGATCGCCGTGCCGTAGCTGTAGCCGAGGTAGTCGATGCGCTCGTCACCCATGCCGGCGCGGACCAGGTCGAAGTCACGGGCCACGTCCCGGGTGCCGACGTGGTCGAGGAGCTCCCCGCGGGTCGCTGCGCAGTCGGCGGCGTAGGCCTCGCTGACAGCGACGAGCGCGTCGACGTCGGCGTCGTCCTCCACGGTCGGATCCACGGCGTAGAGCTCGGCCGGGTCGATGCCGCAGTCGAGCGGGGCCGAGCCGCCGACGCCGCGGGGATCCACGGCGACGAGATCGAACCGCTCGCGCACCTCGTCCGGGAACGGGAACATGGGCAGGAGGTCGACCGCCCCGCTGCCCGGTCCGCCGAAGTTCACGAACAGCGCCCCGATGCGATCGCCCCGGGCGGGGAGGCGCAGGACGGACAGGTCGATCGTGGCGCCGTCGGGATCGTCGTGGTCCAGCGGAACCGCGACGGTCGCGCACTCGGCGGTGCCGCAGGGCTCCCAGGTGACCGTGGGTGCGGAGGGCTCGGTGGGGGCCGCCTCCTCGGAGGCAGGTGCCGAGGTCGTGGTCGTGGTGGTCGTCGGCTCGGTGTCGGCCCGCTCGAGGGTGGCGTCGGAGCTGGAGCAGGCCCCGAGCAGCACGGCGAGCCCGACGAGCAGGGCGCGCCTCACGTGGCGTCGTCAGCCGGGCGCACGTCGAGGGCGGACTCGATGCGGGCGAGCGCATCGCCGAGCTCACCGACGGCATCGCGCAGCTCGGTCATGGTGGCGACGTCGGCGAGCGACAGCCGCACCGACGCCAGCTCCCGGGCCATGAACTCGGCCTCGGCCTGGGTGCGGGCGTTGACCTCCCGGTCCTGCTCGGCCTGGGCCCGGTCCCGCTCGTCCTGGCGGTTCTGGGCGAGCAGGATCAGCGGGGCGGCGTAGGCGGCCTGGGTCGAGAACGCCAGGTTCAGCAGGATGAACGGGTACGGATCCCAGCGGAAGCGCACGGCGACGACGTTCACCGCGATCCAGGCGGCGACGAGGACGGTCTGACCGGCGAGGAACCGGCCGGTGCCGAGGAAGCGGGCGATGCCCTCGGAGAACCGACCGAACGCGTCCGGGTCGAAGTGCACGCCGATGACCCCGGCCTGGGCCGGGCGGGCGAGGTCGTCGGAGCGACGGAAGCGCAGCACGTCTACCCGAACCCCGTCCGTTGGCGGGGCAGCAGCCGACGCCAGCCGGTCGGCAGCAGGTGGTCCATCACGTCATCGATGGTGACGACGCCGACGAGGTGGCGGGCCCCGTCGCACACCGCGACCGCGACCATGTCGTAGGCGGCGAGGCGGCCGGCCACCTCGAGCTGGGGCGTGTCGGGGCTGAGGTGCTCGGACCGATCGGGCACGATGTCGCCGAGGTTCTCCGACGGCGGGTGGCGCAGGAGCCGTTGGAACCCGATGGTCCCGAGGAACCGGCCGGTGGGCACCGACAGGGGCGGGTTCACGACGAACACCTGGGCGGCCAGGGCGACGGGCAGCGAGGCCTCGCGCAGCATGGCGAGCGCCTCGGCCACGGTGGACTCCGGCGACATGATCACCGGTTCCGGGGTCATGAGGCCGCCGGCGGTCGCCGACTCGTAGGTGAGGAGCCGGCGCACGTGGTGGGCCTCGTCGGGCTCCATGGCCTCGAGCAGCCGGGCCCGCTCCTCGGCGCTCATCTCCCCGAGGAGGTCGGCCGCGTCGTCGGGATCCATCTCCTCGAGGATGTCGGCGGCGCGCTCGAGGTCGAGGCCGTTGATCAGGCGGATCTGCTCGTCCTCGGGGAGCTCCTCGAGCAGATCGGCGAGGCGCTCGTCCTCCATGATCTCGGCGAGGCGCTGGCGCTTCTCGAGCGGCAGCGCCCGGATGCGGTTGGCCACGTCGGCCGGGCGCATCTCGCGCATCTCGGCGACCTCGGCGGCGTCGGCGCCGACGTCGAACAGCGACCGGCACGCCTCCCACGGGACGATCACCGGCGTGCGCCGCCGGGCCAGGGGGCCGCGGCCGCCGAGGGCGATGGTGGACAGCTCCCACATCGAACCGGGCGAGTCCGACGGGGTGATGCCGACGTCGCGCACGTACTGCTCGACCCCGTCGACCTCGACCGGGCTGTCGACCAGGTCGCCGAGGGCGAGCAGCTCGCCCTCCCGCTTGCGGAAGGGGCGCAGGTCGATGGAGCCGGTGCGCATCCGCACGCCCGTGGGCTCGAGGTCGCCGATGCGGTTGGCGTTCACGAAGATGCGCCGGCGCTGCACCACCGTGATGAAGCCCAGCACCCGGGGCGCGAGGCGGCCGGCGGGCGCGAGGACGACGTCTTGCACCTGTCCGATGGTCTCGCCGTCGCCGTCCTGCAGGGGGAGGCGAGCGACGCGTGACACGTATCGCAGCGTCTCCGGCACGTGCGGAGGCTACCGGGGCTCACGCACCGCGTAGATGAGCGATCCCTCCATGACGAGCCGGTCCTCGCACATCGCCTCGGCCCGGCAGAACACGGTGGAACGACCCCGACGGGTGACCCAGCCTTCGGCGACCACGTCCGCCTCCCGGACCGCACCGATGTAGCTCAGGTTCATGGTGAGGGTCATGTACTGGGTCTCGGGCCCGTACGCCGACCCGATGGCGGGCACGACCACGGTGTCCATGAGCGTGGCGAGCGCGCCCCCGTGCACCACGCCGGCCGGTTGCTCGTGCTCGGGACGGAAGGGCAGGCGCATGCGGCAGTAGTCCGCCTTCAGCTCCTCGATCTCGAGGCCGAGCAACCCGGGGAAGTACTGGCGGTCGGGCCAGCGGCCGAAGGTCGACCACCGGTCGAGGACGTCGTCGGGCAGGGGTTCGAAGCGGTCGGCGCGCACCATCGGGAACCTACGCGGTCGTACACTCCGCCGGTGTTCCGACGGATCCCGCTGGCGCCGGTGGCGGTGCTCAGCCTTCTGGTCATCGCGGTGACCTGGTGGATCGACGACAGGGGTGACCCGGACGTCGGACCGGCGGCCGCGTCGGAGGAGACCGCGGAGCCCGACGAGGAGGAGCCGCCGGCGGAGACGACCACGACGCTGCCGCCGTTCGAGGGCTGGTCGAACCCCGCGCTCGCCGGCGAGCCCTACCCCGGGGCCACCGTCGAGGGCGTGCTGACGTTCCGCGGCAACCCGACCCGGTCCTTCCACGGCCGGGGACCGGTCCCGACCGACCCCGTCATCGACTACCGCTACCCGGCCGAGGGCGGGCTGTGCGGGGAGTCCACGAACCTCGGCGAGACCAAGGTGTGGTGCGGCATGGGCTGGACCGGCCAGCCCGCCGTGTTCGAGCGCGAGGCCGCCGACGGCACCAGCCGCACCTGGCTCGTGTTCGGCGCCTACGACGGCGCCGTCCACTTCCTCGACGCCGACACCGGCGAGCGCATCCTGCCCCCGTTCCCCACCGGCGACCTCATCAAGGGCTCGGTCACCGTCGACCCCGACGGGTACCCGCTCGTCTACACCGGTTCCCGCGACGACCACTACCGCATCCTGTCGATCGAGGGCGACGAGGCCGTCGAGCTGTGGTCGATGGCGGCGGACGACTTCTCGCCGATCCTGTGGAACGACGACTGGGACAGCTCCGGCATCGTCATCGACGACCACCTCTTCGTCGGCGGGGAGAACAGCCGCTTCGTGATCGTGGCGCTCAACCGGGGCACGGCCGCCGACGGGTCGGTCACCGTGGCCCCCGAGATCGTCTTCGACGTGGCGGGGTGGGACCAGGAGCTGCTCGACTCGATCGGCGACCAGACGGTGTCGATCGAGGTGTCGCCCACCGTCGTGGGCAGCACCGTCTACTTCACGAACTCCGGCGGCCTCGTCCAGGGCTACGACATCTCCGGCCTGGCCGACGGGGTCACGCCGACACGCACGTTCCGGTACTGGATGGGCGACGACACGGACGCGTCGATCGTCGCCGACGCCGAGGGCATGCTCTACGTCGCGGCCGAGTACGAGCGGGCGGCCACCGCCGAGCGCTCCGACGCCGTCGGCCAGCTGGTGAAGCTGGACCCCACCGCAGACGTGGCCGCCGGCGAGGACCCGCTCGTGTGGTCCTGGTTCGACAACGAGGTCCGACCCGGCGGGATCTGGGGCACGCCGGCCGTCGTGGACGGCGTGGTCTACGTCGGCACGAACGGCGGGCGGTTGGCGGCGGTCTCGGCGGCCACGGGCGTGGAGCTGTGGTCCAAGCGGCTGCCCGGGCCCCTGTGGGGTTCGCCGACCGTCGTCGACGGCGTCCTCCTCCTCGGCGACTGCGCCGGCACGTTCCACGCCTTCGAGCTGCAGCCCGGCGGCGCCGAAGCGACCGAGCTGTGGTCGCTCGACCTGGATGGCTGCATCGAGGCCACCCCGACGGTCTGGGACGGCCGCATCATGATCGGCACGCGGGGCGGCGCCCTCTACTCGATCGTCGACGGCGGCTGACGGTCAGTCCGACAGCCAGACCCAGCCCCAGGCCGGCAGGTGGATCCGGCCGTCGTCGATGCGCACGTTGCCGTCCGACGCGAGGACCGGCACCGGATCGTGGAGGCCCGCGTCGACGGCGACGGGCAGCGGCACGCTCGTGGGCTCGTCGCTGAACGCAGCCAGCCCGAGGAACGGCAGGTGCCGGGGATGCGTGCGCCGCCAGGCGAACACCGAGGGGTGCCCGGTCCACCGCGCCGACGTGGTGCCGCCGGCGCGCATGACCGGCAGGTCGCGCCGCGCCTGGATCTGCTCGCGCAGCCCGGCGTAGACCCGTCCCTCCACCGACCCGGCATCGTGGCGTCGGGCCGCGGCCTCCCAGTCCATCGGTGGTCGGTGGATCCAGCGGTTGTCGTCGGCGTGGTCGGGGTCGTCGGCGAACGAGCGGTCGTTGGCCAGGGCGATCTCGTCGCCCATGTACAGCACCGGGATCGAGCCGCCCCACCCGATGATCACGGCGTGGAGGAGGAGGAACCGGCGGATCGCGGCGCCGAGGGCGACGGGGTCCTGGCGCTCCCGGGCCTGGTCGATCCCGCAGAGGGCGGCGGTGGTGCCCGAGATGCGCGCGTCGAGCGTGAGCGGGTTCTCCTGGAACTTCACCCCCTGGGCCCAGCTCCCCGGGTGCTCGCCCGAGTAGTAGCGGTTGAGGAAGGCCCGGTGCTCGAAGCCGTTCCACCCGACCGCGGCGGCGTCCTCGTCGCTCACCGCCCAGCCGATGTCGTCGTGGCAGCGCACGTAGGTGACCCATCCCGTGCCGTCCGGGGGTTGCCGCATGCGCTCGAGCGACCGGGTCATCAGCTGGGCGTCGCGGGCCGCCAGCGACGACCACAGCATGACCATGAGCTGGTTGTGGTAGGCGAGCTCGCACTCCCGGACCTCGGGGTCGTGGCCGCCGAGGTACTGCACCAGCTCGTCGGGCGACACGATCGCCTCGGCCTTGCAGATCGTGCCCGGGGCCGAGATGCGCAGCACGTTGCGCAGGATCTGCACGATCCGGTGGGCCTGGGGGAGGTTCTCGCAGTCGGTGCCCTTCTGCTTCCACAGGAAGGGCACGGCGTCGAGGCGGAACACGTCGACGCCGCGGTTGGCGAGGTCGCCCATCACCGCGCACATCGAGGCGAGGACGTCGGGGTTCTCGTAGTCGAGGTCCCACTGCCACTCGCGGAACGTGGTCCAGACCCAGCCGAGGCCCTCGACGTGGGTGAAGCTGCCGGGCGCCATCTCCGGGAACACCTCCCGCATGGTCGCCTCGTACTGGTCGGGCTCGGTGCGATCCGGGAAGATCCGGTAGTAGCGGCGGTGGGTGGGGTCGCCGGCCCGCGCCGCCTGGGCCCACGGGTGCTCGGCCGCGGTGTGGTTGACCACCAGGTCGATGCACAGCGCCATGTCCCGGTCGTGCAGCTCGCCGGCGAGAGCCTCGAGGTCGGCCATGTCGCCGAGGCGCGGGTCGATGGCGCCGTAGTCGGCCACCGCGTAGCCGCCGTCGTTCTCCCCCTCCCGCGGGCGCAGCAGCGGCATGAGGTGGAGGTGGGTGATGCCGAGCTCCTCGAGGTGGTCGAGCCGGTCGATGACGCCGCGCAGGGTCCCGGCGAAGCGGTCGGTGTAGGCGACGTAGCCGACCTGGCGGGCACGCAGGAACCAGTGCGGGTCGATCTCGCGGCGGTGGTCGAGGATGCGCAGCGACGCCGACCGCTGCTCGGCGGTGGCGAGGGCCAGCGAGAGCAGGCGCAGGACGAGGGCGTCCGGGTCGTGACCCCGCGCGCCGTAGACGTCGTCGACGGCCTCGTGCAGCTCGTCGATCACGACGTCCGCCCGGGCGCCGAACGTCTGGCCGTCGGCCACGCCGAGGACGTCGACGGCCTCGGCCACCACGCCGGCACGGGCGTCTCGCCACCACGCGCGCACGTGGTTCCGTCGCTGGCTGCCTCGGACGCTCACCGACGAGGCAACGTACAGGGGTACGCTCGCCAGGATGGCCCGTCCCCGGGAGCAGCACTTCGAGCGTCACATGAGCGACAACGAGGCGCTCATGTGGAACCTCGAGAAGGACCCTGCGCTCAGCTCCTGGTTCGCGAGCCTCACGATCCTCGACCGACCGCCGTCGCTGGAGCGCCTGCGCGCCCGCCTCGCCCGGGCCGTCGTGGCCGTGCCGCGCCTGCGCCAGCACGTCGTCGCCAGCGTCGGTCGCCTGAGCCCGCCCGCGTGGGTGGACGACCCGGAGTTCGACCTCGACCGGCACGTGTGGCGCATCGCCGTGCCCTCGCCGGGCGCCGACGCCGACCTGCACGAGCTGGCCATCCGGTTGCTGCAGGAGCCCTTCGACCGCACCCGACCGCTGTGGCAGTTCATCGTCATCGAGGGCCTGGCCGACGGTCGGGCCGCGCTCTTCCAGAAGATGCACCACACCATCACCGACGGCGAGGGCGGGGTGCGCCTCGCCGAGCAGTTCGTGGACCTCGAGCGCGACCCGAACGAACCCGACCCACCCGACGTGCCTGCCCCCGTCGGCGACGGCGACGGCTTCGCCGAGAGCGCCATGGAGGTCGTGGGCCACAACGTGCGCCGGGTCGGCGGCCTCGCCCGCCGGGTCACCGGCTCGGTGGTCGGCAACCCGCTCGGCACCGCCCAGGGCCTGGGCCGGGCCGTCAAGGAGATCGACCGGTCGCTGCGCCCCTCGCACGAGGAGGGCCGCACCGTCGGCTCGCCGCTGTGGAAGCCGCGCACGCTGAAGCGCTGGTTCGGATCCCTGCACGTGCCCCTCGCCGACGTGAAGCAGGCCGGCCGGGTGCTCGGCGGGACGATCAACGACGTGTTCGTCGCCGGCGCCCTCGCCGGCGCTGCCGCCTACCACCACGAGCGCGGCGTCCGCCCCGACCTGCTCCGCGCCGCCATGCCGGTCAGCACCCGCAAGGGCGGCACCGCCGGCGGCAACGCCTTCGCCATCACCACCACCGATCTGCGGGTGCCCGACGATCCCATCGAGGCCTTCGCCGTGGTCCACGAGGCGCTGGCCGCGGTGAAGGGCGGCGGCTCCATGGACCTGATCGGCCAGCTGGCCATGGTCGTGAACCTGCTGCCGACCTCGGTGCTGACGTCCTTCGCCAAGGACGCCGCCGCCACCGTGGACTTCACCGTGTCCAACGTGCGCGCCGCGCCGGTGGAGCTCTACATCGCCGGCGGCCGCTGCGAGGCCGTCCTGCCCATGGGCCCGATCTCGGGCACGGCGTTCAACCTCAGCACGCTCAGCTACAACGGCGGCCTCGACATGGGTCTGGTCGTGGACGCCGGCGCCATCGACGACCCCGCCGGCCTCCGCGACCACCTCGTCGCCGCCTTCGACACCCTCATCGAGGTCGGCCGCTGAGGGAAACTGGCAGTGCTGGTGTAGCGCTCAGATGCCGAGTTGGCGCGACGCGAGGTCGCGCATGATCTCCTCGGAGCCGCCGCCGATGGCCTGGACCCGCACCTCGCGGTAGAGACGCTCGACGGTGTCGCCCCGCAGGTAGCTGGCGCCGCCGAGGATCTGGGCCGCCTCGCGCGCGCACTGCTCGAAGCACAGGGTGGCGTTCACCTTGGCCTCCGCGATCTCGGCCACCGGGTTGTCGCCCTGGTTGAGCCGCCACGACAGCAGCTCCAGCCACGCCTTCGACGCGTTGATCATGCGGTCCATCTCGGCCAGCTTGTGGCGGATCACCTGGTGGTCGGCGAGGCGCTTGCCGAAGGTCTCCCGCTCGCGGGCCCAGCCCACGGCCTCGTCGAAGCACACCCGGCTGAAGGCGGTGGACTGCACGGCCAGGTCGATGCGCTCGGCGTTGAAGTTGTTGACGATGGCGGAGAAGCCGGCGTTCTCCTCGGTGATGAGGTTCTCCTCCGGCACCCGCACGTCGTCGAAGTAGAGGGTGGCGGTGTCCGAGGCGAGCCAGCCCATCTTGTCGAGCTTGGTGCGATCGACGCCGGGACGGTCGCCCTCGATGAGCATCATCGAGATGCCGGCCGGGCCCTCGCCGCCGGTGCGCACGGCCGTGGCGAAGAAGTCCGCCCGCATCCCCGAGGTGATGAAGGTCTTGGAGCCGTTCACCACGAACTCGTCGCCCTCCCGCCGGGCGGTCGTCTTGATCCGGGCCACGTCGGACCCGCCCGAGGGCTCGGTGATGGCGAGGGCCGCGATCTTCTCGCCGCTCATGCACGGGGCGATGACCCGGGCCTTCATCTCCTCGGACCCGAAGCGCTGGATGGGCGGCAGGCCGATGTAGTTGGAGAACAGGGCAGCGACCACGCCGCCGGAGCCGGCCATGCACAGCTCCTCCATGAGCACGAGGCGCATGAGGGCGTCGCGCTGGCCGTGTCCGCCGTACTCCTCCTGGAACCCGTCCCCGAACAGGCCGATCGCCCCGGCCTTCACGTACAGGTCGCGGGGCACCTCACCGGCCAGATCCCACTCGTGGACGTGGGGCGCGATCTCGTTCTCGGTGAAGGCGCGCACCACCTCCCGGTAGGCGTGGTGGTCGTCGTCGTAGAAGGGGCTCGACACCGTGCTCATCGTCGCCGAGCCTTCCACATGCCGGTCAGGCCGGGGCAGGCCGGGGCAGGCCGGATCAGTGGTCGTGGTCGTCGCAGCCCGACCCGTGGGAGCCCTCGATGCCGGCGAAGGGACCGCAGGGGTGCTCGTCCACCCAGACGTGGAGCATGGGCTGGGTCGGTCGGAACTCGCCCCGGGCGCAGGAGCCGGTGGCGTCGGTGGTGCCCACGACGCGAGCGCCGTCCCAGCACAGGTTCTGGTGGTCGTGCCACGGGGTCAGGTCGCCGGCGATGTCGGGGGCGTCGGCCATCGTCGTCCCGAACGGCAGCAGGTACATGGCCGAGGCCACCTCCTTGGTGCCGTCGGGGTTCACCTTGAGCACGATCGACTCGATGTCGTCGGGGTCGAGCACCCGGGGGTCGATGATGCGCTGGACGTTGATGTAGTGCTCGTAGCCGGTCGCGCCGTCGCCGATGGACGTGAACCCGGCCGCCTGCACTGCGGCCTCGTCGGGGAAGGCCTGCATCGCCTCGGTGGTCTCGACCAGCAGCTGCTCGGCCCGCTCACGGGCCTCGGGGGTGGGAGCATCGTCGAGGAACGAGGCGAAGCTGGCCGGGTAGCCGAGCTCCTCCGAGGTGGGGGCGGGTGCCTCCGGTTCGGCGTCGCCGGCATCGGTCGTCCCGTGGTGGTCGTCGTCGCCGTGGTCGTGGGAGTCGTCGTGGGGGTGGTCGTCGTCCTGGCCGTCGCCGGCGGAGGCGACCTCGCCGGCGGCCAACGCCACGTCGTCGTCGTGGTCGTGGCTGTCGTGGTCGTGGGGCTGGGCCATGGCCGGGATCGTGGCGAAGGCGAGCAGGGCGATGATCGCCGGCACCGCGGCCTGGCCGAGGCGCGGCATGGCGATGTCAGCGACGGCGACCGTCGTGGCCACCAGGGCGAGGAGGGCGAAGCCGGCCGCGAGGCCATCCTGGAAGCCGATGCTCTGGCCGGCTTCGAGGCCCTCGACGGCGGACAGGCCCACCGTTCGGCTGGTCAGCCAGGCACCGAACGCCGCGAGGTTGATGCCGAGCCCGGCGACCATGACCGGCGGGGTCGGGCGGACGAGCGCGGCGGCGCCCCAGCCGATCTGGGCGACCGCGGTGATCGAGAACAGCATCGACAAGGTGGCGAGCTCGGCGTGCGAGCCGGCCGCAGCGGCGTGGATCAGGCCGGCGGCGATCGATGCTGCGGCGGCGATGGCCGCGGCCGGGTGGGACGGGGAGGGCATGCGTGCCCCTCTCTGGTGTGACGGGTGTCTCCCCGCCAGCGTAGGGGGTCGTCGGCGAGGATCAGCCGTCGGTCTCGCCCCGCTCCTCGGCGGCGGCGTACTCGGCGCGCTGATCGACGAAGAAGGCACCGAGCGCGGCGGCCATGGAGGCGAAGACGACGACGGCGTAGATGCTGAGCAGCAGCGAGACGATGCGGGACGGGATGGTGGTCGGCTCGAACATGTAGGTGCCGGAGATGGCCAGGTTCACCGACCACCACAGCGTCTCGCCGAAGCTCTCCCCGCTGCCATCGAGGAGGTAGAGGAGCTGGGCGCCGGCCACGATCACGGACACCGTCGTGACGGCGAGGAAGGACAGCCGGCCCCCGAGCAACCCACGGGCGGTGCCGATGGCCCGGTACGACGACCCGAGCACCCGGACGCTGGGCAGGATCCGCAAGGTGCGCAGGGCGGGGATGATCCGGGCGGTGCGCAGGAGCGGCACGGCCAGGAAGAACACCGACGGCCAGCGGCGGCGCAGGAACCGGAACGGGTGGCCGGACACGACGAGCTTGGCCACGAACTCGAGCAGGAAGATGCCCCACACGACGTCGCTGACGAGGGAGAGGACGGGACGCTGGCTCTCGGGTGCGATGAGGTCGTAGGCGACGAACGCGCCCCAGGCCACGGCCAGCACCGCCATCACCGGGTCGAGGCGCCGCTCGAGGACGGCCGCGAACCGCTCCCGGGCGCTGATCTCCTCGTCCGGCTCGGGCCCGAGGAGGGAGCGTGCCGCCTGGTCCTCGGCGTCGGCCCGGTCGACCGGGCGCGGCGCAGGAGAAGCGGCATCGTTCATGCCAGCTCCCTAACCCGATCGCGGCACGGGTACCCGTGTCGGGGCACATCGAGCCGGACCTGGGTAGGGACGCCATCGACCGCGCGGGAGCCGATCGCTCTCGCCCCCACACACATCCAGGAGGCCGGAATGCCGGACAACAACGACCCCAGCAAGCTCCAGGAGCCCACCCCCGACGAGGAGAAGGCCGCCGAGCGCGCCGCCGAGGAGTCTCCGGACATCGAGGAGGAGTACCGCGAGTCCACCGAGCGCGGCGCCAACCAGGAGGGCGAGGGCAAGATCGTCTGATCGAAGCCCCGCACTGCCTGACGAGCACCTGCCGATCAGCGGGTGCTCGTCCCGCGTCCGGGCTCGGTGCGTTCGAAGTCGTCCGGGAGGGGCAGACTTGCGTGCCGCAGTCGACGAGGCAGGGGAGGGGGACAGATGTCGAGCGACGCACGTGTGCTGGTGATCGACGACGATCCCGACGTCTCGCTGCTCACCCGCCTCCAGCTGGAGAACGCCGGCTACGACGTGGTGGAGGCGGCCTCGGCGGCCGAGGGCCTGTCCCGAGCGCTCGACACCGCGCCCGACGTGGTCCTGCTCGACTGGATGCTGCCCGACGGTGACGGCATCGGGCTGCTCGCCGAGCTGCGCGCCAGCGCGGCAACCGCCGACGTGCCGGTGATCATGGTGACCGCCCGCAGCCACGCCGGCGACCAGCGGGCGGCGTGGGAGGCGGGGGTCGTCGACTACCTGACCAAGCCCTTCGACGGCCGCGACCTGCTGCGCTGCGTCCGCGATGCCGTGGCGGACCCGGCCTCGTCCCGGCAGGAGGCGCGGCGGCGGGAGGCGTTGGAGCGGCTCAGCGGTCGAGAGGTCGACACCGATCGGCTGTCGGCGGTGGTGGAGCACGCGTCCGACGCCATCGTCACCACGTCCCTGGACGGGACGGTCCTCACCTGGAACCGGGCAGCGGAGACGCTGTGCGGCTACCGGGCCGACGAGGTCGTCGGGCGTCCGGTCTCGGTGCTCGCGCCGCCTGGACGCCACGACCCTCTGGCCGAGGCGCTCGAGCGCGTGGCCGCCGGCGTCACCGTGCCGCACTTCGAGACCGTGCGGCGTCGGAAGGACGGCACCGACATCTCGGTGTCGGTCTCTGTGTCACCGATCCGCGACGAGCACGGGCACATCACCGCAGCGTCGACCATCGCTCGGGACATCACCGAGCGCAAGGCCGAGGAGTCCCTCCACCGGGGCCTGCTCGAGGCCGCGCCCGATGCGATGGTCGTCGTCGACGACACCGGCACGATCCACCTGGTCAACGCCCAGACCGAGGCGCTGTTCGGCTACGAGCGGGACGAGCTCGTCGGGCAGGCGGTGGAGATCCTCGTCCCCGAGGAGCATCGCGGTGCCCACCCCGGGCACCGCCGCGGCTACTTCATCGAGCCCCGCACCCGCCCGATGGGCCAGGACCTCGAGCTCACCGCTCGGCGCAGGGACGGCTCGGTGTTCCCGGTGGAGATCTCGCTGTCGTCGATCGAGACCGAACGGGGTCGCCTGGTGTCGGCAGCGATCCGCGACGTGTCCGAGCGCAAGGCGGCCGAGGCCCGGTTCCGTGGCCTGGTCGACGCCGCCCCCGACGCCATGGTGATCGTCGACCCGCACGGCCGGATCGAGCTGGTGAACGCCCAGGCCGACGCGATGTTCGGCTACGAGCGGGGGGAGCTGGTGGGCCGGCCCGTCGAGGTGCTGGTGCCGCCCCGCTTCCGCGAGCAGCACCCCGGCCACCGACGGACCTACAACGAGCAGGCGCGGGTGCGTCCGATGGGTGCCGGACTCGAGCTGTACGGGCTGCGCAAGGACGGCTCCGAGTTCCCCGTGGAGATCTCGCTCAGCCCGCTTCAGACCGGTGACAGCGTGTCGATCTCCGCCGCCATCCGCGACGTGAGCGTGCGCAAGCGGGCCGAGGCGGTGCAGACCGCGGCCTTCGAGCGGGAGCGGGAGGCGTCCCGGCGCCTGCGTGAGGTCGACCGGCTCCGGTCCGACTTCCTGTCGACCGTGTCCCATGAGCTGCGGACGCCGCTCACCGCCATCCGGGGCTTCGCCGACCTGCTCGTGGAGCACTGGGACGCCACCGAGGGGGAGCAGCGCCGGGCGCTGGTGCAGCGCATCGCCGGTGCGGGGCTGCGCCTCGACCGGCTGATCGAGGACCTGTTGGACTTCACCCGTCTGGAGCGGGGGCAGCTCGGGATCGAGCTCGGGGCGCGGCCGGTGGCCGACCTCGTGGAGGAGGCGCTGCGCCACGTCGCCGTCTCCCTCGAGCGCCACGAGGTCGAGGTCGACCTCGAGCCGAGCCTCGTGGCGCTGGTCGACGAGGCCGCCATCGCGCGCGTCTTCGTGAACCTGCTGACCAACGCCGCGAAGTTCTCGCCCGCGGGCTCCACCATCTCGATCCGGGCCGTGGCCACCGACGATCGCATCGCCGTCTCGGTGATCGACCGCGGGTCGGGCATCCCCGAGGAGGAGCAGGACCGCATCTTCGAGCGGTTCTACCGGGCCCAGGGAGGCACGGCCCGCCGACCGGGCACCGGCGTGGGGCTCGCGATCGTCAAGGAGTTCACCGAGGCCCAGGGCGGGGAGGTCCACCTGCGCTCGACCGTCGGCGAGGGCAGCGAGTTCACCATCCGCTTGCGCCCCGCCCGCACCTGACGCCTTCGCCGGCATCCGGTGTCGTCCCCGGGCCGGCAAGCGCGTAGCCTGTGAACTCCCCACGGGGACGTAGCTCAGTTGGCTAGAGCACCTGCTTTGCAAGCAGGGGGTCGTGGGTTCGATTCCCATCGTCTCCACCAGATCGCGCGAGGTCCCGGCTGCGCTCGAGGCGCTCGTCTCAGTCGGCGAGGGTGAACAGGCCGGGTTGGGTTGGGCCGGTGCGGTCGTCGGGCTCCGGTGCGTTTTGCGGGGGTTCTTCGCCGGGTGGTGGGTGCCATCGTTTCCCGGTCTTGCGGTGGACGAGGTAGCGCTGGTTGACGGGACCCTCCAGGCGCAGGTCGTGGCGGGTCTTGAGGTCGTGGCAGTGCCAGCAGAGCCAGGACAGGTCCTCGAGGCGGGTGTCGTGGGTGAGGGTCCAGCCCTCGTTGTGGTCGATGTCGAGGAGGTGGCGGCTCCCGCAGCGTTCGCATGCGCCGCCGCGGGCTTCCATGGCGGTGCGCTGGTGGGCGGTGACCTGTCGGCCGAGGTGGGTGACGTTGTTGATGTCGATGCCGTCTTTGAACACCACGGTCAGGAACGCATCGGAGAGCAGGGCCCGGATGGCGGAGACCGACACCGGCCCGACGCCGGCGATCTCGCAGGTCTCCCCTGGTTCGACCACCCCTCGGTTGAGGGCGGGGACGTCGATGAGGGCGATGACCTTCTTGTCCGGGCGCACCGCCTGGGATCGGCGGGCTGGAGCGTCGGGGGACGCAGCGCCGAGGAGCAGGTCGCGTACGACGTCGGCGGTGTAGGCCTCGACCCGTTCCATCCGCCCTGCGTTGCGGGCATCGGCGAAGGCCCGATCGGTGCGGGGTTTGAGGGCGGCGTCGATCTCGGCCATGTCCTCGCCGGGCAGGCGCAAGGTGAGGTTGGCCATGCCGTCGGGGTCGTTCCAGCGGCGCACGCATCGCTGGGCGTGGAGACGGCGCCGGCGTGCCTCGCGGTCTTTGTCGGCCTTGGCCCGGGCGGCTGCGGCCTTCTCCCGCAGGGTGTGCAGCGAGTCCTTCTCGGCTGAGTCGAGCAGCTCTTCTTCGTCCTCGGGAGAAGCGGCCGCACCGTCGGACACCTCGTCGGCCTGGTCGGGTGAGACCCGACCTCGGCGGACGGCCTCGTCGGTGCGGGGCTGTTCGTCCAATCGCTTGCTGGTGCGCAGCTTGCGGCGGGCCTTGCCCGTGGGGGTGCCGGTCTTGCGGGCGATGTCGTCCTCAGCGCAGTTCGAGCCACAACCGATTCGTCCCGATTTCTCCCGATTCAGAAGCCCGGAAGTCGTGATTGCCCTGCGGTCTCGTAGGGGTCTTCCTCGGGCCGGGGCGGGCGCTGCTCACGGATCGAGTTCCACGTGGCGCGCAGGTCGTCTGTCGGGAGGTAGGTGCGCCCGCGCTTCTCGCCTTTGGGAGCCAGGAGCCCTGCGTCGACCAACGCCTTGAGGTCGCGCGTCGCTGTGTCGTCGGAGATCTCCTCGCCGGCGCCGTCGAGGACGAGCTTCTTGTAGAGCGACCGCTGCAGTCGCCAGCCGCGAGCGGCATCGCACAGCGCGGCGACGCCGCGGTCGGGAACGCCCCGCTCGCGGGCGAGCCGTTCGCAGCGGTCCCAGAGGGCGTCGGTCTCGTGGATGCGGCGTTGGAGGGTGCGGGCCTGGCGGAAGTGGGCGGTCAGGATGAACTGGATCCAGGGGCGGGTGTCGCGTCCGGGACTCCACGCGCCGTGGGCGACCTCGGTCAGGACGGCGTAGTACCGGTCGGTGTTCCGGCCGAGGTACTCCTCGACGCTCGAGAAGACCGGCGAGAGGACGCCGGCGCTGGCGAGGACGTAGGACTGCAGGCAGCGGGCCATGCGTCCGTTGCCGTCGGAGAAGGGGTGGATCAGCGTCAGGTTGAGGTGCGCCATGGCGGCCCGGACGAGGACGTCGCCGGTGTCGTCGTTGATCGACGCGACGAGCTCGTCGATGAGGGGCTCGACCACCTCCCGGTCAGGTGCTTGGTAGACGACATCGCCGTCTTGGTTCTCCACCCAGATGGCACCCGGCCGCCATTGGCCAGGGTGCTTGGCGAGGTCGTACTTCAGCAGCATGAAGTGGAGCCCCCGCAGCAGCGACGCGTCGACCGCCGGGGGGTTGCCGGCCAGCTGCAGGACGTAGGTCATGGCATCCCGGTAGCCGGCGATCGCCGCAGTGGTCTCGGCATCGGCATCGAGGGGTTCTTCGCCCTCGATGACGGCGGCGACATCCTCGACGGAGGCGTGGTAGCCCTCGATGCTGTTCGAGCCCTGGACGGCGCGCGCGAACGTCGCTCGCCGCAGCGTGCCGGTCCAGCGCCGAGGCTCTGCAAGGAAGAAGCGAAGTTCGCGTCGCTGCTCCTCGATGCGCTCGAGCACGGCGAGATCAGCGTCCCGCAGCACCGGAGGTCGGTAGATGTCCACTCACGCAGGCTACGGGCGGCCTGCGCAGTATGTCGATAAGTAATCGGGGTACCGGCCCGATATCCCGAACGGTATGCGGGACGACCCGACCCGAGCCGTATCAGTAGCGTTCCGGTGACCGTCCCCGTGTACGCATCGGTCCCATCGGCGCTAATCGGAGACCGAACGCTTGATGATCCGGGCCACCGCCTCCCACCGCTCCTGAGCTTCGGGGCTTCCCGCGGGGGCGTCGGTGCCGACGAACCCTTCGACCCAGACCGACGACGCGGGTCCTTCGAGCCAGAGCTCGCCGCCATCCAATCCTCGATCGCCAGGGGTCCAGG
This sequence comes from Salinilacustrithrix flava, assembly GCF_041228405.1. Taxonomy (GTDB): domain Bacteria; phylum Actinomycetota; class Acidimicrobiia; order Acidimicrobiales; family Salinilacustritrichaceae; genus Salinilacustrithrix; species Salinilacustrithrix flava. Next base: position 1,382,503 of record NZ_CP133888.1, read on the forward strand.
CTCCATCGACCGCCCCGACCTCCTCGAGGCTCCCGAAGCCACCGCCGAAGTGTTCGGCGATGCCCCGGTCGACGAGGTCCTGGAACCGGTTCGTGCCCGACAGCTCCGATTCATGGGGCACTTCGACGACCAGGAAGTCGGCGAAGGTCGTCGGAGCCGCCTCCCGGTACAGACAGACGGTGCCGAAGGTGGTTCTGCGCTCCTCCACCTCATCGAGCCGTGTGCCGACGGCGGTTGCGAGGACGTCACTGTCGTCGCACGGCCCGTCGGCTGCCGGAGCGAACTCGCGTGGGTCGAGATCGTTCTCCGGGAAAGGACATGTCCGGTCGCGCCGGCACCCTCGATCAGCAGTTCGTCCACCGTCAGGTCGTCCGAGGGGGCATCCGAAGGCCGTGCCGGCACGAGAACCCCGGTTGCGAGGAGCACTCGAGTCCGCCGGACGCTCCAACTTGCATTGGCCATGTGAAGTCACTCCCCCGCCCCCTTTCAGCCGCCACGGACCGAAGAGGGTCACTCATGGAAGGCGTTGCGACGTCGGAAGGTCCCGGCAAGGGCCTGCTCGGGAAGACTCGTCGACTCATCGCCGTGCCCAATCCGTGCCCAAAGCAGTGGGCACGAGGGTCGATGGCGGTCAGCCACGCATCGGGTGCTCCCTCGTCGGCTTGCCGGGGTGCGTCGTCCACGCTCCGCAGCTCGGAGTCGACGCGACCGATCGGGTGGAAGTCGAAGACGCTCATCGGTCGACAGTCAACCGGAGAGCGAACCGCTCGGCGTCGGTACCGAGCGCCAGCTCCGCAGCGAGGGCGGGGTCGGCCTCGTCGACGCACCCGGCCTCGTCTTCGATGCGCGCGAGCTCGAACGGCCAACCCGCGGCGTGGGACCTGGCATAGCCGAGCAGGCGTGCCAAGGTCTTGGTGTCGTCCACGGCCCTCAGCACCGAGGCAGTGACGTCCATGGCGAACCAGTGGACCGCCGGGTTTATCGGACCGCCGTCACCCGAGATGGCGCGGCGGCAACGGTCGAGCGCGACCTCGTGGTCGTCACGGAGCAGCGCAGCACCGGCGAGGAGGGCGTCGCCACCCGCGACGAAAGACGCGTCGCCCTCGTCGCCGGCGTAGTGGCTCAGCCGGCGCCCGAGCCTTGCCGCCTCGTCGGCGTCGTGGCGCAGCAGGGCGGTGCGGCCGAGACCGAAGATGGCCAGCTCCTCGTAGCTGCCCACTCGCCGGTCGGACAGCGCACGCAGCTCCCGATAGCTGCGCTCGGCCCGATCGAGATCCAGGAGGTAGGTGCTCGCAGCCGCCAAGCCGGACAGGCACGCCATCTCGCTGCCCCGGTCGCCCCGCTCGCGGCTGAGGCGGGCCCCGTCGGTGAACGCCGTCCTGGCGGCCTCGAACTTGCCGGTGCGCAGCAAGAACGCACCTCGGTTCTGGTGCACGAGCCCCCGGTGCTCGGCGACCCCCAAGGTGTCGAGCTCCCTCCGGTATCGACGGGCTGCGTCGATGTCGCCCCGGCTGCCGGCATCGCCGGCGAGCACGAGTAGGGCGGCCCGCAATCCCCAGGGAGCGTCGAGGGGGCGCAGCATCTCCACCGCTCGCTCGGCGAGCGCGCGCGCCGTCCGGGATTGGTGCATCTGGGCTCGGCCGCCCGCTTCCATGGCGAGCAGGTTCCCGATCAGCACCGCTTCCTGGGGATGTGCATGCTCGAACGCGGACCGGGCGCGCTCCCAGTGGCGGACGGCTTCGGCGGGTCGGCCGACGAATCGCAGGTGGACGAACACCGTGGAGAGGTCGAGCAGGGTCGACGCGTCGAGCCGGTCCAGCGCATGGGTCCAGGCAGCGACCGCGTTCGGCAGCTCCTCGGCCACCAGCCCGACGAGGTGCTGGTGATCGGGGCCGAAGACACGTTCGGTCCAGTCGACGACAGCCTCGCGGTACCAGGCGGTGTGGCGTTCGAGGGTGGCCGCTTCCTCGATCGCGTCAGCGGCCAGCAGCTCGCGGGTGAACGCCAGCACCAGCGGGTGCCGGTCGTAGCGGCCGTTGGGCGAGACGCGGAGGAGGGAGGCGCGGGTCAGCGAGGACAGCACCCCCAAGCTCGCCCCGGCCACGGCGGTCGCCGCCTCACGTCGGAAGCCGCCCTGGAAGACAGCGAGCCGGCGCATGACCGACTGCTCCTCCGCGCTGAGGCGGGACCACGACTGCTCGAAGACGACCCGGATGCTTCGATGCCGGTCGTCGACATCCGCGTCCGGCCTCGCCAGGAGGTCGAGGTCGGCGCCGATCTCCTCCACGAGGTCCGAGACGGGGAGCACATCGACCCAGGCCGCTGCGAGCTCGAGCGCGAGCGGGCTGCCTTCCGTGAGCGCGCACAGCGCGTCGACCGCGTCCCGTTCACCGTCCAGGCGCACACGGGGATCGACCCGACGAGCGCGGTCGACGAAGAGCCGGGCGGCGTCCGAACGCGCGCCACCGGCGTCGGGACGAGCGGGCCCGCCCAGACCGGTCAGCGGGAAGTTCGCCTCGCCCTCGACCCGGAGCCGTGCCCGCGAGGTGACCACGAGCACCGGCCCGTCGCCGCGGAGCAGCGCTGTCGTGACGCCGGCCGCGCCCTCGATGTCGGTCACGTCGTCGAGGACGATCAGCATGCGGCGGCCGTCCAACTGCCCGGCGAGGTGATCGGCCGGCCGGCCCCCCTCGTCCTGCACCGGCGCGGCGCCGACCGCTTCGGTGATGCGGGCCAGCATCTCCTCGGTCGTTCCGATGTCGGCGAGGGGCACGACGCAGACGCCGTCGGCGAAGCGGGCCATGGTCGCCGCCCGGTGCGCGAGCTCCAGCGCCAGGCGCGACTTGCCCACGCCACCGAACCCGGTGATGGTCACCAGCCGGTGCTCGTCGGTGTCCAACAGCGCGCTGAGCCGGGTCAGCTCGGCGACACGGCCCACGAACGAGGTCCGGGGCACGGGGAGCGCGCTCGACGTCGTGCGTCGCTCGGAGGCTCGCAACCGTGCGTCGGCCGCGGCGCTGGTCGGGGCCAACGGCAGCTCGAAGGGCGCCGCGTCGAGCCGGACGTCGTTGGCGAGCGGGCTGCGTGCCGCGAGCAGGACGGTGTGGAGGCGCAGCAGCATCGCCGGGTCGGGGTCGGCCACCCGCCCGAGCCCGTGCGCCAGCTCGCCCAGCTCGGTTGCCGAGCTCCGGTCCCGGTCGGCGATGAGCGCCTCGGCGCGATCGACCAGCGCGCCGCGCAGACGGCTGGCGAGGTTCTCCCTGGTGTCGTAGAGCCACTCCTCGAGCTCGTGGCCCAGGTTGCGGAGCGACACGTCCGCGAGGAACGGCGCGGCGTGGAGCGCCAGTGCCGACGCCAGGTCGCCCGCGTCGAGCGCATCGAGCAGGTCGTGGACGTCGGTACGGATCGACGTCGCGACGCGGTCTCGGTCGGCGGAGACCACGCCGGGGACCGCTCGGCGCAGCTGGCTGAGCGCCTGCGACAGCTGGTTGCGGGGGTCGGCGGCCCGAGCCCAGAAGACGCGGCTGAGCCGTCCCCGTTCCTGAGGACCCTCGAGGGCCAGGTAGGCCAGCAGCACGAGGGGCTTCGGTTGCCGCAGCGCGCTGCCGGGAAGCTCGAGTCCGCCCAGGGTCCGCAGCCGCATGCGGCCGAACGTAGGACGTCGTCGTGCCCCGGCTCCTGTCGTGCTGCGCTGCGTGGCGATGCCGCTACATCGCGCGCCACAGCTACAGGGTCGGTACAGGGGTGCTCGGGAAGCATCGACCACCGCCGGCCGGAGCGGGATCTCCGGTCGGTTCGACGATCGCCCAGCGGAGAGCAGCAGCCATGCATCGCACCCCAGCACCTCGACGCGCCCGCCACTGCCGACCCGAAGATCGTGGGGTGCAGCGCCGCCCGCGCCTCGTCGCGCTGGTGGCCGCGGTGGTGCTGCTGACCGCCCTGCCCGTGAGCCAGCAGGCCGCGGCCATCGATCCGTTGCCGGACAGCGCGCCGGAAGTGGGTGACTCGGTCATCGCCAGCTACTGGTCCGAGCCCGAGTTCCTGCTCACCGCGGGGGCCGAGCGCTGGAACGTCCGGAACAGCCCCGATGGAACGGTGGTCGCCGCCTACGACAAGCCCGAGGGCGCGATCGACGACGGGTACATGGCCACCGGCCGCTTCGCGCCGCAGCAGCCGCTGACCGGTGGCGGGGTGCTCGACGTCAGCGTCCTGCACGCCGCGTACGAGCGGTCGCAGTCGTGGGCCTTCATCCGCAAGGACGACGGCACCGCCGAGGTGGTCGGCCCGATGGAGCAGGGATGGCCCCGTCGCTACCTGCTGCAGATCTCCGGCGAGGCGATCGTGGGTGGCACGGTCAGCGCCGACGAGGGCACGGCCGGCAGCGAGGTGCCCATCGCCGCAGTCGTGACCGACGCCGGTCGGCTCCTCGAGTTCCGGGGCGACGCCCAGACCGGCACCACCTACCGCGCCGAGGTCGTCACCTCGGCGGTCGGCTCCCCCGTCGCGGCCGTGGGGCGGATGTTCACCGGCTTCGAGCGCTCCGACGAGCTGCAGGCCTCCAGTGGGTTCGCCGAGGGCGACGGCAGCCACGGGGAGAGCGCCGACGTGCTCACCGTGCTGCTCGATTCCGGCGACGTCGTCCCGCTGCGACGGAGCGGTTCGGCGCTCGACTCGTGGATCGAGATGGACGAGCTCGCCGTCGAGCTCACCGATGACGAGAAGACGGTGCTCGCCGGGGTCGCCCATCCCATCCTCGACTTCGACGTGCTCTGCGCGGTCGACGTCACCAACGAGCAGGGTTCGACCACCGGTCGCGTCGGGCCGGTCTCGGCCGCGCTCGGGTGCCGGCAGGCGACGGTCGACGGCCTCCAGCAGCCGAGCATGGGGCGCTTCGTCGTGGCGGCCGGCGTGGACGCTCCCTCCGACCGGTTCGGCAGCGCCTACGGGTCGGTCTGGGCCCACCAGGTGGTCGACCTGCGGGAGCGGGTCAACAACACCGTCACCATCGTGAAGCGCGTGCGCCAGCCGACCGAGGCCTGCACCTTCCTGGACGCGCCGGACGACAGCCTCCGTCCGGGTGCGTTCGACATCCGCACCACGGCCGCGCAGACCGTCGTCGGGTGCGTCAGCGAGGACAGCTTCTCCGCCGACCGGATCGAGACGACCACCTTCCGGTCACCCGCCGTGCCCACGAACTCCTACTTCACGCCCTCGACCGACCCGCAACCGATCAACGAGGACAGCTGGGACACCGTCAACACGGCGATCGAGCGGACGACCGTCGACGCCCTCGCCGGGGAGGATGTCACGGTCGAGACCCGCACCTACACCGACATCACCGCGCCCACCGTGCAGCTCCAGTTCCCGTGCAACCGGTTGCTGGCCCGGCCCATCGGGGGTCAGCGCGAGTTCGCCGAGTGTCGCCGTGACGAGAGCTTCGCCCCGTCGGATGGGCTGCTCGACCTCGCCGACCCCATCCCGGGCATGGCCCCCGACCACCGGGTGGCGCTCACGGTGGCCGGCTACGGGAACGTGGAGGGCGAGCCGGGCGTGTTCGTGTCCCTGGTCCGCCCCGGTGACGCCGAATCCGGCGATCCCACCGCGGACCAGGGCCTGCTCGGGGAGGACCTCCTGTGGACGGTGGAGCCGGCTCGGCTGCTCGCCGACGACCTCGAGCGGATCCGGTCCACGCCGTCGGAGGTCGACCTCGACGCGCTCGACCGCTTCGAGGTGGGCGACCCGGCCACGGCGCCGCCGGCGCTGCTGACCGAGATCCCCCGGCCGGGGCGCACCCCGATCACGATCCGCATCCAGAGCGAACCGGATCTGGAGACCGCCGCCGGTCTCCCGATCGCGGTGCTGCAGGCGCCGCCGACGGTCGCCGGCCTCGGCCAGCAGGCCACGTTCACGCCCGAGTTCGCGTCGACCGAGGGGTCGTCGTCCGCGACCGCCCAGTCCCGGTCGTCGCGCATCGGCGCGCACGTCGGCTTCGAGGTCACCGCCACGGCCGGCGTCGGCTTCCTCGGCAACAACGCCCGCGCTGGTGGGGGCGTCGCCGTCGGGTACGAGTTCATGAACGAGGTCGAGCAGTCGATCGAGAACATCGTCGAGTTCGAGAAGACCGAGAGCTACGGGGGGTCGTTCGCCGACCACACCGTCGTCACCACCTCGCGCTCGGAGTACGTCTACCAGGCCATCGTGGAGGAGGACGCGACCGGCCTGGCCACCGGCTCGTCCTTCGAGTACCGCATCCCGGCCGGTGTCGTGAACCAGTCGCGACCGCTGTCCGACCTCGAGGCCACCGACCCGCGTCTCTACGGGCCGGACGGCCTGTACCGCCCGATGCTCGACCGACTGGTCGGGAACGTCGTCATCGGCAACCCCGGCTCGTATCCGTCCGGGGAGGGCAGCTCCGAACCCACCACGGTGCTCGCAGACAACGGCGGCGTCTGCCTCGGCGGCTACGCCGCCGCGGACGATCCCACGCCCACGCCCGGTGAGCTGCCCGACCTCGCGCCGGTCGAGAACCCGTACTACTCGAGCCCGCCGCCGAACCCGGTGGGTCCCAGCATCCTGACCTCGGAGCCGCACGTGGTGTCGCTGGGCAACGACCTCACCGAGGGCGCGTCGATCGCGCTCACGAGCGCGACGGCCTCGTCGCTGGTCACGTCCAAGAGCCACGACTTCATGATCGAGGGCATCGCCAAGGTCGAGTCCGAGGTGAGCAGCGGCGGGTCGGCGAAGATCGAAGCCGAGTTCCGTGCTGGGATCGACGGCGGCTTCAGCCTCGGCAACGGCGTGTCGGACACGCTGTCGACGGGCTCGGAGCTCTCGGCGGTGATGGGGAACATCCCGTTCTCGACCGACGGCCGGCCATGGCTCGAGGACGAGGCGTACTCGTGGCGCATGTACATGTGCAAGGCCCGCCTCGGGCCCGGCATCGGCGGCGCTGAGGTGTGGGTGCAGGGCTACGTGGTCGACGGCTACGCCGGCTCGGGCGGCATCGACGAGCTCGCACCGGTTGCCGGGTCCGCCCCGGCCGAGGGCGACGTGGTGGCGGCGGAGCCCTCGAGCGCCTTCTCCCTCGACGCCACCGTCGCAACCGACTGCGCGGTCGACGACACCTTCCGGTGGCGCCAGGACGCCGGGACCGTGGCCCGCTACGTGCTCGAGGTCGAGAACGCGGTCACCGGCCAACGACAACGGGCCACCCTCGCCGACGCCGCCGACCCGGTCACCGCCGACTCGCGCGGCCCCGTCGACTGCGCGTCCGTGCTCCCGGACTCCTACGTCGAGGGTGACCTGCACCGCTGGCGGGTCCGCAGCGAGGGCTTCGTCGACGACGTCGAGGTGTCCGAGTGGGAATCGTTCCGGCCCCAGGCCGTGCCGAGCGAGCACACCATCTCCCTGCTCCAGCCGCTGGTGCTCGAGGACGGTTCGATCCGGGTCGACATCGACGACCCCACCGGCGTGCGCTCCTTCGTCCACGACGTGGTCATCTACGACGCCGATGACGTCTCCCCGTCCGGCATCGTCGCCAGCGCGCAGGACGTCGGTTCGACGCACCGGATGGCGTCGCTGCTGCCGGGTCGCTACGTGGTCGAGGCGGTGGGGCACAACGACCACGTCGACGAGATCGGGCAGACGATCACGACACCGCCCGTCCGTGCGGAGCTGACCGTCGACGACCAGCTCGCCGCCCAGTTCCGGACCAGCGGGTGCGCGCTCGACCCGGATTGCTCGATCGCCGACACGATCACGTTCGAGGACCTGTCGGCGCCCGGTGGCGACGTGCCCCTCACCGACTGGTTCTGGACCTTCGGCGACGGCACGACCTCGGCCGAACAGCATCCGACGCACCGCTTCGCGGAGCCCGGCGACTACGACGTCACGCTCTACGTGCGCGACGCCGCCGGTCGGGCCGACCAGATCACCGAGCTGGTGACCGTCGGACTCCCCTCCGCCGATCTCGCCATGGCCGCCGACGGTGGGGGCGAGGTGCCGCTGGGCGGGACGGCATCGTTCCGGCTGACGGTCACCAACGGCGGACCGGAGCCGTCCCTCGCCAGCACGGCCCAGCCCCTGACCGTCGAGGTCGACGTCCCGCCCGGGCTGGACCCCGTCTCGGCGTCGGGTTCGGGCTGGAGCTGCACGGTGGCGCCGGAGGTGCGCTGCACCCGGGACGCGACGCTGGCGGTCGGCGGCTCGGCGCCGGACGTCACCGTCCGGGCCGATGTCACCGATGCCGGCGCCGGCGAGGACGAGGTCGGGGCGACCGTGTCCTCGGGCCGGTCGGTCGACCCCATCGCCGGGAACGACGTGGCCACCGCGCCGTACCGCATCACGTTCACGAGGGAGGCCGAGCTCGTCCCGACGACCCTGCCCTCGCCCATTGACGAGACGATGTCGATGACCGTCCTCGGCGACGAGGTGTGCGTGGCACTCGACACCACCGACCTCCCGGGCACCGTCTCATCGGTCGAGCTCACCGATGGCGCCGGTGTCTCGGTCGTGTTCCCGGCCGGGTCTGCGGACGTGTCACCCGAGGGTCTCCTCCAGATGTGCGGGCCTGCGAGCGAGGACGTCCGCGACACCCTGTCGCGCGCGCCAGAGACGATCGACGTCTTGGTCTACGTCGACGGCGACCCGGCAGCGTTCCTCGTCGGCACGGCGCAGGTGCCGGCGCCCCCGTCGCTGCCTCCGGCGCCCGTTCCCCCGCCTCCCAGCGGCCCCAGCGATCCTGACGCGCCCGAGGACCCGTCGTCGGACACCGAGACGCTGGACGTCGACGACGCCGATCCGCTCGACGGTGCCATCACCATCTCGAAGCGTCGGTTCGGCGACGACGATGCCGGTCACGTCGTGCTGGCTCGTGACGACACGTTCGCCGACTCCCTGACCGGGTCCGTGCTCACGTCCACCGGTCCGTTGCTCTACACCGGCCGAGACGCGCTGGATCCGAGGACCGAAGCGGAGATCCGTCGGGTGCTTCCGGGCGGCGGCCGGGTGTTGGTCCTGGGAGGCGACGCCGCGCTCTCCGACGCGGTCGTGGACCGTCTCGGTGCCGTCGGCTACCGGGCCGACCGGCTGGCCGGCCCGACCCGGGTCGAGACGGCGCTGGCCATCGCCGACGAGGCCCTCCGACTGGCTGCCGCGCGCGGCGAACGACCGCCGGAGGTGCTCCTGTCCCGCTGGGACGGGTGGGCCGATGCCGTGACGGCCGGCGCACACGCCGCAGCGAGCGGTTCACCGGTGTTGCTGACCGGCAATGGCGGCCTGCACCCGGCCGTCGCCGATTGGCTCGACGGGCATACCGATCTCGATCCCGTCGCCATCGGTGGGACCGCCGCCCTGTCATCGATCACGGTCGCCGCGGCCGGAGCCGACCGGATCGGCGGTGGCGACCGCTTCGAGACCGCGGCGCTCATCGCCGAGCGATGGTGGCCGGCGACCCCACCGCTGGCGTTCGTGGCCAACGGCATCGACCCCGGCGCCTGGCGAATCGTCCTGGCCGCAGCCGGCTACGCCGCCGACGAGGGTGCACCGATCCTGCTCGTCACCTCGTCGGTCGTGACCGACGCGACCGACGCGGTGCTCTGCGCCAGCGGCACCAGGCTCCGGTCAGCGGTGCTGGGATCGACGTCGCTCGTCGGGCCCGGGGTCCGCGCCACGCTCGAGGGGAGCTGCTGACCGACAGATGAGATCGTCGCGCTGCGGCCCCCTCAGCGACGTGGCGGGGTGGCGGCGCGGAGGTTCCACGTCGGTAGCCAACCGGGCTGCTGGAGAGCGATCTGCTGCGACTGCTCGCGCATGCGATCGATTTCGGAGCCGGCTATCTGCAGCACACCATTCTCGGCGTATTAGGTGCGCTTACTACAGTGCGGGCCATGACGACGGGCGTGGTGGTGGAAGGGCGGTTCTGGGCCGACCTGGGAGTGCACGGCGGCGCGACGGCGCTCGTCTCAGGTGAACGCACCATCACCTACGACTCGTTGGCGGGGCTCGTGGCCGACGCCCGGGAGCAGCTCGGCGGGGAACGACGGCTCGTGCTGCTCCGCGGGGCCAACTCCGTCGAGTTCGTCGTGTGGTACCTGGCGGCGCTCGCCGGCGGCCATCCGGTCCTCGTCGCCCCGGACGACACCTCGGCGATGCGGGGCCTCGTCGACCGGTACGACCCCGACGTCGTGGTCTCCGGAGCCGTGCCGGAGCACCGGCGGGCAGGCACGGCACACGACATGCACCCCGAGCTGGCCGTGCTCCTGTCCACATCGGGTTCGACCGGGTCGCCGAAGCTGGTCCGCCTCAGCCACGACAACCTGGCCGCGAACACGCGGTCGATCATCGAGTACCTGGGCCTGACGGGTGACGACGCCGCGTTGACCGCGCTGCCGCTGCACTACTGCTACGGCGCCTCGATCCTGCACACGCACCTCGCCGTCGGCGCGACGGTCGCGCTGACCGACCTGTCGGTGGTCGACCCGTGCTTCTGGGCGATGTTCGAGCGGATCGGAGCGACCGGCCTCGCCGGGGTGCCGCACACGTTCGCGCTCCTCGACCGCATCGGGTTCACCGGCGCCGACCTGCCCTCCCTGCGGTACCTCACCCAGGCCGGTGGGCGGCTCGCGCCGTCGACGGTCCGCCGCTACGCCCAGCTCGGGGAGGCGCACGGCTGGGAGCTGTTCGTGATGTACGGCCAGACCGAGGCCACGGCGCGGATGGGCTACCTGCCGCCCGAGATGGCGGCGACGCACCCCCACGCCGTCGGAGTCGCGGTGCCGGACGGGACCTTCGACATCGTGCCCGTCGACGAGGCCGACGAGCCCGGCGTCGGCGAGGTCGTGTACCGGGGGCCGAACGTCATGCTCGGCTACGCCCAGGAAGCCGGCGACCTCGCGTCGGGTCGCACGGTCGAAGCGCTCCGCACCGGCGACCTCGGCCGCATCAACGACGCCGGGCTGCTCGAGATCGTCGGTCGGCGCGCCCGCTTCGCCAAGCTGTTCGGCCTCCGCATCGACCTGTCCGACCTCGAGGCGACGCTGGCCGACGCCGGTCTCGAATCGGCGTGCGCGAGCGACGACGAGCTGCTCGCCGTGGCCGTCACCGGCGGGGCCGATGTCGCGCTGGAGCGAGTGCTCGCGCTGACGTCCCTGCCGCACCACGCCGTCGAGGTGGTCGTGGTGGACGAGCTCCCCCGGAACCCCAACGGCAAGCCGGATCCGGGAGCAGTCCTGGCCTTCGCACGTGCAGCACGCGATCGGCGAGCCGGCGAGCTGGCCTCGCCGGCGACGCCAGGCTCCACCGGGCGGGACCTCGGCACGGACGGCCTGGCGTCGCTCTACCGATCGGTGCTGGCCCTCGACCGGACACCCCAGGGCGACGACACCTTCGTCTCGCTCGGCGGCGACTCGCTCTCCTACGTCGAGCTGTCGATCGCCCTGGAGGATCACCTCGGCGTCCTCCCCCACGACTGGCACCTGCAGCGCCTCGACGACCTCGCCGCGGTCGAGGGGGGCAGGCGCCGCCGGTGGCGCAGCGTCGAGACCAGCATCGTGCTGCGAGCGATCGCGATCACGCTCATCGTCGGCAACCACGTCGACCTCTGGAGCCTGGCCGGCGGCGCGCACGTCCTGCTCGCCGTGGCCGGCTTCAACTTCGGGCGCTTCGGATCCGGGCCGCCGTGGCGGACCATCGCACGGGTGGCGGTCCCGTCGGTGGTGTGGATCGGTGCCGTGGCCGCGTTCAGCGACCGGTGGGACCTCACCAACGCGCTGCTCGTACGCCAGTGGTTCGCCGGCTCCGACGGCCGCTGGGGCTACTGGTTCATCGAGACGCTGCTCGCCCTCCTCGTCCCGCTCGCGCTCCTGTTCACCGTCCCCGCCGTCCGCTCGATCGACCGGCGCTGGCCCACGGCGCTGCCATCCGTCGCGCTCGCCGTCGGCCTCGCCATCCGGTGGGACGTCTGGGAGACGGTCGAGCAGCACCTCCGGCTCTTCCGGCCCCAGGAGGTCCTCTGGCTGTTCGCGCTGGGTTGGCTGGCGGCGCGAGTGCGGAGCCGGCAGGCGCGCGTCGCGACCGCGCTCCTCGGCGTCGCCGCAGCGTGGGACTTCTTCCAGCTCGACCGCACGAACGTGGTCCTGGCCATCGGCATCGCCGCGTTGCTGGTGCAGCACGCCATCCCGCTCCCTCGCCTCGCAGTCGGCGCGCTCGGCGCGCTCGCCGGCGCCTCGCTGCACATCTACCTCGTGCACTGGCAGGTGTACCCGCTCCTCGACGGCATCGGACCGGCGGCGGGGACGGCGGCCGGGCTGCTCGCGGGCATCGCCGCCTGGCGCGCGATGACGACCGGCGAGCGCATGGTGCGCCGTGCGCTGGTCGGCTTGCCCGTTCCATGGCGTCGCTGACCCGGCTCAGCGGCGGCGACCGTCTCCGTCGTTCGCTGCGCTGGCCGCCTCGGCCGACGCAGTCGCCCGGTCCATGAGCGCACGCCACGCCCCGGTCGACCACAGCGCCCAGGCCACGAGGACGGGCTGGAAGAACAGCCGGGTCAGGCGGGCCCGGTCGGAGTCGAGGCCGAACGCGTCCGTGCCCTCGACGTACTGGGCGATGTTGCCCGGGAAGATGGCGACGAAGAAGGTCGCGGTGGCGAGGCCGACCTCGACCCGCCGGCGCCGCCAGCCCACGAGCGCGGCGCCGAGCCCGATCTCCACGACGCCGGACGCGAGCACGACGACGTCGGCGTCGACCGGGAACCAGTCCGGGACCTGGGCCTGGAACTCCTCCCGAGCGAAGGAGAGGTGGGCGACGCCGGCGTAGACCAGGGCGACGCCGAGGAGCCAGCGCCCGGCGGTGCGGAGTGAGTCGGCGGGCATGACCACCGTCTACACGGTGCCGGCCGCCGTCCGGCCGACGACGTCGGCCGGACGGTCGCCGCTACGGTCGCGCCCAGTGCGTCGCGTCGCCGTCACGGCTGCTCTCGTCCTGACGGTGGGGATCGGCCACCTGCTCGTGGTCGGGGTGGTCCTGGTGCGGGGCCACGTCCTCGACGAGGGTTTGTACCTGGGAGCGCTGGCCCGGGCCGACGCCTACGAGCGGGCGTACACCGACGTCCTCACCGATCCCGAGATCGACGCCGTCGCCGCAGACCTGCTCGGCGGGCTGCGATTCGAGGCGGTCGACCCGGACGAGGCCAGGGTCATCGCCACGAACACGCTCCGCTGGGTGGTCCCACCGTCGCGTTTGCGCACCGGCACCGAGGCGTTGCTGGCCGAGGTGCTCGCGTACGTCCGGGGTGACGTGGCGCGGGCCGACGCCCCCGTCGACCTCCGGGCGGAGCTCGCCCGCATCGAGGCGGCCGGAGTGCAGCACGCCCGCGCCCTGCTGGCGACCGGGACCGAGTCGGTGAGCGCAACCATCCAGCGGTACCGGGAGGCCGTGGGAGCGTTCCTCACTGCGCTCGCAGCAGGACAGGTGCCTTCCGTCGTCCCCGTCCCGGCGCCGGCGATCGACCGGGATGCGGTCGCATCGGTGCTCGACGCCGTCGCCGACCGCACCGGTGCGGATCCCGCAGCGGTCGCCGCGCTGGCGGCGGCGGGCTCCGATCACGACGCGGTCGTCGTCGCGGCCAGCGAGGCGATCCGGGTGCGGGCCGACGCGGCACGCCAGGCACTGGGCGATCGCCTGGCCGACGGGCGTGCGTTCGATCCGGTGGCCCAGCTCGCCGAACGAGCGGGTGAACCCCGGCGCAGCGTCCTCGCGAACCTCGACACCGTGCGCGACCTGGCCTCCTGGTTCGGTCCCGCCGCCCTCGCGATCGGCGCGTCGGTCACGCTCGCTGCGGTCGTCGCGATCGTCCTCCGCGATCGACGCAGGCCGCGTCGGGCGATGCTCATCCTCGCCGGGGGTGGGGTCGCCGCCGCGGCCATGACGGTGGCGGGCTGGCTCGCGGTCCGCTCGGTGGTCCGCCCGCCGTTGGCCGCAGCGACCGGGACCGGGCCGGGCACGTGGGACCTCCCACCCGGGCTGCGCGGCGTGGTGTCGGACGTGCAGGCCGAGCTCGCCTCGGCCCTCGGCGGGGCGGCGTTGCGCTTGGCCGCACTGCCGCTGGCAGTCGGCGGCGTGCTGGCGGTCGGCGCTGCCCTCGCAGGCGCGACGGCACGGGCCTCCGGACCGCGAGCACGACCCAGGCGCACCGTCGCGCTGGCCGCCGCAACCGCCGTCGTCCTCGGGGGTGTCGGTTGGGTGCTCGCCCCGTCCCCGCAGTCGGAGGAGACCTGCAACGGCCACGTCGAGCTGTGCGACCGCCGGTACGACGAGGTCGTGCAGGCCGCCACCCACAACTCCATGTCGAGCCCCGACGTGGTGGAGGTCTGGCCGGAGCACGACGAGACGATCGGTGAGCAGCTCGACAGCGGCATCCGCGCCCTGCTGATCGACACCCACTACTGGACCGACGTGGTGTCGGTCGAGCAGCTGGCCGCCATCGATCCCGCCATCCCGCGCGCGGTGGTCGACGCCACCTTCGCCATCGAGGGCCGCACCCGGGCATCGGGTCGACCCGGGACCTACCTCTGCCACAACCACTGCCTCTGGGGGGCGTTGCCGCTGGTCGACGCCCTGGTCGACGTGCGCGCCTTCCTCGATGCCAACCCGAGGGAGGTGGTGACCCTCATCGTCCAGGACGCCATCACCACCGAGGACACGATCGACGCCTTCGAGGCCGCAGGGCTGACGCCGTACCTGCACGCGCACGACGACGGAGAACCGTGGGCGACCCTCGGCGAGCTGGTCGACCGGGGTGAGCGGCTGGTCGTCTTCGCCGAGGAGGAGGGACCTCCGCCGAACTGGTACCACGCAGCCTTCGCCCACATCCAGGACACGCCGTACCGGTTCGCGTCGGTCGACGACCTCTCGTGCGACCGCAACCGGGGGCCGGCCGATGCGCCGCTGTTCCTGCTCAACCACTGGTTGGAGGCGGTCGCACCCGACCGCCGCAACGCCGTCGCCGCCAACGCCGAGGACGTCATCGTCGACCGGGCGCACCGGTGCGGTGTCGAGCGCGGGCGGCTGCCGAACTTCGTCGCCGTCGACTTCGCCGGCATCGGCGACGTGCGCTCGGCGGTCGACCGGCTGAACGGCCTGGCCGCCGCTCGCCGCGGTTGACTGGCCGGCCGTGGACACCGTGCTCGTCTTCGGCGACCAGCTCAACCGCCGCATCGGCGCGCTGGCAGCGCGCGAACCCGGCGAATGCCGCGTGCTGCTCGTGGAGAGCGAGGCGCTGCTCCGACCGGCGCGCCACGTCCAGCGGCTGCACCTCGTGATCACCGCCATGCGCCGCTTCGCCGAGGAGCTGCGCGACGCCGGCTACGACGTCGACCTCCGGCGGGCACCCACCATGGCCGCCGGCATCGAGGCCCACGTGGCGGAGCACCGCCCCGACCGGGTGATCGCCACCGAGGCGAACTCCCGGGCCGGTCGGGCGCTGTGCGAGCGACTCGGCATCGAGCAGGTGCGGTCGAACCAGTTCCTGCGCCACCACGACGAGCTCGCGGCGTGGGCCGAGGGTCGCCGCAGCCTCAAGCTGGAGGACTTCTACCGCTGGACCCGGACCGACCTCGGCTACCTCATGGACGGCGACCGGCCGGTGGGTGGCCGCTGGAACCTGGACGCCGACAACCGGGAGCCGCCGCCGGAGGACGCGTCGATCTTCACCGAGCCGCAGGCGTCGCGCCTCGACGAGGTCGACGAGGAGGTCCTCGCCTCCCTCCCCGACGCCAAGGGTGCGGAACCGGTGGGGTGGTGGGCGACCTCACGCCGCGCCGCACTCGCCCGGCTGCGCCACTTCGTCGACCACGAGCTGGTGCGGTTCGGCACCTACGAGGACGCCATGACCACCCGATCGTGGTCGCTGGCCCACTCGATGCTGAGCCCGTACCTGAACCTCGGCCTGCTGCTGCCCGACGAGGTCTGCGACCGGGTCGAGGACGCCTACCGCTCCGGGGCCGTCCCGCTGAACAGCGCCGAAGGGTTCATCCGCCAGGTCATCGGGTGGCGGGAGTTCGTGTGGGGGCTCTACTGGCTGTGGCCGGACCACGCCGACAGCAACGCCCTCGGCCACGACGGCGACCTGCCGCCGATGTTCACCGGCGAGGCGTCGACCGACATGGCGTGCATGGCCGACACCGTCGCCGGCCTGCACGAGCGGGCGTGGGTCCACCACATCCCCCGGCTGATGCTGCTGTCCAACGTCGCCAACCTCCTCGGGGTCCACCCCCGCCACGTCCTCGACTGGATGTCCGACACCTACATCGACGCGGCCGAGTGGGTGATGGTCCCCAACGTCATGGGCATGGCGCTGTGGGCCGACGGCGGGCGGATGGCGACCAAGCCCTACGTCTCGGGCGGTGCCTACGTGAACCGGATGAGCGACTACTGCCGCGGGTGCCGGTACGACCCGCGCCGGCGCACCGGGGAGGACGCCTGCCCGATCACCACGCTCTACTGGGACTTCCTCGCCCGGCACCGCGAGCGGCTCTCCGGCAACAACCGGATGGCACGGCCGCTCGCCAACCTCGATCGGCTGTCCGACCTCGACGACGTGCGAGCCCGTGCCGCCGCGGCGATCGAGGCCGCCGCGGAGGGACGACTCTGACCCGGGTGGGTCAGGCCACCACCGGCCGGGCCCGGTCGATGACCTCGTCGAGTGCCAGTCCGGTGGGCAGCGTCCCGAACGCCAGGCGACCGTCGTCGCCCAGCCGTGACGCCACGAACGCGTCGGCCACCGGGGCCGGGGAGTGCTGCAGCACCTGCGACGCCTGGAACAGCAGCGCCATCTGCTCGACGAGGCGCCGGGCGCGCAGCTCGATGTCATCGAAGTCGCCCAGCTCCGTGCGGAGCGCGTCGGCGGCGGTGTCGAACCGGCGGTCGCTGCCGGCGGCGGCGTCGACCTCGGTCCAGTAGGCGTCGAGCGTCTCGGGCGCCCGACCCACCGCTCGCAGCACGTCCAGGCAGATCACGTTGCCCGACCCCTCCCACACGCCGTTCAGCGGCGACTGGCGGAACAGGCGGGGCAGGTCGGACTCCTCGACGTAGCCGGCACCACCCAGGCACTCCAGCGACTCGGCGGTGTGCATCGGCGCCCGCTTGCAGGTCCAGTACTTCACGATCGGGGTGAGCAGGCGCTTCATGTGCTGCTCGTGCTCGTCGGCGGCCGGGGCATCGAAGGCGCGGGCCAAGCGGATGGCGGAGAGCGTGGCCGCCTCGGATTCGATGGCGAGGTCGGCGAGCACGTTGGCCATCAGCGGCTGGCGGTCGAGGGTGGCGCCGAACGCGGTGCGGTGGTGCGCGTGCCAGGTGGCCTGGGCCACGCCCTGGCGGTGGATGGCGGTGGCGCCGAGCACGCAGTCCAGGCGCGTGTGGTTCACCATCTCGATGATCGTGCGGACCCCGCGGCCCTCGTCGCCGATGCGCTCCCCGAAGGTGTCGAGCAGCTCGATCTCACTCGACGCGTTCGACCGATCGCCCAGCTTGTCCTTCAGCCGCTGGATGCGGACCGGGTTGCGGGTCCCGTCGGGACGCCAGCGCGGCACGAGGAAGCAGGTGAGACCGCCTGGTGCCTGGGCCAGCACGAGGAAGACGTCGCACATGGGTGCCGAGCAGAACCACTTGTGGCCGGTGAGCCGGTACGAGCCGTCGTCGGCCGGCGTCGCGGTGGTCGTGTTGGCCCGGACGTCGGAGCCGCCCTGCTTCTCGGTCATCGCCATGCCGCAGGTCGCACCTGACTTCTCGCCGGCGGGACGGTTGGCCGGGTCGTACTCGAGCGAGGTGAGGCGGGGCTCCCACACCGCGGCCAGGCGGGGCTCGTGCCGCAGCGCGGGCACCGACGAGTAGGTCATGGAGATCGGGCAGATGTGGCCGCCGTCGACCTGGTACCAGGTGAGGACCTTGGCGGCCCGGGCCACGTGGGCGCCGGTGCGCTCGTCGGCCCAGGGCGCGGCATGGAGGCCGTGGGCCACCGCGGTGCGCATCAGCTGGTGGTAGGCGGGGTGGTAGTCGACGACGTCGAGGCGGTTGCCGTACCGATCGTGCGTGCGCAGCTCGGGTGGGTTGCGGTTCGCCTGGCGGCCCCACTCGATGGCCTCGGGCGAACCGGCGAGGCGGCCCAGGGTGGCGAGGTCGGCCAACGCCCACTCACCGCCGCTGCGGGCGACGGCGTCGACGAGGGCGACGTCGGAGCCGAAGACGTCGTGGCCCTCGAGCGGTGGCGGCTGGTTGGTGACCTCGTGGGTGTCGAATCCGGTCAGCACACGGTCGAGGGTACGGGACCCTCTCGGGGTCGTGGGCCGGCAACGCGTCCGGACGCGACGGTGAGCGGGCACCCGCAGGTGCCCGCTCGCCGTCGAGGCTCCGGCGGTCAGCTCAACGCTGCGGCGATGGCATCGACGACGGCCTCGGCGATCGCCGCCGGGCCCCCGTAGATCTCCACCTCGGTGACGGATTCAGCCCGATCGGCCAGGTACCCAGCGGTCGCTGCGCTCAGGGCGTCGCTCGCCGAGAGCATCAGCGGCCCGCCGTTCATCGCCGAGGCGACCCCGCCGCTGAGGGCGTCAGGGAACTTCTCGCCGCTGGTGATGCCGACGAAGGTCGGGGCCTCGAAGAACGCGGCGGCCAGCAGCGCTGACGTGGCGTACCGGTCGGCGCCGGCGATCGCTTGGGCACCCGTGTCCGCCCGGGTGGCCGGCCCGCCGACGGCGTAGCGGACGTCGGGCACGTTCGCCGTCAGGTAGTCGACCACCGCAGGAACCATCTGGTCGCCGTCGGTGAGCAGCACCGCCCCGTCCACCGTGGCCGCAGCCGTGCCGGCGGTGAGCCCGTCGGCGAAGTTGCGACCGGTGGTCAGGAACACCGTCGCCGGGTTCCCGAGCCCGGTCTCGGCGATCTCGATCGCCGTCTCGTACCGGGTGGCGCCGGCGAACCGGACCACCTCGTAGCCGAGGTCGACGATCGCCGCCTCCACGCTGTCGCTCAGCGCTGCGGTGCCTCCGAGGAGGTACACCGTCGCGCCGGGCTCGAGCACCCGGTCCAGCTCCTCGGCGACCCGGCTGTCCAGCTCACCGGTGTAGGTGAGCAGCATCGGGGCGTCCTTGGCCACGGCCAGCGGGGTGCCGGCCAGGGCGTCGGCGAACACGCCGGCGTTGGCCAGCACGGCCGCACCGGCCTTCTCCGGGAACTGGGCCTTGGCCACCTCGATCGCCGTGGCGACCCGGTCCTGGCCGGCGCGCCGGGCGACGACCAGACCGGGCGGGAAGTCGGGGTCGTCATCGAAGGGCGGAGGCGTGACGCCGCCACCGCCACCGGTGTCGTCGTCCCCATCGTCCCCGTCGTCACCACCGTCGCCGGAACCCTGGCCGAACAGCCAGCCGTAGACCTCGGAGACGTAGCCGTCGATCCACCAGACCCGGCGGGCCATCGCATCCGATCCGACGGCCTCGCCGTCCTCGAGGAGCAGCTCGGTCCAGGTGCCGTAGAGGAACTCACCACCCGGGTTGGCCGCGAGGCTCGCCTCGCTGGCCTCCAGGCCCGGGGTGCCCTGCTCCATCTGGTCGAACTCGTTGCAGAAGCCCGACCCGATCAGCTCCTCGGGCACGTCCTCCACCTCGTGCGGGTCGTTCGGGTAGCACGTGCTCACGTCGCCGCCCTCCGTCTCCGCCCAGACCTCGTAGTCGTCACCGAAGCTCACGCCCCGGCTGTAGAACAGGTCCAGCGGTTCCGGCTCGCCATCGGCCGAGGTGGTGTTGTCACCGGTCTCGTAGACGATGAAGTACCGCGACGGATCCCGGACGTCCTCGCTCTCGCCGTCACCAGCGAGGTAGCCCGGAGGCTCCCAACCGAGGGTGTCGGCCGTGATGCCGTAGCCGTACGGTCCGCCGGTCATCGCGTAGCGCGGGTCGAGGGTGGTGATCCGCATCGACTTGTGCTGGGTGACGTTGCGGGCCGGCTCGGCTGCGCCGGCGGCGTAGCTGTTGCAGACCCGGGGCTCGTCCACCTCACCCGAACCTGTCTCGGTGCTCCGGAAGGTCTCGCAGGTCACCGTCCCGTCACCGGTGTGGGTGGTGCCGTCCCAGTGGGTGTAGTCGCCCGGGAGGGTCGTCCAGTCCTGCGCACCGCTGAAGGAGCGCCGGATGTTCAGCTCGTACCGGTCCTGGCCGACCGTGTTGAGCCGCCAGTTCGGCGACCAGGCGTACAGCATCATCACGAAGTCGCCGTCGAGGAAGCCGCGGTGGCCCTTGGCGACCTCGTAGGGGTTGTACCAGGACTGGTCGGCGAGGTTGCTGTCCCCGTCGGTGCGGCTGTCCTCCTCGCAGGTCACCTGCAGCTCGCCGCTGACGTTGGTGGGCGCGGCCGGGCACTGGTGCCAGGTCAGCACCTTGGTGGTGTCGCCTTCGCCCTGCACCACACCCTGCAGGTCCGGGTTCGTGTCGCTCGTGGCGAACGTGGACTCGCCGAAGGTCAGCGTCGGCGTCGCCGTCGCTGTGTCGGCGGCCGTGTCGATGGCCGTGTCCGGCACGGTGGCCGACAGGTTGATGGCCGAATCGAGGCACACGCCCTCGGGGTAGTAGGGGTTCGAGCCGTCGCCGTAGGCCTTGGTCTCGCACTCCATGTTCCGGAAGGCGTACGGGTTGCCGTCGGTGATGTCCCAGTCCGTGGGGAGCACGATCCGGCGCGACATCACGTCGGCCGGGCCGCCCTGGTTCATCTGCCCCTGCTTCCAGGTGGGCAGCGCCAGCAGGCCGCCGGTCGCCACCGAGGTGTCGGGGTGGACCTTCTGGATGTCCTGGGCGAGCAGGCTGCCGCGCCGGGCGATCTCGGTGGCGTAGAGGTCGTAGCCGAAGTCGGCCCAGCCGAACATCTCTTCGGTGTTCTTCGGGGCGAAGAACTCGCCGGTCGTCCAGTCGACCTCGGGCTGGTTCAGCAGGTTGCCGTGGAAGGCCAGGTTGGCCAGGAGGCCGTCCTGCTCGTGACCGACCAGCTCGTCGGTCAGCGACATGCTGAACGAGTGGTACCACTGGTTCTTGCCGTCGTCGAAGGGGACGCACAGCTGCTCATCGATCTCCGCTGTGCACACCGTGTCGGTCGGGAGCCCGGTCTCCGGGTCGGCGAGGTACAGCGCCCGGCCGAGGCCTTTGTCCTCCTCGAGCTGCACGATGGCGAAGGCGCTGTCGGTGCTCGCGTCCGCCACTGCGCCGCTCGAGTCGTAGCCGAACAGGTTGAGGCGCGCCCGCGTGGCGGCGGTGTTGCCGAGCAGGGGCAGGCCGTCCTCGGTGACGCACACGTCCGTGGGCTCGTCGTTCTGACCGGTCGGGACCACGACGGTGTCGGCGCAGCTGTCCTTCAGCCCGAAGTCGGTGGGCACGAGCGGGATGCTCTCGTCATCGGCGGGCGGGTCCACGGTGCTGGCCGCACCCCAGCAGTACGGCGCGGTGTCGTCCGGGCTGCACTTGGCGTTGTCGGTGATCGGCATCGGCATCGCCATCGGCACGAACGGCTTCGGCTTCTGGGTGATGCCCTCGACGCTGGCGGCCGCCACCTCGTAGTCGGCGAGAGCCATGGGCGTGGTGCCGGTCTCGTCGGCGGGGTCCTGGACGACGTCGAAGTCCTGCCAGTCGATGTAGGAGTACCAGACGTCGGTCTGGTTGTTCGCGATCGCGCCGCTCCACCCCTCGCCGGGGCCCTCGCCCTGGCCGGGCCGGAGACCTTCAGGGTCCTCCTGCCAGGTCATGGCGAAGCCGGCGCCGGCGACGCCGGCGACCTCGATGCGCATCGCGTCGCGACGACCGGAGGTCAGGCGCTCGGTGTTGAACCAGCGCATGTAGCTGGCCTCTTCGGGGAGGGTCCGCGGGTCATCGCCGGCCACCATCTGGCCACGGGCGGTCCACACGCAGCTGAAGGGCACCTCACCGACCGGCTGGTTCTGTGGCGTCCGGTCGTCGGTGTAGTCGATGGAGCCCTGCTGGCCGGCGACCTGGTACATGTCGAGCAGGTACAGGTCGTCGGGCGAGGCTGTCGAGAGGTCGATGCCCAGGTAGTCCGCGATGGCGGCGCGACGGGCCTGGCCCGCTTCGCTGCCGTCGAGCGAGTAGTTGGGCTGCCCGCTCGAGCAGTAGCGGCTGGGCCAGGCGACGAGGACCTTCTCGCCCGCCACGGCGTGGAACATGTTGATCACGTCGCCCGGGTAGCTGCCCCCGGTGTCGGAGAACAGCGCGATGTCCGGGCGGACCACGGTGGAGGAGGCTTCGAAGGCCGACTCCGACAGGTTCGACTTCTTCCACGTCTCGCCGTCGTCGAGGCTCACCGCGGCGTAGGCGTCGCGCTTGCCGTGTCCGACGAAGCCGACCCCGTCGACTCCCTCGACCGGCCCGTTGATGAAGACGTTCACGATCGGCTTGGCTCGGTCGCGCGTCTCGACGAGGGCGCCGTCGACGTCGTAGTAGTCGACGGGCTCCACGAGCCCGTTGGCCCGCTGGGTCGGCACGTAGAACTTCATGTACGACGTGAACGCATGCTCGTTCTCGTCGAGGTGGCCGTCGACCGTCGGGCCCTGCCCGTCGTTCGAGGTGCTCTTGAGCACAGGCGTTCCCGGCTCCTCGCTGCCTCCGCCGTCATCGGCGGACGCGACGCCACCGAGCGTCGGCGCGAGCAGTGACGCCGTGACCAGCGCCAACAGGGCGGTCCGTGCACCACGACGCGTGCGCCGCCGATGCTGGGGGTGCGATGTCGTCGGTGATGTCGAACCGCCCGCCCACCGCGCCGAGTGCTCTTCTGGGGTTCTGCGCATGCAGATCACTCCTCCTCGTTCAGAGAGGGAGGGAGCGTCTCGAACTCAGGTTGCGCAGCAGGTCACCTGACGGTGGCAGCTCGGTGGCAGACGGCGACCCGCTCCAAAACGCCCGGAGCCCCGGGAAGAGGCGACCCGGGGCTCCGCGCCCCTGTGGTGGGGGAACGTCCGCACGATGAGCGCGCCAGGTGGCCTCGCGATCGCCGGGCGGTGGCAGATCGGTTGCAGTGATGCCGGCGACGGGGAGGAGAGGACCTCTCGGCTGGGTCGCTCACGTCGCGGCGGCTGTTCGGGTGACGGGTGCGACCTCGTCGAGGAACGCCTCGACCTCGCCGAGCATCCGCTTGGGGAAGACGCGCATCCCGAACGGCATCAGGCCCCGGACCAGGCGGGCGCCGGGGATCTGCTCGCTGAGGTTCTCGGCGTCGCTGAAGGGGTGGATGAGGTCGGCCTGGTGCCCGATCACCAGCACCGGCAGGTCGAGCTCGGCACGGCGGTCGTAGGTGGGGGCGATGGGGCCGACGAGGATGCCGTGCAGGATCGCCGAGACCACATCGGGTGGCAGGGAGATCGCGTCGAGCGCGCTGTCGAGTTCGTCGATGCCGGTCCGCGGCAGCCGACGCAGCAGGTCGGTGACCGGGATGAGCGGACGTCGGGCGTAGTGCGTGGTGAGCAGCACGGGCACGAAGGTGAGCGCGGCGGCTGGCACGGCCCACTCGAGCACGGGCATCTCGACCACCAGGGCCCGCACCCGCTCGGGGTGCGTGGTGGCGGCGAGGAGGGAGACGTTGGCGCCGAGGGACACGCCACCCAGGACGGCCTGGGGCACCTCGAGGTGGTCGAGGAGCGCGACGACCTGCTCCACGTAGGTGTCGAAGCGGTACTCGGCGGCGTGCACCGGCTTGTCGCTCTGCCCGTGGCCGAGCAGGTCGAGGAGCACGACCCGACGGCCGCCACCGGCGAGGCGGCGGGCGAAGCCCCGGTTCAGCTTGGTGTTGAGGAGCAGCCCGTGGAGCAGCACCACGACGTCGTCGCCGGTGCCGAAGGTCTCGTAGTGGAGGCACCGGCCGCCCCACTCGAAGAGGTCCGAGGTGCTGGTGGACGAGGTCATGGCCTGATCCTGCGCCTCGACGACCACCCGCACCACATCCGAAGGTCCCATCCTGGGACGCGGAACGAGCGGGCACCCGGAGGTGCCCGCTCGTCTGGTGACCCGAGGAGGGGTCAGCCCGTGGTCAGCCGAGGCTGACGGCCACGGCGTCGCGGACGGCCTGGCTGAGCGCCGCCGGCCCGCCGTAGAACTGCACCTCCTCGATGGTGGCGGCGTGGCCGGTCAGGTACCCGGCGGTCGCCGTGCTCAGGGCGCTGCTCGCCGAGAGCATCAGCGGCCCGCCGTGCATGGCCGAGGCGACCCCGCCGCTGAGGGCGTCGGGGAACTTCTCGCCGCTGGCCATGCCGACGAAGGCCGGGGCCGGGAAGAACTTCCCGGCGACCATCGCCGCCGTGGCGAACCGGTCAGCACCGGCGATCGCCGCGGCACCCGTGTCGGCCCTGGTGGCCGGTCCGCCGACGGCGTACCGGACCTGGGCCGGGTGGGCGGCGAGGTGTGCGATCACCGGTGCCGCCATGGCGTCACCGTCGGTGAGCAGGACCGCGCCGTCCACCGTTGCCGCAGCCGTGCCGGCGGTGAGGCCGTCGGCGAAGTTGTGGCCGGTGGTCAAGAACACCGTCGTCGGGTTGCCCAGGCCTTCCGCGACCGCCACCGAGGTGGCGTAGCGGTCGGCGCCGCCGTACCGGACGACGTCGTAGCCCATCTGCAGGACGGCCGCTTCGACCGTGTCGCTGAGCGCCGCGGTCCCTCCGAGGAGGAACACGGTCGCACCGGGCGTGAGCACCCGGTCCAGCTCCGCAGCCACCCGGCTGTCCAGCTCACCGGTGTAGGTGAGCAGCATCGGGGCGTTCTCGGCCACCGCCAGCGGGGTGCCGGCCAGGGCGTCGGCGAACACGCCGGCGTTGGCCAGCACGGCCGCTCCGGCCTTCGCCGGGAACTCGTCCTTCGACACCTCGATCGCCGTGGCGACCCGGTCGTCACCGGCCAGCTCGGTCATGACGACGTCGCTGGGCACCTCGCCACCAGGGTCGGTGCCGGGGTCGGTCGGGTCGGTCGGTTCGGTCCCACCTCCGCCCCCGCCGCCGGGAGGAACGGTCGGCGTGGTGCCGCCGACGGTCCAGGAGTAGGTCGCCTCGTTGTCCGAGAACGTCTCACCCCACTTGGCCCGGGCGGAGAAGTCGTACTCCCCGTTCAGGAGATCCTGGTACGTCTTGGGCGACGTGCAGGTCTTCCACTCCTCCTCCAGGGTGGCCGGCGGCTCATCACCCTGCTCCAGCCAGTACTCGCCGTCTCGGTAGAGCCTGCACTGGAAGATGATCCCGTTGTCGTCTGGCTCCGTGGTCAGCTCGAACGATGCGCTCGAGCCGGGGGTGCCCAGCGGGGTGATCACGACGATGAAGTCGCTCGGCGTCTCGCCGTGGGTCGGCGCCTCCGCGACGTACATCTCGGTCGTGTCCGCAGCGGCGTCGCTGCCGATGACCTCGACGGTGAGGTCGTACCAGCCGAGCGGGGCTCCGCTGTTGATCACCAGGAACGCCGGGATCTCGGCCGCTTCGCCGGGGACGAGGTCCGGGATCGGGAGCGTGCCCACCAGCGCGCCGGACGTCGTGTCCGAGAGTGCCAGTGGGATGGCAACGGCGTTGGAGTAGAGGGTCGCCTCGCTCGGTGCCGTGAAGTCCAGCGGCACGGTCGCGCCATCCACCTCCATCTCACCGACCGGATCGATGGTCAGTCGCAGCTGCTCGCCCTCCGCGAGCGTGTTGTCGACGACGTCTCCGATGGCGTCGACGACCTGTGCCGGGTTGAACACCCGGGTGGCCAGTTCGGCGTAGGCCGACCGCTCGACGTATCGGGTCGCGGAGACCCATCCTGCGGTGAGGTGCGGCTCCAGGACCTCGAGGCTCACCGCGTCGCTCGCCAGCGCCACGTCACCCGAAGCAGCCGAGACGAGGTCGAGGGTGAGGTCGTAGATGCCGACCGGTGCCCCGGCGAAGACCTGGGCCTCGAACTCCGTGGTGGCCTGGTAGCCGGGTTCCACCGTGAAGCCCGTCGCCGGGCCCCACCAGCCGATCAGCTCGCCGGTCGGCTGGACCTCGAAGGGCATCGGTTGCCCGTCGGCAGCCACGACCGCGACCGGGACGGGAGCTGCGGGATCGAAGCCACCAGCGGTGGTGACCGTGACCCGGAGCCGGGCGTCCAGGATCGAAGCCGGAGCGGCGTGGGGCAGGTACAGCGACGCCGAGGTGTCGAACAGCTCGCTCTGGACGATGCTTGCAGGCATCGCGCCCCAACCGGTCGCCGGCGCGGTCAGCGCCGCCACCTGCTCGAGGTAGGTGTTCTCGCCGGGCGAGTCCATGTAGAAGCCGACCAGCGCCTCGTACTCGTGGTAGTAGAGGATGGTCGCTCGGACGTCATCGACCATGAGGGCGAAGCCGGCGATGCCGGGGACGTCACGGTCGTGGCCGTCAGCTTCCGTGCCACCGGCGATGGGCGGGATCGGCGCCCAGTCGACGACATCAAGGATCCAGCTGGTCTCCCACTTCAGCTCGGGCACGTTCAGCCAGGTCACCGCACCGGAGAAGGTGTCTGCCCGGTTGTACGTGAAGTCGCTGAAATCGAGGAACCGCAGGTCGGTCCCGGTCATCGCAGGGAGCTGCGGGAACAGCCCGTCGGCGACCTCGCTCACCTTGGTGATGTTGCTGATGTAGTAGATCACTGCGTCGACCGAGATTCGGGCGAACTTGCTGGCGGCCGCACCGATCGATGCCGCTGCGAGCTCCTCGGCGCCGAAGGGATCGACGTACATCTGGCCGTCGGTGTCGGTGTAGCCGTCGGGCAGGGACGGAAGCGTCCCGGTCTTCATCAGCTCCTGGAAGAGCGCCGCGTGCTCGGGACCGGCATCGACCACGGCGCCGTCGATGACGAGACGACCGGCGCCGTCGAGGGTGAGCTCATCGGCGATGGTCAACCGCTCGACGACGTCGGCGAGCTTCTGGTCGACGACGTCCTCGGACGTCCGGGCCATGTTCAGCCTCTCGAGCTCGGCCTCGGAGACGTACATGGCATAGGCAGCCTGCGGGTCGCAGACCTCGAGCTCGGGGTCGAGCGGATCGAGATCGGCGTTCAGCGGGATCAGCCACACCGAGGAACCGTCCACCGGGTTCTCGATGGCGTCTGTCTCGTCCATGCCGGGGAGCGCGACGGGGGAGACGGGTTGCACGCAGTACTCGTCGACCGATTCCCCGGTGTGCTCGTCGATCACGGTGTGCGGACCCGCCAGGATCGGCTCACCGCTCACCGCTCGGAGTGCGACGACGAGCTCGGAGTAGTCCTCCGGGGCCTCGCCACCGCCGTCACCACCGCCACCGCCACCGCCACCGCCGCCGCCACCGCCGCCGCTGCCGTCGCCCTGGGCGCCCATCGCCGGGAGCGAGAAGAGCATCGAGAGCACCGCGAAGATCAGCACCCCGACGCGAAGGTGCCCCCGGTCTCGACCGCTTGCGGCGGTCGAACCGGAGGCGCTGTGACCAGTCATGATCGACTTCTTTCGTCGTGCCGTGCCCTGGCTGGTGTCGCCCGCACGGACGCACCGATCGTGCGCCCAGCCCCGAACGGCCATCACTGCCGATGGTCACCGGGCTGGATGACGTTGGTCCCTTCATCGGGCCCCGACCCTCCGGTACAAGCGGCCGCTTGAACTGGTGGTCCGGGCACGGGTCGTCAGACGCCATGGGGCATGCTTGAGCGATGTCCCGCTCCCGCTCGATGGGTCGGCTCTCGTGGTCCCGGCTGTCGGCCGTGGCGGTCGTCCCGATGCTCCTCACGGCCGGCGCCTGCGGCGACGACGACAGCGCCGGGGAGGCGAGCACGGTCTCGCTCGTCGAAGGCGTGGAGGTCGAGGTCAGCGCCATCGACAACACGTTCCGGCCCGAGGAGATCGAGGTCGCTGCCGGCACCGAGGTGCTGTGGAGCAACGACGGCCGCAACGTCCACAACGTCTTGCCGGTGGAGGGCGAGGCGTGGGGCGTCGAGGTGGACGACTTCGAACCCGGCGACGAGTACCGCCACCGCTTCACCGAGCCCGGCACCTACCCGTACTACTGCTCGCTGCACGGCACGACCACCGCCGGCATGATCGGCACCGTCGTGGTGACCGGATGACCCTCCTGGAGGACCTTCGATGACCCGCACCGCCCACCGCACGCTCGCCGTGCTCCTCGCGCTCGGCCTGTTCGCCGCGGCGTGCGGGGACGACGACACCACCGACACCAGCCCCACGACGGAAGCCCCTGCCGGCGGCGAGGACGAGGGCAACGGTGAAGGTGGAGGTGAGGGCGATGGTGAGGCCGCCACCCACCGGGTGCCCGGCGACTTCGACACCATCCAGGCCGCGGTCGACGCAGCTGCCCCCGGCGACCTCGTGCTCATCGAGCCAGGTACCTACGAGGAGGCGGTCGACGTCACGATCGAAGACCTCACGATCCGGGGCCTCGATCGCAACGAGGTGGTGCTCGACGGCGGCTTCGAGCTCGAGAACGGCATCCGGGTCCTGGCCGACGGCGTCGCCGTCGAGAACATGACCGCGCAGAACTACACCACCAACGGCTTCTTCTGGACCGGCGTCACCGGCTACCGCGGCTCGTACCTCACCGCCTACCGCAACGGCGACTACGGCGTCTATGCGTTCGACTCGGTCAAGGGCCAGCTCGAGCACATCTACGCGTCCGGCAGTCCCGACGCCGGCGTCTACATCGGCCAGTGCTACCCGTGCGAGACGGTCATCACCGACGTGATCTCGGAGTACAACGGCCTCGGCTACTCGGGCACCAACTCGGGTGGCGACCTGCTCATCGTGAACTCGACGTGGAGGTTCAACCGGGCCGGCATCGTGCCCAACAGCGGGTCCTACGAGCTGTGCTACCCGGGTCGCGAGACCACGATCGTGGGCAACACCGTCCACGGCAACTCCCAGCCCGACACGCCGGCGATCGACGTCGCCCTGCTCGCCATGGGCAACGGCATCCTCGTGGCCGGCAGCAACCGCAACGTGATCGAACGCAACCTGGTCTTCGACCACGAGCGGACCGGAATCGGCCTCGTGCCCTTCCCCGAGGAGGAGGCCAACGACGTGGTGCCGCCCGAGGAGGACTGGGACCGGCCGTGCGAGGAGACCCGCAACGATCCGCTGCCCGACCTCGACCCGGAGGCCCTGGCGCTCGTGCTGTGGGACCCGGTCGGCAACTCGATCACGGGCAACGTGGTGAGCGGTTCCGGCCTCGGCGACCTGGCGCTCGGCAGCCTGCAGCCCGACCTGGCGTCGCTGCGCAACTGCTTCTCCGGCAACACCTTCGAGACCACGGCACCCGAGCAGCTGGAGGCGCTCGCCCCCTGCGAGGGCGACCCGACGGCCACCGACTGGAGCGCCGGCGCGCTCGATCTCGGCGCGCTCATCGCGTCGGAGCGGCCCCCGGCGGTCGACTACGAGGAAGCCCCGACCCCGGAGCCGGCGGACCAGCCCACCATGCCCGACGCCGAGACGGCGCCCGCGCAGCCGGCCACGAACGTGCCGTTCTCCGTGGACCTGGCCGCCATCGAGGTGCCGGAGCGTCCTGAGGGGACGTGACCCGGGCCGCCATCCGCTGGTCACGGCCGCTCCGGGCGGCGCTGCTCGTCGGCGTCGTGGTCGTGGCCGCCTGCTCGTCCGGTGAAGGCGCGACCGTGCAGGCCATCACGGCCCGCGGTGCGGACACGGGGCCCCAGGGCCGGGTGCCCCAGTTCAAGGTCGAGTGCGGTTGGAGCCACTCGGCATCCGACGATCCCATCGTCCACCCGGGGAAGCCGGGGCGCGCCCACCTCCACGACTTCTTCGGTAGCACGGCGACCGACGCCGGCAGCACGCCGTCGTCCCTGCTCGACACCGAGACCACCTGCCAGAACCGCAACGACACCGCCGCCTACTGGGCGCCAGCGGTCCTGCGCGACGGCGAGCCGGTGGAGCCGACCGGCTCCGTCGCCTACTACCGGCCCGGCCCCGGGGTCGACCCGGCGAGCGTGGCGCCGTTCCCGGCCGGGCTCTTGGTGATCGCGGGTGACCAGACGGCGACCGAGCCACAATCGGTGGACGTGGCGGCCTGGCACTGCGGGGCGTCCCCCATCCTGCACAGTGATCCGCCGTCCTGCCCCGACACCGCCCCGCTCGGCGTCCGGGTCGCGTTCCCCGACTGCTGGGACGGGGAGCGCCTCGACAGCGAGGACCACCAGTCCCACATGGCCTACAGCGATGACGGCGCGTGCCCGGACGATCATCCGGTCGCGGTGCCCCAGCTCGTGTTCGAGGTGCGCTACCCGGTGACGGGCGAGCCGACGGGTTTGGCGCTGGCGTCGGGCGGCGTCCGCAGCATGCACGCCGACTTCGTGCAGGCCTGGGACCAGGCCGCGCTCGAACGAGAGGTCCGGACGTGCATCAACGGGGGCAAGGTCTGCGGCGTGGTCTCGAACCGCGCCACCGGCTGACGGGCGACCGACTGACGGGGCCGGGCCGCCCCGCAGGTGACCTTCGGCCCTGACGCCCACCGGCCGACCGGGGCAGGCTGCGGGGCAGCGAACCATCTCGGAGGTGTCCCGTGGAGCCCGTGACCGACCGCATCCGCAACGTCGCCCTGGTGGGCCACGCCGGCAACGGCAAGACGATGCTGGCCGAGGCGCTGCTGCTGCGTGCCGGCGTGCTCGGCCGGATGGGTTCGGTGGAGGGCGGCACCACCGCCTCGGACACCGAGGAGGAGGAGCACCAGCGCGGCCAGTCGCTGTCGCTCAGCGTGCTGCCGTTCTCGTGGGGCGATCACCACGTGAACCTCATCGACACCCCGGGCTACGCCGACTTCGCCGGCGAGGTCGAAGCGGCGCTCCGGGTCGCCGATCTGCTCGTGTTCGTCATCGATGCCGTGGCCGGCGTGCAGAGCGAGGACGAGCGCCTGTGGCGGGTCGCGTCCGACCGCGGGATCCCTCGCATGATCTTCCTCAACAAGATGGACCGCGACCGCGCCGACTACGACCGGGTGCTCGGCGAAATCCGGGAGCGGTTCAGCCCGACGGGCATCGAGCCGGTCGAGCTGCCCGTCGGTGAGGCCGCCGACTTCCACGGGGTCGCGGACCTGGTCACCGAGCACGTGTGGCTGTACGACTCCGGCCGCGCCGAGGAGCGAGACGAGCTGCCCGAGGACATCGCGGCGCGCGAGCACCTGGACCACGAGCACCTCGTGGAGGACGTGGTCGAGCAGGACGACTCGCTGCTCGAGCGCTACCTCGAGGGTGAGCAGCCCACCGCCGAGGAGCTGGAGCGGGCGCTGCACGAGGGCGTCGACCGGGCCGTGGTGTTCCCGGTGCTGGTTGGCTCGGCCGTCGGTCCCGGCGGCCCCGTCGCCGTGGATCGCCTGGCCGAGTTCATCTGCCACGTCGGCCCCTCCCCGGCCGAGGTCCCGCCGGCGGTGGCGGAGGCGGCGGGCGACGTGGTCGAGGTGCCCTGCGACCCAGACGGTCCGGCGGTCGCCTTCGTGTTCAAGACCGCGACCGACCCCTACGTCGGCCAGCTCTCCATGTTCAAGGTGCTGTCGGGCACGGTGGCCGTCGACGACGTCCTGATCGATGCGCGCACCGGCGAGAAGCAGCGGCTGCACGGCCTCGTCCGGGTTCGCGGCGCCGAGCACGAGCCGCAGACGAGGGTCGTCGCCGGCGACCTCGCCGCGGTGACGAAGCTGATCGGCCTGGCGGCGGGGGACACCCTGGTCGCCGACGGCTTCCCGGTGCGGGTCCCCCCGCTGGAGCTGGCCGAGCCGGTGCACGCCGTCGCCATCGCCTCGGCCAGCCAGGCCGACGAGGACAAGCTGGCCATGGCGCTGCAGAAGGTCCTCCACGACGACCCATCGCTGCGGGTGCTCCACGACGAGGAGACCGGCCAGACCGTGCTGCGCGGCGCCGGCGAGACCCAGCTGCAGGTGGCGCTCGAGCGGATCACGAGGCGCCACGGCATCGAGGTGGAGGTGCGACCCCTCGCCGTCGCCTACCGGGAGACCCTGGTGGCGCCGGCCGAGGTCGAGGGCCGGCACAAGAAGCAGTCGGGCGGGCGAGGACAGTTCGGTGTGGTCCAGGTCCGCTTCGAGCCCCTCGAGCGCGGCGCCGGCTTCGAGTTCGTCGATGCCGTCGTCGGCGGCGCCGTGCCCCGCAACCTCATCCCGGCCGTGGAGAAGGGCATCGTCGAGTCGATGCAGCGGGGCGGGCCGCACGGCTACCGGGTCGTCGACCTCCGGGCCACGCTGCTCGACGGCAAGCACCACGCCGTGGACTCCGACGAGGCGAGCTTCAAGATGGCCGGCTCCATCGCCCTGCGGGCTGCGCTGGAGGCGGCGGGCTCGGCCGTGCTCGAACCGATCTCCCTGGTCGAGGTGACCGTGCCCACCGACGCGCAGGGCGAGGTGATCGGCGACGTCAACGCCCGGCGCGGCCAGGTCACCGGCACCGAGGTCGGTCCCGGTGCTGGCGAGGTGACCATCCACGCCCTGGTGCCGGCCGCCGAGCTCACCTCCTACGCCACCGACGTGCGGTCGATGACGCACGGGCGCGGGCGCTTCCGCGCCACCTTCGACCGCTACGAGGCCATGAGCGAGCAGCTGGTGGAGCGGCTCGCCGACCGGTAGCTGCGACATGGGCACCGTGCCCCGGTGGCGATGACCGGAGACTCTGGCGGGTGCCAGCAGCCCAGCGCGAACGCTCGATCCATGGCGGCGCACACATCTCGAAGGCGGACCCTCCGGCCGAAGGCACAGGGAACGACGGCGCTGGCGGTGCTCGGCGCCGTGCTGCTGATCGGCTCACCGCTGGCGCTGGCGACGGTCACGCCCCTCGCGACAGAGGGAGCTCCGGTCGTCGTCAGCGTCAACGGCACGCCCATCGACGCGGACGCGGGACAGAAGGTCGAGGGTTGCGCCGTCGTGGTCGAGGTCACCGGCCTCGACCCCGACGCGCCTCCGGTGTCCGTCGGCATCACGATCAGCGCCGTGGCTCCGACCGTGGCGGAGGGAAGTACCAGCGTCCTCGTCGAGGACGTCCGCTCGACGGAGCAGGGCCGACTCACCGCCGAGTACGACATGGCGCCGCTCGTGGAGGCAGCGGGGTTCGAGCTCAAGACCAACGGTCACCGGCTCGCCGTGGCCGTCACGCTCGACGACACCTCGGTGGGATCCCGGGAGCTCTGGCTCGCCTGCGGTGCGCCCCAGGACGGCGAGCCGCACCGCATCGTGTTCGAGGTGCGGTGGCTCGACGTCGCCGGGCAGCCCCTGGCGGTGCCACTCGACGGCACCATGCCGTCCGGCTGGCGAGACGCCTACGTGGTCCGCGCGTCGAGCAGCCGGGGGACGGCCACGTGCACGGTCCTGCCCGGGGCGGAGCAGCTGGAGTGCGACTACGACAACCCCGGCCACGGCTCGGGACCCGGCCTCGTGGTACCCGGCGGAAAGCGCCACACCTACGAGGTCGCACAGGACGGCCTGCCCGCAGGCTGGCAGCTCGACGAATCGACGGTCGGCACCTTCCTCGGACGGGAGACCTGCCCCACCGACGGGTGCGACGGCGGCGACCACGATGACGGTGGCGGGAGCCACGCCGGCGGCAGCTGCGGCGGGCACGAGGAGGAGGTGGCCGCGAGCGAGGCCACCGCTGCCGAGGACGGCGCGACGTGCCTCCACACGGTCGTCAACCAGCAGCGTGCGCCGACGGCGCCCACGCCGGTCCCGGACCCGACCACGAGCACCACCACCACGACCTCGACCACCTCCACGACGACGACCTCCACCACCTCCACGACGGTCGCGACCACCACGACGAGCGCGCCTCCGACGACCACGACGACGACTGCGGGTTCGGTCCTCCCCAGCGAGGAGACGGCGACGCCGGGCCCCTCGGGGCCGGCGACGGTCGGGGCCGTGGCGTTGCCCCGGACGGGGTCCGGGCTCGCCGGGCTGGCGCTGGTCGGGCTGGCGCTGATCGTCAGCGGCCTGGTCCTCCGGGTCGCGGAGCGGACCGGGAGCACGAAGCCACCTGGATGAAGGAGATCTCGGGCTGCGTCAGCCGTCGAAGCGGTCCCGCAGCTCGAACTTGAGGATCTTGCCCGCCGGGTTGCGAGGCAGCTCCTCCACCACCTGCAGGCGGGTCGGCAGCTTGAACCGAGCCAGCTGGGCGCCGGCGAAGTCGCGCAGCTCCTCCAACGTCGGGGCCTCGCCGCTCGGCACGACGATGGCGGTGACGGCCTCGCCCCACCGGTCGTCGGGGAGGCCCACGACCGCCACGTCGGCAACCTTGTCGTGTCCCTGCAGCACCGATTCGACCTCGGCCGGGTACACGTTCTCCCCGCCGGAGATGACCATGTCCTTCAGGCGGTCCACCACGTAGAGGTAGCCCTCGTCGTCGAAGTAGCCGAGGTCGCCGGAGTGGAACCACCCGTCGGAGTCGATGACCTCGGCGGTGGCGTCGGGCCGGTTCCAGTAGCCGGCCATCACGTTCGGGCCCTTGATGCAGATCTCGCCGGGTTCGCCGGTGGCGACCGGCCGGCCGTCCTCGCCCATGCAGGCGACGTCGGTGTACAGCGGCGGCTGGCCAGCCGAGCCGACCTTGGCGAGCGCATCGCGGGGCAGCAGGAAGCTGGCCATCGGAGCGGTCTCGGTGAGGCCGTAGCCCTGGGCGAACGGCGCACCCTTGGCCAGGTACTTCTCGATGAGCGGCTCCGGGCAGGGCGCACCGCCGACCACGAACACCCGCACGCTCGACAGGTCGGCCTGGTCGAACCCCGGCACCTGGCTCATGAACAGGTACATGGCCGGCACCCCGAACATGTTGGTGATGCCGTGCTCCTCGATCGCCCGCAGCGCCGCAGCCGGGTCGAAGGCGCGGTGCAGCACGATGTGCCCGCCCTTCTGCCAGACGAGCAGCGTGGTGACGTTCAGCCCGCCGATGTGGAACAGCGGCGCGACGACCAGGGCGACCTCGTCGGCACCCAGGTCGATGGCGTGCAGGGCGTTGACGTTGTTCCACGCGATGTTGGCGTGGGTGAGCATCGCGCCCTTGGGACGGCCGGTCGTGCCCGACGTGTACATGATCACGGCGACGTCGTCCTGCGCCGCCCGCACGGGGTCGGCCAGCGGCGCGGCGTCGGCCGCCAGGTCGTCCATCGCCGGCCAGCCGTCGTCGGCCGCCTCGGAGGACAGGTGGACCTGGCAGGGGATGTCGCCGCGGATGCTGTCGATGACCGGTCGGTGCGCGTCGTCGGCCACGACGGTGTGCACGCCTGCGTCACCGACGATGAAGCTCAGCTCGGGACCGGTGAGCCGGAAGTTGAGGGGCACGAAGGTCGCGCCCAGGCGGGCGGTGGCGAACATCGTGATGAAGAAGTTGGCGTGGTTGAGCCCGAGGTAGGCGACCCGGTCGCCTCGCGAGATGCCACCGTCGGCGAGCACCGTGGCGAAGCGGTCGATGCGGTCCAGCATCTCCGCGTAGGTCCACGTGGTGCCCTCGAAGGTGAGGGCGGGCAGGTTCGGGGTGAGGTGGGTCCGGCGCTCGATCATCGAGCCCAGGCCGAGGTCCACGTCGTCGTGCATCGTCACGCCGCAAACCTTCGCACGAGCGAGCACCAGCCCGCTCGGACGGGGCAAATCGGACATGTCCGAGCGTTGCGGCGGCGTCAGCGCCGTCCAGGGTTGACGAGAATGGCCCTTTCGGGCCATCCAGTCCCATGCCAGGTGTGCCGATGTCTCCAGCCTGACTGCCTTCGATGCATCTGCGGCGCCCGGCGCCCTGGTCGACGCCCCCGTGGTCTCGCACCCGCACCGGTTCGGCCGCGTCCTCGGACGCACCGAGCTGGCGATCGTCGCCGCGCTCGCGGTGGTCGCCCTGGGGATGGCGTGGATGTCCCCGTCGATCGTGCGCGTCGCCGGTGCCGTCGGCGTCGCGGCGATGGCCGCGGCGGTCGCGCTCGACCGTGATGCGACGGCCCTGCGGGGTCGGGTGGTCGCCGCCTTCGGGCTGACCGCCCTCACCGTCGCCGATGCCGGCCTCGCCCGGGTCGACGAGCTCGGGGACGTCGCCCTGGACTCGCTCTGGCGACCCCTCGCCGCCGTCGTGGCCTACCCGGTCCTCAGTCGGGCGATGATCATCATGGTCGGCCGGTACCGATTGGTCCGGGCCAGCGACGTCATCGTCGAGGCGGCGCTGGTGGGCTCGGCTGCGGCCATCGCCCTCCAGGTCGTGGTCAACCGCATGTCGGAGACGAGCGGCTGGGAACCCGCCGGGGCGGCCATCGCCTCGCTGGTGGTCGGCCTCGACGTGGCGCTGGCCGTGGTCATCGCCCGCCCCCTCACGTCCGCCGCCGCACGTCGCGGCCCGGTCATCGTCGTCGCCGTCTCGGTCGCCGGCCTGCTCATCGGGCACCTGGTCGCCGCCATCCAGATCGCCAACGGGGTGACGCCCGGCGTCGCCGCCATGGCCCCGATCGCCCTGTCGCTGCTCGCAATCGGCCTCGGGACGCTCTACGACGCGGCTGTCGATCACCCCACCGTCATCCCGGTCGAGCCGCCCCTGTTCTCCGCCTCGCACGCCGGGATCGTCGTCGTGGCCGTGATCGCCGCGCCGGCGGTGCTGGCCGCGCAGGTGGTGTGGGACGTGTCGGTCTCCGGCGCGGTCGCCGTCGGCGCGGGTGTGATCGGCACGGTGCTCGCCGTGCACGTGGTGAGCCTCCTGCACGAGCGGGCGAGCAGCGAGCACCAGGCGACCCACGACGTCCTCACCGGACTGCCCAACCGGCTGCTGTTCACGGACCGCCTCGAGCGGGCGCTCGCCCACGCCGTGCGCAACGACGTCCCGGTCGGCGTCCTCTACATCGACCTCGACCGCTTCAAGGACGTCAACGACACGTTCGGGCACGAAGCCGGTGACCAGCTCCTGCGCGAGACGGCGAGGCGGCTGGCCGAGTGCGCCCGACACGAGGACACCGTGGCCCGCCTCGCGGGCGACGAGTTCGCCGTCCTGCTCCCGCACCTCCGGTCCGCCGACGACGTCAGCCTCGTCGCCGGCCGCATCCTCGATGCGCTGCGCGAGCCCATCGACCTGGGACGCTTCGCCGTGCACAACCTCGCCAGCGTCGGTGCCGCCGTGTTCCCCCACGACGGCAGCGAACCCGGTGACCTCCTGAGCGCAGCCGACGCCGCGATGTACCGGGCCAAGGAGCGCGGCGGCGCGGTGGTCGAGATGTTCAGCGCCACCCTGCACGAGCAGGCCGCGACCCGCCTCGAGCTGGAGACCGCGCTGCACCGGGCGATCGCCCAGGACGAGCTGGTGCTGTACTACCAGCCCATCGTGGAGGCATCGGACGGTCGCACCAGCGGCGCGGAGTCCCTGGTCCGCTGGATCCACCCCGAGAAGGGCATGATCCCGCCGAACGACTTCATCCCCGTCGCCGAGCAGTCCGACCTGATCATCGAGCTCGGCAACTGGGTCATCCGCGCCGCGTGCGAGCAGCTCGCCGAGCTGGCCCGCCTCGGGTTCGGCGATCGCTTCGTCACCATCAACGTGAGCCCCCGCCACTTCCGGGAGGACCTGGTCACCTCGATCACCCGGGCGCTGCGCGACACCGGCGCGGACCCGGCCCGCCTGGTCGTCGAGCTCACCGAGAACGCGGCGGTCGAGGACGTGGAGCTGGTCGCCGAGCGCCTGCGGGAGCTGCGCCAGCTCGGCATCAAGGCCGCCATCGACGACTTCGGCACCGGCTACTGCGGCCTGCAGTACCTGGGCGAGCTCCCGGTCAGCACCCTCAAGCTCGACCGCTCCTTCGTGCAGGCCATGACGCCGAGCGCGGCGGCCATCGTCGCCGCCACCATCGCCATGGCCAAGACCTTGGGGATGACGCTGGTGGCCGAAGGGGTCGAGACCGAGGACCAGCGCAAGTTCCTGGTCTCGCAGGGCTGTGACCGCATGCAGGGCTACCACCTGGGTCGTCCGATGCCGGCCGCCGACTTCGTCGAGCGGCTGCAGGCCGAGGACCGCGAGGACGCCGACGCCCGCATGCGCCAGGCGATGGCCGACGTGGTGCCGGCACTGCCCTCCCTGGTCGACTGAGGCCTCGGTCGATCGAGCTACTGGCAGCGGCGGTGTTCCGCCCCCGCGGCCAGGACCGGTCAGCTCGGTGGGCGCTTGGTGGCCTTCTTCGCCGCCTTCTTGGCCTTCTTGGTGACCTTCGCGGCGGCCTTCTTCGCGACCGCCTTCTTCGCGGCCGCCTTCTTGGCCGGGGCCTTCTTGGCGGCCGCCTTCTTCGGCGCCGCGGACTTTGCGGGCGGGGGCGCGCTCGGCTCCTCCGGGGTCGTCACCACCGAGTCGGCGCCACCGAACTCGTTGCCGACGTAGCTGTCGGCGTTCCAGTCGTTCTCCCAGCGGTCGTCGCCGAGGTGGTAGCGGAAGCGGTACGAGCGGCTCGGCTCCAGGGACACGGTGGCCGACCAGCGACCCTCGGCATCGGTCTGCATCGGATCGGCCGTCTCCGACCACTCGTTGAACTCCCCGACGACGGCGGCCTGCTCGATGGCGAGCTCGGCCGGGAGGTCGAAGATGACGTCGAAGCGTCCGGTCTTCGGGTTCCAGTTCTTGGTGAGCACGTGATCCCTTTCGCCGAGAGCGCGGGTGCCGCGCCGGTCCTGCGCCAAGTGGTACCCGATCGCCGGGCGAAGCAGAAGGGCCGAATGGCCCGCGACGTTGGGGTCGGCGCCATCTGCGCCTAGTGGTGGAAGGGACCAGCTGACGATCAGAAGGGGAATCGCCATGCGCCCAGGTACCTCGTCTCGGCGCGCACGCCCGGCCATCTCGGGCCTGCTCGCCATCGCTGCCATGCTCGCCGCCACGTTCCTCGCTGCCGCTCCGGCGGCCGCCGAGCACGACGTGCAACCGGCCCGGTTGGAGGGGGACACGCGCTTCGCCACCGCGGCCGCCATCGCCGACTTCGATCACCCCGACGGATCGGGCGTGGCGCTGCTGGCCAACGGGATGGGCTTCGCGGACGCCCTCGCCGCATCGCCGCTGTCGCGATCCACGATCGCACCGCTCCTGCTCACCCACCGCGACGACGTCCCGGCCGCGACCGAGCAGGCCTTCACAGACCTCGGCGTGCAGGAGGTCGTGCTGCTCGGCGGCACCGCCGCCATCAGCGCCGAGCTCGAGGCCGAGCTGCAGGCTCGCTTCGACCAGGTCACCCGCTTCGAGGGCGACACCCGCTTCCACACCGCGGCCGCCATCGGCGCGTCGATCGACGCGTCCCCCAACGCGGACGTCGGCGAGATCGATGGTGAGCGCACGGCGATGATCGTGAACGCCTACGCCCCGGCCGACGCCGTGCTCGCCGGATCCTTCGCGGCCGGCCAGGCGAACCCGTTCCCCGTCCTGTTCACCGAGCAGGGGATCCTCACCCACATCACCGAGGACGCGCTCGGCGACCTCGGCATCGAGCACGTGATCATCGTGGGTGGCGAGCTCGCCGTCGGCGCCGGCGTCGAGCAGCGCCTCGCCGACCTCGGCATGGACCCGACGCGCCTGGGTGGCCAGGACCGCCTGGAGACCGCCACGCTCGTGGCCGACCACGCGCAGCTGACGCTGGGCTGGGACACCGACCTGGTCAACCTGGCTCGCGGCGACAACTTCGCCGACGCGCTCGCCGCCGGCCCCTACGCCGGTCGCACCGGGTCGCCCATCCTGCTCACCGAGAACCCATCCGTGCTCGGCCAGAACACGGCCACGTGGCTCGAAGCCGAGTGCCCGGCCATCAGCACCATCCGCGCCATCGGCGGCCAGGCCGCGGTCACGACCGCGACCCTCGAGGCGGCCGAGCAGCGGGCCGAGTCCTGCCACGCCGGCACAGAGACCGCGCAGACCTTCATGGTCGCCCCGATGGAGGCCGTGGAGGCCGATCCCGGTGATCGCTTCGAGGCCGAGGTGATCGGCCGCTACGACGACGCCTCCTTCACCGGTCCCGTCGACGTGGCCATCTACCCTTGTGCGTACACCGACGTGGTCGGCTCCGGTCCGGACACCTTCCAGGACGCCGACGGCGACCAGGCCGCCGACTTCCGCGGTGAGTCCGACGGCGACTCCGCCGCCATCGTCGACATCAACGGCGACCCGGTCGGTCCCGCCGGCTACGTCGATGGCGCCACCCCCGAGGGCGGCACCCTGCCGATCGGCGTGCTCGCCGGGTCCGCCGACTGCGTCGTCGTCGCCGTCTGGGAGGACGTCGACGGTGACGGCCACCTCGACGTGGACGGCAACGGCGAGCCGACCGAGCCCTACGGCGTGACCGAGATCGCCTGGGGCTGAGCCGCGATCACCGGCGGGCGCTCACGGCTTGCCGTGGTCGTGACGGTCGTCGCGGGAACCGGGTACGGGGCTGCCGTCGGCCCGGTGCGGTGCCGGCGCCCCCGGCTCCGGGAACTCATCAGCGCGAGTGCCGCCGGGTACCTCAGGCTGGGTGTCGGCCTTCGGTCGGTTCCGGTTCTGGGCCGCCATGTACAAGATGACGACGACGGCGATGCCGATCACGGCCATGAGGATCAGGAGCATGCGCATGGCGCGTTCGTTCCCGATCCCGAACGGCCCCAGACGTCCGTTTCCCGGAGACCGGGAGGTGGGCCCGTGCCTAGGGTTGGCGCCCATGGCCGAGACCCCCACCAAGATCCTCCTCGAAGAATCCGAGCAGCCGACGCAGTGGTACAACGTCGTCGCCGACCTGCCCGAGCCGATGGCGCCGCCGCTGCACCCGGCCACGCACGAGCCGGTCGGCCCCGACGACCTGGCACCGCTGTTCCCGATGGCCATCATCGAGCAGGAGGTGTCGACCGAGCGCTACATCGACATCCCGGGTGAGGTGCTCGACGTCTACCGGCTGTGGCGGCCGAGCCCGCTGTTCCGCGCCCACCGCCTCGAGCAGGCGCTCGGTACGCCGGCCCGCATCTACTACAAGTACGAGGGCGTGAGCCCGGCCGGCTCGCACAAGCCGAACACGTCGGTGCCCCAGGCGTACTACAACAACGCCGAGGGGGTCACGAAGCTCACCACCGAGACCGGCGCCGGCCAGTGGGGCTCGGCCCTCGCGTTCGCCACCGCCCAGTACGGCATGGAGTGCGAGGTGTGGCAGGTCGCCGCGTCGTACCGCCAGAAGCCGTACCGGCGGGCGATGATGCAGGTGTGGGGCGCCACCGTGCACTCCAG
The DNA here is from genome assembly GCF_041228405.1 of Salinilacustrithrix flava. Lineage (GTDB taxonomy): Bacteria > Actinomycetota > Acidimicrobiia > Acidimicrobiales > Salinilacustritrichaceae > Salinilacustrithrix > Salinilacustrithrix flava. The sequence goes on from NZ_CP133888.1 coordinate 1,423,731, forward strand.
CCCGTCCGACGTCACCGACTACGGCCGCCAGCTGCTGGCCGAGGACCCCGAGCACACCGGCAGCCTCGGCATCGCCATCTCCGAGGCCGTGTCGGTGGCCGCAGCCGATCCCAACGTCCGCTACGCCCTCGGCTCGGTACTGAACCACGTGCTGCTCCACCAGACCGTCATCGGCGAGGAGGCCCTGCTCCAGCTGGCCAAGGTGGGGGAGACCCCCGACCTGCTGGTGGGCTGCACGGGCGGCGGCTCGAACTTCGGCGGCCTCGCCTTCCCGTTCCTGCGCGAGAAGTGGGCGGGGAAGATGAACCCCACCATCCGCTGCGTCGAGCCGGCCGCGTGTCCCACGCTCACCAAGGGCGAGTTCCGCTACGACTTCGGCGACACGGCCGGCATGACGCCGCTGATGAAGATGCACACGCTCGGCCACGGGTTCGTGCCCGACCCCATCCACGCCGGCGGCCTGCGCTACCACGGCATGGCGCCGCTCGTGTCCCACCTCTACGAGCTGGGCGAGACCGAGGCCATCTCCATCCCCCAGCTGGAGTGCTTCGGCGCTGCCGTGCAGTTCGCCCGCTCGGAGGGCATCATCCCGGCGCCCGAGCCCACCCACGCCATCGCGGCGGCGGTGCGCGAGGCGCTGGCGTGCAAGGAGACCGGCGAGGAGAAGGTGATCCTCACCGCGCTGTGCGGTCACGGCCACCTCGACCTGGCCGCGTACAACAGCTACTTCGAAGGCGAGATGGTCGACATGGACCTCTCCGAGGACGCCATCGCCGCAGCCATGGCCGAGGTGCCGACGGTCTAGGACGACTCCGGGACCCGGCGGAGCTTCCACACCTGCTCCGCCGGGAACCGGTGCGCCCACCAGCCAGGGACGGCGAAGCGGTCGTCGGACGGGTCGGCCGCGTGGAGCTCGAGGTGGTCTTCCACGACGAAGCCGGCGTCTCGGAACAGGCGCATCCAGGCGGCGATCCCGAGGTTGAACTCGACGCCGCCGGGGTCGACCGCCACGTGGCGCCAGTCGAAGCGTTGCATGCCCCGCCAGTCCCGGTGGAGCGTGGCGTCGACCGGTGAGCCGTCGAGCGGCGTGCACACCATGGCCAGCGGGTGGTTGCCGAGGAAGTGGAGCCGACCTCCGGGCTTCAGCAGCCGGGCCGCCTCGGGGATCCACACGTGGGGGTCGCACCAGATGGCGGCGCCGTACTCGCTGACCGCGAAGTCGAAGCCGGCGTCGGGCTCGGACACCGCCTCGGCGCTCTCCTGTCGGAGGTCGATGTCGAGGCCGTGCTCGTCCCTCAACCGACGGGCGGTGGCCAGCTGCTCGGCGGACACGTCGATGCCGACGACCTCGGCACCGCGCCGGGCCATCCAGGCCGAGACGTAGCCGGTGCCGCAGCCGAGCTCGATCGCCCGCATGCCGGTCATGTCGTCGGGAAGCAGGCCGACCTCGTGGTCCGGTGCGCCCCAGCTGCCCCACGTGGGTTCGGTCGACGCCCAGTTGCGCTCGCCGGAGGCCACCCACTGGTCGGCCATGCCGTCCCAGTACCGTGCGTTCTCGGCGGCGTGCTCGGGCAGGGGCCGGTCGGTCACCGGCGGGACGCTACGCCTCAGTCGGCGACGAGGTCGGCGTAGTCCTGGTGCTCCTCCACGAAGCGGGCCACGAACGGGCAGGTCGCCACGACCGCCCCGCCGTCGGCCCGGATGTGATCGAGCGTCTCGCGGACGAGGACCTTCCCGAGGCCCCGACCCCGGCCCTGGGGGAGGACCTCGGTGTGGTGGAGGTCGAACACGTCGCCGTCCCGCCGGTAGTCGATGAGCCCGACGTCTTCGCCGGAGCTGCGCAGGGCGAAGCGGTTGCCGTCCTCGTCGTGCTGGAGGTCGATCTGTTCGGGTGCTTCCGCGGACATGGGCACATCCCTACCCGACGGCGCGTCCCCCACCACCTTGACCGCCGGGTCAGGCAGTTGGGTACGCTCGTTGCCAACATGGGGATCCAGGGGGACAAGTGACGACCACCGAACCACGCACCGACCGCGGCGCCGAGCTCGATCCGGACGAGCTGCGGCGACGCTACGAGCTCGAGCGGGACAAGCGGCTCCGCGCCGACGGCAACGAGCAGTACGTCGAGATGACCGGGCAGTTCGCCCACTACCTCGAGGATCCCTACGTCGCGCCGCAGGAGCGCGAGCCCCTGTTCGACGACGTCACCGTCGCCCTCATCGGCGGCGGGTTCGCCGGCCTCATCACCGGCGCCCGCCTCAAGGAGGCCGGCATCGACGACGTGCGCATCATCGAGAAGGGCGGCGACTTCGGCGGCACCTGGTACTGGAACCGCTACCCCGGCGCCCAGTGCGACGTGGAGTCCTACATCTACCTCCCGCTGCTGGAGGAGACCGGCTACGTCCCCAAGGAGAAGTACACCCGGGCGCCCGAGATCCTCGAGCACTGCCACCGCATCGCCCGCCAGTACGAGTTGTACGACAACGCCTGCCTGTCCACCGAGGTGCAGGCGATCGACTGGGACGACGAGCGCGACCGCTGGGTGATCCGGACCAACCGCGGCGATGCCATGACCGCCCGGTTCCTGATCATGGGCAACGGCCCCCTGCACCGGCCGAAGCTGCCCGGCATCCCCGGGGTGGAGTCCTTCCGCGGGCACACCTTCCACACCAGCCGCTGGGACTACGACTACACCGGTGGCGGCCCGGACGGGAACCTCGAGAACCTGCGCGACAAGCGGGTCGGCATCATCGGCACCGGCGCCACTGCCGTGCAGTGCGTGCCCCACCTGGCCGAGTCGGCCCAAGAGCTCCACGTGTTCCAGCGGACGCCGTCGTCCATCGACGTGCGCAACAACCGCCCAACGGACCCGGAGTGGGCGGCGTCGCTGGAGCCGGGCTGGCAGAAGCGACGCATCGAGAACTTCACGGTGCTCACCTCGGGCGGCATGGCCGACGAGGACCTGGTCATGGACGGCTGGACCGACATCATCGGCAAGCTGCTCGTCCGCTTCCGCCAGAGCGACAACCCCGATCTCACGCCCTCCGGCATCGCGTCGACGATGGAGCTGGCCGACTTCGACAAGATGAACGAGATCCGCTCCCGGGTGGACGAGCTGGTGCACGACCAGAACACGGCCGAGGCGCTCAAGCCCTGGTACCGCCAGTTCTGCAAGCGGCCCTGCTTCCACGACGACTACCTGCAGGCGTTCAACCGGCCCAACGTCCACCTGGTCGACACCGACGGCCAGGGCGTCGCCCGCATCACCGAGACGAGCGTGGTGGTGAACGGCCCCGACGGCGAGCGCGAGTACGAGCTCGACTGCCTGATCTACGCCACCGGGTTCGAGGTCGGCACGGCCTACACCCGCCGAGCCGGCTACGACGTCACCGGCGCACGCGGCCAGACCCTCTCGGACCACTGGGAGGGCGGCATGCGCTCGCTGCACGGCATGCACGTGCACGGCTTCCCCAACATGTTCCTGCTCGGCCACGCCCAGGGCGGGTTCACGGCCAACTACCCGCACCTGCTCGAGGAGGCCAGCCTCCAGCTGGTCCACATCCTGCGCCACGCCATCGACAACGACATCGACCAGCTCGAGGCCACCGAGGAGGCGGTCGAGGAGTGGATCCAGACCCTCGATGAGAAGGCCCGGGACATGCGCTCGTTCCAGCAGTCCTGCACGCCCGGCTACTACAACAACGAGGGCATGCCGCTGCAGGGAGCAGGCCTGATCGGCGCCAGCTACGGCGAGGGGCCGATGGCGTTCTTCCGCCTGATGGCAGAGTGGCGTGAGTCCGGCGACATGGCCGGCCTCGAGCTGAGGAGCCAGTCATGACCATGACACCCACGCCGGTGTTCACCACCGACCGGCACCGCACGGATCTGCCGAACCCGATCCTCCCGGAGTTCTGGGTGCGGTCGGCCGAGGACATCGACGCCGACCTCGCCGTGCTCCGCGCCGAGGGGCCCGTGTTCCTCCCCGAGCCCGAGGTCCCCGAGGGCATCCCGCTCCCGCAGGGCCCGGGCGCCTGGGTGGTCACCAACCACGCCGACATCCTCCACATGTCCCGGCATCCGGAGCTGTTCTCCTCCGCCCAGGGCATCGTCGTGATGGACCAGCCCATGCAGATCGTCGAGTACTTCTCCTCGATGATCGCCATGGACGACCCCCGCCACGCCCGGCTGCGCCGCATCGTGTCGGCCGGCTTCACGCCCCGGATGCTGAAGCGGCTCGAGGACTCGGTCCAGGGCCTGGCCGCCCAGATCGTCGACGACATCATCGACCGGGGCGAGTGCGACTTCGTCGTCGACGTCGCCGCCCGGCTGCCGCTCAAGATCGTGTGCGACCTCATGGGCGTGCCCGACAGCCAGCTGCAGTTCGTGTTCGATCGCACCAACGTGATCCTGGGCGTCGGAGATCCCGAGTACACGCCCGAGGGCACCGACATCCTCACCGCGCTCCTCACCGCCGGCCAGGAGCTGTCGGCGCTGATGGACGAGGTCGCCGAGTCCAAGAGGGGCGGCGACGGCACCGACCTCACCAGCATGCTCGTCAACGCCGAGCTCGAGGACGACCGGCTCACCCACGCCGACCTCGCCAGCTTCTTCATCCTCCTCGTCGTCGCCGGGAACGAGACCACCCGCAACGCCATCGCCTGGGGCCTGCACCTGCTCACCCAGCACCCCGACCAGCGGGAGATCTGGGCCGACGACTTCGAGGGCGTTGCGCCCACCGCGGTCGAGGAGATCGTGCGCATCGCCAGCCCGGTCACCTACATGCGCCGCACCGCCACCGAGGACCTCGAGCTGCACGGGCAGGCGATCCAGGCCGGCGACAAGCTCGGCATGTTCTACCTGGCCGCCAACCGCGACGAGGCCGTGTTCGAGGACCCGCACCGCTTCGACGTCCGACGCTCGCCGAACAACCACGTCGGCTTCGGCGGTCCCGGCCCGCACTTCTGCCTCGGCGCCCACCTGGCCCGGCGGGAGATCACCGTCATGTTCCGGGAGCTGTTCCACCGGCTGCCCGACATCCAGGCATCGGGCCCACCCGAGCTGCTGCTGTCGAGCTTCATCCACGGCGTGAAGCACCTGCCGGCCACCTTCACCCCCGGTGGCGCCTGACGCGTAGCCTCCGCGGCATGGCCGATGTCAGCGTGTCCAGGGAGATCGCGGCTCCGCCGCAGCGCGTGTGGGAGCTGATCTCCGACATGACCCGCATGGGCGAGTGGTCGCCCGAGGCCACCGGTGGGAGGTGGCTGAAGGGCGCCACCGGGCCGGCTGCCGGCGCTCGGTTCAAGGGGACGAACAAGGCCGGCTGGCAGCGGTGGTCCACCACCTGCGAGGTCGTCGACTGCGTGCCGGGTGAGCGGTTCAGCTTCGCCGTCACCGCCGGTCCGGCCAAGGTCGCCACCTGGTCCTACGACATCGAGCCCACCGACGACGGCTGCCGGGTCACCGAGTCCTGGACCGACCAGCGCTCCTCGTTCTTCGCCGGCGTGAGCAAGCGGGTCACCGGCGTGAAGGATCGGGCCGAGCACAACCGCACCAACATGGAGCGGACGCTCGAGTCGCTGGAACGCGCCGCCACCTCGTGAGGTGACCGAGCCGGACGACGCCTGGTTCCCGGCGGCGCTGGAACGAGCGCGGGCCGGAGAGGTGGCAGGCTTCGACGCCCTGGTCCGGCACCTCGACTCCCGACTCGTCGGCTTCGCCCGGGCCCGGGGGGCCGATGATCCCGAGGGCCTCGCCGACGAGGTGCTGGTGCAGATGTGCCGCTCGATCGACTCCTTCGAGGGGAACCTGACCCAGCTGCGGGCGTGGGTGTTCACCATCGCTCGGAACCGTCTCGTGGATGAGCGTCGTCGCTTCGGCCGCCGCGTCGACGAGCGCCCCACGGAACCGTCCCGCCTGCCCGACGCGCCGGCCGTGGAGGACGGCCTCGCCGCCGACGAGCGCGAACGGGTCGACGCCCTGCTCGCCGGGCTCACCGAGGACCAGCGCGAGATCGTCGTCCTCCGGGTGGTCGTCGGTCTGAGCGTGGAGGAGACCGCGAAGGTCGTCGGGCGCCGACCTGGAGCGGTCCGGGCCCTGCAGCACCGAGCGCTGCGCTCGTTGCGCGCCGAGCTGGTGGGAGAGGGGGAGTAACGCGATGACCCTCGATGACGTTCCTCCTGACGAGATGCACCTGTTCGGCCTGACCCGCGACCCGCTCGACGCTGCCCTGCGCGGCGAGTCCGACGACCCGGCCGTCGCCGCGATCGTCCAGGACGTGCGCGCCGCCTACCTGCCGGAAGGTGAGCGTCCCCGATCGCCGGCCTTGGCCGCCTTCGCCGGGACCGGCGACGATCCGGCCGTGGCGCTCGAACCGACCCCCCGCCCTCGCGTGGGCCCTGTCGCGGTGCCTGCGGTGCCCCTCGGCCGGCGCGTCGCCGTCGGCGTGGCCGCCTTCGCGGCCACGATCACCGGCAAGGTCGTCCTCGGGGGTGCCGTTGCCGCGGCCACCATCGGCGGTCTCCACGCCAGCGAGGTCGTCGACGTGCCGCTGCTGCCCCACACCCGGCCGGCCCAGACCGTGCCGTCGACCGTTCCGGAGACACCGGAGCTCCCCGATGCCGTCGACCTGCCGGCGACCCCCGCTCCCATGGACGACCGCTGGACCGCAGGCGGCGAGCGGACGACGGAGCTCGACCGCTCCGAGCCTGCGGCCACACCGGCGCCGGCGCCCACACCCGGTCGCACCGAGACCGTCGATCCTGCGGCACCGGCGGACGAGCGTCGCGGTGCCGCCGACGCTCCGGCCCCCACCTCGGATGCGGCACCCGACTCCCCACCGGTACCCGAGGGGCCTCCGGCGCAACCCCAGCCCGATGCCGAGCCGGCACCTCCGCAGGCCGGCGATCCCAGCGGTCCGTCCGGTCCTGAGACCGGCGGCGATGCGCCCGACGGCGCCCCCGAGCAGCCCACGGAGCCGCTGCCGGAGCCCGGGGCACCGCCAGCCGACGAGCAACGCACTCCGTCCCGGCCGTGACGGCCGGCGCCGTTCGCCCCTGAGCGCACGGGAGCACAGCTCCCTCGTTCGAGGACATCGAGCGGCACCGGGGACCCGCCCCCGGGGCCTCTTCGCACCCCCGTAGCCTCCCTCCCATGGACGTGCCGGCGGAAGGGTTGCACGCAGTCTTCGACCGACTCGTCCCCGACGACGTCTGGCCGGCGGTCTCCGCCGCCGGCCTGGATCGGTACCTCCTCGAGCTGGCGGCTGATCCGACCACCGCGGCCGGCCACGATCGGATCCTCGCCGCCGTCGAGGAGCTCAGGCGACGTGCGGGCGGTGACCTCGCGGCGCTCGCACCCGGTGACGTCGACGCCCTGATCGCCGCGCTCGACCCCGAGCGCAGGGACGTGCTCGTCCAGGCCGCGGCGCGCGCCTACTACGGCGATGGCCTCGGCGTCGGCGCCCGCATGATCGGGTACCGACCCCAGCCCGGTCGTGGACCCGGTGCGCCGGTGGTCGAGCCGGTGCTGCGGACCTCGGCGCTCGACGACGTCGACGACGCCTGGGACGTGCTCGTGCTCGGTGCCGGCGCCGGCGGGGGTGTGGCGGCGTGCGTGCTGGCCGAGGCCGGTGCGCGGGTGCTGGTCGTCGAGCGCGGGGAGGATCGGCGCGCCCTGGAGGTCGGACGGGATCACCTGCGCAACCACCGCACGAGCATCCACGGGAACAACACCGGCCCCTCGGCCCCGGGGAACCCGCGGGTGGTCGGGTCGGCCGACGGGACGGCCGTGGTCGAGGCACCCCACGACCCCCGCTGGCACAACGACGCCATGGTCGTGGGTGGCGGCACCCGCGTGTACCAGGGGATGGCGTGGCGGTTCCTGCCCGACGACTTCCGGATGGCCTCGACCTACGGGGTGCCGGAGGGGTCCTCGCTGGCCGACTGGCCCATCACCCACGACGACCTGGTCGACCACTGGGACTGGGTCGAGTGGGAGGTCGGCGTGTGCGGCGACCCCGCCGGCCACCGGGCGCTGGCCCCCCGCCGGCGCGGGTACCCGATGCCGCCGCTGCCGGCGAACGCCGAGGCCGCCACCCTCGCCCAGGGCGCGAGCTCGCTGGGCCTGTCCACCGGGTCGGTGCCCATGCTGTTGAACTCGGTGCCCCACGCCGGCCGGGCCCGCTGCGTGCGATGCGGCGAATGCGTCGGCTTCTCCTGCCCGGTCGATGCCAAGAACGGCTCGCACAACACCGTGCTGCCCCGGGCCCTGGCCACGGGCAACTCCTCGTTGGTCACCGGGTGCCGGGCGGTGGAGATCACGACCGATGCTGGGGGCAGGGTGACCGGTGCCGTGCTGGTCGACGAGGCCACCGGTACCTCGCGGTCCGTGCGAGCCGGCCACGTCGTCGTGGCGTGCGGTGCCATCGAGACGGCCCGCCTGCTGCTCGCCAGCCGCAGCGACCACCACCCCGGGGGGCTGGGCAACGGCACCGATCAGGTCGGCCGCCACCTCCAGGGGCACGCCTTCGTGTCCGCCTTCGGCACCTTCGACCACCCGGTGGTGGACCCCGACGGACCCGGCGTGAGCATCGCCACCCTCGACCTCGCCCACGGCAACGCGGACGCCGACGGCGTCCCGCTCGTGGGCGGCGGGGTCGTTGCCAACGAGATGGTGAAGCTGCCCATCGTCCACTGGTCCTGGGCGCTGCCCCCGGACGCGCCGCGGTGGGGTGCGGCGGCGAAGGCAGCGATGCGCGACACCTACCGCACCACCGGCCACCTGTTCGCCCAGGTCCAGGAGGTGCCCCGGCCCGGCAACCGGGTCACGCTCGCCCCCGACGTGCGCGACGGCCTCGGCCGCTCCGTCGCCCGCCTGACCGGCGAGGCCCACCCCGAGACCGTGCGCACCACCCGCCACATCGCCGACCGGTCGCGGGCGTGGATGGAGGCGAGCGGTGCCCGGCGCACGTGGAACGACCGCATCCCCACCGGGCTGCTCGCCGGCCAGCACCAGGCCGGCACGTGCCGGATGGGCACCGACCCGGCCACGTCGGTCACCGACCCCGACGGACGGGTCCACGGCCACGACAACCTCTGGGTCGCCGACGCGTCGGTGCACGTCACCAACGGGTCGGTGAACCCCGTCCTCACGATCATGGCGCTCGCCCACCGCCTCGCCATGACGTTGACCCGCCTCTGAAAACTGGCAGTCGTGGTGTAGCGCGCTACCGCAGCACTGCCAGTTCCAGGTTCCGTTGCCAGCTTCAGGTGGGGGCGACGCGGAGGTCGGCGACGTGGGTGCCGACGTGGTTGGTGATGCGCCGGCGGGGGTCGAACACCTCGGTGCGGTCGGTGCCCTCGACCTCGGCCAGCACGTGGCCGAGCGCGACCTCCGACGCCGGGCGGCTGCCGTCCTCGGCCTTGATGGCGATGCCGAGGCCGAGGCGGGGGACGACGGCGAGCTGCACGCCCTCGGCGCCGGTCTTCACGAGGACCTCGCCGTCCGCCGCGGCGAGGAGGTCGGTGCAGAGGCGGCCGGTGCCGGCGACGAACCAAGGTTCGGCGACCATGGCGGCGGCCAGCCGTCGGGCCGCGTCAACGCGCGCGGGCGGCCACTCGGTCGGTGTGCCGAACCCGGCCGCCGCGGTGGCGATGGCGTGCAGCGGCATCGGGTGGACCGGGATGCCGCAGCCGTCGATGCCGGCCTCGGCCGGGTCGAGCGCGGTCCGGGTGGTCTCGGCGAGCGCGGCCCGGACCAGCTCCTGCACGGGGTGGCCGGGCTGGATGTAGCCGGCGGTGTCGACGCCGAGGTGGCGGGCGACGGTGAGGAAGCCGGCGTGCTTGCCCGAGCAGTTGTTGCGGGCCGCGGTGGCCCCCGGGTCGACGTCGCGGTGGGCCTGCTCGACACCGCACTCGAGGTCGTCGGCGGTGCACCCGATGCGGGTGAGCCAGGCATCGACCGCGGCGACGTGGCCGGGTTCGCCGTTGTGGGAGGCGCAGGCGAGCGCGAGCTGCACGGGGCCGAGATCGAACGCATCGGCGGCACCGGTCTCCACCAGGGGCAGGGCCTGCAGGGGCTTCACCGCCGAGCGCGGGTGGGTGAGCCGGTCCGGGTCGCCCCAGCACCGGGTGACGTTGCCCTCGACGTCGGCGACGACGGCGTGGACCACGTGGCGGCTCTCGACGTGCGGGCCGCGCCAGAGCTCGACCATGAGCGGTTCGGTCATGTCGGAGGACCCGAGCCGACAGGCGAGGGGACCCATGTCACGGTGCCCTTCGGCGGCGGAGCCGCCAGCCCGGATCGACGGTGGATGTGACGGATCCGCACAGGTTCTACGAGCTGCAGGAGAGCATCGAGCAGCCGGCCCGTTCGCGGGCCCACTCCGGTCGCTTCTCGGCGAAGCGCTCGCGCCCGGGCTGCTCGTCGTAGGGCCGGCGCAGCGTGTCGTGGAGCTCGGCGATGAGGCTGTCGTCGTCCTGCTCGGCCGCGTCGATGGCCAGCTGGGCCAGGTAGTTGCGCAGCACGTACTTGGGGTTCACGGCGTCCATGGTGGCGCGAGGATCGTCGACGTCGAGGCGGTCGCGCCAGCGGCGCAACCAGCCGGCGAGGCCGGCCAGCACGTCGCCGGTGATCTCGTCGGGGGCGTAGCTCGCCGCGAGCACCGGCTCGACCAGCGAGCGATCGGTGGCGGTGCGGTCGAGGGTGGCCACGTCGGGCAGCGAGCGGAAGAAGATCGTGCTGTCGATCTCGGTGCTCGACAGCACCTCGTGGAGCTCGGCCACCAGCCGACGGTCCGGTTCGGCCACGATGCCGTCGACCCCGATGCCGAGCTTGGCCAGCCACGCCCGGGGCAGCTCCTGCTCGATCGTGGCGGCGTAGGACCCGAGGCTGGCCTCGAGCATGGTGGCGTCGCCGACGAGCACGTGGAAGGCCCCGCCGAGGCGGGACAGGTTCCACTGGGCCACGATCGGCTGCGTGCCGTAGCGGTAGCGCTTCATGTGCCGGTCGGTGGTGTTGGGGGTCCAGCCCTCGTCGTAGGGCTCGAGCCAGCCGTAGGGCCCGTAGTCGATGGTGAGGCCGAGGATCGACAGGTTGTCGGTGTTCATCACCCCGTGGACGAAGCCCACCCGCATCCAGTCGATCATCAGCGACGCGGTCCGCCGGCAGACCTCGTCGAAGAGGTCGACCATGAGCTCCCGGCGGTGCTGGTCGTCGCGGGGCGTGCCGAGGTGCGGGAAGTCGTGGGTGAGGGTGTGGTCGACGAGCTGGCGGAGGAGGTCCTCCTCGCCGAGGGACGCGGGCAGCTCGAAGGTGCCGAAGCGGGTGAACGACGGGGCGACGCGGCACACGACGGCGCCGGACTCGGGCGCGGGGTGGCCGTCGTAGAACATGTCGCGCACGACCTGGTCGCCGGTGGTGACGAGCGACAGGGCGCGGGTGGTCGGCACGCCGAGGTGGTGCATGGCCTCGCTGCACAGGAACTCGCGCACCGACGAGCGCAGCACGGCGCGACCGTCCGCGGAGCGGGAGTAGGGCGTGGGCCCCGCACCCTTCAGCTGCAGGGTCTGGTTCGTGCCGTCGGCGTCGACGACCTCGCCGAGGGCGATGGCGCGCCCGTCACCGAGCTGGCCGGCCCAGTTGCCGAACTGGTGCCCGCCGTACCGGTCGGCGCGCGGGGTCATCCCCTCGACGACCGAGTTGCCGGACAGCACCCGGGCGATCTCGTCGGACTCCGCCGGGCTGGGGGACGCCGGCAGACCGAGCGGGCCAGCGACCTCCGGGGACCAGGCCCGAAGCCGTGGCGCGGTGACGGGCGTGGGGCGCACCGGGGACCACGCTGCGCCGGGTACCTGGCGAGGGAAGACCTCGGACCGGGCGTCACCCGGGAGGCCGCGGACGAAGCGGTCGTCCCACGTCAGGGCGTCGAACAGCGGGGACGGCTGGGCGGCGAGGTCGGTCTGGAGCTCGGTGATCCACCCAGTCTGAGGCCGCGGGTCGGGTCCGCCAACCCGGCGCTCCGTAACCTGGCCCCCGATGGGAGCAGGGCACGACCACGGCCACGGCCTCGCCGGCCAACGGGCCGGGACCCGGCACCGACGCCGGCTGGCGATCTCCTTCGGGCTGATCGCCGTCTTCTTCGTGGTCGAGGCGGTGGCGGGCGTGCTCACCAACTCCCTCGCCCTGCTCTCCGACGCCGGCCACATGCTCACCGACGTCGTCGGCCTCGGCATGGCGCTGGCCGCGATCCAGCTCGCCGACCGGCACCAGGCCGGCGCCGCCCACCGGAGCGAGACGAGCCAGCACACCTTCGGTCTCTACCGCCTCGAGATCCTCGCTGCCTTCGTCAACGCGCTGCTGCTCGTCGGCGTCGCCGTCTACATCCTCGTCGAGGCGGTGCGGCGCATCGGCGGCGATCCCGAGATCGACACCGGACCGATGCTGGTCGTGGCCGTCCTCGGCCTGCTCGTGAACCTGGTGGCGTTCGCCCTGCTCCGCGAGGGGGCCAAGGAGTCCATCAACGTCGAGGGCGCCTACCTCGAGGTGGTGGCCGACACCCTCGGCTCGGTGGGCGTGATCGTCGCCGCGGTGCTCCTCGAGCTGTTCGGCTGGACCTGGGTGGATCCCCTGGTCGGCGCGCTCATCGGCCTGTGGATCCTGCCCCGCACGGTCCGCCTCGGTCGCCAGGCCGTCCGGATCCTGCTGCAGTCCGCCCCGCCGACCATCGACCTGGTGGCTCTGCGCGCCGACCTGGCCGCCCTGCCCGACGTGCTGGACGTCCACGACCTCCACGTGTGGACGCTCACCTCCGAGATGGAGAACGCCACCGCACACCTGGTGGTGGAGCCAGGGGTCGACGGCCACGACGTGTTGGACCAGGCCCGGGCGCTCCTGCAGGACCGCTACCGCATCGCCCACGCCACGCTGCAGGTGGAGCCCTCCGACCACACGGGGTGCGACGAGCTCGAGTGGTAGCGATCTGGCAGCGACGGCGGAACGGCGTTCCGTGGCCGCTGCCAGAAGTCAGGGGGTGGTCACCGGGATGTCGAGGACGATCCGCGCCCCGCCGGACGGCGCCACGTCGACGCGCAGGTCGCCACCGGCGTCGGTCGCGACGCGGGTCGCGATGTCGAGGCCGAGCCCGGTGGAGCCGCCCCCGGACACGCCGCGCCCCCGGGCTCGCGCCGGATCGGCGATGCCGGGACCGGCGTCGTCCACCGCGAGCAGCGCCCGTCCGGCATCGACCGTGAGCGAGACGGCGTAGGGGGCGCCGGCCGGGGTGTGGCTGTGGACGTTGCCGAGGAGGGCGTCGAGCACCGCCTCCAGCTCGTCGGCGTCGGCCCGCACCGGCACCGGCCCCGCCGGCACGTCGACGGTCCAGGCCCGGCCGTCCTCCTCGGCGAGCAGGGACCAGAAGTCGGTGCGCGCCCGGACGACGGCCGCCAGGTCGGTCGTGGCCGCCACCGGCGCGCCGTGCAGCGGCCGGCGAGCGGCCTGCACCAGCTCGGTGACCGCGGCCTCGAGGCGGTCGACGCCGGCGCTGAGGCTCGGGGACCCGCTCGCTTCGGCGTCCAGGCGCAGGGCGGTGAGCGGCGTGCGCAGGCGGTGGGAGAGGTCGGCGACCCGCTCGCGCTCCGCCGAGCGCAGCTCGTCGATGCGATCGGCCAGCAGGTTGAGGGCACGGCCCGCGGCGGCCAGCTCCGGCGTGTCGCTGGTCGCGGCGCGCGCCAGGGGGTCGCCCTCGGCGAGCGCACGGGCGGTGGCGGACAGCTCGCCGGCGTCCCGGGTGAGGGAGCGGGCCAGGCGGTCGGCCACCACGCACGAGCCGATCACGAGCACGACCGCGACGCCGCCCAGGGCCAGCCACGACGTCGCCACACCGTCCCGGCGCAGCTCCCCGGGCACGTGGGCCCGGATGGCGGCCACCGAGTCCTCGCCAAGAACGACCGGCACCCACACGTCCACCCCGTCGCCGACCGACTCGGAGAAGCCGAGGCCCGTGCGGGCCAGGGCCAGGGAGCGGGCGGCTGCCTCCTCGAGCTCGCGCTCGTCGGTTCCGGTCCCGCCGATGACCCGGCCGTCGGGCAGCCAGACCACGAGTCGACCGTCGGACCCCGTGGACGTCCGCTCCACGGCTGCGGTGAGGCGCTCGACGTCATCGGTGAGGGCGAGCACCGGGGCCAGAGCCGCGGCGTCGCGCTCGGCAGCGTCCATCGCCCGGTCCTCCGCGACGGTGCGCACCAGCAGGCCGAGCGGCACGGCGAAGGCCACCACGACGAGCGAGCTGGCCGCCAGGACGACCAGCAGCAGGCGGCGCCTCACCCCGAGCCGCTCTCCCGGGCGGTCGGGTCCTCCAGCTTGATCCCGACGCCGCGGATCGTGTGCAGGTAGCGGGGCTCGGCCGCGGTCTCGCCCAGCTTCCGTCGCAGCCAGGACAGGTGCACGTCCACGGTCTTGTCTCCACCGCCGTGGGGCTGGTGCCAGACCTCGGCGAGCAGCTCGCGCCGCGAAACGACCTCGGGGCTACGGGCCACGAGGTGGGCGAGCAGGTCGAACTCGAGCCGGCTCAGCTCCAGCGGCTGACCCTCGACGGTGGCGACCCGTCGGGCCACGTCGACGGCCAGGCCGCCGACCCGGAGCGGACCGGGCGCGCTTCCATCGGGCGACCGGCGCCGGAGCACGGCACGGATGCGGGCGACGAGCTGCTCGCCCGAGTACGGCTTGACCACGTAGTCGTCGGCGCCGGCGTCGAGGAGCCGCACCATCTCCTGCTCGTCGTCCCGGGCGGTGGCCACGATGACGGGCACGTCGGACACGCTGCGCAGCATGGGCAGCACCTGGCTCCCGTCCATGTCGGGCAGGCCGAGGTCGAGCACCACCACGTCGGGCCGCCAGTCGACCACCGCGGTGAGGGCGGCGGCAGCGGTCGGCTCGGTCCGCACCGCGTGGCCGGCGTCGACGAGGCTGCGGGCGACCGCCTCGCGGATGTGCTGATCGTCCTCCACCACGAGCACCGACGCCATGGCCGGCACGGTACGGCGGCCCGGCCGCCGGTGCCGGGTCCAGCGGAGGGCTTCACCGTTCCTTGAGGTTCCCTTGGGCTGCGGCTGACCGGGCCCGGGCGCAGAATGGGCACGTGCCCGCCGATCGCGCCCGTCGCGCCATCCCGCTGGCGGTGGCCTGGGTCGCCGCGGCCGTGATCGCCGTCGCGGTCGCGTCGTGGGGCGTCGCCCTCGTCGGACGGTCCGTCACCGAGGAGCGGCCGGCCGCGCTGGCGTCGGCCGAGGTGGAGGAGCGTCTGGCCGAGGTGGCCTCGACCGCGCCCGGGTCGTCGACGTCCACGACGCTGCCGTCGACCGAGGAGACCGCCACCACCGAGGTCGGCTCGGACGCCGCCGTGCCCGCCACCTCTGCCCCCGGTCCCGCGCCCACCACCACCACCGTCCCACCGGCGACCACCGCGCCGCCGCCGACGGCCGCACCGGCCGGTGAGACCCGGACCTACACGCTCGTGGGCGGGACGGCCTCACTGCGGTTCACGCCGAGCGGCGTGACCGTCGTGTTCGCCAACCCGGCGCAGGGCTTCGACGTGGAGATCGAGCCGGAGCACGGCAACGGCGTGAAGATCGAGTTCGAGAACGACGCCCACGAGAGCCGCCTCGAGGGCTGGTGGGAGGGCGGGCCCCAGGACCGCATCGAGGAGCGCCCCGACGGCGAGTGAGCCTTGAGGTGGGCTTCAGGTCCGTCGGAGGCCGCCTTGGTCTGGGATCGGAGACGGTGGCGACACCATCCCCACCTGCTCCAGGAGGACCACCATGAAGCTCCCCATCCCCGTCCCGGTCGCTGCGGTCGCCACCGCCGGCCTCCTCGCCCTCGGCGGCGTGGTCGCCGCCAGCAGCGGTGCGGTGTCGACCTCGTCGACGGCCCCCACCCAGCTGTCGTCGGCGTCGTCGAGCCCGACGTCGTCCACCAGCGACGATGCACGATCCAGCGCCCCCGACGACAGCGCCGACGGCGCGTCCGGCATCGACATCTCCGGTCCCTGCGACGAGGCCGAGCACGCCTCGGACCCGCGTTGCGCCGGGGTCGTCCCGCCCGCAGCCGCACCCGACCCGACCCCGCCATCGGGTGACGCCACCCCGTCCGCCGCACCGGCCACCGGGACCCGCTCCTTCGCCGCCGCTTCGGCGGGGACGGTCTCCTACACCTTCGACGGCACCGGCTTCCGCCTCGTGGCAGCCGCACCCGCTGCGGGATGGGCGGTCGACGTCGAGCAGGCCGCCGGCCACGAGCTGGACCTGGACTTCCGCCAGGGCAGCGTCCGGGTGCAGGTCGACGTCGAGATCGAGGACGGCCAGATCCGCGAGCGGGTCCGGGTCCGTGACGACGCCACCGACGACCGGACCGGGTCCGAGGTCTTCGTCGGCACCCCCGCCCCCACGGCGCCGGCGACCACCGACGACGTCGACGACGACGGTGGCGACGTGGACCGCGACGATCGGGTCGAGGTCGGTGACGACCGCGATGGCGATCGAGACGACGACCGGGACGACGACGGCGACGAAGACCGGGACGACGACGACCTCGACGACGACGGCGACGATGACCGGGACGACGACGGGGATGACGACTGAACGGCTTCGCTGGTCCTGATCGGACCGGATCCGGTCCGATCAGAACCAGCGGAGGTCAGGATTCGGCGGGACCCGTGAAGTCGGGGTCCCGCTTCTCCGCGTGGGAGGCGAGGCCCTCGCGGGCGTCGGGACCGGCGAAGCCGAGGAACTCGTAGGCCAGCGACGCGTCGAAGGTGGCGGACTGGGCCCGGAACCAGTGGTTGAGCGTGTGCTTGGTCCAGCGGATGGCGGACTGGGCGCCGTTGGCCAGCTTCACCGCCACCTCCATGGCCCGGTCCTGGACCTCGTCGTCCTCGACGCAGAGCGAGACGAGGCCGATGCGCTCGGCCTCCTCGCCGGTCAGGGTGTCGCAGGTGAGCAGGTAGTACTTGGCCTTCGCCATCCCGGCCATGAGCGGCCAGCAGATGGCGGCGTGGTCGCCTGCGGCGACGCCGAGGCGGGTGTGGCCGTCGATGATGCGAGCGGTGCGGCCGACGACGGAGACGTCGGCGAGGATGCCGGCGACGAGGCCGGCGCCGACGGCGGGGCCGTGCATGGCCGACACGATCGGCTTGCTGCACCCGATCACGTTGAAGACCAGATCCCGCGCCTCGCGCATCGCCCGCAGGCGGAACTCGGGGTCATCCATGATCGTCTCGATCATGTCGAAGCTGCCGCCGGAGCTGAACCCCTTGCCGGCGCCGCGGAGCAGGGCGACGCGGGTCTCAGGGTCGCGGTCCACGGCCAGCCACACATCGGCGAGCTGGCGGTGCATGGCGGCGCTGACCGAGTTGAGACCGGGGGCGTCCAGGGTGATGCGCAGCACCCCGTCGGCAGGTCGGTCGAAGGTCAGCTCGTCGAAGTCGGCATAGGGATCAGTCGTCGTCATCGTCCCCATCTTCGCCGCGACCGTTGCCCCGGCCCTTGTTCTTCTTGTCGTCGTCGTCCCGGTCGTCGTCGTCGTCATCATCCTCGAAGACGGGGGCGGGCGGGGTGGCCGGTGGGGCGGTGGTGGTGGTCGTGGTGGTCGTCGTCGCCTCGGTGGTCGTCGTGGGCGGTGGGAGCTCCTGGTCGACCTGGGCGCGGGCGTGCTCGATCAGGCCGGCGAGCTCGGCGACCTCGTCGTCGGTGATCTCGCCCTCGGCGTGGGCGTAGAACCCCTCGGTGCCGAGCTGCTCCAGCGCGGCCAGCGCGCCCTCGCGGTCGCCGGCCTCGATCGCGCCGCGGACCTCGTCGACCCGCGCGTCGTAGCGGCCGTCGGCGTCGTCGCCGCACGCGACCAGGAGGAGGGCGGCGGCCACAGCGGCCGCCAGACGGGCGATCACCGGCCGAGCTCCTCGATGCGGTCGAGCGTGTCGTCCAGGGAGGCGGGTGCGCCGGAGCCGGCGTCGGCGGCCGGGTCGGCGTCGTCGCCACCGTCGAGGGAGACCGTGAGCAGCAGGAGCAGGAGGAGGATGGCGGCGACGAGACCGATGATGACCTCGGGACGTCGGCCGTGCCGGTCGAGGAAGCTCCGGATGCCCTCCAGGGGCCCGGGGCCCGGGTCGGCAGGAGCGTCGGCGGTGGGGACGGCCGAGGCGGGGACGGCGACGGTGCGCTCGGCGAGGTCGTGCTGGGCGGTGTCGGCCCGAGCGGCGTCGGGGGTGACGTCGGGCCGGGCTGGCGCCGCCCCGGGCAGCACGGAGGTGGCGTCCAGGCTCACGGTGGGGTCGGCGGTGAGGGGGGCGCCGGAGCGGATGGCGGCGAGCATGGCGTTGGCGTCCTCGGGCCGTGCTGCCGGATCGGGCGACAACGCCTGCTCCAGTACGGCTCGCAGGCGCTCGGGGACGGAGTCCGGGAGCGGCGGTGCGTCGGCGGTGCGGAGCGCGGCGATGGACTCCACCGGCTGGCCGCGGCGGAAGGGCTGGACCCCGTTGGCGGCCTCGTGGATCACGACGGCGGCGGAGAACACGTCGGAGCGGGTCGAGCCCCGCGCCCCGTCCAGTCGCTCGGGGGCCACGTAGACGAGCGTGCCCATGATGTCGGTCTCGGTGGACTGGTCGTCGTCGAGGCTGGCCAGGCCGAAGTCGGTGACCCGGAAGCCGTCGTGGCCCGAGAGGACGTTGGCCGGCTTCACGTCCCGGTGCAGCACGCTGCAGCGGTGGGCAGCGGCGAGGGCGCCGAGGAGGTCGTCGACGAGGCGCTCGAGGCGGTCGGGGGGGAGGGGCCCCTCGCGCAGCTCCTCGGCCAGGGTGCGGCCCTCGTGGTACTCGAGCACCAGGTAGGGGTTGCCGTCGGCCGTGCGGTCGAGGTCGAGGACGGTGACGACCCGGGGATCGGTGATCCGGGCGGCGGCCCGGGCTTCGCGCTCGAGCTGCATGGTCGCCGACGGCGGCAGGTCGTCGCGCAGGACCTTCAGCGCAACCGTGCGGCCGAGGCGGATGTCGTAGGCCTCCCAGACCGTGCCCATGCCCCCCGAGCCGAGGACGGAGCGCAGCTCGTAGCGGTCGGCGACGGTCGGCTCGGCCAGGTCGGTGCGCACGAGGGGCACGGCAGGGAAGTCGGCTCCGCCGGGGGTCACCTGCGGGAGATACCCCGGGCACGGGCGGTCCAGACCACCGATGGCAGACTCGGCGGCCGTGGCAGACCGGCAGACCATCGTCACCCTCGACCTCGAGGGCGTGCTCGTACCAGAGATCTGGGTCGCCGTGGCCGACCGCACCGGCATCGACGCGCTTCGCCGCACCACCCGGGACGAGCCCGACTACGACGTGCTGATGCGGTACCGCCTCGACGTCCTCGACGAGCACGGGCTGACGATGTCGCTGGTGCAGGACGTGATCGCCGGCCTCGAGCCGCTGCCCGGAGCGAAGGCGTTCCTGGACGAGCTGCGGGCGCGGACCCAGGTGATCATCCTCTCCGACACCTTCGAGCAGTTCGCCGCCCCGCTCATGCGCCAGCTCGGCATGCCCACCGTGTTCTGCCACCGCCTCGTGGTGGAGGACGACCGCATCGTCGACTACCGGCTGCGCCAGCCCGACCAGAAGCAGTGCTCGGTGAAGGCGTTCCAGTCGCTCGAGTACAAGGTGATCGCCGCCGGCGACTCCTACAACGACACCACCATGCTCGGCGCCGCCGACGCCGGCTTCCTGTTCCGGGCCCCGGAGAACGTGATCGCCGAGTTCCCGCAGTTCCGGGCGATGACCGGCTACGACGAGCTGCTCGACGCCCTCACGGCCGAGCTGTAGCCGGCCGACCCGCCGGCCGCGGCGGCGCCGGGCAGCAGCCCGGACGGCACGGGTTCACCCGCGGCCCGAGCGCACCGAGCGCGGCGGGCAAGCGTCCGATGAGGTGCTCCTCGAGCACGTCGACCAGACCGCGCACGAACAGCGGGTGGGTGCCCACCGTGCCGGCCCGGACCATCGTCATCCCGAGCGCCTCGGCTGCTTCCGCGGCCTGGGTGTCGAGGTCGTACACGACCTCCATGTGGTCGGAGGTGAACCCGATCGGCACGACGATCACGACGTCCTCACCCCGCTCGTGCAGGGCGGTGAGGTGATCGACGATGTCGGGCTCGAGCCACGGCACCTGGGGAGGGCCGGAGCGGGACTGGTACACGAGGTCCCAGCCGCGGTCGTCGTCGGCCCCGGCCGCAGCGGCGCCGGTGCGAGGCACCGCCACGCGCTCGACGATCATCGTGGCCTCATCGAGCAGCTGGGCCTGGTAGTCCGAGGTCTCTGCCATCGACAGCGGCACCGAGTGGGCGGTGAACACGAGTCGGGCCCGGTTGCGGTCGCCCGCCGGCAGCGCCTCGAGGGCGGCGTGGACCCGCTCGACCATCGCCAGCACGAAGCCGGGGTGGTTCCAGTACGGGCGCACCTTCTCCACCGACGGGGGATCCCCGCCGGCGTCGCGAACCGCAGCGACCGCCCGGTCGATGTCGTCGTGGTACTGCCGGCAGGCGGAGTAGGAGGAGTACGCGGACGTGCTCACGGCCAGCACCCGCCGGTGGCCGGCCGCGGTGATCTCGCCCAGCACGTCCTCGACGAAGGGGGCCCAGTTGCGGTTGCCCCAGTGCAGCGGCAGGTCGTGGCCGCGCCGGTCGAGCTCGGCCCGCAGCGCCTCGAGCAGGGCCTTGTTCTGGTCGTTGATCGGGCTGCGGCCACCGAAGCGCAGGTACTGCTCGGCCACCTCCTCCAACCGCTCGCGGGGGACGCCGCGGCCGCGGGTGACGTTCTCGAGGAACGGGACCACGTCGTCGGGGCCCTCGGGCCCGCCGAAGCTGAGCAGCAGGATCGCATCGAAGGCCGGTGTCATCGCATGCGTGTCTACCCGGTCCGGACGGCGGTTGGGCCCGCGAGCGCGGGCCCGGTCAGGCTGACCCGATGGAGCTTCTCCTGATCCGCCACGCGCTGCCCATCCGGGTGGAGGGCGCAGCCGGTCCGGCCGACCCGCCGCTGTCCGACGTCGGCCACCGCCAGTCCGCGTCGTTGGTGCGCTGGCTCGAGCCGGAACCCCTCGATGCGCTGGTCGTCAGCCCGATGGCCCGGGCCCGGGAGACCGCAGCACCGCTGTCCACCCACCGCGGGCTGGACGCAGTGGTGCACGAGGGCGTCGCCGAGTTCGACAAGGACGCCGACTCCTACGTGCCGATGGAGGAGCTGAAGGCGGCCGGTGACCCGCGCTGGCAGGAGATCGTCGACGGGGGCTACTTCGGCGACGGCGACCTCACGCCCGAGCAGTTCCAGTCGACCGTGGTGACCGCGGTCGAGGAGATCATCGCCGCCAACGCCGGCGGCACGGCTGCGATCGTGTGCCACGGCGGCGTGATCAACGCCTACGTCGCCCATGTGCTCGGCATCGACGACCTGCTGTTCTTCGAGCCCGGCTACACCAGCATCAACCGGATCCGCGCCTCCCGGCGGGGCCACCGCATGGTCGTGAGCCTGAACGAGGTCGCCCACCTCCGCGACGTGTAGATCCTGACCCGCGGGTCAAGTACGCGCCTACGGTGTGGCGACCGCACGATCAGGGGGATGCACATGAAGGTCGACGCCGACGCCGCCGGACTGGACGCCACGCGCCTGGGCCGGATCGCCGAGCACCTGGAGCAGCGCTACCTGGGGCCGGGCAAGATCGCCGGCGCGCAGGTGGCCGTGCTGCGCCACGGGGAGCTCGGCTACTTCGAGTCCTTCGGCCAGCGCGACCGGGAGCGGGACCAGCCGGTCACCGAGGACACGATCTGGCGCTGGTACTCGATGACCAAGCCGATCACCGGCGTCGCGCTGATGACCCTCTACGAGCGGGGCATGTTCCAGCTCGACGACCCGGTGCACCGCTGGATCCCCGAGTGGCGGGACATGCAGGTGCGCGAGCCCGACCCGGACGGGGGCTCCCGCATCGTCCCCGCCCACCGGCCGCCGACGGTGCGCGACGTGCTCACCCACACGTCCGGCATCGGCTACGGCCCGGAGAACCGGGACCTGGACCTCGTGACCGACCGGGGCTTCCTCGGCGAGCACGACCTCGAGTCCCTCGGCGCTGCCATCGGCGGATGGCCGCTGCGCTTCCAGCCGGGTACCAAGTGGCTGTACTCGTTCGGCATGGACGTGGCGGCCCGCCTCGTCGAGGTCATGTCGGGCATGCGCTTCGACGAGTACCTGCGCACCGAGCTGTTCGAGCCGCTCGGCATGGCCGACACCGGGTTCTTCGTGCCCGAGGACGACCTGGGCCGCTTCGCCGCCTGCTACGGGCGCAACAGCCGCAAGGAGCTGGTGCTGGTCGACGATCCGGAGCGCAGCTCCTACCGGCGGGAGCCCAAGCTGCTCAACGGTGGGGGCGGGCTCGTCGGCACCACCGGCGACTACCTGCGGTTCGTGGCCATGCTGGCCAACGGTGGCGAGCTCGACGGCCGCCGGGTGATCTCGCGCAAGACCCTCGAGCTCATGGGCAGCAACCACCTGCCCGGCGACGGCGACATGGCGGACCTCGCCCTGCCGATGGGGTACGGGGAGGTCGGGTTCTCGGGTGCGGGGTTCGGGTTGACCATGGCGGTGTCCAAGGGCCCGGCCGCCACCGGCGTGGTGGGTTCGGCGGGCGAGATGATGTGGGGCGGGGCGGCGTCGACCACGTTCTGGGTGGACCGGGCCGAGGAGCTGGCGGTGGTCTTCATGACCCAGCTGCTCCCGTCGGGGACGTTCGACTTCCGAGGCCAGCTCAAGGCCCTGGTGTACGGGGCGCTCGCGGACTGAGCGCTGGTGGGGAGGCCGGAGCGTGCTCCGGCCTCCCGGTGGATCAGCTGACGGTCAGCTCGGCGAACATGCCCTGGCTGACGTGGGGCGGGGCGTCGCTCTCCGGCGGGCCGGCGGCGTCGAGCACGGCGTCATCGGCGCCGACGGGCAGGAAGCAGACGATGGCGTAGCGACCGGGCTCGGTCAGCGTGCCGTCGCCGACGACCGCGCCGGGCGTGTCGGTGGTGCCGGTCTTGGCGAGGATCACGGTGGCGGGCTCGGGCTCGCCACCGAAGACCGCGCCGAGCTCCTCCTCGGGGAGGGCCACGATCTCGGAGACCGGGCGGGTCTCCTCGTCCGGGATGCGGATGGCGACCACCTCGTGGGGCTCGTCGCCCTCGTTGGTGAGGGACAGCTTCGTGCCGGCCTCGACCGACTCGGGGACGCCCTCGAAGGCCCAATCGACGGCGGTGATCTCCACGATCTCGCCCTCGGTGGAGGTCTCCGTGTCGACCGCCTCGGTGGTGGTGGTCTCGTCGGCCGTGGCGGTGTCGTCATCGTCGCCGCAGGCGGCGAGGCCGAGGGCCAGGAGGCACGCGGCGACCGCGACGGCCCGCCGGCGGGTGGTGGTGGTGTTGTTCTGGGGCATGTCGTCACCGTGCCGCCGACCGCTTGGAGGAGGCGTGGAGACCGCTGGAAGCCCGGTTCAGGGCTGCGGTCGTGCGAGCCGGGGCGCCAGCTCGGAGACGAGCTCGTCGATCTCGCGGGCGCACGCCGCGAACACGTCGGCCTCGCTGCCGCCGGGGTCGACGACCTCCTCCCACGGTTCGAGGTCCACGGCGTGGGGCCGCAGCGCGGCCACCTGCTCGGTCAGGGTCGGTGCCGGCGGCAGGTGCTCGACCAGCCGGCGCAGCGTGACCGTCCGGGGCGCCGCGGGCTGGTGGGTGCGCCGGACCCACTCCACGTGCTCCGGGGCCAGCGCCATCACCAGGGTGGCCGCGTCCAGGTCCGGCGGGTGCACCTGGCGGCTGGCGTGCCGGGGGATCGTCAGCCCGACGCCCTCGATCGCGGCCCGCGTGCGGATGCTCATCGGCTGGCCGTCGACCACGAAGGTCCCGCCCGTGGCGACGCGCAGGTCGGGTCGCCGCGCCGAGAGCGACGTGGCCGCCATCACCGAGCGCGCGGCGTTCCCGGTGCAGAGGATGAGGACGTCGACCACGGGAGGAGTCTGCCCACCTCCCGCAGCCCGCTCCCAGCCGGCGACCGTTCCGCCACCGCTGCCAGAACCAGGGAACTGGCAGCAGCCACGGAACGCGCCGGGTGTGCGAGCCTTCGGTCATGACGCAGCTGCTCCCCCTGTCCGCCGACGAGGTCCTGGCCACGACCCGCGCCGTTCGCAAGCGCCTCGACTTCGACCGCCCCGTGGAGGACGAGGTCCTGCGCGAGTGCCTCGAGCTGGCCCTGCAGGCCCCGTCGGGATCCAACGCCCAGTCCTGGCGCTTCGTGGTGGTCACCGACCCCGACAAGAAGCAGGCGCTCGGCGAGCTCTACCGCCAGGCCTTCGACATCTACGAGCAGCTCGACGGCATCAACGCCGCCACGATCTACCGGGGCGACGACCCCGAGCGCCTCGATCAGCAGCAGCGGGTCATGGGTTCGGCCCGCTACCTCGCCGAGCGCATGGGTGAGGTGCCGGCGATGCTCGTGCCGTGCATGCCCGGGCGCACCGACGCAGCGCCGCCCGTGTCGGCCGCAGCGGCGTACGGCTCGATCCTGCCGGCGGTGTGGAGCTTCATGCTGGCCGGCCGGGCCCGGGGACTGGGCACGTCGTGGACGACCCTGCACCTGATGTTCGAGCAGCAGGCGGCCGAGATCCTCGGCATCCCGTTCGAGGCGTGGACCCAGGTCGCGCTGGTCAGCGTGGGCTACACGAAGGGCACGGACTTCAAGCGGGCCACGCGGGAGCCGCTCGAGACGGCGGTGTCGTTCAACGGCTGGGACTTCGACGACTGAGCTGAGCGAACCGACCCCGGACGCGACGAGAGCGCCGACCCCGAGGGGCCGGCGCTCTCGATCGACGTGCGGTTGCTCAGAGAGCGCGAACGTTGTGGGCTTCGTCGCCCTTGCGGCCCGGTCCGATGTCGAACTCGACCTGCTGACCTTCGTCGAGGGACTTGAAGCCCTCGCCGGCGATGTTGGAGAAGTGGACGAACACGTCGTCGCCGTCCTCGCGGGAGATGAAGCCGAAGCCCTTCTCAGCGTTGAAGAACTTCACAGTACCTGTAGCCAAAACAATCTCTTCTCTCAATAACGAAAACCGACCCGTCGGATTTGACGAACCGGCAAGGCCAAGGGTAGCCGCGACCGGCGCCGGCCGCACCCCCGGATGGTCAGCGGGTGAAACCGGCGTGGTGGAGGGTCGCCGTCGTGGTCACCGAGGCGAGCACGTCGAGGTCGACCTCGACCCCGATCCCCGGGCCCCGCGGCACCCGGATCGTGCCGTCGGGTTCGAGCACCGCCGGCTCGGTGACGACGTCGGTCTCCCAGTAGCGAGCGGCGGCCGAGATGTCCCCCGGGAGGGTGAAGCCGGGCAGGGCGGCCAGGGCCAGGTTGGGGGCCCGACCGATGCCGGTCTCGAGCATGCCGCCGTGCCAGACGGGCACGCCGGCCGCGAGGCAGGCGTCGTGCATGCGCTTGCCGGCGAGGTGGCCGCCGACGCGACCCGGCTTGATGTTGATGACGTCGGCGGCGCCCAGGCGGAGGACGTCGTCGCACACGGCCTCGTCGACGATGGTCTCGTCCAGGCACACCGGGGTCTGCAACGCCTGCACCAGCTCGATGTTGTCGACGATGCGCTCCTCGGGGTACGGCTGCTCGATCAGCAGCAGGCCGAACTCGTCCAGGGCGCGCAGCGTGTCGACGTCGCCGGGCCCGTAGGCCGCGTTGGCGTCCACCTGGAGGCCGAAGTCGTCGCCCAGCTCGGCCCGCAACCGCCGGCACGGCTCCACGTCCCAGCCCGGCTTGATCTTCACCTTGATGCGGGCGTAGCCCTCGTCGAGGTGCCGGGCGGCGGTGGCGACCAGGTCGTCGATGGTGGGCAGGATCCCGATGGACACGCCGACGGGTACCCGGTCGACGGTGGCGCCGAGGTGATCGGCCATGCTGCGCCCGGCGGCTCGGAGCTCGGCGTCGAGCACCGCGGCCTCCACGGCGGCCTTGGCCATGCGGTGGCCCCGGACCTCCTCGAGGGCGCCGGCGACGTCGTCGGCGTGGCGGACCCGGGCCGCGAACAGGCGGGGGAGCAGGTGGTCGACGGTGACGTCCTCGGCGGCTGAGGTGTACTCGCTGGAGTACAGGGGCTGGGTGCCGGCGACGCACTCGCCCCACCCCTCCACCGGTCCGTCCGGTCCGGTGGCGAGCACGCGGACGAGGAGGATGTCGCGGAAGGTCCAGGTGCCGAAGCTGGTCTGGAACGGGGTCACCAGCGGCAGCTCGATGCGACGCAGCTCCACCGACCCGATGTCGATGCCCGGGAGATCCGAACTGGCAGTCGTGGTGTCGCGCGTCGGAGTCGGGCTGGCGGGGTCGGGTCCGGTCATCGGTCCTCCGGTCGGGTGAAGAGGTAGTGGCGGTCGGCGGTGACGGCCACGGGCTCGAGGCCCTCGGTGAAGGCCTGCAGCATCGTGTCGCGCACCGCGACCCGCCATGCCCGGGCGGCCTCGGGGTCGTCCCGGCGGAGGGCGACGGCGTCGGCCGGCGTCGCGACGAGGCGAGCCGGGGCGTCGGTGTCCATCCGGCGGGGCCGCCCGCCGTCATCGGCCAGGGCCACCTCGGCGTGGTCGACGTCCGCCGGGGTCGGCAGCGGGCGGTCGAGGGCGGCCACGGTGCGCTCGTCCTCCAGGTCCCACCGGATGAGCAGCCGGTCGGAGGCGTCACCCCGGTTGATCTCGTCCTCCATCACGCCGTAGAGCTCGACCAGGTATCGCTCTCCCCGGGCACCGAGGTGGTGGAGGTTGAACCGGGCGTTGGCGTGGATGAGCGGATCAAACGTCCAGCTGATGGTGGTGATCCCCCGCTCGAGGCACCACGTCCGCTGGTGCCGCTTCAGCTCCCGGCCGATGCCGCCACCCCGGTGGGCCGGGTCGACGGCGGCGAGGTGCGAGTGCAGGTGGAGGTGGTCGTCGTGCACGCCGACGATGCCCAGGCACATGCCGACCTGCCGGCCGGACCCGTCGAGCGCGACCGAGACGTAGCTGCCGGCCAGCTCGAGCGCCCGCAGCACCGCGTCGTTCAGTGGGCGCTGGCCCCACACGGACTCGGCCAGGTCGAGCGCCCGGTCGGCCTCGGCGCCTCGCACGGTTCGGATCTCGTACCGGGCCGCGGTGTGTGCCATCTGCTGCGTCTCCCGCGTCCCGGACCGGCTCAGATCCGGCCGGCGTCGGCGGCAGCCTGCTCGGCCTCGGTGAGCTTGGTGTCGATGATGGCGAGGCCGGCGTCCCAGAAGCCGGGGTCGGTCAGGTTGCAGTCCACGATGCGGCCCAGGTCCTCGGGCCAGCGGGAGCCGCCGGCGGCCAGCAGCTCGAGGTACTTGGGCACGAACTCGTCGCCGCGCTCGACGTAGCGGGCGTAGACCGACAGGGCGAGCAGCTGGCCGTACGCGTAGGCGTAGACGTAGCCCGGGGTGCCGATGAAGTGCGGGACGTAGCTCCACCAGCTGCGGTACCCGTCGGTGACCTCCATGGCGTCGCCGAACAGGTCGCCCTGGGTGCGGGCCCAGTGGTCGGCGAAGTCCTCGGTGGACAGCTCGCCGTGCTCGCGCCGATGCGTGTGGACGGCATCCTCGAAGCGGTTCATCGAGACCTGGCGGAAGACGGTGGCGATGTTGCCCTCGAGGTTCTGGGCCAGCAGGGCGAAGCGCTCGTCGGCGTCGTCCACCATCGACAGCAGTCGCTCGAAGGTGACGGTCTCGCCGAACACGCTGGCGGTCTCGGCCAGCGTGAGCGGGGTCATCTGCTCGAACACGCCCTGGGGACGGGCCAGGTAGCCGTGCAGGCCGTGGCCGAGCTCGTGGGCCAGCGTCATCACGTCGCCGGGCGTGGCCGTGTAGTTGAGGAACACGTAGGGGTGGTGACCGGGGACGGTGTAGGAGCAGAACGCACCGCCCCGCTTGCCGGGGCGGGTGGGGGCGTCGATCCAGCCCTCGTCGATGAAGCGTCCGACCACCTCGGCCAGCTCGGGCGAGAACGAGGCGTAGGCGTCGCGCACGATCTCGGTGGCCCGGCTCCAGCCGATGGTGGCCTTGGTGCTGGCCACGCTGGCGTTGCGGTCGTAGTCGGCGAGCGTGTCGATGCCGAGCACCCGGGCCTTCAGCCGGTACCAGCGCTGCGGGATGTCGTAGCGGGCGACGACGGCGTCGACCAGGGCCTGGACCGACTCGTCGCTGGCCTCGTTGTCGAGGTTCCACGAGCTGATCCAGCTCGGGTAGCCGCGCAGCTCGTCCTGGATGCGGCGGTCGGCCAGCAGCGTGTTGAACACGTAGGCGCGGGTGCGCAACCCCGGTTGCAGCGCCTCGGTGACGGCCTCGGCCGCGGCCTTGCGGGTGGTCCGGTCGGGATCGAGCAGGCGGCTGAGGCCGGCGTCGAGCGGGACCGGTTCGGGCTCGTCGGGCAGGTCCACCTGGATGGCCGAGGTCTGCTCGGTGAACAGGCGCACCCAGGCCTGGCGACCGGTGGGGGCGGTGGTGGCGAGCAGGCGCTCCTCGACCTCGGACAGCACGTGGGGCTTGCCGGCCCGCAGGTTCTCGAGGTGGTGGCGGTACCCGGCGAGGGCGGGCTCGTCGAGCAGCGCCGTCGCCCGGTCGTCGTCGATGTCGACCACCTCGAGGTCGAACCACACCAGCTCGGCCGACAGGGCGGCCGAGCGCTCGCTGACCTCCTGCATGAGGGCGCCCCGAGCCGGATCGGAGGTGTCGACCGCGAAGTCGAGGCTGGCGAAGCTGCCCGCCCGGCGGGCCTGCTCGTAGATCTCGGCCAGCCGGTCGAGCGCCGCGGCGAGGGTGGGAGCGTCGGCGTCCACGAGCGTGCCCTTCACCTCAGCGGTGAGCGTGCGGGCCGACTGCAGGGCCTCGTCGAGCAGGCGGCGGACGCCGGCCGCGCCCTCGCCGTCGACGAGGGTGCCGATGTCCCACGCCACCCCTTCCGCGCCGGTGGCCTCGGGTGCGTGCGTGTCGGTCGACATCTTGCCGAGCATAGGAACGCCTACGGTCCGGTGCCATGGAGCTCGGGGTGTGCGTGGCGGCCAAGATCGACGATGTCGACCACATCGTGCTGGCCGAGGAGCTCGGCTACGCGTCGGCGTGGGTCGCCGACAGCCACCTGATCTGGAGCGACCCCTACGCCACGCTCGCCGTCGCCGCCACCCGCACCGAGCGCATCCGGCTCGGCACCGGGGTCGCCGTCGCCGGGATCCGGCCCGAACCGGTCACCGCGGCGAGCATCGCGACCATCAACCGGCTGGCGCCGGGTCGCACGTTCCTCGGCATCGGCTCGGGGAACACGGCCATGCGGATCATGGGGCACCCGCCGCTGCGCATCGCCGAGCTCGACCGCTACCTGGCCACGCTGCGGCCGCTGCTGCGCGGCGAGGAGGCCGAGCTGACCTGGCGGGATCGTACGACGCGCATCCGCCACGTGATGCCCGACGCCGGCTTCGTCGACCTCGACCACGACATCCCGGTCCACGTCTCCGGCTTCGGGCCGCGATCGCTCGGGCTCGCGGGCGTGCACGGCGACGGCGTCGTCATCTCCGGCAACGTCACGCCCACCGCCATGGCCCGCATCTGGTCAGCCGTGGAAGCCGGTGCCGATGCCGCCGGCCGCACCATCGATCGCGGGACGTTCGGTGCGGCGTGCCTGACGACCATGGTCGTGCTGGAGCCGGGCGAGGCACCGGACTCGGCCCGCTCACGTTCCCTGTGCGATGCGTTCGCGATCGCCACCCTCCACTACGCCTACGACCAGTGGCGCAACTTCGGGAAAGCGCCGACCCAGCCGGCCGTGCTCGAGGTGTGGGACGACTACGTCGCCGAGATCGAGCGGATCCCCGAGGACATCCGCCACCAGCTCGTCCACCGCGGCCACAACTGCTGGGTCGTGCCCGAGGAGGAGCGCTTCGTGACCCGGGGCCTCATCGAGGCGTCCTGCATGGTCGGCACCGCCGACGAGCTCGTCGGCCGTCTGCACGAGCTGGACGAAGCCGGACTGGACGAGGTGCTGCTGCTGCCACCGCTGGCGACCCGGGACGAGGCGTTGCGCTTGGTCGCCTCGGACGTGTTGCCGCGGCTGTAGCTGGCCGCTACACCCCCACTGCCAGTTCGTTACGCGGCGTCGGGGAGGTGCTTGGCCTCGGCTTCGTCGCGCACCTCGACGACCTCGACCCGGTCCTTCTTGCCGCCGATGCCGAGGAGGCGGAGGGGGAGCAGGAGGATGCCGACGACGGCGGCGAGGATCGTGGTGACGATCTTCAGCACGACGCGACCGATGGTGATGGCGATGCCGATCACGGCGGCGATCGGGATGGCGATGATCGTGAGCGCCAGCTTCACCAGCTTGAGCACGGCGGCGACCAGCGTGAACAGCAGTCCGAAGAGGGCCATGATCAGGCGGCGGACCAGGCCGATGAGGGCCATGACGGCGCCGATCAGCAGTCCGAATGCGGCGAGCACGGCGCGCACGACGGTCATGGCGGCGCGCCACAGCGCGTAGACGAGGTCGGAGGCGAGGTTGACGACCGTGCGGACGGCGCCGACGGCGAGGCGGACCGGCACGGCCACGATCAGGCCGAGGAAGGCGACCAGGCGGACGACGATGCCGAGGACGCTGCCCACGGCACGGAAGGGGAGGGTGACCAGACCCATCAGCGCACCTCGGCCGTTGCCGTCGAGGTCGTCGGAGAGTTCGAGGTCGGCGTCGGAGTGGGAGCGCATGGGTCCGATCTTGTCAGGCTGGGCGGAAGCGGACGAGGGCCACGCCGCGTTCGGTCGGGTGGAACACCGCCCTTACCCGATCACCCACGGAGACGGACCACGGATCGCAATCGACGAGGTTGGTCATGATCCGTGGGCCGGGACCGTCGCCGCCGAGGCCGTCGGGCAGGTCGAGCTCGACGTAGGCGACCACGTAGGGCGCAGCGTCGCGGTAGGCGCCCTGGCCCCGTCGGGGGATCGAGAAGCTGTACACCTCGCCGGTGCCGGGGGCGTCGAACCACTCGATGTCGAACGACGCGCACACCGGGCAGAAGCCGCGCGGGTACCAGATGACGGTGCCGCAGCCGTTGCAGCGGGGCAGGCACAGGCGGCCCTCGGCGGTGGCGTCCCAGAACGGCTTGGCGTCCGCGTGGACCCAGGGTTCGGGGACCGGGAGCTGGCCGGCGGTGTCGGAAGCGTCGCTCATGTCAGGCCTCCCGTCCGAGGATCAGCGTCGCCGAGCCGTGGCGGGTGCCGAGCGAGCCGCCGGTGCCGTGCGCCAGGGCGATGTCGCAGTCGGGCACCTGCACCGCCGGGTGGGCCTCGCCGCGCAGCTGGCGGACCGCCTCGATCACCTTCGTGATGCCGCCGCGGTTGGTGGGGTGGTTGTTGCACAGGCCGCCGCCGTCGGTGTTGAACGGCAGCCGACCGTGGGGCGCTTGCAGGCCACCGTCGGCGACGAAGCGGCCGCCGTCGCCCTTGGCGCAGAAGCCGAGGTCCTCGATCGTCTGCAGGACCGTGATGGTGAAGCTGTCGTAGATCGAGGCGTAGTCGACGTCGGCGGGGGTGACCCCGGCCTCCTCGAACGCCCGCGGCCCGGACCAGACCGCGCCCGTGTGGGTGAGGTCGATCCGCCCGTTGCCGGTGTGCTTGGGCGCCTCGCCGTGCCCGAGCACCACCGGGCAGTGCCGATCGAGCGTGCGGGCGACCTCTGGCGACACGACGACGAGCGCCCCGCCGCCGTCGGTGATGACGCAGCTGTCGAGGCGGTGCAGGGGGTCGCACACCATCGGCGACTCCAGCACCTCCTCCACCGTGACCACGTCGCGCAGGAAGGCGTTCGGGTTGTGCTGGGCGTGGGTGCTGGCGGCCACCTTGATCTCGGCGAGCTGCGCGGAGGTCGTGCCGAACTCGTGCATGTGCCGGGTGGCGGCGAGCGCGTAGTTCGTCAGCACCG
This sequence comes from Salinilacustrithrix flava, assembly GCF_041228405.1. Classification (GTDB taxonomy): domain Bacteria; phylum Actinomycetota; class Acidimicrobiia; order Acidimicrobiales; family Salinilacustritrichaceae; genus Salinilacustrithrix; species Salinilacustrithrix flava. The sequence goes on from NZ_CP133888.1 coordinate 1,455,750, forward strand.
AGGTGCCGAAGGGGACCTCGAAGGAGAACTCGGGGGCGTCGCCGACGCGACCGCTGCCGCCGGGTCCGGACCCACCGGTGCGGGGCTTGCCGGCCAGGGTGATCAGCGCGACGTGGCACTTGCCGGCGGCGATGGCGGCAGCGGCGTGGCCGACGTGGGCGACGTAGGAGGAACCACCGATCTCGGTGCTGTCGACGTAGGCGAGCCGGTCGAGTCCGAGGTACTCGGCCATGGAGAGCGGCCCGAAGCCCGGGGCGTCACCGGCGCAGAAGTAGGCGTCGACGTCGCCCATCGTCAGACCGGCGTCGGCCAGCGCGCCGACCGCGACCTCGGCGTGGATCTGCGGCGTGGTCCGGTCCGGGATCGTCCGCAGGGGGTGCTCGTACGCGCCCGCCAGATGTGCTGCTCCCCGGATCGTCCCCGTCACGGCGGGGAGTCTGCCCAGCGCCACCGCCCCGGGCCAAAGAGGTCACGCCAGGCCCGGCGTCCCCGCGTCGACGGCCCAGGTCGTCGCCTCGGTGATCGTCCCGTCCGGCACGGTCACGTCGTCGACCAGCCGGTAGGCGGCGCGCCAGCCATCGGCGTCGACCTCGTGGAGGACCCAGCCCCGCCTGGTGGTCTCGGACCAGGCGATGTGGGGGGACAGCGCCTCGACCAGCGCGGAGGCCTGGCGGAGGCGGTCTGGGATGTCCGACGACACGCCGGGCGCGACGAACTCGGTGCCGACGACCGGTGATTCGTCGTCCTCGAAGTCCATCCACAGGTCGGCGACCCAGGACGAGTGGACGTCGCCGCTCAGGACCACCGGCGCCGCGCTGCGGGAGAGCGTCTCGAGGAAGCGCCGGCGGGCGCCGGTGTAGCCGTCCCACTGGTCCAGGTTCCACAGCACGTTGCCGGGCACGATGCGCCACTGGTGGACCACGACCTGTTGGACCACGGTGGTCCAGACGGCGTCGTGGCCGGTGGCGACCTCGTCGAACCAGGCTTCCTGGGCGTCGCCGAGCATCGTCGTGGTCGCGGTCCCGTCGCAGCGGGGACCGAGGTCGGTGCCGACGGCGTCGTCGCAGGGCTGCTCGTCCCGGTGCTGGCGGGTGTCGAGCAGGACGAACCGGGTGAGGCCGCCCCAGTCCACGACGCGGTGGATCGCCAGGTCCGGCCCCTCCGGCGGCTCGAGCCGGGTCGGGGTGAACTCCCACCACGCCCGGTACGCGGCCGCCCGTCGCTCGAGGAGCTGCTCGCCGCCGGGGCCGGCCGTCGTCGCGGTGCCCTGGTAGTTGTTCACCACCTCGTGGTCGTCCCAGGTGATGAGCCATGGGGCCACGGCGTGGGCGGCCTGCAGCTCGGGCTCGGCCTTGTACCGGCGCCACAGGGCCCGGTAGCCGTCCAGATCCGTCGGCGGGGCCTCGTCGACGGGCCGCACCGAGCCGCTGTCGGACTCGTAGACGTAGTCGCCGCAGTGCACGACGACGTCGGGGGCCTGCGCGGCGACGTCGTCGAGGGCGGTCCAGTAGCCCGACGACCAGCGCTGGCAGGACAGGTGCCCGACCCGGAGCGGCTGGTCCGGGAGCGCTCCCGGGGCCGGCGCGGTGCGGGTGCGAGCCGCCGGCGTGACGTGGCCGTCGAGCACGAAGCGGAACCAGTGGCGGGTGTCGGGTGCCAACCCGCGCACGACGATGCGGGCCGTCATCGCCTCGGCCGGGTCGGCGCGCAGCTCCTCCCGGGCGACGATGGCCTCGAAGGCGTCATCGCGTGCGACCTCCACGAGCAGCGGCACCGGGGCCGACGGATCCCGGTCGACCCACGTCCACAGCACGACGGACTCGTGGTCCGGGTCACCCGACGCCACGCCGAGCCCGAACGGCGCCGGTCCCTGGGGGGCGCCGTGGTCGATGGCCTCGAGGGTCTCCAGCTCGGGCTCGGGCGGCGCCGTCGAGGTGGTCGCCGACGGGCCGACCGGACCCCGCCCGGCGTTGCCGTCGTCCTGGCAACCGCCGAGGGCGACGGCGACGACCCCGGCCCCGGTGGCGCCGAGGAAGCGGCGGCGCGACCACCGAGACGGGGACGATGCGGTCATGGCCGGCCGACCGTAACCCGATCGCGCACTGCGCCCCGCTCGACCTGGGTAAGGCGTCGCGGTGACCCACCCGACGACGCAGCACCACGACCCGAGCGAGGTCGACGCGGACGACGGTGCGGACAGCCGCGACGCCGGGAGCGTCGTCCGCCGGCGGCCGGGCCTCGTGTCGCTGCTCGCCGGTGGCGCCGGCGTCGTGGTCGCCACCCTGCCCGGCCTCGGGCTGCTCGCCCTCGCGCTGGCGGCGCTCGCCATCGCCTCGGGGGTCCCCGCCATGCGGAAGGGCCCTGGCGCCGCCAGCTTCTCCAAGGCGCGCACCGGCGTCGTGCTCGGCATGATCGCCGTGCTCCTCGGCGTCATCAGCCTGGCGATGCAGCTCCTGGCCTGACCCGGCCGGCACGCCGGGTCGGTCCGAGCGGGTCAGTCCAGCGTGTCGGGTTCGTCCGGCACGGCCGGTGCGCCGAGCAGCGGGCCGTAGTCGGCGGCGAGGCGATCGAAGTCGAGGTCTCGCAGGAACCGGCTGAACGCCACCTGGGCGGCCAGGGCGTTGACGTCGCGGAACACCTCGGGGAGGAACGCGGGCGGGTCGATGAGCCCCTCGTCGTAGAGGGCGTTCACGGCCCCCATGTTGTTGATGTCGACCTTGCCGCAGAAGAGCAGCGGCACCCGGTCGAGCCGGCCGGTGCGGATCGCCACCCGGACGTAGGCGTAGGTGAGCACCAGGCCCTTGCCGTAGCCGAGGTCCTTGGTGAAGGGTCGCCCCGTGGGCGTGGAGCCACGGAAGACCCGCATGACCAGCTGCCAGCACTCGTCCTCGTCGAGGCCGAGCGTGCGGAAGTGCTCGACGACCTCCACGAACGACGCCCCGTCCTCGGCGAGGGCGATGGCCTCGATGCGGTCGGCGATGCGCAGCAGCCGGATCGGGTGCGAGGTGAGCGAGAGGATCTCGGTGAGGGTGGCCAGCCCCTCCTGGGTCACGTTGACCGGCGGCGGCGCCTTGCCGAGGAAGGTGCAGTACGGCTGGGCCCGGCCGTTGTCGCTGGTGCCGACGTGCACCCAGCCCTCGTGGGACTCGAGCTGCTCCAGCTGGCGCTCCGAGAACATGGCATCCGCGCGCAGCTTGATGTAGTCCGATCCGGCGGCGGCGTCGGCGACGATGCCGTCGTCGAGCACGACGTGGACCATGCCGGGGCCCATCGAGTCGTCGAGCCGTGACTGCAGCAACGAGACCGCGGACTCGCCGTCGATGCCCTTCTCGTCCCGCTCGTCGATGGGAAGGTCCGACACCCAGCTGAGCGCGTCGCGAAACTGGCCGGCGAGGTCGGCCACCCGCGGGCCACCGGCGTGGAAGACGTCGTCGGTGGTGCCGTAGAGCTGCGCCGTCAGCGGGCCGAAGCCGTCGGTGCCACGGGCCTCGAGCATGTCGAGCGTGAGCCGGTACTGCTCGCACGTCCGCTTCAGCAGCTGGGAGAGCGTGGACGTCGTGCCGAGCGAGGTGTTGATCCACAGCTCGATGTCGAGGAACTGCTCGCGGGCCGCGTCGAGGTCGAAGCCGAGGTCCCGCTGCTCGTACCAGCCAGCGTCCACGGCCGGCTGCTCCCGGCACCCCGACGCGAAGAACGCGTCGCGCACGTGGTCGTCCCACTTGATGGCGTCGAGGATCCGAACCGGGCGCTGCGCGTCGACGATCGCGTCGGAGAGGGCGCGCACCGTCTCCTCGTAGGTCTCTGCCATGGCTCTCCAAGGATGGCTGACCGCACCCCTGGTCCGCAGCCTCCGGCTTAGGAAACCCTTTGCAGAGGGCTGACGTCGCCTTGATGGGCCCGTCCATACGTTGCCGACATGGCCCTCACCCGCACCGCCGCCCTCGCCCTCGGAGGCGCCGTTGCCGCCGCCGTCGCCCTCGTCTCCGTCGCCGGGGCGGTGACCGTGTCCACCGGGACGCCGGCGCCGTCGCCCGATGCCGTGCTGGCCGGGGAATCGGAGCCGGCGGAGGCGACCCCCGCACCGGTCGAGGTGATCTACCAGGACGTGTACGACCTCCCGCCCGCTCCCGCCGCGCCGGTCGCCGCCCCCGCGCCGGTCGCCGCCCCCGCTCCGGCAGCGGCCCTGGCCACCAGCGACGGCGACTGGGACGACGACCACGACGACGGCGACTGGGACGACGACGACGGGGACGACGACCACGGGGACGACGACGATCACGACGACGACTGGGACGACGACGATCGGCACGACGACGATGACGACTGATCCGGCTCGCCCCCGGGCGAAGCGGAAGCGGCCGCACCCGGCGGCCGGGGCCCGGCTCGTGGTCGCCGGCGCCGCCACGGCCGGCACCCTGGCCATGGTCGGCCTCATGGTCAGCCCGGCCGACGAACCCGCGCCGCTCGACCTGAGCACCGCCTCGCCGGCGACGGTCTCCGTCCCGGCGCCCGCTCGGATCGTCATCGTGCGCCGGCACCTCCCCGTGCCGACAGCGGCTCCCACCAGCCCGCCGGTCCTCCGCCCCGGCGCGACGCCCGCGCTCACCCCGGTGCCGGCCCCTGCACCGGCGCCGGCCCCTCGCCCGGCCGCGCCGCGCACGACGAGCAGCGGGAGCTGACGGTGCAGGTCGCCATCATCGACGAGCACCGCTTCCGGGCGATGGGAACCGACTGCCACGTCCAGGTCGTCGGCGCACCGCACGGGGCGTGCGACGTGGCCGAAGCCGTCGTGGGCAGCGACGAGGCACGGTGGTCGCGCTTCCGCCCCGACTCCGAGATCCGCCGTGGGGCACCCGGCGTGGCCGGCTCGGTCAGCGATGAGACCGCCGAGCTGGTGGCCCTGGCCCTCGAGGCCCTCGACCGGACCGATGGGTGGTTCGACCCCCGCCTCGGCGGCCACCTCTGCGCCGCGGGCTACGACCGCACCCTCGACCTCGTGCAGACGGGTGCTCCGATCCCACCACGGACAGCGCCACCGCTGCCCGCCGTCCGCCCGGCGATCGGTCGCCGGGCGGACGGTCCGACCCTCATGGTCCCGCCCGGCGTCGAGCTCGACCTGGGCGGGATCGCCAAGGGGCACAGCGCCGATCGCGCCCTTGCTGCCGTGCTCGCGACGGGTGCCCTCGGCGCCTGCATCAACCTCGGCGGCGACCTGCGCTGCGCGGGCGCGTCCCCGACCGGGGACGGTTGGTGGTGCGCGCTGGACCACGGTCCGGGTGCAGCCGCCAGCGCGCTGGCCATCGGCCTGACCCACGGCGCCGTGGCCACGTCCACGACCCGGCGCCGGCGGTGGACGACGACCTCCGGCGAGGCCCACCACCTGCTCGATCCCCGCACCGGCCATCCGGCGGGCACCGACCGCCGCAGCGCCACCGTCGTCGCCGCCACGGCCGCGACCGCCGAGGTGCTCACCAAGGTCGCCCTCCTCGCGCCGTGGGACGACGCCGAGCGGCTGCTCACCGCGGAGGGCGGCGTCGGCCTCGTGAGCCTCGACGACGGCTCCACCCGCGCGATCGGTGACATCGCCCCCCTGCTCGCCGACCGGGCGAGCCTCCCCGAGGAGACCAGCTCGTGCACCTGACCCTCCACCCGGAGCTGTGGTGGTGCGTCACCCGAGCCACCGGCATCACCGCGTGGGTGTCCGCCCTCGGGTCGCTGCTGGCCGGGCTCGCCCTCGCCACCCGAACGCTCGGCGCCCGACCGAAGGGCCCGTGGCTGCTCGACGTGCACCGGGGCCTCGCCGGGGTCACCCTCGCCTTCACCGCGCTGCACGTCGCCGCCATCGTGGCCGACTCCTACGTGCACTTCGGCGCCGCCGACGTCCTCGTCCCCCTGGCCAGCGACTGGGAGCCCGTCGCCGTCGCCGGTGGCGTGGTCGCGATGTGGCTCCTGGTCGCGGTGCAGCTGTCCAGCCTCGCCATGCGGCGGCTCCCGAAGCGCGTGTGGCGGACGATCCACCTCGGCAGCCACGGCGCGGCGGTCGCCGCCACGTTCCACGCCTTCACCGCCGGCACCGACGCCGGAAACCCGCTGGTCGTCGGGACGGCGATCGCCGCGGCGTCGGCCGCCGCCTTGATGTTCACCTACCGCCTCGCCCTTCCGCGCCGGTCGGCCCGTCGGCCCTCGCCCGCCCCGACGGGCTGACCGGCCGCCTGCTTGCGGAAAACCGGACGAGGCAGACAGACTCGTCTTGACTGATCGGTCAACTTTCGCGATCCCGTAGGAGACACCCATGGCAACCGCCGTCATCGTCGACGCCGTCCGCACCCCCGGGGGCAAGCGCTTCGGCCAGCTGTCCGGCTGGCACCCGTCCGACCTGGCCGCCGAGGTGCTCAAGGCCCTGGCCGAGCGCAACGACCTCGACCCCGCGCTCGTCGACGACGTCGTCATGGGCTGCGTCATGCAGGTCGGCAACCAGGGCCTCAACATCGGCCGCAACGCCGTCCTCGCCGCCGGCTGGCCCGAGACGGTCCCGGCCACCACGGTCGACCGCCAGTGCGGCTCGTCCCAGCAGGCCGCCCACTTCGCCGCCCAGGGCGTCATCGCCGGCGCCTACGACATCGCCGTCGCCGCCGGCGTCGAGGTCATGACCACCACCCCCATGGGTGCCTCCATCACCCCCGGCTCGATCCCCTTCGGCCCCAAGGCCGCCGGCCGCTACGCCGATGTCGAGTACATCGAGGGCTGGAAGGGCCTGATCCCCCAGGGCGTGTCCGCCGAGATCATCGCCAACAAGTGGGACCTGTCCCGCGAGGACCTGGACAAGATCGGCCTCGAGAGCCAGATCCGCGCCGCCCGCGCCCGCGACGAGGGCCGCTTCGACAACGAGATCATCCCGGTCAAGGTCAAGAAGCTCGACAAGGAGACCGGCGAGCTCATCGACACCGGCGACCAGATGGCCACGGCCGACGAGGGCATCCGCGACACCACGATGGAGACGCTGGCCAACCTGAAGCCGGCCTTCCTCCCTGACGGCAAGGTCACCGCCGGCAACTCCTCCCAGATCTGCGACGGCGCCTCGGCGCTGCTGATCATGTCCGAGGAGAAGGCCAAGCAGCTCGGCCTCACCCCGCGTGCCCGCTTCCACACCTTCGCCCTCGCCGGCGTCGATCCCGTCACCATGCTGACCGGCCCGATCCCGGCCACCTCCAAGGTGCTCGAGCGCTCCGGCGGCCTCACCATGGACGACATCGACCTGTTCGAGGTCAACGAGGCCTTCGCCTCCGTCGTCGGCGCCTGGCAGAAGGAGCACAGCGCGGACATGGAGAAGGTCAACGTCAACGGCGGCGCCATCGCCCTCGGCCACCCCCTCGGTGGCTCCGGCGCCAAGCTCATGGCCACCCTGCTCAACGAGCTCGAGCGCACCGGCGGCCGCTACGGCCTCCAGACGATGTGCGAGGGCGGCGGGCTCGCCAACGCCACCATCATCGAGCGCCTGGGCTGAGCTGAGCTCATTGACGCTTCCTCGCTTCGCTGCGGGAGCGTCCACGTTGCACGGAGTAGGTGAACGTCCACCCGTGGACCGGTCGCTGGCGCTCCCTCGGGGCTGACCGCGACAGCGCAGCACCACCCGCCCGATCGACGCCCCGCCTTCACCGGCGGGGCGTCGTCGCGTTCGGGGTCAGGCGTCCCAGTCGGTGTCCTCGGCGGCGTAGACCCCGAGCAGGTCGCGGGCCGACACGATGCCGGCCAGGCCGTTGGGGTTGGCGACGAGGACGTGGCGCACGTACCGGTCGAACATCTCGTTGGCGACGGTGGGGACGGTGGAGTCCTCCTGGCACCAGACCAGCTCGCGGCTGGCGATCTCGCCGGCGGTGACCTTCGTGGGGTCGTCGCCGCGGGCGACGACGCGGACCACGTCGCGCTCGGAGACCACGCCCTCGACCTTGGAGGGGTCGCCGACGGCGACGATGGAGATCCCGGAATCGTCGAGCACTCGGGCCACCGCATCGATCGTGGTGTCTGCGGTGACGGTGATCAGCTCGTCGCCGATGAGCGACGAGACGGGGAGGGAGGCGATGGCTTGGCTCATGTCGCGATCCTGTCGCGCCGGCCCCGACGTCGGCAGGGTCGGGAGTCACACCCCCCGGGGATCCCGTGGTGGCAGGCCGGTGGCGGGGCGCCGATACCCTGCGGTGATGCCGAAGCTGAACCCACGATGGCTGGTGATCGGCACCCTGATCGTGGTCGTGGGCACCGTGGTCTCCGACGTGAGCGTGTTCTCGCTCATCGTCGCGGTCGCCGCCGGCGCCCTCATCTTCAAGGTCGGCTTCGCCATCCTCGGCGGCATGGCTCAGCCCATCCCGGAGCCGCCACCGGCCGGCGAGCTGCGCAAGGTCAAGATCGAGTACCGCTGCACCATCTGCGGCACCGAGATCCGCATGACGGTGGCCAACGACGAGATGCCGGACCCGCCCCGGCACTGCCTCGAGGACATGGACCTGGTCACGCCCGTCGAGTGAGCAGGCGCGCGACAGCGCTGTGGATAACCCCGGTTGCCTGGGGAAACGGCTCGCGTCAGGCTGTGGACAACCGGTGGATGACCGGCACGTCGCGCGTCAGTGGAACTGCGTGGCGGTGACGATGCCGCCGAGCACCAGGGCCAGGCCGAGCAGCAGGTAGAGGTTGTCGGTGGCGCCGGGCAGCAGGCCCAGGTAGTTGAGGAAGATCACCAGTGCGCCCAGGCCGAGCAGGGTGAACATGAGCACCGGCACCCACGTGGGGCTGACCTTGAACTCCTGGGGGATCGGGGCGGTGTAGCGGCCCGAGGTGCTCTCGCGGACGTCGCTGGCCGCGTGACCCTTGGAGATGGCGTGCCGCGCGCCGGAGCCGCTGCCCCCCTTGGGGGTCGTGCGACCGCCGTCGCCCTTTTTCTTGCGATCCTGTCGTGCCACCTCGGCCACGGTAGTCCGCCACCGTCCTGGGTACGGTCTCGCCGGTGATCGAGCAGTCCTCCGAACGCGTCCTCGCCGCGGTCGACATCGGCACCAACTCGGTGCACATGGTCATCGCCAGGGTCGGCCCCGACGGCCGCATGGAGATCCTCGAGCGCGAGAAGGAGATGGTCCGCCTCGGCCGGTCGGCGGGGGACATGAAGGAGCTGGCGCCCGACGCCATCGACCGCGGCGTCGCGGCCCTCAAGCGCTGCCGAAGCGTGGCCGACGCCCACGGCGCCGAGCTCGCGGCCGTGGCCACCTCGGCGGTGCGCGAGGCCGAGAACCGGAGTGACTTCCTCGACCGGGCCTGGGACGAGGCCGGCGTGTCCGTCGAGGTCATCTCCGGGTTCGAGGAGGCTCGCCTCATCCACCTCGGCGTGCTGCAGTCCCTGCCGCTGTTCGACGACCGGGTGCTGCTGTGCGACATCGGCGGCGGCTCGACCGAGGTGCTGCTCGGCATGCAGGGCGACGTGCTCGCCAGCCGCAGCTTCCGCCTCGGCGCGATCCGGATCACCGAGCGCTTCCTCGCCAAGGACACGGTGAAGCCCAAGCACGTGGAGCGCAGCCGGCACCACGCCGAGACCATCCTCACCGCCTTCGGCACCGAGGTCGTGGAAGCCGGCTACGACACCGTGGTCGGGGCGTCGGGCACGATCGAGACGGTCGTCGCCATGGCCCTCGCGGCGCGGGGCGAGGACAGCGCGCTGCGGACGTTGAACGGCCAGCGGATCACCGCGGCCGAGGTCACCGACGTCGTCGAGCTGCTGGCGTCGACGCCGGATCCCGAGGAGCGGGCGGGCCTTCCCGGCATGGACGCCAAGCGGGCCGACATCCTGCTCGGCGGCGCGGTGATCCTCGAGCAGTTCGTGCGCTGCTTCGGGGTGGAGGAGCTCGTCTTCTCCGACTACGCGCTGCGCGAGGGCGTGCTGCTCGACCAGGCCCGACGCCGCTCGGGTGCGACCCTCCACCACCTGCAGGACCTGCGCCGCCGGTCGGTGCTGCACCTGATGGAGCTCACCGACGAGCACCCCGAGCACTCCGAGGAGATCGCCCGCCACGCCCTGCTCCTGTTCGACGAGCTCCAGGAGCTGCTCGAGCTGGGTGACGAGGCCAGGCCGCTGCTCGAGGCCGCGGCCCTGCTGTGCAACGTCGGGGCCTTCATCTCCCACTCCGGGCACCACAAGCACAGCTACTACGTGATCCGGAACAGCGAGCACCTGGCCGGGTTCACCGACCGCGAGATCGAGCTCATCGCCCAGGTCGCCCGCTACCACCGCAAGTCCGCGCCCAAGTCCAAGCACGAGGAGTGGCGGTCGCTGCGCCGCTCCGACCGGGAGCTGGTCGTGCGCCTGGCGGCGGTGCTCCGCGCCGCGATCGGCCTCGACCGCTCCCACCGGGCCCGCGTGTCGGACGCGTCGGTGACGTGGGACGACGACACCGTCGTGATCCACCTGCACCCCGCCGGCGAGGCGAGCATCGACCTGGAGCTGCACGCGGCCGAGCAGCGCGTCGGGCTGCTGGAGGACGTGACCGGCCGCACCGTCGAGGTGCGGGTGGCTTGAGAGGTTCGCAAGTGCGTCACGCTGCGTTGTGGTCGGGATTGGCGGCTCCGCCGCCACAGGGCCCGTCACATGGGTCGCCTCGCCTTCGGCTTGGCTCCTACAGCGCGAGCTGCACCGCGCTGCCGTCGTCGACGGCGTCGGACAGGGCGGCGTCGGCGGCCATGAACAGGCCGTCGGGATCACCGGCGTTGGTCGGGTAGCTGGCGAGACCGGCGGCGAGGTCGACCGGCACGACGGCGCCGCCGGCGAAGCGGAACTCGCCGGTGAGCTCGGCGACCATGTCGCGCAGGGTCGTGTACGCGCTGCGGGGCCCGACGCCGGGCAGCACCACGGCCACCTCGTCTCGCCGGGTGGACCCGAGCACGGCGGTGTCGGGCAGCAGCGGGCGGGCCCGCTCGACCAGCGTGCGCAGGAGGTGGTCGAACCCCTCGCCGCCGACCTCGTGCAGGACCTCGTCGAGGGACCGCAACCGGACGATGGCCAGCGACAGCTTGCCGTCGGTGCCCGCGGCACGGGCCAGGCCGATCTCGTCGGCCAGGCGGGCCTCCAGGTACTCCTGGGTGAGCAGCTCGCGCCGGACGTCTCGTCCTCGCCCTTCGAGCTCCTGGGCCCGCTCGATGCGCTCGAGCACGAGGTCGGCGAGCACGTTGGTGTTGAACGGCTTGGGCACGAACGCGTCGAGGCCGGTGGGGGTGCGCAGCCCGGGCAGGGACGTGCTGTGGGCCGAGACCATGATCACCGGGGTGAACGCCCACCGCTCGTCGGCCCGCATGCGCCGGTAGGCCTCGACCCCGGAGAACCCCCGGAGGCGGACATCGAGCAGCACCAGGTCGGGTTCGCCCTCGTCCAGGGACCGCATGACCTCGGCGGGGTCGGTGGGGTCGAGGTGCACGAAGTCGTAGCCGGCGGCGCGGAAGTAGGCGCGGAGGAAGGCGGCGATGTCGGGCTCGTCTTCGACGCAGAGCACCCGCCGGGTCGCAGCGAGGCGCCGGGCAACCGGCCCGAGCTTGGGTTCATCGGCCATGAGTGCCTCTAGCATCCCATCCGTGGGCGCCCGCGTGCTGGTCATCGACAACTACGACTCGTTCGTGTTCAACCTCGTCCAGTACCTGGGCGAGCTGGGTGCGGAGCCCATCGTGCGGCGCAACGACGAGATCGACCTGGACGGCGTCGCTGCCCTCGATCCCGACGCCATCCTCATCTCCCCCGGACCGGGCACGCCCCACGACGCGGGCATCTCCTGCGAGCTGATCCGCGAGTGGGCCGGCCGCCGGCCGATCCTGGGCGTGTGCCTCGGCCACCAGGCCATCGGTGAGGTGTTCGGCGGCGACGTGGTGCGGGCCGAGCAGGTCATGCACGGCAAGACCTCACCGGTCCACCACGCCGGCGAGGGCGTCTTCGCCGGTCTGCCCGAGCCCTTCGAGGCCACCCGCTACCACTCGCTGGTCGTCGATCCCGCGACGCTCCCCGACGTGCTCGAGGTGACGGCCTGGACCGACCCGGAGGCCGGCGCCGGCACGGTGATCATGGGCCTGCGCCACCGCGAGCACGACGTGGAAGGGGTGCAGTTCCACCCCGAGTCGATCCTCACCGGGACGGGCCACCAGATCCTGCAGCGCTTCCTCGACCGCGTGGCGCCGGCAGCGACCGCGGCTGGCTAGTCGCTCGGTTCGGTCGTCGTCGTGGTCGTGGTGGGCGGCAGGAGCTCGGCCCGGCCGACGGTGATGGAGACGGTGGAGCCGACGTCGGCGCGCTGACCGCCCGCCGGTGACTGGGCCAGGACCCGACCATCATCGGGGCTGCCAGGAGGCAGCACCTGCTCGGTCACCGCGATCTGGAAGCCGGCGAGGTCGAGCTCCTGGCGTGCCGTCTCCTCGGTCTTCTCGACCACGTTGGGCACGATGACCTGCTCGGGACCGGCCGAGACCACCAGCGTCACGGTCTCGCCGACCTCGAGCACCGTGCCGGCACCCGGATTGGTGCGGATGACGGTGCCCTCGGGCACGGACGTGGAGTTCTCCAGTGCCTGGGCGACCTCGAATCCCTGCTGGACCAGGATGCCCTCGGCTTCGGCGGCGGTCCGACCGGCCAGGTCGTCGGGGACGGCTCGCTCCTCGGCGCCCTGGGAGATCTGCAGCGTGATGGTGGCCGACAGCGGGGCTTCCTCGCCCGCCTCGGGGTTCTGGGCGACGACCTCGCCGGCCTCGACCTCGGGGTCGAAGACGAGCTCGGGACGGATGTCGCGGAACCCCTCGTCCCCGAGCACAGATCGGGCATCGGCCTCGCTGAGGCCGACGACGTCGGGGATCTCGACGCGCTGCTCCCCGCTCGACACGGTGAGGGTGACCTCGCTGCCCGACTCGGCCTCGGTGCCGGCCTCGGGGTCCTGGGCGCTGACCTCGCCGTCCTCGAAGTCGGGGTTCTCCTCGAACTCGGTGCTGACCGTGAAGCCCTCGGCCTCCAGCGTGGCCCGGGCCTCGTCCTCGGTCTGGCCGACGACGTTGGGGACGGCCACGAGGGTGACCGGTTCGTCGTCGCCGGAGTCGAACACGCCGAGGGTCTGGGCGAGCAGGAACAGCACGCCGGCCATGACGGCCAGCAGCAGGAGCATGACCGCGATGAAGGCCCCGTTGCGCCTCGGCGGCTCGACGTAGTCGTCCCCGTAGTAGTCGTCCTCGTCGGCGTACGCGGCGTAGGACGAGGTGGCGGCGGGTGCGGCGGCGGTGACCGGGATGGCCTGCGTCGCGTCGGGCGGCGGCGCGACGACGGTGGTCGGGGGTGTCGCCACCGAGATCTGGTTGCCCTCGCGGTAGCGGCGCAGGTCGGCGCGCAGGTCCTCGGCCGAGGGGTACCGGGCCTGGGGCGTCTTGGCCAGGCACTTGAGGATGATCGCCTCGAGCGTGGGATCGAGGTCGGCGTTGATCTGGCGGGGCGGGGTCGGCTGCTCCTGCACGTGCTGGTACGCCACGGCGAGCGGGTCCTCGCCCCGGTACGGCGGGCGGCCGCAGACCATCTCGTAGAGCACGACGCCGAGGCTGTAGACGTCGGAGCGGGGGTCGACCGGTCGGCCCTGGGCCTGCTCGGGCGAGAAGTAGGTGGCGGTGCCCATGACCTGGCCGGCCTGGGTGAGGTCCTCGTCCTGGCCGGCGGCGATGGCGCGTGCGATGCCGAAGTCGGTGACCTTGACCTGCCCGTCGGTGGACAGCAGCACGTTGCCCGGCTTGACGTCGCGGTGGACGACGCCGTTCTTGTGGGCGAAGCCGAGGGCGGCGGCCATGTCGATGCCGATGTCGGCGGCACGCGCCGGCAGCAGCGAGCCCTCCTGGCGCAGCACGTCGGCGAGGCTCCGGCCGGCGACGTACTCCATCACGATGAAGTAGGTGCCGCCCTCCTCGCCCCAGTCGTAGACGCCAACGATGTTGGGGTGGTTCAGGTTGGCCGAGTCCTGGGCCTCCCGCCGGAACCGCTGCACGAAGGTGGGGTCGGCGGCGTACTGGGGGAACAGGACCTTGACGGCGACCGGGCGGTCGAGCAGCTGGTCCCGCGCGAGGTAGACGTCGGCCATCCCTCCCCGGGCGAGGCGGCGGTGCAGCTCGTAGCGGCCCCCGTAGACGACTGGTCCCTGGTCAGACATGGCCCGGCGCACTCTACGACAGGGGCCCGCGGCGTTTGGCTACGCGCCGCCACCCTGCGCGGCCAGCACGGTCTCCATGACGGCCTTGGCGATCGGGGCCGCCACCTGCCCGCCGGTCTGCTCCGACGCGCCGGGCTGGCCCTCGACGATGACGGCCACCGCCACCGACGGCGGCTGCCCGGGGAGGCCGGCGAAGCCGATGATCCAGGCGTGGGACCGGGGCGGATCGGTGCCGAGCTGGGCGGTGCCGGTCTTGCCGCCGACCTCGAAGCCGGGGATGGCCAGGTTGCGGGCGGTGCCCCGCTCGGCGACCTCCACCATGGCCTGGCGCAGGACGGCGGCGTGCTCGGCGGACACGGCGCGCCGCCACTGGGTGGGCTCGGGCTCGTCGACGACCGAGTTGTCGTCGTCGCGGATGTCGGCGACGGTGCGAGGGGTCATGATCCGGCCCTCGTTGGCCACCGCTGCCGCCACCATCGCCATCTGCAGCGGCGTGGCCGACACGTCGTTCTGGCCGATGCCGGCCTGGGCCAGCGCCGGCAGGTTCTGCTCGAAGTCGGTGGGGAACACCGACTGCGCCGGGGCCGGCAGGTCGATGGGCGGGGCGGCGTTGAACCCGAAGGACTCGGCCGTGCCCACCATCTGGTCCTCGCCGAGGTCGACGGCCATCTGGGCGAAGGCGGTGTTGCACGACACGCGCAGGATGTCGAAGAGGTCCCCGCCGCACGACGAGCCACCGAAGTTCCGCAGCGGGCGGTTGGTCTGGGGCGGCGTGTACTCGCGGGCCACGGGGTACACGGGCTGGTCGGCGGTGATCTCCCCGGAGGCGAGCCCGGCGGCGGCGGTGACGACCTTGAACGTGGACCCGGGGAAGAAGCGCTCGCGGTAGGTCTTGGCCAGCAGGGGGTCGCGCTCGTCGGCCTGGAACAGGGCGAAGGCGTCGTTGGCGGCGCTGAAGTCCTGGGTGGCGAGCGCGTTGGGGTCGAACGAGGGCCAGGACCACATGGCGAGCAGCTCGCCCGAGCGGGGGTCCAGGGCCACGACCGACCCCTGCCGCTCGCCCAGCAGGTCCTTGGCCACGCGCTGCACGTCGGCCCGCAGCGTGAGGCGGACGTCGCCGACGCGGTCGCGGTCGACGAAGAGGTCGTCGAGGCTGCGGAAGGACAGGTCGATGGTGCGACCGGCCAGCTCGGCGTTGTAGCTGTCCTCCACGCCCGTCGCCCCGAGGTTGAGGGAGAAGTAGCCGACGGTGTGGGCGAACAGGTCACCCTCGGGGTACGTGCGGGCGAACTCGAAGCGGGACCCCTCGGGGGTGGGCTCGGAGCGGGCGACGATGACCTCGTCGGCCGTGACGATGGTGCCTCGGGGTGCGTCGAAGTCCCGCAGGATCGACCGGTTGTTCACCGGGTTGTCCTTCAGCTCCTGCGCGCCGAAGACCGTGACCCGGTTGAGCTGCACGAACAGCACGAGGAAGCACGCCAGCAGGCCGACGCCGAGCTTGGCGATCTGGTTGCTCATGCGCCCGCCCTCGCCGGGGCGCGGGCCGCCACGCTGTTGTCCGAGATCCGCAGCAGGAGCGCGAGCAGGACGTAGTTCATGACCAGGCTCGAGCCGCCGTAGCTGACGAAGGGGAGGGTGACGCCGGTGAGCGGGAGGGTCCGGGTGATGCCGCCGATGATGATGAAGGTCTGGACGCCGAGCAGCGTGGTGAGGCCGCTGGCGAGCAGCGTGTCGAACGCGGACTCGGCCCGGAGGGCGACGCGCAGGCCGGCACCCACCATCAGCAGGTAGGCGCACAGCACCGCGGTGGCGCCGATGAGGCCCAGCTCCTCGCCGATGGCGGCGAAGATGAAGTCGGTCTCGACCTCGGGGATGCGGGTGGGCGTACCGAGGGCGATGCCGGTGCCGGCGATGCCGCCGTCGGCCAGGGCGAAGGACGCCTCCACGATCTGGTAGCCCTCGTCGTCGGCGACCGGCCACGGATCGAGCCAGACCGCGACCCGGTCCTGCACGTGGGAGAACTGGGTGTAGGCGAAGGTGGCACCGGCGAGGAAGAGCGTGCCGCCGAGGGTGAGGTAGGTGACCCGCCCGGTGGCGACCCACAGCATGACCACGAACAGCACGAAGAACAGGAGCGAGGAGCCCAGGTCCTTCTGCAGGGTCATGACCCCGAGGGACACGCCCCAGGCGAGCAGGATCGGTCCGAGGTGCTTCGGGTCGGGCAGGTGGAGCGGGCCGAGCCGGAACGTCGACAGCGCCAGCAGCTCGCGGCGCTCGACGAGGTAGCCGGCGAAGAAGAGGGCCAGCACGATCTTGGCCGCCTCACCGGGCTGGAAGTTCGCCGGCCCGATCGAGATCCAGATGCGGCTGCCGTTGATCGTGCGGCCGATGACGGGCAGCAGCGGCAGGAGGAGCAGTCCGAGGCCGATGGCGGCGAAGGTGTAGCGGTACCGCTCGAGGCTGCGGCTGCGCCGGACGAACAGCAGCGTGGCGATGAACGCGCCGATGCCCACGGCGGTCCACATCGCCTGCAGCCCGGCCAGGCGGCCGCCATCGGCCTGGGCCTCGTCGAGGCGGACGATGAAGACGTAGCCGATGCCGTTCAGCAGGGCGGCCAGGGGCAGCAGGATGCCGTCGGCGTCGGGGGCGAGGCGACGGACCGCCAGGTGGGCGGTGACGAGCAGGCCGAGCACGATGCCGAGGAACGGCACGAGGTTGGCCGGGATCTCGGCGTCGCGGCCCAGGCCGGCGAGCGCGTAGGCGCCGGCCGTGATCAGGGCGCCCACGACGATCAAGCCGAGCTCGGTGCGTCGGCGGAGCAGGATCACCCCCCGCCCACCCCGGTCGTGGTGGTGGTCGGTTCGGTGGAGGTGGTGGTCGTCGGTCGGGTCGTCGTCGTCGTGACCGACGGGCGGGTGTCCTCGATGCGGTCCTCGAGGTTGGTGACGTAGCGGCGGGCCCGCTGCAGCGTCGGCTGGCTCACGCCGGCCTCCAGGTCGTCGAGGACGGCGGCGGGCACGTCGTCGACATCGATCCCGGTGTCCTCGACCGGGTTCGGGTCGAACCACAGGAAGCCGCCGGGGCGTCCCTCGAAGATGACCACCCGATCGTCCTCCAGGCCGACGTGGTAGGTGTCCTGCACGTAGCGGTAGGCGAGGAAGGCGCCGCCTCCGACCAGCCCGAGCACGACGAAGACGAAGGCCAGCGAGCGCACGGTGATGGCGCGGGGTGCCTTCCCCGGTGGCACCTCGTCGCGGCGAGGTGGCTCGTCCGCGGCGGAGCCGGTGCCCGCGCGCTGGAGGTGGGCTCGGTCGTCGGGCACCGCCAGCAGGGACTGGGTGTCCTGGTCGGGGTCGTGGGAGAAGTCGTCGTCGTCGGGGAGCGACTCGCGCCGGGCATCGGACGCCCCGGTGGGGCCCATGCCGTCGTCGACGATGTCCACCACGATGAGGGTGATGTTGTCCCGCCCGCCGGCGGCGTTGGCCTGGCGCACCAGCTCCTGGGCCGCGGCCTCGGGCTCGTCGATGCTGCGCAGCACCGCGGCGATCTCGTCCTCGGTCACCTCGTCGGTGAGGCCGTCCGAGCAGAGCAGGTAGCGGTCGCCGGTGCGGGGCAGGATCTGGAACTCGTCGACGTCGACGTAGCGCTCGATGCCCACGGCGCGGGTGACGATGTTCTTCTGAGGGTGGATGCGGGCCTCGTCCGCGGTGAGGCGTCCCTCCCGGAACAGCTCGCCGACCAGGCTGTGGTCGTCGCTGACCTGGTCGAGGTTGCCGCCGGAGAGGCGGTAGGCCCGGCTGTCGCCGACGTTGACGATGGCCACGCGGGTCTCGTCGTCCTCCTCGACGATGCCGATGGCGACCACGGTGGTGCCCATGCCGGCCAGCTTCGGGTCGTGCTCGCTCTGGGCCCAGACCCGGTCGTTGGCCGCCTGGACGGCCGTGACCAGGTCGAGCACCCGCCACGGCCCGGACCCCTCACCTTCGAGCTCGGCCCCCATGGTCTCCACGGCGAGGCGGGAGGCGACCTCCCCGCCGGCGTGGCCGCCCATGCCATCGGCGACCACGAACAGGCCCGTGCCGACGAAGAGCGAGTCCTGGTTGACCTCGCGCACCTGGCCGACGTCGGACGCGCCGCCCCAGCGCAGCCGCACGCCCGCCGCCGAGGTGCTGCCTTCCGGATCGCTCACGAGACCTCCATGATCGTGGAGCCGATCTGGATCTGGTCGCCGTGGCTCACCACCATCGGTGCCGAGACCTTCCTGCGGTTGAGGTAGGTGCCGTTGGTGGAGCCGAGGTCCTCGACGTAGAGCTGGTCGTCGCGCATGAACACCCGCGCGTGGACCTGGGACGCGTAGGTGTCGTCGAGGGTGATCTGGCAGCCGGCCGCCCGTCCGACCGTGAGCTCGTCACCCAGCGGGTAGGTGGTGCCGGCCAGCTCGGCGGGCTCGATGACCTTGAGCCGGGGCGGGGTGCGCTCCCGGGCCCGGGTCCGGCGGGGCGCTCGCCCGGCACCGCTCGACCTGCCCCCGCCTCGTCCGCCCCGTCCGGTGCGCCCGGAGGCGGTGCCCGGGGAGGTCTGGCGGGCGAGGTGGACCTCGGCCCAGACGGCGCGCAGCACCCGGAAGAAGAACAGGTAGAGCAGGATCAGCAGGCAGATCTTGAGGACGTTGAGCAGCGGCTCGGGCACGTCAGCTGGCCTCGAACCGGAACGACGTCGAGCCGAAGGTCAGCTCGTCACCGTCCTGCAGGATCCGCTCGCTCACCTTGATGCCGTTGACCTTGGAGCCGTTGGTGGAGCCGAGGTCGGCCAGCACGAACCCGTTCCCCGACGGGCGGATCTCGGCGTGCTGGCGCGAGACGTTGGGGTCCTCGAGCACGAGGACGCTCTCGGGGAGGCGACCGATGGTGACGATGGTGTCGCCGAGCACGAACCGCTCGCCCGAGGGCAGCACGATGGATCCGGCCCCGGCTCCGCCGTCGCCCTCCCGCAGGCGGGCCTCGACCGAGAACGCGCCGACCCGCATCTTGGGGTCCACGTGGAACAGGATCTCCACCGGCCCCATGAAGGTGTAGTGCTCCTCGCGGGCGTGCTCGCGGGCGAGGTCGGCCAGCTCGCGCTGCATCGTGTCGGTGACCTCGGCGAACTCGTCCGCGTCCTGCTGGGACAGGTTCACCGTGAAGTGGTTGGCCACGACCGTGCCGCCCCGGACCCCGACGGAGCGGGTGTCGTCCATCTCGCGGGTGAGGCGACGGCCGATCTCGATCGGGCGCAGCCCGGACTTGAACGCCCGGGAGAACGCGCCCTCCACGATGCGCTCGAGGCGCCGTTCGAAGTTCCGCAAGACCATCGGGCGGGAGGCTACCTGCACCGCTGGCCCACCTGACCGGTCCGTCCCGTCCGGTCGGCTGGGGCCCCGGGACGAGGTCGCGGTATGGTGTCGCCTCCCACTCGGGCGAGTGGGACGCACACGTCGGAGTGGCGGAATTGGCAGACGCGCTGGCTTCAGGTGCCAGTGCCCGCAAGGGCGTGGGGGTTCAAGTCCCCCCTCCGACACCAACCAACCACCTTCACTGGTCCGGATGTGACCAGATCCGGTGGCTTCCCGATCGGCGGATGACGGGCTCGATGGCTACGCCGCCGGCAGGGAACGGATGGCGCCGGCGAGGGTCGCCAGCTCGGTGGCGTCGTGCACGCCGGCGGCCAGCGCGACCAGCAGCGGCAGCTTGCTGAGGCGCAGGTCGTACCCGCAGAGCTGCTCGGTGCGCTCGTCGACGGCCAGAGGGAGGTCGCCGCCGTGTTCCTCGACCAACGTGGCGAGGGCGGCTCGCTCCGCCCGGATGAGGGCGAGGCGCATCTGCTCGATGGAGCCGTAGGGCCACAGCACGGACGAGGCAGAGATTCCGGCGCAGGACGCGATGGCCCGGACCGTGGGCCAGGTGGAGTGGGTGCACCACAGCAGCGCGGCGGCGCACAGGCCGTCCTGCAACGAGGGCGGGTCGGCGACGACCAGCTCGGGGTCGACCGGGAACAGGGCAGCGGCTTCGAAGCCGTCGAACAGGGGGGTGAGGGTTGCGGACATGGGTCCTCCGTCGGAGCGAACCGGAGGGGGAAGTGGCGTCGACGCTACGCAAGGCCGCTGACACGAACGCTCGCTGAGGGTCGGTGCTAGGAACGGCGGCGTGGACGACCACGGCGACGTCGGTGCCGACGACCATGCGGCGCTGACCTACGGCAGCTACCTGGCCCTCGACGAGGTCCTCGGCGCGCAGCGGCCCCGCTCCGACGAGCACGACGAGCTGCTCTTCATCGTCATCCACCAGGTGTACGAGCTGTGGTTCAAGCAGCTCCTCCACGAGCTGGCCCACCTGCAGTCCCTGCTGGAGGCCGGCGACACGCCCCACGCCATCCGCACGCTGCGGCGCATCCTCACGATCCTGAAGGTGGCCGTCGCCCAGATCGACGTGCTCGAGACGATGTCGCCCCGGGAGTTCTCGAGCTTCCGCGATCGGCTCGACGCGGCCAGCGGGTTCCAGTCCGCCCAGTTCCGGGAGCTCGAGGCCGTGCTGGGCCGCCGGGACCCGGCCGTGTTCCGGCACTACCCCGAGGGCAGCAGCGCCCGGGCCACCATCGAAGCGGCCATGGGCCGGCCGTCGCTGTTCGACTCCTACCTCACCTACCTCGGGCGGCTGGGCTTCACCGTGGCCGACGACGTCGAGGACGTGCTGCTCGCCGTCTACGCGGACGACGGTGGGCCGGCCCAGATCGCCGAGCACCTCGTCGACCTCGACGAGGGCTTGCAGGAGTGGCGGTACCGGCACGTGAAGATGGTCGAGCGCACCATCGGCACCAAGGCCGGCACCGGCGGTTCGGCCGGCGCCGAGTACCTGCGCACCACGCTGTCGACCACGGCGTTCCCGGCGCTGTGGGCCGTGCGGAGCCGGCTGTGACCGTGACCCTCGACGGCCTGCGCCGGTCGCCCAACGCCCTCGCACCCCACTACTCGCGCTTCGACGTCGGTGGCGACCGCATCCTGCTGTCGGGCCACTCCCACCAGGCCTGGCCCGACGTGGCCGAGGACGGGCTGCTCGAGTGCTTCGCCGATGCCGCCGCGGCGGTGGACGGCAAGTGGGCGCTCGCCGAGGCCAAGGTGGATCAGGTGCGCGACGGCTACCGCCGGTTCCTCGGGGACCCCGGAGGCGAGGTCGCCCTCGGGCTCAACACCCACGACCTCATCGTCAAGCTGCTGTCGTGCCTCGACCTCCGCCGGCGGCCCCGCGTCGTCACGACCGAGGGCGAGTTCCACTCCCTGCGCCGCCAGCTCGACCGGTTGGCCGAGGAGGGCCTCGAGGTCGTCCGGGTCCCGGTGGAGCCGGTGGAC
The DNA here is from genome assembly GCF_041228405.1 of Salinilacustrithrix flava. Classification (GTDB taxonomy): domain Bacteria; phylum Actinomycetota; class Acidimicrobiia; order Acidimicrobiales; family Salinilacustritrichaceae; genus Salinilacustrithrix; species Salinilacustrithrix flava. The sequence goes on from NZ_CP133888.1 coordinate 1,477,323, forward strand.
ACCCTGGCCGAGCGGCTCGCTGCTGAGGTCGACGACCGGACCGCGATGGTCGGGGTGTCCGCGGTGCTGTTCATGACCGCGCAGATCGTGCCCGGGCTGGTCGCGGTGGCCGAGGCCTGCGAGCGCCACGGTGCCGACCTGCTCGTCGACGCCTACCACGCCCTCGGCACGGTCGTCTTCGACGTGCACGAGCTCGGGCTCGAGTCCGCCTGGGTCACCGGCGGCGGCTACAAGTACCTGCAGCTGGGGGAGGGCAACGCCTTCCTGCGCATCCCGCCCCACCGCCACGACGTGCGCCCGGCCATCACCGGGTGGTTCGCCGAGTTCGACCTGCTCACCACGGTGCGGGACGAGCCGCACCACGTCGCCTACGGCTCACCGGCGAGCCGCTTCGCCAGCGGCACCTACGACCCGGCCAGCGCCTACCGCGGCGCCCGGGTCTTCGGGTTCCTCGCCGACCAGGGCCTCACGCCGGAGCTCCTGCACGAGTCGTACCAGCACCAGCTGGGCGTGCTGGCGGCGGCCTTCGACGCCCTGGATCTGCCCTCCGACGTGATCGACCGGGACCGCACCGCCCCGATCGAGGGCCTCGGTGGCTTCCTGTCCCTCGTCGCGCCGCACGCCGGCGAGGTGCGGGCCGGGCTCACCGAGCGGGGCGTGCTCACCGACAGCCGGGGCGACCGCCTGCGGGTCGGGCCGGCGCCGTACCTCTCCGACCGCCAGCTCGAGGCCGGCATGGCCGTGATCGGCGAGGTCGCCACCGAGCTCGTCGGGCCCGAGTCGACGGCTGCCCGCCGGCGCTGATTCAGCGCAGGTCGAGGCAGGGGGTGGCAGTGCAGCTCGATCGCGCCTGCTCCGCTCGTTGCAGCCGCTGACCGGCCCGGTGGATGCCGTCGCCGACGGCCACGAGCAGGGTGCCGACGCCGGTGGACCAGCGGACGGCCGGGGAGCCGGCGAGGCGCCGCTGCTCGGCTTCGTGGCGGCGGCTGTCGATCTCGATCCTCGACAGGATCTCGCTCTGGAACGGGTGCATCTCCGTCTCCTCTCTCGGGAACATCACGAGCGTCGCGTGGTACAGTCACGGAATCAACTGATTCACGGAAATGCGGATTAGATGGCCGTCACCTTGAAGTTCCCGAGCGATCGGGCCAGAGATCTCATCGGGTTCGCCTGGTCACCGCTGTTCGAGGCGGTGCTGTCGATGCGGGCGGTCGCCCAGCCCAAGCGCACGCCCATGCACCTGCCCTGGGTCCGCCGCTGCCGGGACCTGCCCGACGACCTGCAGGACGAGATCCGGCTGCTCGTGCGGCCCTTCGACCGCTTCGTACCCGGCATCTTCGAGGTCGGCCTGCGGGGCGACAGCCCCACGTTCTGCGACGAGCTCGACGCCTTCGAGGCGCTCGACGACGATCTCGTGGCCTACGAGCTCTCGTTGCCCTTCGGCGGCATCGACTGCATCGACCACGACCAGCTGTGCGTCGACGACGTGCACGACCCCTCCTACCGCGACCGCGTCCTCGCCGCGGGCGACGCGGCCGGCCGGGGCGAGCTCGTCCGTTCGATCTTCGACGACCCGTCGGGCATGCGGAAGCGGTACTCGCGCATGCTCGAGCGGTACTGGGACGAGGCGTTCGAGGCCGAGTGGAACCGTCTGCTGCCCCGCATCGAGGCGGAGGTGACGACGGGTGCCCGCGCGCTGGTCACGGCCGGGGCTCCCGGGCTCGTGGCTGCGCTGCTCCCCGAGGGCCGGTGGGACGCGGCCACGACGTCGATCATCATCGACAAGGAGTGGGACGGTGAGTGCGACATCGCCGAGCGCGGCGGCCTGCTGTTCGTGCCCACGGTGTTCGGCTGGCCCTGCGTGCTGATCGACCTCACCGCACCCTGGCCGGCGTCGGTGTTCTTCCCGCTGCGCGACATGCGCACGCCCGAGGTGCCCCACGCCACCGACCACGAGGTCGTCGCCGGCTTCAGCGCCCTCGGCGACGAGACCCGGCTCCAGATCGCCCGCATGGTGGCCGAGAGCCCCCGCTCCACCAAGGAGCTCGCCGAGCTGCTCAGCCTCTCGGACTCGGCCATCTCCCGGCACCTCAAGATCCTCGATGCCGCCGGCATCGTGTCCGGGCGGCGCGACGGCTACTACGTGCTCTACCGGCTCGAACCCGAGCGTCTCGACATCCTCGGCCGGGCGCTGCGCAGCACGCTCGGTCTCCTCCAGGCTGCCTCGGGCGACGTGCCCGCCCTCCCGGTCGAGGTCCCCCGCGCCCGCTGAGGGCTGCGGTCTCAGCTGACGCGGCTCGCCGCGACCGCCGCGTGCAGGATCTCGAGACCGGCCTCGAGGTCGTGGCGCTCGATCACCAGCGGCGGCAGCAGCTTCACCACGCTCCCGGTGGGTCCCGAGGTCTCGAGCACCAGGCCCCGCTCGAACGCGGCCGCGGTCACGCGGGTGGCGAGGTCGGCCTCGGTGAGCTCGATGCCGTGGACCAGCCCGCGACCGCGGACGCCGGCGGTGACGGCCGGGTGGTTCGCGGCGAGCTTGGTGAGGCTCTCGCCGACCACGTCTGCCAGCTCGTCGACGTGTCGGGTGAGCCGGTCGTCCTGCCAGAACTCGTCGATGGCCACCGCGCCGGTCACGAAGGCGAGGTTGTTCCCGCGGAAGGTGCCGTTGTGCTCGCCGGGGTCCCAGACGTCGAGCTCGTCCCGGAACAGCGTCACCGAGAGCGGCTGGCCGAACCCGCTCAGCGACTTGGAGAGGGTGACGATGTCCGGGTGCAGCCCGGCCCGCTCGAAGCTGAAGAACGGCCCGGTCCGACCGTTGCCCACCTGGATGTCGTCGACGATGAACAGGACGTCCCACCGGCGGGCCAGGTCCTCGAGTCGCTGCAGCCACTCGAAGCCGGCCACGTTGATGCCGCCCTCACCCTGGACCGTCTCGACGATGATCGCGGCCGGCACGTCGATGCCGCTCGACTGGTCGCCGAGGAGGCGCTCGATGTGGTCGATCGTGTCGACGTCGGGTCCGAAGTAGCCGTCGTAGGGCATCGACGACGCGTGCGCCAGCGGGATGCCGGCGCCGGCGCGCTTGAAGGTCGATCCGGTCACTGCCAGCGCGCCGAGCGTCATGCCATGGAAGGCGTTGGTGAACGACATCACCAGCTCTCGCCCGGTGACCTTGCGGGCCAGCTTCAGCGCGGCCTCGACCGCGTTGGTGCCCGTGGGGCCGGGGAACTGCACGCGGAAGTCGCCCATCCCCCGCGGTTCGAGGATCACGTCGTGGAAGCGCTCGAGGAACCGCTCCTTCGACGTGGTCGCCATGTCGAGGGAGTGGGCGATGCCGTCGGCCTCCACGTAGTCGATCAGCGCCCGCTTCATCGCCGGGTGGTTGTGCCCGTAGTTGAGGACCCCGGCACCGGCGAAGAAGTCGAGGTACTCCCGCCCGTCCCGGTCGACGAGCAGGCAGCCGCGGGCCCGCTCGAACACGGTGGGGAAGGAGCGGATGTAGCTGCGCACCTCGGACTCGTAGCGCTCGAACACCTGCATGACCGGACCTCCAGTCGACCGTCGTCCGTGCCGGATCGTCCCTCCGTCCGGTCCGCTCGGGAAGAGGCCTTGGTCCCGACCGTCCGGTCGGCCCTCCGGGGGCCGCCCGATCTCGTTACCGTCCGGGCCCATGGCCTGGGAGCACGAGGTGGTCGCCTTCAACACAGCGACCGAGTCCACCAACCGCATGCACGACGACGCCGTCGCTGCCACGTTCGGGTTCCGGGGCGGGCTCGTGCCCGGCGTCGACGTGTGGGCGTACCTCACCCGTCCCTGCATCGACCGGTGGGGAGCGGAGTTCCTCGAGGCCGGGACCATGGCCGCCCGCTTCGTGCTCCCGGTCTACGACGGCGAGAGGGTCCTGTGCCGATTGGGCGACGAGGGCGAGCTCACCGTCACCGGCCCGGACGGGACGGTTCGGGCGCAGGGTCGGGCCAGGGTCGGCGACCTCCCGTCCGTCCGTGAGGTGGCGACGGCGGACGTGCCCGATCCGGTCCCGCCGGTCGAGGCTGACCTGCTCGCACCGGGCACGGTGCTCGGCACCCTCACCTTCCACCACCGGGCCGGTCCGGCGGCGCAGTACCTCGCCGACGTCCGGGAGGACAGCGACATCTACGAGGGCGGCGCCATCGCCCATCCCGGGTTCCTCGCCCGCCAGGCCAACTACGTGCTGTCGAGCAGCGTGCGCCTCGGCCCCTGGATCCACGTCAGCACCCGCGCCCACCACCGGGGCATCGTCCGCGACGGCGAGCTGGTCGAGGTGCGCGGGGTGGTCACCGACGAGCGGGAGCACAAGGGCCACCGGTTCGTGGACCTCGACGTCGAGATCACCGCCGACGGCCGCCCGGTCTGGAGCGCCGCCCACACCGCGATCTGGCGCCCCCGCCGGGACCGCGCCTGAGGTGCGCGCTCGTGCGGGGTGGATGGCAGTGGCAGCGGTCCTGGCCGCCGCCGGGTGCGGCGGTGACGGCGACGTCATCGAGCGGGCCGAGACCACCACCACCCCGGCACCGACGTCGACCACCGTGGCCGAGACGACGACGTCGGAGCCCGACGGTCCGGTCGTGATCGAGGTGCGCACCGAGCGTCGGGCCACGGAGGGGACCGACGGGTTCGCCCAGATCGTCCGCGACACCCTCGCCGACCCGCGTGGCTGGAGCCAGGCCGGCTTCGAGATCCGCATCACCGACGACGCCCCGAACGTGGTGCTGGTCGCCGAGGGCGACGAGGTGGATGCCATCTGCGACCCCTACGACACCGGCGGCCGGTTCTCGTGCCAGATCGGGCCGGTCGTCGCGCTGAACGCCGACCGCTGGCGCGAGGCGACCGACACCTGGCCGGGGACGCTCGAGGAGTACCGCCAGATGCTGGTGAACCACGAGGTCGGCCACCTGCTCGGACGCCACCACGCCCGCCCCGCCTGCCAGGAGCGCGGTACGCCCGCGGCGGTGATGTACCAGCAGTCCGCCGGGGTCGAGGGATGTGCGCCGAACCCCTGGCCGCTGCCCTGGGAGATCGCGTGCGCGGCCCGCCACGACGAACCGGTGGCGCCGCCCTACGAGCCCGATGCCACCGCCACCTGCGGCCCGGACGACGTGTGACCGACCCCCCAGGGGTTCTGGCCTACGGATTCCCCCACATGCGGGGGAATCCGTAGGCCAGAACGGTCAGTCGGTGGCCATTACCTCAGAGGCAATCGCTGCGCCTCCCGGTCACGCCGACGATGGAGCCATGCGATCCATGTCGACGTGGCCTTCGGTGTGCGCTCGTCCCGCGCGGTCGGGACGGCTCCGGCATCGACGGCCCGTTCAAGGTGCGCCGCCTGCCCCGGGTCACCAACGACCCGCCGCCCATCGACAAGCCGGTGGTTGCGAGGCCGGAGTGACCTGGGTATCGGTGGCCACGTGACCGATCCAGGAACGAACCAGCGCGGTGCGACCGAGTCCTACTCGCCGGTGCTGCCCGACGACGTCGAGGAGCTGGTCGGGGCCGTGCTCGAGCGGGTCGCGGCGGCCGAGCTGTCGCTGACCACGGCCGAGAGCTGCACCGGCGGCATGCTCGCCTCGATCCTCACCGACGTGCAGGGCCTGAGCGGCGTGTTCGAGCGGGGCTTCGTGGTCTACAGCGACCCGGCCAAGTGCGAGCTGCTCGGGCTGGCCCAGGCCGACATCGACCGGTGCGGCGCGGTCAGCGAGGAGGTGGCGGTGGCCATGGCCGAGGGGGCCCTGGCCAACTCCAGGGCCGACATCGCGGTGTCCACCACCGGCTACGCCGACGACGGCCCCGTCCCCGGTCTGGTGCACTTCGCGTGCGCCCGCCGGGACGGCCCCACCACCCACCGGGTGGAACGGTTCGGCGCGATCGGGCGCGGACCGGTCAGGATCGAGTCCATGCGCGTCGCCCTCCAGATGATCGAGTCGGTCCTGTGAGCACCCCCCACCCGTTCCACGACCCCGCCACGCACGGCTTCGTGCGGGTGGCCGCCGCCACGCCGGGCGTCGCCGTCGGCGACCCCGAGTGCAACGCCGGGTTCCACCTGGACCTGGCCCGCCGGGCCCACGACGAGGGCGTCGACCTCGTCGTCTACCCCGAGCTGGGGCTGTCCTCCTACGCCGTCGACGACCTCCACCTGCAGGGCGGGATGCACGTCGCCGTCGACCGGGCGCTGCGCCGGGTCGTCGAGGAGTCCGCCGAGCTGCAGCCCGTGCTGCTCGTCGGCCTGCCCCTGCCCCGCAACGGCCGCCTGTACAACTGCGCGGCCGTGGTCGCCCACGGCCGGGTGCTGGGCGTGGTGCCGAAGAGCTACCTGCCCAACTACCGCGAGTACTACGAGAAGCGCTGGTTCGCCCCCGGCGCCGGCATCGTCGGCGCCGAGATCGAGGCCGGCGGAGAGACGGTCCCCTTCGGCACCGATCTTCGCTTCGTGGCCGGCGACCACGATGGCCTCGACTTCCACGTCGAGATCTGCGAGGACTACTGGGCGGCCACGCCACCGTCGTCCATCGGTGCCCTGGCCGGCGCGCTGATCTGCACCAACCTGTCTGCCTCCAACATCGTCATCGGCAAGGCCCGCGACCGCGCCCTGCTGTGCGCGTCGCAGTCGATGCGGACCCAGTCCGCCTACGTGTACTCGGCGGCCGGGCCGGGGGAGAGCACCACCGACCTGGCCTGGGACGGCCAGGGCCTGATCTACGAGCTCGGGGAGGAGCTGGCCCACTCCGACCGCTTCGCCATGGAGCCCGACATGGTCGTGGCCGACGTCGACGCCGCCCGGATCCGCCTCGAACGGATGCGCAACGGCACGTTCAACGACGCCGCCGTCGCCGCCGGCCACCCCGAGGAGCGCTTCCGGGTGGTCACCTTCGACCACGCCCGCCGCGCGCCGACGGAGGAGGTCACCCCGCTCCTGCGCCCACTGGCCCGGTTCCCGTTCGTCCCCGACGAGCCCGAGCGCCTCGACCAGGACTGCTACGAGGCGTTCAACATCCAGGTCGAGGGTCTCGTCACCCGCTTCCGGGCGATCAAGGCCGAGCACGTCGTGATCGGTGTGTCCGGAGGGCTGGACTCGACCCACGCACTCATCGTCGCGGCCAAGGCCTTCGACCGGATGGGCCTCGACCGCAGCGGCATCCTCGGGTACACGATGCCTGGGTTCGCCACCAGCGACTCGACCAAGTCCAACGCGTGGGCGCTCATGGAGGCCCTCGGCGTCACCGGCCAGGAGATCGACATCCGCCCGGCGGCTCGCCAGATGCTGGCCGACATGGACCACCCCTTCGCCAGCGGCGAGCCGGTGTACGACATCGCGTTCGAGAACGTCCAGGCCGGCCTGCGCACCGACTACCTGTTCCGCCTGGCCAACGACAACCGGGGCTTCGTGCTCGGCACCGGCGACCTCTCCGAGCTGGCGCTGGGCTGGTGCACCTACGGCGTCGGCGACCAGATGAGCCACTACAACGTGAACAGCGGGGTGCCGAAGACGCTGATCCAGCACCTGATCCGCTGGACGGTGCGCACCGACCAGTGGGACCCGGAGACCGACCGCATCCTGCTGTCGATCCTGGAGACGGTGATCTCCCCCGAGCTGGTGCCGAGCCACGAGGATCTGCCCAACGAGGAAGCAGGGTCCGACGACCCGGCCGAGATCCAGAGCACCGAGGACCAGATCGGCCCCTACGAGCTCCACGACTTCTTCCTGCACCACATCGCCCGCCAGGGCCTGGCCCCGTCGAAGGTGGCCTTCCTCGCCTGGCACGCCTGGCGCGACGCAGACGCCGGCCGCTGGCCCGAGGGCTTCCCCGAGGACAAGCGCAACGCCTACGACCTCGACATCATCCGCCAGTGGCTGCGCGAGTTCCTGTGGCGCTTCTTCGGCTTCAGCCAGTTCAAGCGCTCGGCCATGCCGAACGGCCCCAAGGTCTCCGGCGGCGGCGCCCTGTCACCCCGGGGCGACTGGCGTGCCCCCTCGGATGGCACCGCCACGCCCTTCCTCGACGAGCTCGACCGGAACCTGCCGCCGGCCCCGGACCAGGGCTGAGCACCGCTTTCAGGATCCTCACAGGGCCGTCCGTACGGTCACGGCATGCGAGCCACCTCCGCCCTTCCCCGCTCGGTGCTCGCCGTGCTGGCCGGGCTGGCCTTGGTGCTCGCCGGCTGCGGAGACGACGACGACGGTGCGGTGGCGCCCGCCGATGACGTCCTCGTGGACGATCAGGACGACGCAGCCGAGGTGGATCCTGCCGAGCCCGATGCCGCCGGGGACGAGGCCGGCGATGATGCCGTGCTCGGCTGGCAGCTGACCGGTGAGCCCGGCACCGTCGTGTCGCTCGAGACGGTGGCGGTCTCCGACGGGACCGAGCAGCCGTCCATGGACCAGGAGTTCACCCTCGACGAGGAACCCACCCAGATGCTGTTCACCGTGTTCGTCGACAGCGCAGAGATCTCCTTGGCGGTGACCGCCGGCGGGCCGGTCACCGCCGAGGCCATCCGCGGTCGAGCCGTCGATCCCGAGGATCCCTTCGCCGGGATCGAGGTGCTCGAGGTCCTCGACGCGGTGGAGGTGCCCGCCGACGGTTCCGAGGTGGTCCTGGACGTCGGCTGACGCCGGTGGCGGACGGCGCGGTCAGCCGCCCGTCGGCAGGCCGAGCTCGGCCATCGCGTCCAGGTAGCGGCGGCGGGCGGCCTCGGCCTGGCCGTGGGCGCCGAGGGACCGCAACGTCTCGACCAGTCCGAGGTGGGCTGGTTCGTCGTAGGGGTCGACCTCGAGGAGGCGTCGGAAGGTCGCCGCGGCTCCGACGTGGTCGCCGGTGGCGACGGTCGACTCCGCGTGGCAGCGCAGCGTGGTCAGCAGCAGGCCGGTGACCTCGCGACGCAGGGGCTCGGCCCACTCGGCGTAGGGCTCGTCGGGCAGGGGGTCGCCCCCGTGGCGGTCGATGGCCTCGCGCAGCGCGGTGGGGGCACCAGGGTCGCCGGCCCGGTGCGCGTCGATGGCGCGCTGCGCCGCGGCGAGGAACTCCTCGGTGTCGAGGTCGACGTGGGCGAGCACGAGGCGCAACGTGTCGGACTCGGCGGCCACGAAGCGGCTCGCGGGCGAGGACCGGGCGGGGTCGAGGGCGCGGCGCACCGTGGAGAGCGCCACCGACAGGCGGTTGCGCAGGAGCTCGGGCTCCTGGTCGGGCCACAGGAGGTGCATGACGTGGTCGCGCGCGATCGGCGCGCCCCGACGGGCGATGAGGATCTTCAGCAGCTGGCGGGCCTTGCGCGACGTCCACCGCGGGGTCGAGCCGTCCGCCGCCAGCACCTCGAAGGTGCCGAGGACGGCGAGGCGGGGGCGGGCCGGCGCCGCGACGACGAGGGCCGGCTCGGCGCGGGCGACGGGCTCCTTGCTCCCCGCCGCCGGGCGACCATCGAGGCGTGCCTGGACGGCGTCGAGCTGCGCGTCGAGGGCGCCCAGGCCGAGCGCGGCGGCGGTCGCAGCCGCCTCGGACACCAGCTGCTGCACCCGGCCTGGCGCCGGATGGCCGGTGTCGAGGAGCGCGTCGGCGAGGGACAGCTGGGCTTCGGCCAGCCACGGGCGGGCGCCGAGGCGGGCGCAGAGCGAGATCGCCTGCTCGAGGTGGGCCACGCCCTCCTCGACGTGGCCGAGCCGGAGGGCCAGGGCGCCGAGGCGGTGAGCGACCGTGCCCCAGCAGGCAGCTCCCATGGCGATGGGCACCACCCGGTCGGCGTAGGGCAGCAGCGCCTCCCACAGCTCGGCGGCACGGTCAGGGTCGTCCACCGCCAGGGCCGCATCGGCCGCGGTCACCAACGTGAGCAGCGTGTACTGGCCTGACGCGAGCTCGGTCGCGGGCGGCACGAGGTCGAGCGCCCCGCGGGCCTCGTCGAGGCGTCCGTGGGTGCCCCAGAGCCAGGCGAGCACCCCCCGCCACACCGGTTCGTCCGGGTCGGCCCGCGCGCTGTCGACGTAGGCGCCCTCCATCTCGAGCACCAGGCCCCGCATCCATCGGGCGACGCCGTACTGGGCGCCGAACACCGCGATCCCGTCGGGGTCGCCGAGTCGGTCGGCGATCTCGAAGCACTCGTCGGCCAGGGCCTCGACCGCATCGGCGTCGCCGTCGAGCATGGCCCGGGTGCAGCGGAACCAGAGGGCGTGGCGAGCGAAGCGGGGCGAGGCGAACTCGTCGATGCGGGCGTCCTGCTGGCGGAGCTGGGCGTCGAGCTCACCGACCTCGCCCCGCTCGAGCAGCGCCCCCATGAGCAGGAAGCGGCCGTGCACCGCCAGATCCGGCGTGCGGGCCTCCTCGGCGAGGGCGATGATCTCCCGGGCGGTCTCCAGCCGGCGGAACAGCGTCGCCGGTCCGAGATCGGCCACCTGCTCGGCCACCAGCGCAGCAGCCGTCGCCGCCGGGTCACCGCAGCGCCGGGCGATCTGCACGGCCCGGCCGGCGTGGTCCACGGCGTCGACGGGCGCCTCCACGATGCTCGCCGCCGCCAGGGTCGCGTGGAGGCGGGCGTGCAGCTCGGTGTCGCCGTCGCCGAGGCGATCGAGGGCGACCCGGGCGTTCGCGGCCACCGCATGGGTGATGTCGCCGGCGAAGTAGTACTGCGTGCCGTGCCGAGCGCCTGCTCGTCCGATGAGCCACGGATCGTCGGTCGCCTCGGCCAGGGCCCACGCGCTCAGGTAGAGGTCCTCGGCGTCGGCCCGGCCCGACGCCTCCACGACCGACCCGGCGAGGGCGAGCGTGAGGTCGGCGAGGACCGCCGCTCCGGCCTCGTGGTGCTGGGCCAGCTCCACGGCGCGCCGGAGGTGCCCGACCGCGTCCTCGTGGGCGTGTGACACCCGCGCCGCGTCGGCGGCCTGCGCGCATGCGTCCACGGCATCTCGCCAGCGGGCCGGGCCGGCGTGCAGCAGGTGGTGGGCCCGGTCCGCCGGGCTGGCCGACGGCAGGCGGTCCGCCGCTGCCGCGTGCAGCGCCTCGCGGTCGCCGTCGGCCAGGGATCGCAGAGCCGCATCGGCGGTGAGGGGATGGGCCGGACGGGCGTCGGTGCGATCGAACAGCCCGTGGGCCGCGGCGGTGGCCAGGTGCTCCTGGACGATCTGGACCGGGAGGTCGAGGACGGTGGCGAGCGCGTCCGGTGCCGGGTCGGGGCCGACGAGAGCAGCGGTGGCGACGGTCCGGGCGACCTCCGGGGGGAGCTGGGCGACGCGGGTCTGCAGGACCGACACCAGGGTGTCGGCGGTGTCGATGTCGCCCCGCTGGACCTGCTCCAGGAACATCGGGTTGCCGCCGGTGGCGGCGTGGAGGTCCCGGGCCCGGGACCGGCTGCCGACGAGGCGGCCGACGGCGGTGACGTCGAGGCCCGCGAGGGTGATGGTGGTCGCGTGGCGGTCGAGCCGGCCCAGCGCATCGGCCAGCTCGGCTCGCCGGCGGACCTCGCGGTCGCGGATGGTGGCGACCACGAGCAGCGGCACCTCCCGCAGGTGGGTCGCCACGAAGCCGAGGAGGGCGATCGTCGGGGGGTCGGCGACGTGGAGGTCGTCGAGCACCACGACCAGGGGCCGGCGGGCGGCAGCCTGCTCGATGATGGCCGCGGTGGCGTCGAACAGCTCGGCCCGATCGGCGGCTGCGCCCTCGGCCAGCACCAGCGCGGCGAGGTCGGTGCCGCTGCGCCGGCCGAGCAGCTGGCGGACCACCTGGGTCCAGGGCCAGTAGGGCGGGGAGCCGGTGTCGGCCCACCCCAGGCCCCAGACGACCCGGTGGCCGCGCTCGACCGCGTGGGCCTCGAGCTCACGGGCGAGGCGGGTCTTGCCCATCCCGGCGTCGCCGGCGAGGAGGCAGACGGCGACGCCGTCCCGGGACCGTTCGAGCAGCTCGAGCACCTCGGCCAGCTCGTGGTCCCGTCCGACGAAGGCATCGGTCCAGCGCTCGTCTGGTGCGTCGTGGGTGGGGGACGGGGAGGATGGCGGCATCGGGGGCGACGGAAGGGGGCAGCGGTGGGCGCACGGCCCGGGCCGCGCAAGTGGCCCAGATCATGCCCCATCCGGGAGCCCGCTCCCGGGTCGCCCCGCCCGCGGCTCGCGCCACCGTCAGCACGTCACGACGAGGTTCCCCTCCTCGGTGGTGCCCGGGTCATCGGCTCGCACCCACGTGCCCTGGACCATGAGCACGCCATCCATCGTGTTGACGTCCACGTCGACGCCCTCGGCCTCGCCCATGTTGCCCGTCACCCACGCCCGGTTCCCGTCCGGTCCGCGCAGCACGACCTCGACCACGTCGCCGGCGACCGTCGCCGCGACCCAGCTGCCGTCGGCCGCCCGCAGGTCCTGGACCTGCGCCGAGCCGTCGGAGACCGAGCACATCGCCGTCGTCATGTCGCCGAGGAAGAAGTTCCACGACTCGTCGCCGAGCTCGAGGCGTCCGCTCGACCCCGAGGAGGGTGCGGGCCCGTCCTCCGCACCCTCCTCGTCCGCGCTGCCCCCGTCGTCCGCGCCGCTCTCCTCGTCGGCTGCGGCGTCGGCCACGTCCTCCTCGGCCGGGGCCGTCGCCGCCTCGGTGTCGTCGTCGCCGCAGGCGCCGGCGAGCACCAGCAGCGTGAGGAGCAGGGCGGACAGGGATCGTCGGGCAGCACTCATGGGGGGAGGATGGCGCACCCGCTTTCAGTGCGCTGTGAGCGCCCGGGTCCGGGCTTTCAGGATCCTCACAGAGGCCCCTCGTACCGTCCGGGCCGTGCACAACCTCCGCTTCCACCGCTCCCGTTCCGCCGCCGCTGCCCTCGTGGCCGCCTCGATGCTCCTCGCGGCCTGCGGGGATGACGATGACGCCGTCGCGGCGACCGACGACGCCGACCTGGTGGAGGACGCAGCGGCATCGGGAGACGACGCGGACGAGGGGGCCGAGGGTGGCGATGCCGCTCCCGCAGAGCCGGGTGGGTCGGGCTACATCGAGCTCGGCGATGTCCGCCACGAGCTCACCGTCACCAGCTGCCTGGAGATGTTCGGCGCCCTCGGGGGCGTCGCCGAGGGCACCGAGGACCCGGAGAACATCGAGGTGACCTTCGACTTCCCCCCCGAGGACTGGCAGGAGCGGGATGCCAGCGAGGGTTGGGAGACCGCCGGCGGCGTCACGGTCCGCAGCGAGGAGCCCTACCAGCAGTGGGAGACCGGCCAGGACAACATCTTCGGCTTCAACCTGCCCGATGGGGTCGACGCGAGCGAGCTCGACGTCACCGCCATCGACATCGACGCCGACGCCCAGACGGTCAGCGGCGAGGCGATCTTCATCGACCTGATGGCGGTGATGGCCGGCGACGCCGAACCGGTCGCCGGCTCCTTCGCCTTCTCCTGCCCGGCGGACTAGTCGATGAAGGCGGCGACCTGGCCGTAGACCGTGGCGTCCTGGTGGAGGTCGCTGTGCCCGATGCAGGCGGTCTCGGTGTTCACCGCACCCCCGCTGACCGGGACGCTGCTGTCCGGGTTGATCACCGAGTCGCAGGGTGACCACCAGGTGGCGTAGCGCACGATCGAGCCGGGCGTCTCGTCGCCGGCGTTCAGGTCGTCGAGGAAGGACGAGCCGGGCCACATCTCCGTGCACGCCGTCGACCAGCAGAAGTAGGCGGTGTCGGTCCCGTGGTTGGGTCCGCCGAGGGAGACCCAGGTGTCGACGTCCCCGTCCATCCCGCCGAGGAACTTCACGTAGTGGCGGGACGAGAGGCTGCCCATGGAGTGGGCGATGATGTCGACCTGGTCGGCCTCGTTGACGGTGAGGAGCGTGGCGACCCGGTCGGCGATCTCGGCCGCCGTGGTGCGGTTGGACTGCGACGTGTTGTACGAGAACGCCATCAGCTCCTCCGCGGCGTAGCCGTCGGCGAGGAAGCGGTCGACCATCGTGTCCCAGGTGCTGCCGCTCGAGTTCCAGCCGTGCACGAACAGGATCGGGTCCCGGTCCGGGGCGGGTGCCGTCGTCGTCGGGGCCGTGGTGGTCGTCTCCTCCGGCGCCGTGGTGGTCGAGGCCGTGGTGGTCGTCTCCTCCGGCGCCGTGGTGGTCGGCTTCCCGCCGCCGTTGCCCCCTCCGTTGCCGCCCTTCGCGGCGCCGACGGGCACCGCCAGGACCAAGGCCATCACCGCCGCCAGCAGCAGCGTCACGCTTGCTCGAGTGCGGGTCATGGAAGACGCCCCTTCAGGTCGTACGTGTGTCGAGCGTCACACTAGCCAGCGCTGACGTCAGGGGCGGCTGGCGATGAAGACCGGGATCTCCCGGTCGGTCTTCTCCTGGTACTCGGCATACGGCGGGAAGGCGGCGACGGCGCGCTCGTACCACTCGGCGCGCTCCTCGCCCTCGACCTGGCGCACGACGGCATCCCATGGCTCGGGGCCGTCCTGGATCATGACGGCGGTCGGGTCGGCGACCAGGTTGTGGTACCACTCCGGGTGCTCGGGGGCGCCGCCCTTGGAGGCGACGAGGGCGTACTCGCCGTCGTGCTCGACCCGCATCAGCGGCGTCTTGCGGAGCTTGCCGGTCTTGTGGCCGCGCGTGGTCACGATGATCACCGGCAACCCGGTGTCGAGGAGGGTGTTGCCCTCCTTGCCGTTCGTGCGCTCGTAGGTCTCGACCTGCTCGCGCACCCAGTCCGACGGGCTCGGTTCGTACTCACCGATCAGTGGCATGGTCCGAACCTAGGCCCGGACGGAGCCGGCGTGCTCAGGCGACGGCGACGCCGCTGGCGGCGCGAGCCTGGATCCAGGCGACCAGCTCGCACGCCGTCATCGGCCGGGCGACGCCGTAGCCCTGGGCGCTGTCGCAGCCCAGGTCGGACAGGCGGTCGAGCATCTCCTCGGTCTCGGCGCCCTCGGCGATGGTGCGCAGGCCGAGGGTGTGGCCGAGCTCGATCACGGAGCGCACGATCACGGCGTCGTCGGAGCCCTCGTCCATCCCGGCCACGAAGGACTTGTCGATCTTGAGGTCGTGGACCGGGAGGTCCTTCAGCGACGCGAGCGACGAGTAGCCGGTGCCGAAGTCGTCGATGGCGAAGCGCACCCCCCGTTCGGCGAGGGTGGTCAGCACTCGGGTCGCCCGCTCCGGGTCGGCCATGAGGGTCGTCTCGGTGATCTCGAGGGCGAGGCGCTCAGGCGGGACGCCGGCCCGGTCGAGGGCGATGCTGACCTCGGTGGCGAAGCAGTCGTCGAGGAGGCTGTGGGTCGACAGGTTGACCGCCACGGTGAAGTCCGGGCCGATGCCGCTCCCCGTGGGCTCGTCCATCCAGCGGCGCATCTGGGCCAGCGACGCGTCGAGCACCCAGGTCGTGAGCTGGTGGATGAACCCGGTGTCCTCGGCCAGCGGGACGAAGACGTCGGGGGCGAGCAGTCCCCGTCGGGGGTGCTGCCAGCGCACGAGTGCCTCGGCGCCCTCGACCTCCCCGGTGGCGAGGTCGATCTGGGGCTGGAAGTGCACGACCAGCTCTTCGTGGATCACGGCGTGGCGCAGCTCGCCGAGGAGGGCGAGGCGGTCCGGCGTGTTGCGGTCGAGGTCGTCCTCGTAGGCGGACACGCTCTGGTGGGAGCGCTTGGCCGCGTACATGGCGATGTCGGAGCGCTGGAGCAGCAGGTCCGCCGTGGTCCCGTGGTCGGGTGCGACCGTCACGCCGCAGCTGGCCTCCACGACCAGGGTCATGCCGTCCACGTCCAGGGGCTCCTCGAGGGCCCGGGTCAGCCGGTTGGCCACGTCCATCGCGTCGTCGAGGCCGGCCACGTCGGGGAGCAGCACGCAGAACTCGTCACCGCCGAGCCGGGCGATGGTGTCCGACGCCCGCAGCAGCGGTGCGAGCCTCGGCTCGATCGCGCAGAGCACCCGGTCGCCGTAGCGGTGGCCGAGCGTGTCGTTGATCTCCTTGAACCGGTCGAGGTCGAACAGCAGCACGGCCGTGGCCGTGCCGTTCCGGGTGGCTGCCTTCAGCGCCTGCTCGGCCCGGTCGTAGAAGCAGGCCCGGTTGGGCAGCCCGGTGAGCTCGTCGTGCATCGCCTGGTGCACGGCCTGCTCGAGGGCGTCGTTCATGGCCCGCACCGAGCGCGCGTCGTTGAGGGCGATGCTGACGTGCTCGGCGAAGCTGATGAGGGCGTCCTGCTCGGCGGTCGAGTAGCGCCGGTCGGGGCGGTGGGTGGCCACGACGAGGCTGCCGATGGGCTCGGCACCGAGGTGGACCGGCGTGGCGAGCGCGCTCTGCAGGCCGTCGGCGGCGAACTGGGTGATGGCGTTGTCCCAGTCCGTGTAGGCGTCCTGGATGCAGAGCTTGTTGGTGACGATCGCCTGGCCGCCGACGCCGACCCCCACCGGTGCGCGCCGCACCGCGTCGGCGATGGCCTCCTCGACGCCGACCGAGGAGACCATGATCATGAAGTCGGGGTCGTCCTCGTCCACGAAGCGCAGCGCGGCGATGTCGGCGTGGACCAGGTCGGCGGCACCCTGGGTGATGGCGTCGAGCACCTCCTGCAGCGGTGCCCGGGTGGAGATCTTGCGCTGGATGCGCGAGAGGCGATCGGTCAGCAGCTGGCGCTCGCTCAGCGAGGCGAGCAGCTGCTGGTTCTCGATGGTGCGACGCCGCTCCTGCTCGATCGAGCGGGTCAGCTGCTGCTGGGTGCGGCGGTGCTCCTCGACGTCGACGAAGAGCAGCCAGACCCGCCACAGCACGAGGCCGAACAGGGCGGCGGCGAGGAGGGAGACGATGACGATGTCGGCGCTGCCGGCGCGCAGCCCGAGGGCCATGAGGGCGAGCGGCGCGATGAGCGCGGCCGGCACCACCAGCGCGAAGCGGCGCGCCCCCCGGATCGAACGGTCGTTGTCCACGGTCGGCGGCGCCATCGTCGTCGGGTGCAGCAGGGCGGCGCCGAAGAGCACGAAGGAGATCGGGTAGAGGCTCACCACCTCGTCCTGCACGCGGAACGTGCCGCTCAGCGACGACATCGCGTAGAGCAGGTCGGCGACGAGCTGGGCCAGGACCCACGCCGCCAGCAGGCGATCGCCGCGGGACGAGATGCCGCCCTGCACCAGCATGCGCACGATGGCCCCGAGCAGGAGCAGGTTCACCACCGTGTAGGAGATGGTCACCAGCCGGGCGGCGAGCGTCATGTCGTCGGCGTCGAGGTACGGGCCGATGAAGATGATCCAGGCCAGGACGCCGAAGCCCACGCCGATGATCAGCGTGTCGAGCACGTCGATCCAGCGGTCCGTCGTGCTCCGTCGGCCGATGACCTTGCTGAGCCCGACGAGGAACAGCCCGTACGCGCCCAGGAAGAGCCAGTCGGTGATGGCCGGCGACGTGAGCTCCAGGTCCCACGCCACGGCGAGCGGGTACCAGATCACGTAGGCGGGCACGAGGATCCACGCGCCGGCCATGAAGTACCAGGCCGGGTTGGCGCGGTCCGGGTCCCGCCGGACGGCGACGGTGGCGGCCACGGCCCCGGCCAGGCTGGCGGCGGCGAGCATCCAGCCGCGCAGCGGGTCGTCGGCCACGACCGTCAGGGCGGCAGCGGACAGGCCGAGGAGCAGGAAGACGTTGGAGGAGCGACCGGGCACGCGCGCTGCATCGACACCGCGGCGTTCCCTGGGCTCCATGCCTCCATCATCGGCCGTCCGGGGGACCGACCTGAGGGTCGGACGGCGGAAAACCGGGGCGGGACGCCCGATTCGTGCCCTCAGCGGGCGAACCGGGGCGGGCGCTTCTCCGCGAATGCCGCGATCCCCTCGGCGCCGTCGCCGGTCGCCGCGTTCCGGGCCATGACATCGATGGCCATGTCGTAGGCCTGGTCCATGGTCAGGTCCATCTGCGCGTAGAGCGTCTGCTTGCCGAGCGCCTTGGACGCCCGCGATCCCCGCGTCACCCGGCGGACGAGCTCAGCCACCGCACCGTCGAGCTCGTCGTCGGGGACCACCTGGTTGACCAGGCCCCAGTCGGCGGCGGTCTCGGCATCGATCTCGTCACCCGACAGCGCCATCTCCAGGGCGCGCTTGCGCCCGACGTTGCGGGCGACGGCCACCATCGGGGTGTGGCAGAACAGGCCACCCTTGCCGCCGGGGGTGGCGAAGCGGGCCGAGGCGCCGGCGACGGCGAGGTCGCAGCTGGCGACGAGCTGGCACCCGGCCGCGGTGGCGAGCGCGTGCACCCGGGCCACCACCGGCTGGGGCATCGTCTCGATGGTGCGCATCACGCGCGTGCAGGTGGTGAACAGCTCGCGGAGGCTGGTCTCGTCGAGGGTCGACATCTCCTTCAGGTCGTGCCCGGTGCTCCACACCGAGCCGGTGGAGGCGAGCACCACGGCCAGGGCATCGGACGCGGCGGCCTCGTCGAGGGCGGATCCGAGCTCGCGCAGGGTCGACGTCGAGAGCGGGTTGCGACGCTCCGGCGCGGTGAGGGTGATGGTGACGACGTCGCCGTCGCGGGTCGAGGTCAGCGCAGGCATGTCCCGATGCTCGCGCGCCGTCAGCCCTTGCGGTCGAGGTACGCCTGGCGCACGGCCCGGCCCTCGGGGTCGCGCAGGCCGGCCTCGAGGCCGTCGGCGTCCGCCCACGAGCGACCGGTGCCGACCATGGACTCGGTGACCGCGTTGGTGTGGGCCTTGGTGGCGAGCAGGCCGAGCTTGGGCTTGGTGACGAGCTGGTCGACCAGCGTCGCGACGGCGGCATCGAGCTCGTCGTCGTCGACGATCCGGTTGAGGAACCCGGCGGCCAGCGCCTCCTCGGGGGAGAACTCCCGGCCGGTCATCACCAGCTCCTTGGTGCGGGCCGGGCCGATCTCGCGCACCAGGCGGGGGATGCCGCCCCAGGCCAGCGGGATGCCGAGGTCGATCTCGGGGATGGAGAAGCGGGCCGTTGCGGCGGCGATCCGCAGGTCGCACGCGGCGGCGACCACGAGGCCGCCACCGACGCACCAGCCCTGGATGCGGGCCACGGTGACGGCGCGCATCTCCTCGAGGGCCCGCGCCGTGCGCCACCCCTGCTCCCGGTCGCCGCGACCGCCCTCCCCGGTGAACGCACCCAGGTCGGCGCCGGCGCTGAACGCCCGGCCCCGGCCGCCCACCGTGACGACCTTGAGGTCGGGGTGCTGGTCGAACCAGCGGGCGGCGTCCTCCAGCTCCCGCAGCGTCTGCGTGGACAGCGGGTTCAGCTTGTCGGGACGGGC
This sequence comes from Salinilacustrithrix flava, assembly GCF_041228405.1. Lineage (GTDB taxonomy): Bacteria > Actinomycetota > Acidimicrobiia > Acidimicrobiales > Salinilacustritrichaceae > Salinilacustrithrix > Salinilacustrithrix flava. Next base: position 1,496,532 of record NZ_CP133888.1, read on the forward strand.
GAGCCAGAGTGACCCGGTGGCGCCGTCGACGGCGACCTCGACGGTCTCGAACCCGGGTGGGGTCGGTGCGGTGCCGGTCACGACGCACCTGCCGCCAGGGCGGCCTGGGCGGCGGCCAGGCGGGCGACGGGGATGCGGTAGGCGGAGCAGCTGACGTAGGTCAGGCCCATGTCGTGGCACAGGGCGATCGATGCGGGATCACCGCCGTGCTCGCCGCACACCCCGGTCTCGATCGCCGGTTTGGTCGACCGGGCGCCGTCGAGGGCGATGCCCATGAGCCGGCCCACGCCCTTCGCGTCGATGCTGGCGAAGGGGTTCTCGGTGAGGATCTTGTCGGCCAGGTACTGCAGCAGGAATGCCTGCTCGGCGTCGTCCCGGCTGATGGCGAACGTGGTCTGGGTCAGGTCGTTGGTGCCGAAGGACAGGAAGTCGGCGTGCTCCGCGATGTCCTCGCTGGTGAGCGCGGCCCGGGGCACCTCGATCATCGTGCCGACCTGGTACTCGACCCGACGGCCCGCCTCCTCGAACACGGCCTCGGCGACCTCGTCGATCAGCTGGCGCTGCCGGGCGAGCTCGGTGGCTTCGCTCACGAGCGGGACCATGATCTCGGGCTTGGGGTCCCCACCCCGCTCGGCCACCTCGACGGCCGCCTCGAAGACGGCCCGGGCCTGCATGCGGGTGATCTCGGGCATCGTGATGCCGAGGCGCACGCCGCGGAGGCCGAGCATCGGGTTGGTCTCCCGCAGCGCCTCGACCCGGCCGAGCATGTCGTGGACCTCGGACAGCTCCCGGACGAGGCGCTCGACCGTCTCGAGGTCGGCGGCGCGGACCAGGCGCAGCTGCAGGTCGGTCTGGTGCCGGTGCAGCTCCTCCCAGGACGGCAGGAACTCGTGCAGCGGCGGGTCGAGCAGGCGCAGGATGACGGGGAGGCCGTCCATGGCCTCGAACAGCCCGGCGAAGTCGGCCCGCTGGAACTCGCGCATCTCGTCCAGCGCCTCCTTGCGCTCGGCCAGGTTCGGTGCGGTGATCATCCGCTGGACGATCGGCAGCCGCTCGGGATCGAAGAACATGTGCTCGGTGCGGCACAGGCCGATGCCCTCGGCGCCGTAGGACCGGGCCCGGGCCGCGTCCTCGGGCTCGTCGGAGTTGGCCCGCACGCCGAGGGTGCGGAACTCGTCGGCCCAGCCGAGCACGGTCGTGAGCCACTCGTTGTCGAGGTCGGGCGCCACCGTCTCGACCTTGCCGAGGTAGATGTTCCCCGACGTGCCGTCGATGGAGATCCACTCCCCCTCGTGCAGCGTGTCGTTGCCGACGGTGAGGGTGCGGCTCGCCATGTCGATGTCGATGGCGGACGCGCCGGTGACGGCGGGCTTGCCGAACTGGCGGGCGACCAGGGCGGCGTGGCTGGTCCGGCCGCCGCTCGAGGTGAGGATGCCGGTGGCGGCGAGCATGCCGTGCACGTCGTCGGGCTTGGTCTCGTGGCGCACGAGCACGACGTCGCGCCCGTCCCGGCCCCACCGCTCGGCGAGGTCGGGGTCGAACGCGACGACGCCGACTGCGGCGCCGGGGGAGACGTTGAGGCCCTGGGCCACCGCGGTCAGGTCGGCGAGGGACTCGGGCGAGAACTGGGGGTGGAGGAAGAAGTCGACCTGGTCGGGCGTGACCCGGCCCACGGCCTCGGCCTTGGTGATGAGCCCCTCGTCGGCCATGTCGACCGCGATGCGCACCGCGGCCTGGGCGGTGCGCTTGCCGGTGCGGGTCTGCAGCAGCCAGAGCGTGCCGTCCTCGACGGTGAACTCCATGTCCTGCATCTCGCGGTAGTGCTCCTCGAGGCGCCGGGCGATGGCGCCGAGCTCCTCCGCAGCGTCCGGGAGGTCGTCGGCCAGCTGCTCGATCGGCTTGGTCTCCCGGTTGCCGGCGACGACGTCCTCGCCCTGGGCGTTGAGCAGGTAGTCGCCTTCGAGCTTGGGCTCGCCGTTGGTGGGGTTGCGTGACATCAGCACGCCGGTGCCCGAGTTGGTGCCCGTGTTGCCGAAGACCATGGCCACGACGTTCACCGCCGTGCCGAGGTCGTCGGCGATCTTGGCGGCCCGCCGGTAGTCGAAGGCGCGACGGCTGTTCCAGCTGTGGAACACGGCCTCGGTGGCCAGGCGCAGCTGGTCGTAGGGGTCCTCCGGGAAGGGCGTCGCCGAGCGGGCCCGGACGTGGGCGCGGAACGAGTCGACCGTGGCGCGCAGGGCCTCGGGCGGAAGGTCGGCGTCGTTGATGACGCCGTGGGTGCCGCGGTGCTCGCGCAGGATCTCCTCGAAGGGGTCGCCGTCCATGCCGAGCACGACGGTGGCGAACATCTGCACGAGTCGGCGGTGGGAGTCGAGCACGAAGCGCTCGTCGCCGGTGCGCTCGATCATCGCGGCGGCGACCTCGTCGTTGAGGCCGACGTTGAGGACGGTGTCCATCATCCCGGGCATCGAGAACTTGGCGCCCGAGCGCACCGCCACCAGCAGGGGGTTGTCGGTGCCGCCGTAGGTCTTGCCGCTGGCCTCCTCCATGTCCCGCACCGCGGTGAGCACCTCGTCCCACAGCCCGTCGGGGAGGGCGCCGTCGCCGGCGATGAACGCGTTGCACGCCTCGGTGGTGATGGTGAAGCCCGGCGGCACCGGGACGCCGAGCGACGCCATGTCGGCCAGGTTCGCCCCCTTCCCGCCGAGGAGGCCGCGGACGCGGTCCCAGTCGTCGTCCACCGCCGCCTTGGCCGCATCGATCTCGTCGAACCCGTACACCCAACGTGTCATGGGGCGGTGTCTACCCCCTCGCGTCCGAGCCGGTACAGGGTCTCGGGTCAGCAACCACCGGAGGGGCGGTCGGGGACCCGGGGGTCGAGGACCTCGACGTGCACGTGGGGCCACGAGGGCGATCCGGTGTAGCGGTCGACCTGCGACTCGAACGGCAGCGGGGTTGCCCGCGGCGCGAGCGGGGTGATGCCGGCGACGACCCGGTCCCCCGCCTGCACCTGCACGCCCGTGATGTGCAGGACCGTCACCTCCCAGTCGGGAGCGCCGTCGGGGCGGATGACGACCTTGTCGTCGCGGTAGCGGCAGTACAGGACGTAGGTGCCGGCGGACTTCACGGTTCCGGTCACGGGGGAGCGGACCGCGGTGTCGGGCGGGACCACGATGTCGGCCGCGGTGCGGCTGCCCGTGCCCCGGTACCGGGTGGGGAGGGTGCGGGGTCGCACCGCGGTGGCCAGCGCGTCCTGCTGCCGGCCGCCGTCGTGGCCGGACTCGTGGAAGCCGACCGTCTCGACGAGGGCGACGGGGTGCACCAGCTCCACGCCGCCGGCGCGCGCGTAGGGCTGGAACCCGGTGCCGGTGCCCCGGGTGGGTGGCGGCGGTGGGGCTTCGCCGGTGGTGCGCCGGTACTGCTCGTCGCTGGCGGCCAGGAACGAGGCCAGCGCGACGTCGCCGAGGCGCTGCACCTGCTCGACCCAGTGGTCGTGGCCCGAGTGGTCGGGCGCCCGGTCGAGGACGGCGTGGAACAGGGCCGTCACCCGATCGCTGCGGGACTCGATCGAGGCGTAGAAGCCGGCGGCCACGTCGGCGCGGGTCGCGCCGGTGGCCAGGCGCCCCACCCAGTACCGCCGGCCGTCGTCGTCCGGGGCCCGGCCGAGGATGCCCGTGTACACCCGGTCCACGAAGCCGGCGGGCGTCGACCCGCTGAGGCCGTAGTACTCGTCGCTGCCGTAGAGGAAGGCGGCGACGGCCTCGAGCGTGTGCCCGGCAGCGATGCGGCCGACCCAGTGGGCCCGGCCCCCGGGCTCGGACGGCCGGCCGAGCACCGATCGGTACAGCTGGTCGACGCGGGAGCCGGCCCACTCGTCGGAGGCGGCCAGCGAGCGGGTCAGCGCCCCGCGGTCGCCGAGGGCGACGGTGGCGGCCCACCGGGAGGACTCGTCGCCGGTCGGGGCGCGGCCGAGGAAGAGCCGGTGCGTCGCCTCGACGTAGGCCCGGGCCGCATCGGTGTCCGCACCCGCCGACGGGGCGGGCGCGACCGCGAGCAGCGGCCCGAGCAGGGCGATCGCCAGCGCGATCGAGGTCAGCGCAGCGCGCGTTCGGGCCCCCAGCACGGCGCGACCCTACGCCGGGCGCTCAGCCGGGCAGGTGGTCGGGGAGGCCGAAGCGAGCGAACAGCTCGGGGCCGATGAAGTTGTGGTGGCCGACGATGCGGCCGCCGGCGACCTCGATGACCTGGACGGCCCACGGGTGGCGGCCACCGTCGTCGCCCGGCTTGTAGGCGGCGTAGCCGGCGGTGCCGTTGACGTCGATGGGCACCAGGAGCGAGTCCTTGCACCCGATGCCCTGGCCGAGCATCCACGCGCCGACCTCGTCGCGGCCCTCCAGCCAGGTGTCCCACGGGGGCATGGAGAGCACGGCGTCCTCGCGCATGAGGGCGACCACGGCGGGGATGTCGTAGCGCTCGAAGGCCTCCACGTACCGGGCCAGGAGATCCTCGTGCTGCGGGTCGAGCCGGGCATCGAGCGGCTCGTCCCGGCGCTGCTCGAGCGTGGCCCGGGCCCGCTGCAGCGCGCTGTTGACCGAGGCGACCGAGGTCTCGAGGAGCTCGGCGACCTCGGCCGCCGGCCACCGGAGCACGTCGCACAGGATCAGGGTCGAACGCTGCTTGACCGGCAGGTGCTGGAGGGCGGCGACGAAGGCGAGGCGGATCGACTCCCGCGCCGCGGCGACGTCAGCGGGGTCGGCGCCGAGGTCGAGGACCTGGTCGTCGCGCACGGGCTGCACGAACAGGGTCTCCTCCTGCCAGTCGCCGAGCACCACGTCGTCGACCTTGGTGGCGGGGCCCATCTCCATCGGGCGGGCTCTGCGCTGGGGGCTGCGGTGCATGTCCATGCACACGTTGTGGGCGATGCGGTGGAGCCACGAGCGCAGCGACGATCGCCCTTCGAAGCGGTCGAAGGCCTGCCACGCCTTGAGCAGCGTGTCCTGCACGGCGTCGTCGGCCTCCGACGGCGAGCCGAGCATCCGGTAGCAGTACCCGGTGAGCTCGCGGCGGTGCCGCTCGAACCCGTCGCGCAGGAACGGATCGAGGTCGTCGGGCCGGATCGCCGTCGTCATCGGGACGAGTCTGTTCCGCCCCGGCACCGCTCCGCCACCGGTCTTCGCCTCGCGTCCGCCTACGGTGTCCCACCGTGGGGAAAACGAAGGACGACGGCGGCGGCGCGTCTCGGGAGCTCGCAGCGGTGCTGCGCGACCACCCGGGCGCGATCGTGGCAGCGGTGGGAGACGACGGGCTGTTCGTGCCCGTGCCCGAGGGGCTGGACCTCGGCGACGACCACCACCGCACCGGGTTGCGATCCGCGACCGACCTGGTCGACGGCGTCGACCGTGCCGCGGTGATCGAAGCCTGGGAGCGGGCCCGCTTGGGCGACGACACCACGGTCGATGCTCGCCTCCGGGACACCGACGCCGCGGGGACGATGCACTTCATCGACGCCCGTGACGAGCTGGGCGTGCACCTCATGGTGTTCGCCGTGGACGACGGTGGCGGTCGGGTCGAGGTGCCCGAGTCGCCGCCGATCCCCGAGGGCTCGCGGGCCAAGGTCGTCCGCTCACGCAAGGACGGCCTCGCCGTGCTGGTCGACATCGACCGCAACGTCTCCGAGCTGCTCGGGTGGCGGGTCGAGGACATGGTCGGCGTGCGGTCGCTGGACTTCATCCACCCCGACGACCAGGAGGAGGCCATCGCCGCGTGGATGGACATGCTGTCCGGGCCGGGGCTCACGACCCGTGCTCGCCTCCGGCACGCCTGTGCCGACGGCAGCTGGCTCTGGCTCGACATCTCCAATCGCAACCTCCTCGACGAGGCGGGCCACGTCGAGTGCGAGATGGTCGACGTCGGCGAGGAGGTGGCCGCCCAGGAGGCGCTCGCCGCCAGCGAGCAGGTGCTGCGCCGCCTGACCGAGTCGATGCCGGTCGGCGTGTTCCACATCGACGCCGACGAGCGGCTGCAGCTGGCGAACGCCCGCCTGCACGAGATCCTCGGCACGCTCCCCGGCGACGACCAGGCCACGATGCTCAGCACCGTGCGCGACGAGATGGCCTTCGATCGGGCGCTCGCCGCGGTGCTCGCCGGCACCGACGTGGATCTCGAGCTCGAGATCCAGGTGCTCGGCACGCTCGACCTCCGGCGGTGCACCCTCGCCCTGCGGGCCCTGACGGTGGAGGGTGCCGTCACCGGCGCGGTCGGCGTCCTCACCGACGTCACGGAGTCCGTGCGCCTCCGGGAGGAGCTGGAGCGCCGGGCCACGATGGACGACCTCACCGGCTGCTTCAACCGGGCCAGCGTGCTCGAGGCCCTGGAGGAGCGCCTCGCCAGCGGGGTCGACGTGGCGGTGGTCTACGTCGACGTCGACGACTTCAAGGTCGTCAACGACGGCCACGGCCACGCCGCCGGCGACGAGGTCCTGCAGGCGGTCGGCGCCCGCCTGCGGTCCGCCGTCCGGGAGCACGATGCCGTGGGTCGGATGGGCGGCGACGAGTTCGTGGCCGTGTGCACCGGCCTGGGCTCCGAGGACGGTGCGGCCGAGCTGGCCCAGCGCATCGCCTCGTCCCTCCGCGACCCCGTCGGGTTCCGCCACCAGCGCATCACCGTGTCGGCCAGCGTCGGCGTGGCGTGGGTCCCCGGCGGCGAGCGCGTCGACGCCGACACCCTCGTGGCCCGCGCCGACGGGGCGATGTACGCCTCGAAGGGCATCCGGGGCGGCGGGCACACCGTCGGCTGAAGGTCAGGGGGCGGGCAGGAACCGCTTCGGGTGGCGGCCGTCCACGTAGCCCACGAAGGGCGGGAAGATGTTGTACCCGAGCAGCTCCTGGAGCCGCTCGGGCAGCGTCGCCACCACCTCGGGGGTCACGCCGACGACGTGGTTCTCCTGCGGGCGCAGCCAGGCGGCGGCGTACTCGAGGATGACCCCGAGGCGGGGGCGGTCCGTGGCGTTGGCCCCGCCTCCGTGCCAGATCGAGCCGGAGTAGAAGGCCACGCTCCCGGCGGGCATCTCGGCGTCGACGACGGGGTCGTCCTCGGTGGGCCAGCGGTCCGGCCCCCACCGGTGGCTGCCCTCGACGAAGCGGGTGGCGCCGTTGGCCCGCGTGAAGTCGTCGAAGGCCCACATCGTGTTCACCACCACCTCGCCGTGGGGCTGGGGCAGCGGGTAGATGCTGTCGTCGGTGTGCAGGCCCTGGGCCGGCTCGCCGGGGCCGATCTGGATGCCGGTGGGCGCGGACAGCTGGTAGTGGCCGAGCAGGTCGTCGAGCACGCCGAGCAGCACCGGGTCGATGGCCAGCTCGTCGAAGGCGCGGGTCTTGGCGAACAGGTTGTAGATCCGCTTCGTGCCGTAGCCCTCGAAGTCGTTCCGGCCGGTGGGCGTGGTCTCGAGCACCCGGTCCAGGTCGGCGCGGATGGCCGCGACGCGGTCGGCGTCGAGGACGCGCTCGCACAGGACGACGCCGTCGGCGTGCACGGCCTCGAGGATCGCCTGGGTGTCGAAGTCGACGGTGCGGATCATGTCCCCTCCAGGAAACGAGCGTTCCCAAACTGCTACACCATGCTCCCATGGGAACGTGGAACTTCGCTGACATCTGGGAGACGGTCGCTGACGAGCTGCCCGACGCCCCCTGCCTCATCCACGGTGACGACCGTCGGAGCTGGTCCGAGGTGGACCGACGCGCCGACGGCGTGGCCCAGCACCTGCTCGATGCCGGGCTGGAGCGCCAGCAGGCCGTGGCCCTGTACCTCTACAACTGCCCCGAGTACCTCGAGGGCACCTACGCCGCGTTCAAGGGCGCCTTCGTCCCGGTGAACACCAACTACCGGTACACGGCCGACGAGCTGCTGTACCTGTGGGACAACGCCGATGCCGGCTGCGTGGTGTTCCACGGGGCCTTCGTCGACACCATCGAGCCGATCCGCGAGCGCCTGCCGAAGGTGCAGGCCTGGCTGTGGGTCGACGACGGCAGCGGCGCCTGCCCCGAGTGGGCCACCTCCTACGAGTCCGCCGCCACCAGCGGCGCCGGCCGCGTCTCGCCCGAGTGGGGCCGCACCGGCGACGACCTCAACATGCTCTACACGGGTGGCACCACCGGCATGCCCAAGGGCGTCATGTGGCGCCAGGACGACCTCGCCGTGAAGCTCACCGCCACCCTCGGCAACCCGCTCCTCGACGACGGCACGGTCGAGGACATCAAGGGCACCTTCAACGAGCCCGGCGCCCGCTTCCTGCCCGCCTGCCCGCAGATGCACGGCACCGGGAACTTCCCGTGCCTGTCCACGCTGTCCGGCGGCGGCTCGGTGGTCACGCTCACCAACCGCACCTTCGACCCGGTCGAGATGCTCGACGCCATCGAGCGCGAGGGCGTCAACCTGGTGGCCCTGGTGGGCGACGCGTTCGGCAAGCCGATCCTGCGCACCCTCGACGAGAACGAGGGTCGCTGGGACCTCTCCAGCCTGCTGGCCATGGTGTCCTCGGGCGTCATGTGGAGCAAGGAGACCAAGGAGGGCCTGCTCCGCCACCACCCTGGGATGATGCTGATGGACGCCTTCTCGTCGTCCGAGGCCCTCGGCATGGGCTCCTCCATCTCCGGCGCCGGCGCCACCGCCGAGACGGCGAAGTTCGAGCTGAGCCCCGAGACCATCGTCATCGACGAGAGCAACCGGCCGATCGCCCCCGGTTCGGACGAGATCGGGCGCCTGGCCGTCGGCGGGCGCCAGCCCATCGGCTACTACAAGGACCCGGAGAAGACGGCCGCCACGTTCCTCGAGATCGACGGCCAGCGCTACAGCTGCCCGGGCGACTTCGCCACCGTCGACGCCGACGGCAAGATCTCCCTCCTCGGCCGCGGCTCGGTGTGCATCAACACCGGTGGCGAGAAGGTGTTCCCCGAGGAGGTCGAGGAGGCGCTGAAGACCCACCCGGCCGTCTTCGACGCCGTCGCCGTCGGCGTGCCGGACGAGAAGTTCGGCGAGGCCGTCACCGCCGTGGTCCAGGTCCGCGAGGGCGCCGAGCTCGACGAGGGCGACGTCATCGCCCACGTGAAGACCAAGCTCGCCGCCTACAAGGCCCCCAAGCGCGTGGTGGTGGTCGACACCATCGGCCGGGCCGTGAACGGCAAGGTCGACTACAAGCGCCTGAAGGGCGAGGCCCAGGAGCGCCTGGGCGTCAGCTGACGGACTTCTTGGCCGCCGCCCGCTTCTTGGTGGCCGTCTTCTTCTTGACCGCCGCCTTCTTCTTGGTGGCCCGCTTCTTCGTGGCCCGCTTCGTGGCGGGTGCCGACTTCGGCGCCCGCCCGGGGGTCCGCTCGGGCGGGAGCGCCACGGGCACGTCGACGTCCATCAGCTTCGCCAGGCCCTCGATGTCGTCGACGATGTCGTCGAGCAGCACGTCGATGTCGGGGACGAGGCGGGCGCAGCCGACGAGGCCGAAGTCCAGCGTGTCGCAGTAGCTCTGCACCGTGATGTTGAGCCCCTGGCCCTCCACGACGGTGGACACCGGCACGTAGTGGGCCAGCTTCGCCCCGGCCATGTACAGCGGCTCGCGGGGGCCGGGCACGTTCGAGATCGTGATGTTCACCGGCATCGTCGTGCGGTTGCCGAGCTGGAACCGGGTGGCCATGCGGCTGGCCCGGGCGAACACCGCGGGCGGGGGGAAGTCGGCGAACTCGGTGAGCTGGTCGGCAGGCAGGGCGTCGTGCAGGCCCTTGGCCAGCGCCATGGCGTTGTTCACCTTGCGGATCCGCTGCAGCGGGTCGGGTTCGTCGGTGGGCAGGTCGGCGAAGATCGCCGAGACCCGGTTGGACCAGCGCTCGGCCTCCTCGCCCGTGCGGATCGACACCGGGACCATGGAGACCATCGGCTGGTCCGGCAGCGCGTCGCGTCGCTCCAGGTAGGTGCGCAGGCCGCCGGCGCACACCGCCATCACCACGTCGTTCACGGTGCAGCCGATGGCGCCCTTGATCGCCTTGATGGCCTCCATCGACACCGATCGGTAGGCGAAGGAGCGGTGCGGGGAGATGGACGCGTTGAAGATCGTCGACGGCGCGTTGTGGGGCAGGGGCTGGGGGGCCTCGTCGCGCTCCTCCGGGCGTGACCGGCCCAGGTTCAGGATCGTGCCGAGCGGGCCGCGCAGCCCGTCGCGCAGCTGCTCGCCCGACGCCCGCAGGATCGGGTTGCGGCTGGCCTCGCCCAGCGAGCGCATGGTCCGGGCACCGAGCACGAGGAACCGCCCGGGCTTGCGGGCCAGGGTCCGGGCGGCCATGCCGAGGACCTCGGCATCGGAGGGCACCGGCTCGGGCTGGCGGGGCGCGAGCTGCGGGCTCGGGATGTCGTCGCCCTCGGGGGTGGTGTCGAGCATGATCGTCAGCAGCTCGACGCCCGAGGCGCCGTCCACGGTGGCGTGGTGGATCTTGGTGAGGATGCCGAAGCGGTCGCCGGCGAGGCCGTCGATGACGTAGCTCTCCCACAGGGGGCGGGACCGGTCGAGCGGCCGAGCGATGATGCGGGCGACGAGGGCGGCCACCTGGTCGTCGCGCCCGGGCGGGGGGACCGCGGTGTGGCGGACGTGGAAGTCGAGGTCGAAGTCCGGGTCCTCGATCCAGAACGGGTGGTCGAGGTTGAACGGCACGTTGCGCAACCGGCGGGTGAGGGGCTCGAGCAGGTGGAGGCGACGCTGGATCTGGGCGCGCCACTCCTCCAGCGGGTCGAAGTCCGCCGACGGCCGGTCGTAGATGGAGAGGCCCGACACGTGCCCGTAGGTCGACGGTGTCTCCATGTAGAGGAACGTGGCGTCGAGACCGGTGAGCTGCTTCATGTCGGTGCTCCTGCTGTCAGGTTCGGATCATCGGGCCGGCGGCCCGTCCGTGGGTGGGCCGGCGAAGGCCTGGGCCTTGTGCATCCAGTCCTGGGCCGCGTCGCCGGTGATGGTGAGGTCGGTGTCGTCGACGTTGCGGCGCTGGGTGACGACGAGGCAGAAGTCGAGGGCCGGCCCGGTGACGGACTCGGTGGCGTCGTCGGGCCCGAAGGTCCACGTGCCGCCGCCGGGCGCATCGAGCGCGACCCGCACGGGTGTGGTCGGCGGCTCCTCGCCCCGGTTGATGTAGGTCCACCCCCGGGTGATGAACCCGAGCCGGGCGATGTGGGCGAGGCGATCGGTGGCGGGGCGCTCGGCATCGAGGCCGGCGGAGCGCAGGGCGTCGACCACGTCCTGGCCGTGGGCCCAGCACTCCATGAGGCGGGCGGTGAGGAACGACTTGGCCCCCATCGACGGTCCGTACCAGGGCACGCGGTCGTCGTCGTCGAGCCCGGTGGCGGCGTCGGCGAGCTCGGCGCGGTTCTCGCGCCAGCGGCTCAGCAGGTCCTCGGGCGACGCCGCTCGGGCCCAGCCGAGCGTGTGGTCGTCCATGGCCTCCTCGCCGCCCTCGAGCAGCGCGACCAGCTCGCCGAGGGAGGCGTTGAACGCGTCGGGGTCGCGGATCGCCAGCGCCGCCGTGCCATCGAAGAAGGTGAGGTGGGCGATCTGGTCGGCCACGGTCCAGCGGGGGCTCGGCGTCGGTGTCGCCCACTGCTCCGCGGTCAGGTCGGCCACCACCGCATCGAGCGCGTCCTGCTCGGCGATGAGGTCGGCTCGGATCCCCTGGGCGTCCACGGCGGTCAGCGTGTCAGAGATTCACGCACAGCACCCGTGGTCCACGTCGACGCACGCGATGACGACGACGTGGGCCTCGGGTCCGAAGCGGCACTCGAGGGCCAGGCACTCGCCCCACCCGTCCGGGTGGCGCACCCAGGCCCAGTGGCAGTGCTCGCTGTCGTCGACGCAGTCCGGGCAGTCGTCGACCGGTTCGGCGCTCACGACGCCTCCGCCATCGCCGAGTCCGACAGGGCCGCGACCAGCTCGTCCTTCGTCATCTTCGAGCGGCCGTCGATGTCGCGGCGCTGGGCCTCCTCGTACAGCTCGTCCTTGGACATCGAGGCGTAGTCGGTGACCGACGCGCCCGCCCCGCTCGTCGCCCGTGGCGCGTCGCCGCGCTTCTGGCGGGCCTCGTTGACGCTGGCCTCGAGCACGGCCATGAGGTCGGTGACCGAGGCCGTGGGCTCCTCGGCCTTCTCGGTGACGATGCGCTCGCCGTCGGCCTTGCGGGCCACCAGGTCGAGCACCCGCTCGCGGTAGGTGTCGGTGTACTTCGCCGGCTCCCAGTCGGAGGTGAGTGACTCGACCAGGCTCTTGGCCGCTGCCCGCTCGCGGTCGTTGAGCTCGATGCCGTCGTCGAGCACCTTCATCTCCCGGATGGCGGCCGGGCTGCGGACCTCGTCGCCGAAGTGCATGGTCTCGAGCACCAGCACGTCGCCGGCGCCGGCTTCGTCGCCGTCGCCATCCACGGACGCGACCCGGATGGCGGCCAGGCTCTGCTTGGCCCGCATCACGAAGCGGGCGATGGCCACCCGGTTGGAGTCCTTCATCGCCTCCCGCAGCAGGGCGTAGGGCTTCGCCGCGGCCTGGTCGGCGGGGGCGAGGTGGTACGTCTTGTCGAAGTAGACGGGGTCGACGTCGTCGAGGTCGATGAAGTCCTCGATGTCGATCGTGCGGGACCTGCCCGGCTCCACCGCTTCGAGCTCCTCGGGGGTGATGAGCACGTGGCTGCCGTCCTCGAGCTCGTAGCCCTTCACGATGTCGCCGTAGGCGACCTCCTGGCCCGACTGCTCGGTGACGCGCTGGTAGCGGATGCGCTCGCCGCTCTCCGGCTCGAACTGGTGGAAGCCGACGGAGCGGTCCTCGGTGGCGGTGAACAGCTTCACGGGGACGTTCACCAGGCCGAAGCTGATGCTCCCCGTCCAGATGGCGCGCGGCATGCGCGGTCCTTGCCCACGCGGCCGTGACGCCAGACACGCCGCCCCGGCTCCGCGACTACGGTCCGGCGCGATGACGGTCCTGCGCTCCCGGCTCGACAGCGGCTCCGCCGAGCACCAGGCGAACGTGGCCGCGATGCAGGCCTTGTGGGACGAGGTCGCCGAGCAGCTGGCATCGGTGCCGTCCGTCGGCGGGCAGCGCTACGTCGACCGCCACCGGCGCCGGGGCAAGATGCTCGTGCGGGAGCGGATCGAGGCCCTGATCGACCCGCACACGCCGTTCCTGGAGCTCAGCCCGCTGGCCGCGTGGGGCACCGAGGACCCGGTGGGTGCCGGCGTCTGCGCCGGCATCGGCATCGTGTGCGGCACCGAGGTGATCATCACCGGTTCGGACATGACCTACCGCGGCGGGTCGGCGAACCCGACGACGGTGGCCAAGAACCTGCGCATCGACGAGATCTCCCGGCGCAACCGGCTGCCGGTGGTCACGCTCAACGAGTCCGCCGGCGCCGAGCTGCCCCGCCAGGCCGACATCTTCGTGCCGGGCGGTGCCGGCTTCAAGAACCTCACCCAGCGCTCGAAGCTGGGGATCCCGTCGGTGACGGTGGTCTTCGGGCCCTCCACCGCCGGCGGCGCGTACACGCCGGGGATGAGCGACTACACGGTGTTCGTGAAGGACCGGGGCACCGCCTACCTGGGCGGCCCGCCGCTGGTGAAGATGGCCATCGACGAGGAGGTCGACGAGGAGACCCTCGGCGGCGCCGAGATGCACTCGTCGGTCTCGGGCCTCTCCGACTACCTCGCCGTCGACGAGATGGACGCCATCCGCATCGCCCGCGACATCGTCGCCCACCTCCGCTGGGAGAAGCTCGGCCCCGGTCCCTCCGAACCGGCCGACGAACCCCTCTACGACCCGGCCGAGCTGATCGGCGCCGCCTCGGCCGACGTGCGGGTGCCCTTCGACGTGCGCGAGGTGCTGGCCCGCACCCTCGACGGCAGCCGCTTCGAGGAGTTCAAGCCCCGCTACGGCGACAAGCTGGTGTGCGGCTGGGGCTCGATCTGCGGCTTCCCGGTGGGGGTGCTGGCCAACAACGGGATCCTGTTCTCCGAGGAGTCCAACAAGGGCGCCCAGTTCATCCAGCTGTGCAACCGCACCGCCACGCCGCTGGTGTTCGTCCAGAACATCACCGGCTTCATGGTCGGCTCCGCCGCCGAGCGGGGCGGCATCATCAAGAACGGCGCCAAGCTCATCAACGCGGTGTCCAACTCCGAGGTGCCCCACCTGGTGCTGATGGTGGGAGCGTCCTACGGCGCCGGCAACTACGGCATGTCGGGCCGGGCCTACGACCCCCGCTTCGTGTTCTCCTGGCCCAACCACCGCATCGCCGTGATGGGCCCCAAGCAGCTCGCCGGCGTGATGGACATCATCGCCCGCAACGCCGCCGCCGGCCGGGGCCAGGAGGTCGACGAGGAGGCCCTCGCCGCCCAGACCTCGGCGCTGGAGAACCTGGTCGAGGACCAGTCCACCGCCCTCTACGCCACGGGTCGACTGTGGGACGACGGCATCATCCACCCGGCCGACTCCCGCACCGTGCTCGGCATCGCCCTGTCGGCCACCCACTCGGCCGAGGTGCGCGGCGCCACCGACTACGGCGTGTGGAGGCACTAGCGATGACCGTTCTGGCCTACACATTCCCGCGCATGCGGGGGAATCCGCATACAAGAACGGGGGTGGGGGCGTGATCCGGCGGCTGCTCATCGCCAACCGGGGCGAGATCGCGGTGCGCATCGCCCGCACCGCCCACCGGCTCGGCATCGACACCGTCGGCGTGTACTCCACGTCCGACGTCGACGCGCTCCACGTCGACGTCGTCGACCTCGCGGTCGCCCTCGGCGGCTCCACCCCGACCGAGTCCTACCTGCGCGCCGAGGCCGTCATCCAGGCCGCGCTCGACGCCGGCTGCGACGCCGTCCACCCGGGCTACGGCTTCCTGGCCGAGCGGGCCGACGTCGCCCACATGGTCGTCGACGCCGGGTTGATCTGGGTCGGGCCGACGCCGGAGCAGATCTCGCTCCTCGGCGACAAGATCGCGGCCAAGCGCGCCGCGGTCGAGGCCGGCGTGCCCACCACCGAGGCGGTCGAGGTCCGGCCCGGCCACGTCCCCGACGGCCTGCCCATGCCCGCCCTGGTCAAGGCGGCCGCCGGCGGCGGCGGTCGGGGCATGCGCATCGTGCGGTCCGCCGAGCAGCTGCCCGAGGCCGTGGTGGCCGCATCCCGCGAGGCCGACTCCGCCTTCGGCGACGGCACCGTGTTCGTGGAGCCCTACATCGAGCGGGGCCGCCACGTCGAGGTCCAGATCGTCGGCGACGCCCACGGCAACGTGATCCACCTCGGCGAGCGGGAGTGCTCGATCCAGCGCCGCAACCAGAAGGTGCTGGAGGAGTCGCCCTCGGCCGGCATCACGCCAGAGATCCGTGCCGCGCTGTGCGACGGCGCGCTCGCCCTCGCCCGCCACATCGGCTACCGCAGCGCCGGCACGGTCGAGTTCATGGTGGGTGACCCTGCTCCTGGTGAGGCAGCGACGATCAGCTTCCTCGAGGTCAACACCCGCCTGCAGGTGGAGCACCCGGTCACCGAAGCGGTCACCGGCCTCGACCTGGTCGAGCTGCAGCTGCGGGTCGCCGCCGGCGAGGCCCTGCCCCTCACCCAGGACGACGTCCGCTTCGACGGCCACGCCATCGAGGTCCGGGTCGTCGCCGAGGACCCCGCCGCCGGCTGGCTCCCCTCCACCGGCACCGTCACCCGCTTCCAGATCGGGACGCTCGCGGGGGCGAACCCTCTCGAAACTGGCAGTGCGGATGTAGCGGCAGTCCGGGTCGACACCGGGTTCCGGGCCGGCAGCGTCGTGTCCGCCGACTACGACTCGCTGCTCGCCAAGGTGATCTCGCACGCCCCCACCCGGTCCGAGGCCGCAGCCGTGCTGGCCCGGGCGCTGCGCAGCGCGGTGGTCACCGGGGTGCGCACGAACGTCGACGCCATGGCCGCCCTCCTGGTCGAGGAGGACTTCCTCGCCGCCCGCACCCCCACCGCCTACCTCGACGAGCACCCCGACGTCGCGCACGCCGCCGGTCCCACCGGCGACGACCGGGTCGCCCAGCTCCTCGCCGCCGCCATCGCCGACGAGCGTGCCGCGCGCGCCGACGACCGGCACTGGGGGTTCGCACCATCTGGCTGGCGGAACCTGCGCACGCAGGGCCAGCGGTCGACCTGGATCGACGGTCGGGGCGACGAGCTCGACGTCGAGCTCGAGGCGTCGGGCGACGGCCGGTACCACGTGCTCGTCGGCCCGTTCCCGACCCCGACCGAGGACGGATCGCTGTCCGAGGACACCCGCCGCCGCGCCGAGGTCCGGGCCACGGCCAGCGCCCAGGGCGGACGGTCCGGCATCAGCGTCGAGCTGGAGGGCGTCCGCCGCCACCTCACCGTCGAGCGCGACGGCGACGAGACCCACGTCTCGGGTCCGGCCGGTCGCACCACCTGGCACCGGGCGCCGCGCTTCCAGGACCACGATGCCGCGGCCGCCGGTGGCGGGCCGGTGTCCCCGCTGCCCGGCACGGTGCTGTCGGTGCACGTCGAGGAGGGCGACGACGTCGAGGACGGTCAGCTCCTCGTCGTGGTGGAGGCCATGAAGATGGAGCACAAGATCACCGCCCCGGCGGCCGCCACCGTCACCGAGGTCAAGGTCGCCGCCGGCCAGCGGGTCGACGCCGGCGACGTGCTCGTGCTGCTCGACCACCCCGAGCCATGACCGAGCCGACCAGCCCCATCCGCATCGCCAACTGCTCCGGCTTCTACGGCGACCGCCTGTCCGGCGCCCGGGAGATGGTCGAAGGCGGCCCCATCGACGTGCTCACGGGCGACTGGCTGGCCGAGCTGACCATGCTCATCCTGGCCCGCAGCCGGGCCTCCCGACCCCGAGGCGGGTTCGCCCGCACCTTCGTCACCCAGATGGAGCAGGTCATGGGCACCTGCCTCGACCGGGGCATCAAGGTCGTCTCCAACGCCGGCGGCCTCGACCCCGACGGCTGCGCCGAGGCGGTGCACGAGGTGGCCGACAAGCTGGGCCTGTTGCCGACGATCGCCTACGTCACCGGCGACGACCTCCTCCCCCGGGCGGCGGAGCTGGCCGAGGCCGGTGCGCTGGCGCCCTTCGACGAGGCCGGCGACCTGGGTGACGTCAGCGCGTACCTGTCGGCCAACGCCTACCTGGGGTGCTGGGGCGTCGTCGACGCGCTGGAGCGGGGCGCCGACATCGTCATCACCGGTCGCGTCACCGACGCCGCCGTCGCCTGCGGTCCGGCGGCGTGGCACCACGGCTGGTCCCGGACCGACCTCGACGAGCTCGCCGGCGCGGTCGTCGCCGGCCACGTCATCGAGTGCAGCGCCCAGGCCACCGGTGGCAACTACTCGTTCTTCACCGAGGTGCCCGGCTTGGAGCGGGTCGGCTTCCCGTGGGCCGAGGTGGCCGCCGACGGCTCGTGCGTGATCGGCAAGCACGACGGCACCGGCGGCCAGGTCTCGGTCGGCACCGTCACCTCCCAGCTGCTGTACGAGATCGGCGGACCCCGCTACCTCGGTCCCGACGTCACCGCCCGCTTCGACACCATCACCGTCGACGAGGTCGGCCCCGACCGGGTGCGCATCAGCGGCGTCCGCGGCGAGGCCCCGCCCGACACGCTCAAGGTGGCGATGAACGAGCTGGGCGGTCACCGCAACCAGGTGTCGGTCGCCCTCACCGGCCTGGACATCGAGGCCAAGGCCGCGGCCGCCGAAGCCGCCTTCTGGGCTGCGTGCCCGTACGGTCCGGACGACTTCGCCAGCGTGACGTCCCGCATCGAGCGCACCGAGCACGACGACCCCGCCAGCAACGAGGCCGCCACCGCCATCTGGCGCCTGATCGTGAAGGACCCCGACGAGCGCAAGGTCGGCCGGGCGTTCACCGGCGCGCTGATCGAGACCGCGCTGGCCAGCATCCCCGGCCTCTACAGCCCCTCGGGTGGTCCGTCCGGCGGCGGTCCCTACGGCGTGTACCGGCCCGCCCTCGTGGGGGCCGACCTCGTGCCTGCCCACGTCACCGTCCTCGGCGGCGACACCCGTGAGGTCCCCTCCACGTTCCCCGGGTCGCGGGGGCCGACGATCGAGCCGGTGCCCGGCCCGGCGGGCCATGCGCCCGCCGGCCCCACCACGCGGGCGCCACTCGGTTCGATCGTCGGCGCCCGCTCCGGCGACAAGGGCGGCGACGCCAACGTCGGGGTGTTCGTGCGCAGCGACGAGGCCTGGCCCTGGCTCGACGGCCTGCTCACCACCGAGCGCTTCCAGCAGCTCCTGCCCGAGACCGACGACCTCGTCGTCGACCGGTACCCCCTGCCCAACCTGCGGGCCATCAACTTCGTCGTCCGCGGGCTGCTGCAGGAGGGCGTGGCCGCCTCGACCCGCAACGACGCGCAGGCCAAGAGCCTGGGGGAGTGGCTGCGGGCCCGGGTCGTGGACGTGCCCGAGGCGCTGCTCGACTGACTCGGGGTCAGGAGCCGCCGGCGGCCTCGATGCCGGGCGCCTCGGCCCCGACGGTGGTGTCGTCGCCGTGACCGGTGTGCACGACCGTCTCGGGCGGCAGCGTCAGCAGCTTCGTCTTGATCGACTCGATGATCGTGTCGAAGCTGGAGAACGACCGTCCGGTCGCGCCTGGCCCGCCGTTGAAGAGGGTGTCGCCGCCGAACACGTGGCCTGGGTTGGCGCCGTCGGGGTCGGTGAGCAGGCAGATGCCGCCGGGGGAGTGGCCCGGTGTGTGCAGCACCCGCAGCGACTCGCCGGCGACCGACACCGTGTCGCCGTCGGCGAGCGTGCCGTTCGGGCCCCGGTGGGGGTAGACGACCTCCCACAGCATCCGGTCGTCCTCGTGCACGAGCATCGGGGCGCCGGTGGCGTCGGCGAGGGCGGCGGCCGCGTTGATGTGGTCGTTGTGCCCGTGGGTCAGCACGATCGCGACGACCGTGCGGTCGCCGATCGCAGCGAGGATCGGGCGGTGGTCGTGGGCCGCGTCGATGACCACGACCTCGTCGTCGTCTCCGTACAGCCAGATGTTGTTGTCGACCTCGTGGTCCTCGCCGTCGAGGCTGAAGATGCCCGACGTGACCACCTTCTGGATGCGCGCGGTGGTGGGGGCCATCACAGCACCACCACCGATCGCAGGACCTCGCCTCGCTCCATCTTGTGGAACGCCTCCTCCACGTCGTCGATGCCGATCCGCTCCGACACGAAGTCGCCGAGCGGGAACCGGCCCTGCAGGAACAGCTCCACCAGCGCGGGGAAGTCCCGCGACGGCAGGCAGTCGCCGTACCACGACGGCTTCAGCGCCCCGCCGTGGCCGAAGAAGTCGATCATCGGGATGTCGGGGAACTGCATGTCCGGCGTCGGCACGCCCACCTGCACCACCGTGCCGGCCAGGTCCCGCGCGTAGAAGCACTGCTCGAGGACCTTGGGGTTGCCGACGGCTTCGACGCACACGTCGACACCGAAGCCACCGGTGAGCGCCTTGATCGCCTCGACCGCGTCGCCGTCGTTCGGGTTCACGGTGTGGGTGGCGCCGAAGGACCTCGCCAGCTCGAGCTTCTTCGGATCGAGGTCGACGGCGATGATCGTCGTCGCGTTCCGCAGCTTCGCCGCCGCGAGGGCGGCCATGCCGACGCCGCCGCAGCCGAACACGGCGATGCTCTGGCCTTCACCGATCTGACCGGTGTGGGCGGCGGCGCCGTAGCCGGCCATCACGCCGCACCCGAGGAGCCCGGCGGCGGCCGGGTCGGCCTGGGGGTTGACCTTCGTGCACTGCCCGGCGGCGACGAGGGTCTTGTCGGCGAACGCCCCGATGCCGAGCGCCGGCGACAGCTCGGTGCCGTCGGCCAGCGTCATCTTCTGGGTCGCGTTGTGCGTGTCGAAGCACAGGTGGGGCTGGCCCCGCTCGCACGCCCGGCACTCACCGCACACCGCCCGCCAGTTCAGGACCACGAAGTCGCCCGGCGCCACGGAGGTGACGTCGTCACCCACGGCCTCGACCACACCGGCGGCCTCGTGCCCGAGCAGGAACGGGAAGTCGTCGTTGATGCCACCTTCCCGGTAGTGCAGGTCGGTGTGGCACACCCCGCACGCCTGGACCTGCACCAGCGCCTCGCCCGGCCCGGGGTCCGGCACCAGGATCGTCTCCACCGTGACGGGCGCACCCTTGCCCCTCGCCACCACTCCCCGGACCTCGTGCGCCACGGCCGTCTCCTCTGCCTCGTCGGTCCGCGGGAACCTACCCCGATTGTTCTGGCCTACGGATTCCCCCACATGTGAGGGAATCCGTAGGCCAGTTCGGGCTCGGGACCTTCTTGTCCCCGATGGCACGTACCGTTCGGCGCACGTCGGGTGGCCGGTCCACGTCGCCCCTCACCGCTCCACACGGAGCTGGTCGAGGAGGTCGTTCGTGCTGCCCGAACCCGTCATCCAGCTGCTTCGCGTCCAGCGCGGCGTCGTCGCGACCCGTCAGCTGCGAACGCTGACCACGGCCGAGCGACGTCGGATCTTGGAGCGCGAGCCAGAGCTCGAGCGCCTCACCCCGCGGGTGCTGCGCCACCGGGTCGCCGATCGATCCCGCGAGCAGCACCTCATGGCTGCGGTGCTCGACACCGGCGACGACGCCGGCATCTGGGGCAAGAGCGCGGCGGCGCTGTGGGGGTTCGGTCGCTTCCGCCCTGCCACACCGCACGTCGGAACGTCGCGGACCCTGGTCCGCGGTCCGCGACTGGGTCAGGTGCACCTCCTGCGACATCTCACTCCGGAGTCGATGACGACGCACCTCGACATCCCGGTGAGCCGACCGGAGGAGACCGTGCTGTGGCTGGCCGGGATGTGGACCCACCAGTGGGGGCCGAACGGCTTCGACATCGCGGTGCTGCGCACGGCAGCGACCCTCGACCACGCCTGGCGATCCCGGCTCATCGACGGTCACCGGATCCATGCGCTGTGCGAGCGCAGCGGCGGTCGGGGCCGATCCGGCATCGTCGTCTTCCGCGAGGTGCTCCGGACGAGACCCCCGGACTACAAGCCGGCCGGCTCCGCCCTCGAAGACCGCTTCGAGTCGACCCTGCCTTGCGACCTGCGGGACCGGCTGGACCGTCAGGTCGCCGTCGGTGGCGACGACGCCCGTATCGGAGTCGTCGACTACCGACACCGCTGCCGGCCGCTCATCCTCGAGATCAACGGCGAGGCCGTGCACTCGCCGATCACCGCCCGCACCGCCGACGCCGAGCGCTATGACGACCTCGTCGATGCCGGGTTCGAGGTCATGGTGGTGTGGGAGTACGACGTCTTCCACCAGCCGCATCGGATCGTCGCGGCCTTGCGCGAGGTGGAGGCCGGTCCGGTCGTGCCTCGCGTGATCCGCCCGACCCGCGCCCCGTGGGAGTCCTGGTGAACGAAGCCCTGGTGGAGGGACCCGAACTGGCCTACCGAATCCCCCGGATACGCGGGATGTGTTGGCCAGAACGGTCAGGAGGGAGTGGGGGTGAGGGGTTCGATGCGCCAGTTGTGGCTGGGCTCGAGCTGGTACGGCTTGGAGACCGGGCGGTCGATGGTGAGGGCGAGGGCCTCGGGGCCGTAGCAGACGTCGATCGATGGCGTCCGCTCGGCCAGCGCCTCGCCGAGCACGCCGTCGAGGAGGGAGCCGATGACGGCGGGGAGGCTGTCGGCGTCCTCGAGCAGCCAGGAGTGCAGGCCGCCCTCGATGCGCACGAGCGTGCCGCCGGCGGCCTCGGCGGCCTGGCGGGCGTTGGTGAACCAGATGGTGAGGTCGCGGTCGCCGTGCAGGACCATCACCGGCACGTCAGCGTGGCCGAGGGCGCGCAGCCGGTCGAGGGACCCCTTGGCCGTGGCGGTGGCGAAGATCGCGGCGGGCAGCGACGGCAGCTCCCGGACCCGCTGGGCCAGCGACGGGGCGGTGAGCCGGGCGAGCGCGCCCATCTGCTTGCGGCCCTGCAGCGCGCCGATGGCGGTGTCGGTCACGAGCAGGCCGATGCCGAGGGGGAACAGGAACGGCACGTAGCGGGCGGCGCCGGTGAGCTGGTCCCACAGGCCGCCGATGGCGGCGTTCACCGGGAGCACGGCGATGGCGCGCTCGGGGTTGCGGGCGGCGAGCTCCACGACGACCCGGCCGCCCATGGAGTGGCCCACGAACACGGCGCGCTCGATGCCGAGGTGGTCGAGCACCTGCTCGTGCAGGTCGATGTAGGCCTCCCAGGTCCAGCCCTTCCGGCCGAGCCCGGCGGTGCGTCCGTGGCCGGCGCTGTCGATGGCGATGACCTTGAACCCGGCCCCGGCGAGCCGCCGGAGCGTGCGGGCGTAGAGCATGCCTTCGGCGATGACGCCGTGGATCATGACGAGCGGGACGCCCTCGCCGCAGACGGACAGGCCGACCCGGTGGCCGTCGTCGAGCACGACCGTGCGCCGTCGCAGGCGGGGTGGCTTGGTGGTGGTCGCGGCTGCGATCGCTTCCATCTCGTCGCGGACGGTCCCCTGCGCCATGCGGTCAGCCACGGCTGGACCGTACCCAGGAATCGCCCGAAACGGACTGATGCCCGAGGTCAGGGAGCGAGCGCGGCCATCATCCCGAACAGGGTGACGACGTCGGTGCGACCTCGTTCGGGGTCGAGCTCCCGGTAGACGGTGTCGACGTTCACGGCGAGGCGCTCCCGGTCGATCCAGCCGGCGAACTCCCCGAGCGCGATGTCGCGGATCGCCTCCTCCAGCGGCATGCCGTCGGCGTGGCGGGCCCGGGCCTGGGCGTCGACGAAGACCAGGTAGTCCCGCATGCGGCGCACGCCTGCGACGTCGGTGACCGGGCCGTGGCCGGGCACGACGACCTCGGGGTGCAGGTCCTCGATGATGAGGTCGCACGCGTCGATCCAGTTGCCGATCGGGCCGGCCCACATGATCGGTGTGCCCTCGATGAAGCAGATGTCGCCGGTGAACACGGTGGACGCGCCCGGCACGTGGGCGATGCAGTCGCCGGCGGTGTGGGCGGGCCCGACCTCGAGCAGCTCGACGCAGGTGCCGGCGACGTCCACCTCGTGGCGCCCGGTGAACGTGGACGTGGGCGGGGTGAGGGTGATGCCCTCGAACTCGAAGGGCCCGAAGATCCGGGCGAAGAACTCGCCGGTCTCGCCGAGCTCACCGTTCTCGCCGGCCTCGACCATGGCGGCGAGCAGCTCGGGCGGCGTGCCCGGCATCTCCTCGGCGCAGGCCTCGGTGGCCACGATGTCGGCGCCGGTCACCAGCTCGTTGCCGTAGCAGTGGTCGCCGTTGGCGTGGGTGTTCACCAGCGTGCCGATCGGGTTGGCGCCGGTGAGCGGACCGAACCCGTCGAGCATCTCCCGGGTGAGCTTCAGGTCGAACAGCGTGTCGACCAGGAGGCTGGCGCCGTCACCGACCACCAACCCGGCGTTCGACCACCCCCAGCCCCCGTCGGGTTGCAGCCACGCATGGCATCCCCCGTCCAGATCGACGCGACCTCGCTCGTATCCCACCCGTCCCATCGGGCGGAACGTATCTCAGGCGGGGTGGCGCTGCTCGATGGACGTGAGCAGGGCCCGGTGCTCGGTCTCGTCGATCTCCTCGCGCTCGAG
This sequence comes from Salinilacustrithrix flava, assembly GCF_041228405.1. Lineage (GTDB taxonomy): Bacteria > Actinomycetota > Acidimicrobiia > Acidimicrobiales > Salinilacustritrichaceae > Salinilacustrithrix > Salinilacustrithrix flava. The sequence continues at coordinate 1,520,154 of NZ_CP133888.1, forward strand.
CGCGTCGTCCACCGCCATGACCAGCTCGGGCAGGTCGGTGCGCACGACGGCGAGGGTGGTGCCGTCGGTCCCGCCGATGTCGACGGGCAGGAACGCGAGCCGGACGTAGGGCGGGGGCAGCTCACCGCCGGTCAGGACGAGCACGCCGCGGAGCTCGTCGCCGCCGGACTCCTGGTCGGCGCGCAGGGCCTGCCGGAACCGGTCGTGGTCGAACAGGTCGCGCACCGCCACCTCGCCGGAGGGGCGGCGCAGCTCGGCGACCAGCGGTGCGTCGAGCAGGTCCCGGTCGAAGGCCGGCGCGTCGTCGTCGAAGAGCACCTGCACCACGGTGTGGTCGACGCCCTCCACCGCGAGGGCGCTGACGTCGACGCCGAGCACGCCCCGCTCCCAGGCCGGCGACCCGACCGCGGTCTCCACCCGTCCGGGTCCGCCGATGAGCTCCAGTCGCAAGAGGTCCACGCAGCGATCCTGGCAGCCGCGGCGCGCCCAGTGGCAGGGCGCGGTGGCAGCAAGGGCCGGTCTCCCTAACCTGCGCTCGTGCTGCTGGCCACCCGCGAGATCGCCCGGTCCAAGGTGCGCTTCGGCCTGCTCGCCGGCGCGGTGGGCCTGCTCGTGTTCCTGATCCTGTTCCAGCAGGCGCTCTTCGGCGGCCTGGTCCAGGGCTTCATCGGCGCGATCGAGAACCAGGACTCGCCGGTCCTCGTCTACAACGAGCAGGCCCGGCGCAACGTCGAGGGCAGCTTCCTCCTCCCCGACCAGATCGAGGCGTTGGGCGGCGTCGAGGGCGTCGAGCAGGTCGTGCGCATCGGCGAGGCCACGTACACGGTGGAGGCGGGCGGCGAGCTGGTTGACGGCGTGCTCTTCGGCTACCCGCTCGACGCCGGCGGCCTGGGCGCCCCCACCTCGTTGACCGAGGGTCGCCTGCCCGAGGCCCCGGGGGAGGCCGTCGCCAGCAGCGCGGACGCCGCCGACGGCTTCGACATCGGCGACACCGTCCGGATCGCCGCCGACGGCGGTCCCGAGATCGAGGTGGTCGGCCTCGCCGAGGACGTGCGCTTCAGCGTGGCCCCCACCCTGTTCGTCGACTACTCGACCTTCGAGGACGCCCAGCGCGCCGTGAACCCCAACGCCCAGGCGGTGCTGCCCTCGATCGCGGCCGTCCGGCCTACCGACGGCACCGACCCGGGCGAGCTCACCGCCCGCATCGACGACGAGGTCGACGGCGTCGAGGCGCTCACGAACGCCGACGCCGTCGACTCGGCGCCCGGTGTGGCCGCGGTGAACCAGTCGTTCCAGATCATCCTCGCCCTGGCCTTCGGCGTCGTCACCCTGGTCGTGGCCTTCTTCTTCCTGATCCTCACCGTGCAGAAGGCCAAGCCGCTCACGCTGCTCCGAGCGGTGGGCGCGCCGTCGGGCTACCTCATCCGCAACCTGGTCGTCCAGATCCTGTTCGTGATGGGTGCCGGCATCGCCATCGGCATCGGCATGGTGTTCGCCGTCCGCCCCATCTCCACCGGCGGTGCCATCGAGCTCGACCTCGAGCCGTCCACCGTCATCCCCACCATCATCGGCCTCACCGTGCTCGCCCTCGTCGGCAGCATCGGGGCGATCCGTCGGGTGCTGCGCATCGACCCGATCCGGGCCACCGTCGACACGGGGAGCGAGCTGGCATGAGGTTGGCCGTCCGCGAGCTGCTCCGCCGGCCCGGCCGCTTCACCGTCGTCGGCGGCGCGCTCACCGTCCTCGTCCTGCTGCTCCTGTTCCTCGGCGGCCTGCTCGACGGCCTCTACCTCAACTCCACCGGCGCGGTCCGCACGCTCGATGCCGACGGCATCGTCTTCTCCGACGACGCCCGCCAGTCGTTCCTGCGCTCCGAGATCACGGCCGACCAGCGGGCCGAGATCGACGAGGTCGACGGCGTGGCGGCGACCGGAGGGCTGGGCTTCGCCCTCCTCGGCGTGCAGATCCCCGACGGCGACGAGGTCGTCGACGGCGCGGTCGTCGGCTACGAGCTGGCGTCCGACGAGCTGCCCGAACCGCCCGGCACCGGCGAGGCCCACGCCGACCGCCAGCTCGAAGACGAGGGTGCGTCGGTGGGCGACACGGTCCTCGTCGGCCCGGCCGAGGTGCCGCTGACCATCGTCGGCTTCGTCGACGACACCAACTACCTGCAGCAGGGCGGCCTCTGGGTCGAGCCCGAGACGTGGCGCTCGGTGCTGGCCGAGAACCGCCCCGACGCCATCGTCGCCGACGGCTCGTTCCAGTCCCTCGTCGTCCGGGTCGACGACGGCGCCGACGTCGACGCCGTCCTCCGGGCCATCGACGACGCCACCGGTGCGACCGAGACCCTGAGCCAGGCCGAGGCCATCGACGCGATCCCCGGCATCACCGAGCAGAACGCCACGTTCACCGCGGTCATCGGCGTCACGATCTTCGTCGCCGGCCTCGTCATCGCCCTGTTCTTCGCCCTCCTCACCCTCGAGCGCCTCGGCCTCTACGCCGTGCTCAAGGCCGTCGGCGGGTCGTCGCGCACGCTCGTCGCCGGCGTGGTCGTCCAGTCGGTGGTCGTGGCCGCCGGCGCGTTCGTGCTCGGCGGCCTGCTCACCCTCGGGCTCCTCCAGATCGTCCCCGACGGCATCCCGCTCCAGCTCGAGCCGTCCCGCGCCCTGTCCACCCTCGCCAGCATCACCGTGGCCGCCGTCGTCGGCGCCCTGGTGTCGCTCCGGCGCATCGTCCGCATCGACCCGGCGTCCGCCATCGGCGCCGGCGCCTGACCCGGGAAGCCCCATGCCCAGCCCCGCCCTCCAGCTCACCGACGTCCGCAAGACCTACCGCTCCGGCGACGAGGAGGTGGTCGCCCTCGACCACGCCACACTCGAGGTCGGACGCGACGAGCTCGTCGCCCTGGTCGGCCCGTCCGGTTCGGGCAAGACCACGCTGCTGTCGGTGGCCGGGGCGCTGCTCGGCCCGACCGAGGGCGACGTACGCGTCGGCGACACCGAGATCGGCGACCTGTCGGAGAAGGAGCGCACGGCGTTCCGGGGCAAGGAGATCGGCTTCGTGTTCCAGGCCGTCAACCTGGTCCCGTTCCTCACCGCCCGGGAGAACCTGCTCGTCGTGGCCGAGATGAACGGCAACCTCGACAAGGGGGCCAAGCATCGCGCCGACCAGCTCCTCGACGAGCTCGGCCTCGGGCACCGCACCGGCAACCAGCCCGGCGAGCTGTCCGGCGGCGAGCGCCAGCGGGTGGCCATCGGCCGGGCGCTGATGAACGAACCCAGCCTCGTGCTCTTCGACGAGCCCACCTCGGCCCTCGACACCGAGCTCGGCGAGCAGGTCATGGAGCTCATCGGCCGGGAGATGCGCTCCCGCGGCGTCGGCGGCATCTTCGTCACCCACGACACCCGCATGACCCACCACGCCGACCGCACCCTCGAGATCATCGACGGCCGCCTGAAGGCATGACGTCCGGCACCGTCCACGACGTCCTGCCGGAGGAGGCCGACCTGCCCGGCACCGGCTGGCTCGCCATCGACGAGGGCTTCGGCTCCGACGACCCGGCCCGCACCGCCCCCGGCGAGCTCATCGACTGCGTCGGGCCGGACTTCCCCGGCGACGACGAGGTGGTCGAGACCGCCGCGACCCCGCACTACGTGCGCCCGCCCGGCCGGCTCGTCCACGGCTTCGGGGTCCGGACCACCACGGTGGAGGCCGCCGGCCGGGCGCAGCTCGTGCTGTCGAGCCGGGACTTCGCCGAGTGCCTCGGCCGCTCGGTGGCCGCCGATCTGGATGCCTCCGACAGCGAGGCCGAGCTGCTCGCGGTCGACGTGGAACGCACCGGCCGCGGGTTCCGGGTCCGCTTCACCGGCGGCACCGGTGACGGCGTGCGGCCCGTCCAGCTCGACGTGGTGTGCGTCGCCGCGGACCGCTCCGTCGGCCTGCTGTGGTTCGCCGACACGCCCGACCCGTTCCCCGAGGACGACCTGGTCTCGGTGATCGAGCGCGTCCGGGCCCGCTGACGCAACCCCTCAGGCGGCGACGGACCGGGTGCGCCAGATGAGGAACAGGAAGAACGGTGTGCCGATCAGCGACACCACCAACCCGGCGGGGATCTCGGTCGGAGCGAACAGGCTGCGGCCGAGGACGTCCGCGGCCACGACCACCAGCGCGCCCAGCGCGGCGGCCACGGGCAGGAACCGGCGGTGCTGCGGGCCGGTGAGGGGTCGGGCCAGGTGCGGGCCGAGGAGGCCGACGAAGCCGAGGTCGCCCACGATGCCCACCGCGGCCGCCGCCAGCGCGCAGGCCAGGACGACGGCGACGAGCCGGGTGCGCTGGACGGACAGGCCGAGGGTGCGGGCCCCGTCGTCGCCGACGCCCAGGAGGTCGAGGTGGCGGCCGGCGAGGACGAGCAGCGGGAGGAGCACGAACGGCGCCCACCCCAGCAGCGCCACGTCGTCGATGCCGCGCCCGTAGGTGGACCCGGCGAGCCAGTTCAGCGCCTGGGCGGCCTGGCCGGGGTGGCGGACGATGAGCAGGTCGATCAGCGCCGCGCCGGTGGCGGCCATGCCGATGCCGACGAGGGCCAGCCGGTCGGGGGCCAGGCCACCTCGCCACGCGGCGGCGACGGCCAGGGCCATGACGACGCCGCCGCCCACGAACGCGCCGAGAGGGAGCAGCAGCGTGGGGCCCGTGGGCACGGCGAGCAGGACCACCAGCGCACCGACGCCCGCGCCGGCGGTGACCCCGAGCACGCCCGGGTCGGCCAGTGGGTTGCGGGTGACGGTCTGGAGCACCGCGCCGCTGCTGGCCAGGCAGGCGCCGGCGAGGGCGGCGACGAGCACCCGGGGCAGGCGCAGGTCGACGACGACGGAGCGGGTGAGGTCCTCGCCGCCGCCCAGCACCGCGGCGACCGCGTCGCCGGGCGACACGGGGAGGTCGCCGATGACGAGGCCGGCGATCGCCGTCCCGACCAGCACCAGCGGGATTCCGGCGGCCACCAGCGCGCGGGGGAGGCGCAGGCGGATGGCGAGCCCGGTGGCCCCGGCGCCGCCTCCGGCCGGCAGCGACCGGGCGATGAGCACGAGCAGCGGCGCGCCGACCAGGGCGGTGACGACGCCGGTGGGCAGCTCGGTGGAGGTGGAGTCCGGCCGCAGCAGCTGGGCGGCCGCGTCGGCGGCGAGCACGAGCACACCGCCCCAGATGGCGGTGGCCGCGACCAGCCGTCGGTGGGTGCGACCGCCGAAGCGGCGCACGAGGTGCGGGGCGGCCAGGCCGACGAAGCCGATCGGGCCGGTGATGGCCACGGCGCCGGACGCGAGCACGACGGCCAGCCCGGTGGCGGCCAGGCGCGTCCGGGCCGGGGATGCGCCGAGCGCCCCGGCGGCGGCATCGCCGAGGCCGAGCACGTCCAGGCGACGGCCCATCGTCCACGCCGCCACGACCAGGAGCGCGAGCACGGGGCCGAACGCCTCGACCCGCTCGAGGCCGGACTGCACCAGCGAGCCGTGACCCCACAGGAACAGCCCGGTCAGCTGCTGCTCGTTCACGAGCAGGAGGGCGGCGGTCACCGACGACAGCGCCAGCGACACGGCGACGCCGGCCAGCACCAGCCGGGTGGGGGACACCTCGCCACCGGACGCGGCGAGCAGCACCACGCCGCCGGCGAGCAGGCCACCGAGCACGGCCATGCCGCCCTGGGGCAGCAGGCCGCCGGGGAGGCCGACGAGCGTCGCGATCACGAGGGCGAGGTGGGCGCCGGCGGCGATGCCGGTGGTGGCGGGCTCGGCCAGGGGGTTGCGGGTGACGGCCTGGAGGAGGACGCCGGACACGGCGAGGGCGGCACCGACGACGACGCCGGCGAGCAGGCGGGGCAGGCGCGACGCCTGGACCACCGCCACCACGTCGTCGGGCGCGGCTCCGGTGACGACGTCGAGCACGTCGCCGAAGCCCACACCCGCCCGGCCCAGGGTGACGTGCAGCAGGGCGACGCCCACCAGCACGACCACCCCGGTCCGGATCGGAGCGGCCGGGGTGCTGGCTCGCGCCAGCCCCACCGGCAGCACGCTCACGACACGAGCGCGTCGACCACCCGGTCGACGAAGGTCTCGGCCGAGGCCGGACCGCCGAAGGTCCACGTGTTGCCGCCGAGGGGGTGCACGGCGCCGCGCTGCACGGTCGGCAGGCCCTCCCAGATCGGGTTGCCCGCGAAGGCGGTGGCGAAGATGTCGTCCTCCTCCTGGGCGATGGTGAACAGCTCGACGTCACCGAGCTGGGTCAGGCCCTCGACGTCGACGGTGTCGAAGCCGTACTCGGTGTCGCCGCCGGGCCAACCGTTGGGCAGGCCGATCTCGGCGAGCAGCTCGACCACGAGGGCGTTGGGGGAGAACATCCGCACCGTCGGGGTGCCGTCGGTGGTGAAGCCCTGCGCGATGGCGATCTCCTGCCCGGCCAGGCCGGCCTCCTCCAGCTCGGCAGCGGCGTCGGCCAGGTGCGCGTCGAGGTCGTCGAGGACGTCGGTCGCCATGTCCTCGTTGCCGGTGAGCGTGCCGATGTCGGCGAAGGTCTGGCGCATGTCCGCCAGCTGGCTGCCGGCGTCCTCGCCGTAGGGGCTGATGAAGTAGGTCGGTGCGATGGCCTCGAGCTGCTCGCGAACCGCCGCGTGGCGGAAGTCGACGCCGAGGATCAGGTCCGGCTGCAGGGCCTGGATGCGCTCGATGGAGGGCTCCTGGCGGGTACCGACGTCCTCGACGCCCTCGGGCAGCGCCGGCTCGGCGATCCAGTCGCCGTAGTTGGCGGCATCGGCGACGCCGGCCGGCTCCACGTCGACCAGGAGGAGGTCCTCGGCCAGCGACCACTCGAGCGCGACGACGGTCGTGGCCGGCTCCTCGAGGGTGACCTCGGTGCCGGTCCCGTCGGTGATGGTGATCGGGCCGGTGGCCTCCTCGGTGGTCTCCTCGGCCTCCGTGCTGGTCTCGGCGGTCGTCTCGCCGGCGGCGTCGCCGGACACGGCCGCGCCGTCGTCGTCGTCGCCGCAGGCGGTGAGGCCGGCGGCCAGGGCCAGCAGGGTGAACAGCAGGGTGATGCGTCGCATCGGGTTTCTCCTCGGGGGGTTCGTTGGTGGGGGGAGGGGTCAGACGAGGGCGGCGTGGAACCGGCACGTGGGCCGGGCCTCGTCGTCGAGGTGGACCTCGGCGTGCACGCCGAAGGCCTGCGCCAGCAGCTCGGCGGACAGCACGTCGCCGGGCGGGCCCTGGGCCAGGATCCGGCCGTCGCCCACGACCACGAGCTGGTCGGCGAACGCAGCCGCCTGGTTGAGGTCGTGGAGGACGGCCACGACGGTGCGCCCGCCCTCGTCGCAGAGCTGGCGGGCCAGGGCGAGCACCTCGAGCTGGTGGCGGATGTCGAGGAAGGTGGTCGGCTCGTCGAGCAGCAGCACCGGGGCCTGCTGGGCGAGGGCGACGGCGATCCACACCCGCTGACGCTCGCCGCCGGAGAGCTGGTCGACCGGGCGCTCGGCCAGGGGTCCGAGGCCGGTCTGGGCCATGGCCTCGGCCACGGCGGCATCGTCGCCTGCGGACGGCGCGCCGAGCAGGCGCCGGTGCGGGTGGCGCCCGAGCGCGACCAGCTCGGCCACGGTGATCCCCGCCGGCACGAGCGGCGCCTGGGGCAGGAAGGCCAGGTGGCGGGCGAGCTCCCGCGCCCGCAGCGAGCCGAGGTCGCGGTCGCCCAGCCGGACATGGCCGCCGAGCGGCGCGGCCAGGCCGGCCACGGTGCGCAGCAGGGTCGACTTGCCCGAGCCGTTCGCACCGACGATCGCGGTGCAGCGGCCGGGTTCGAAGGTCAGCTCGGCGTCGGCCACGACCGTGCGGTCACCGTGACCGACGCACAGCCCGTGGGTCGTGAGCGCGCTCATCGCAGCCCGGTCGGCTGGTTGCGACGCCAGTACGACGTGAGCGAGCGACGCTCGGCGTCGATGCCGTGGACGTCGGCCACCAGCGCGTCCAGCTCCTGGACCCAGGCGTGCTCGCCGCCGCCCCACGCGTAGCCGGGCCCGGGGGGCAGCCGCAGGGCGCGCACCACGTCTGCGGCCCGCTCGCCGCGGTCCCGCCGGGCCCAGCGCAGGTCCACGCACGGCCCGGGCCGGACGTCGCGCACCTCGGCGTCGTCGGCCACCTCGGCCACCGCGACGACCCGGTGGTCGACCGGTCGGTGGTCGAGGATCGACAGCATCGCCGGCACCGCGGTGTTGTCGGCGACCAGCAGCGTCCAGGCCGCGTCGGCCGGCGGGCGGAACAGGACCCGGGGCCCCCACAGCGCCGCCTTGTCGCCGGGCGCGGCGGCTGCGGCCCAGCCGGCGGCGATCCCGTCGTCGTGCACCACGACGTCGAGGTCGATCTCGAGCTCCTCGGGCCGGTGGTGGCGGACGCTGTAGTAGGCGCCGCGGGGTCGCTCGTCCTTCGCCATCGACCGGACGTGGGCCCAGTCGAAGTCGAGCCCGATGGTCAGCTCGCTGCGACCCGCCGGCGGCAGGAGCAGGTAGGCGAACGCATCGGCGCCCACCGCGGGGAAGCCGGCGAGCCCGCAGCCGCCGAGCGTGACCCGCTGCACCATCGGCGTGACCGGCCGGGTCCGGACGACCTCGCAGAGGTGCACCCGCGGCAGGATGTCTGCACCTCGGGTGTTAGGTATACCGAACATCTAATCGGGACGCGCCGGTCGGTGCAAGCGTCGGGCGTCCGGCTCAGTCCGTCCCGGGTGCGGTGGAGCGCAGCGCGGCGATGCCGGTCTGGACCACGGCGGCGACGAACTCGTCGGTGATCTCGGCGTCCTGCACCATGCGCCGGTAGGTGAACGGGCCGATCAGCACGGCGACGGCCACGTCGAGGTCGAGGTCGGGGTCGATCTCGCCCCGGGCCTGGGCCAGCTTCAGCACCGTGCGCATCGGGCGCTGGCGCTCCACCAGCAGCGCGTCGAGCACCTCGCGCATGCCGGCGTCGCGCCGGGCGCCGTCGATGAGCAGCGGGATCAGCTCGTTCAGCCGCTTGGTCTCCTCGGACTCGTCGTAGCGGGTGAACAGGTCGGTGAGGTCGTCGGCCAGCGAGCCCGAGTCAGGCGTGGGCTGCTCCACCACGCACGACCGAACCGACTCGGTGACCAGGTGCTCCCGCGTCCCGAAGTGGCGGTAGATGGTGGACTTCGCCACGCCGGAGCGCTCGGCGATCTCCTCCATGGTGAGGCCCTCGGCGCCGAGCTCGAGCAGCGCCTCGATGGTCGCCTCGATCGTGCGGAGGCGGGCCTCCTCGCTGCGGGGCCGTGCCATGGGTCACCACCGTATCGAAACCTCGGAATACACCGTGCAGCGGCCTGGTTGATGCCGTTACCATTGCGAAACGTCTTCGTATCGGAACCTCCCCCTGGTCCGGTGCGGAGACCCCTTCTGATCTGATCCTTCGAAGACGAGCGGAGCAACGCCCGTGGACGCCCCCGCGATCCCCCTCCCCGAACCCGAGATCGCCCCCGAGGTCCACGCCCGCCGCTGGCTGATCCTCGCGGTGCTCTGCCTCAGCCTGATGATCGTGATCATCGGCAACACGAGCCTGAACGTGGCGCTGCCCACGCTGGCCGCCGAGCTCGACGCCTCCACCAGCCAGCTGCAGTGGATGGTCGACGCCTACGCCCTGGTCTTCGCCGGGCTGCTCTTCACCGCCGGCACCCTCGGCGACCGCTGGGGTCGCAAGGGCGCGCTCCAGGCCGGCCTGCTCGTGTTCCTGCTCGGGGCGGCGTTCGCGTCCACGGCCGACACCGCCCAGGCGGTCATCGCCTCCCGTGCCGTCATGGGCATCGCGGCGGCGTTCGTCATGCCCTCGACGCTGTCCATCCTCACCAACGTCTTCTCCGCCGAGGAGCGCCCCAAGGCCATCGCCATCTGGGCCGGCATCTCCGGCGGCGGCGCCGCCCTCGGCCCCATCGCATCCGGCTGGCTGCTCGAGCACTTCTTCTGGGGCTCGGTGTTCCTGGTGAACGTGCCGTTCATCCTCGCCGCCCTCATCGCCGGCGCCCTGCTGGTGCCGAGCTCGAAGGACCCGGCCGAGAGCCCCCTCGACGTGCCCGGCGCGCTGCTGTCGATCATCGGCCTCGGTGCCCTCGTCTACGCCATCATCGAGGCCCCCCACTACGGCTGGCTCTCGGGCCAGACGCTGCTCACCTTCGGCGTCGCCCTGGTCGCCATCGTCGCCTTCGGCGCCCGGGAGCGCACCGCCCGGTTCCCGATGCTGGACCTGTCGCTGTTCAAGGACCGCCGCTTCAGCGTGGCCTCGGCCGGCATCACGCTGACGTTCTTCGCCATGTTCGGCACGTTCTTCCTCATGGCGCAGTACCTGCAGATGGTGCTCGGCTACACCCCGTTCGAGTCCGGCCTGTTCCAGCTGCCCTTCGCCTTCATCATGATGCTGGTGGCTCCGCGGGTCCCGAAGCTGGTGGCCCGCTGGGGTGCGGCCCGGATCGTGCCCGTCGGGCTCACCTTCACCGCCGGCGGCCTGGCCGCGTTCTCCAGCATCGGCGTCGACAGCTCGCTCGCCCACGTCTACGCCTCGGTGCTGCCCCTCGGCCTCGGCATGGCCATCACCATGACCCCGCTCACCACGCTGATCATGTCGTCGGTGCCGCTCGGGCGGGCCGGCGTCGGTTCGGCCATGAACGACACCACCCGCGAGCTCGGTGGCGCCCTCGGCGTGGCCGTGCTCGGCTCGGTCGTGACCTCGCAGTACACCAGCGGCATCGGCGCCTCCCTCGTCGGCCTGCCCGACGCGGCCCGGGGCGTGGTCGACAGCGGCCTGGCCGGCGCCCTCGCCGTGGCCGGTCAGGTCGGCGGTGCCCAGGGCGATGCCCTCGCCCTCGCGGCCAAGCAGGCCTTCGTCGACGGCCTCAACCTCGCCGCGCTGGTCGGCTCGGCCGTGGTGTTCGTCGCCGCCTTCGTGTCGTGGAAGCTGCTGCCCCGCACCACGCCGGCGCCGTTCGTGAGCCCGCCCCGGGACGACGACCCCGGCCTGGCCGAGCCGTCCACCCTGGTCGACTGAGCTACAGCGCCAGCCGGAACCCGAGCAGCTCCACGTCGGGCTCGGGCACCCAGTCGAGCGCCTCGTCGCGCACGAAGCCGAGCCGCCGGTAGAGGCGGTGGGCGGCGGCCATGTCCGTGGCCGAGTGCAGCACCATCGCCGTCGCCCCGACCGCTCGGGCCTCCTCCATGGCAGCCAGGGTCAGCGCTTCGCCGATGCCCCGGCCGCGCGCCCCCGGCGCGACGCCCAGCATCCGGATGGATGCGGCCTCGGGCTCCCGGTGCTCGGAGAGCACGTTCGGCCCGGGTAGCACGAGGGTGACGCAGCCGAGGGGCGTGCCGTCGTCATCGGCAGCGACCAGCACGGTGGCGTGCTCGGCCCGGTGAGCGACGTCGACCAGCTCGGCCTCGTACGCCGCCGACTGCGGACCGACCGTGCGGTACGCCTCGAGCGTGAGCTGACCGAGGGCGGCGAACTCGTCGGGGCGGGCGGGGCGGATCTCCATCGTTCAGCGCACGTCCCAGAGGTGGTGCACCGGGTCGTGCATGAAGTAGCGGGCGAAGGTGTCCACCGTGAACTCGGCCCCGTCGGAGCGGTAGCCGGTGCGCTTCCACTGGTCGCCCTCGACGGCGTCGAACCGGTCGGCCAGCGTCGCGCCGGCCCGGGTGAGCTCCACCGCCACGGCCACCGGTGACTGGCTGGCGTAGTCGTCCTCGATGGCGGTGGCGTCCTGGTCCCAGTTGGCGTAGTGCGGACCGTCCTGCGTGAGCATCAGGTCGAGCCGCTCGCCGAAGAGGCGGAAGACGTCGCGCACGTGGCAGGCGTACTCGAGCGGGGACCAGCGATCCGGCGAGGGGCGGTGGCCGGCGTCGGGGGCGGCGAGCACCCGCTGCCAGGCGGACGCGTTGGCCCGGGTGAGGTCGCCGACCTCGGTGACGTCGATCGAGCGGGCGTCGAACCCGCACTCGGGACACGGGCGCTCCAGCACCCAGGTCCAGTCCTTGTCGTCGGGGACGATGGCGCCGGCAGCTTCGGTCATGGCGAGCAGGTTCGCGCACCGGCCGCGGGCCGGGGGTTCGCTTTGCCAGGCTGGCCGGATGCTGAACGACCACGGCGGCGAGCTGGCCCTGTCCGTCCTTCGCAACGCGGGCGTCGACACCATCTACACCCTGTCGGGCGGGCACATCTTCCCGTTCTACGACGCGGCGGTGAAGCGGGAGCCGAACGTGCGCATCCTCGACGTGCGCCACGAGCAGACCGCCACCTTCGCCGCCGAGGCCGCCGCCAAGCTGACCCGCAACGTGGGCGTCGCCGTGCTCACCGCCGGCCCCGGCGTCACCAACGGCATCAGCGCCATCACCGGTGCCCAGTTCAACGGCTCACCCGTGCTGGTGCTCGGTGGCCGGGCCCCGCAGGAGCGGTGGGGCTCGGGCTCGCTGCAGGAGTTCGACCACGTCCCGCTGCTCGTGCCCATCACCAAGCACGCCGCCACGGTCACCGCCACCGACCGCATCGCCGCCGATGTCGCCCATGCGGTGGAGACCGCCCTCACTCCGCATCGCGGCCCGGTGTTCCTCGACTTCCCGCTCGACGTCGTGTTCGGCATGGCCGAGGTCGAGGCCCCCGGCCCGGTGCAGCCGACCGGTCCGGCACCGGACCCCGACGCGGTCCGCCGCGCCGCCGACCGGATCGCCACCGCGACGTCCCCGGCGATCATCGCGGGCTCCGACGTGTGGTGGGGCGGCGCGCACGAGGCCCTCGTCGCCGCCGTCGAGGCGCTGCGGGTGCCCGTGTTCCTCAACGGCCTCGGCCGGGGCACGGTCCCCGCCGACCACGAGCTCTGCTTCAGCCGCACCCGCAGCCTGCTCAAGGCCGAGGCCGACGTGGTGGTGGTGATCGGCACGCCCCTGGACTTCCGCCTCGGCTTCGGGAGCTTCGGCGACGCCGAGGTCATCCACGTCGTCGACCACCCCAGCCTCGAACCCGGCCACGTCGAACCGGCCATCCGGGTCAGCGGCGACCTGGCCACCGTGCTGCAGGGCTGGGCCGACCACACCGGCGACCGGGCCGACCACGAGCCCTGGATCGTTCGCCTCACCGACGCCGAGTCCGCCGCCCGGGAGGCCGACGCGCCGCTGCTCGCTGCCGGCGACGACCCGATCAAGCCGACCCGCATCTACGGCGAGCTGGCCAAGCGCCTGGACCGCGACGCCGTGGTCGTGTGCGATGGCGGCGACTTCGTCAGCTACGCCGGCAAGTACGTCGACGTGCAGACGCCCGGGTCCTGGCTCGACACCGGCCCGTTCGGCTGCCTCGGCACCGGCATGGGCGGTGCCATCGCGGCTCGGGTCACCCACCCGGACCGCCAGGTCGTGGTGCTGCTCGGCGACGGCGCGGCCGGCTTCTCGCTCATGGACGTGGACACCCTCGTCCGCCACGACCTCCCCGTCGTCATGGTCGTGGGCAACAACGGCATCTGGGGCCTGGAGAAGCACCCGATGCAGATGGTCTACGGCTACGACGTCGCCGCCGACCTCCAACCCGGCACCCGCTACGACGACGTGGTCAAGGCCCTCGGCGGTGCCGGCGAGACGGTCACCGACCCCGACGAGATCGGCCCGGCCATGGACCGCGCGTTCGCCTCCGGCGTGCCCTACCTCGTCAACGTGCTCACCGACCCGGCCGACGCCTACCCGCGCTCGTCCAACCTGGCCTGAGGAGGCTCCCGTGACCGAGCTCGATGCGTTCCCCGAGGACTGGGACCGGGCCCTCGCCGTCGTCGCCCACCCCGACGACATGGAGTACGGGGCCGCGTCCGCCGTGGCCCGCTGGACCGCGCAGGGCAGGTGGGTCGGCTACGTGCTGGTGACGGACGGCGAGGCCGGCATCTCCACGATGCCGCCGGAGCAGGCGCGCCACATCCGCCGGGAGGAGCAGGTCGCCAGCTGCGCCGTCGTGGGCGTGACCGACGTGGAGTTCCTCGGCCACCCCGACGGCGTCGTCGTCGAGGGCCTCGAGCTGCGCCGGCACCTGGCGGCGGAGATCCGGCGGTACCGGCCCGACGTGGTGCTGTCCATCAACCACCACGACTCCTGGGGCGGCCCCTCCTGGAACCACGCCGACCACCGCGCCGTGGGCCGGGCCCTGCTCGATGCCGTGCGCGATGCCGCCAACCCCTGGGTGTTCCCCGACAGCGGCGAGGCCTGGGACGGCGTCCGCTTCACCGCGTTCAACGCCAGCCCGCAGGCCACCCACTTCGTAGACGTCACGGACACCTTCGACGCCGGCGTCGAATCCCTGCAGTGCCACGCCACCTACCTCCGCCACCTCCAGGGGGACATGGCGAACCCGGAGGCGTTCCTGCGCGGCGGTGCCGAGGCGGCCGGTCAGGCGGCGGGTGTCGGCCTCGCCACCACGTTCGAGGTCATCGGCTGAGGCGCCGATGATTCCCCACCGATGATTCCGTGGCCCTCGTCCCGTCAGGTCGCGAAGATCAATCCCACCACCTGACCCGAGGAGCCCACGATGGCCTTCCACCCGTACCTCAACTTCAAGGGGACCTGCCGCGAGGCGTTCACCCGCTACCAGGAGATCTTCGGCGGTGACCTCCACATCATGGGCGCCGGCGACATGCCCGCCGGCGAGGACACCCCGCCCGGCTGGGACCCCGACATGGTCCTCCACGCGGCGCTGATGGTGGGCGACGCCATGATCATGGCGTCCGACGACCCCGACATGAGCAGCCCGCCCTCGGGCACCTACATCCACCACGAGGCAGCAGACGTCGACGCGGCCAAGCGCGCGTTCGAAGCGCTCGCCGAGGGCGGTCAGGTCGAGATGGACTTCGGCGAGACGTTCTGGTCGCCGGGGTTCGGCGCGTGCGCGGACCGCTGGGGGACGCTCTGGATGGTGAGCGCGCCGAGCAGCTTCGAGATGCCGGGCTGAGCTATCGCTCGTCGGTCGGCAGCGGGTGGGCCCGGTCGGGCTCGGCGCTCGGTGCCTGGCTGAGCAGGGGCTTGTGCTCGTCCCGGCGTCGCCGGGCCGCCTCCTCGTCGGACTTGATCGCCCGCTCGAGGTAGGTCAGGTCGATCACGGGTCCGCCGTCGTCGTCGGCGGCGCGGCGCTTCGGTGACCACGCCCGTGCGGCCACCAGCAGGGCGACCAGGACCACGAGCGCGAAGAAGGCGATGAGCAACCCTGCGGGGGTGATGGAGATGTCGGACACGGGAGCTCCTCGGGGCCTTGTCTCCGGACGGCGGAGCGCGGCCCCGGCGCACCGCCGAGCCCTCCCTTCCCCGGGCGGGCGTCGTCTACCCGTCGGTGGGCAGGGAGTAGCCCTCGAACTTCGAGCGCAGGTCCTTCTTGGAGAACTTGCCCACCGACGTCTTCGGCACCTCGTCGATGAAGGCGATGTCGTCGGGGAGCCACCACTTGGCGACCCGGCCCTCGAGGTAGGCGAGCAGGTCCTCCTTGGTGGCCGACTCGCCCTCCTTCAGCACCACGCAGGCCAGCGGGCGCTCGGCCCACTTCTCGTGCGGGATGCCGATGACCGCAGCCTCGGCCACGGCCGGGTGCCCCATCAGCTCGTTCTCCAGGTCGACCGAGGAGATCCACTCGCCACCGGACTTGATGACGTCCTTGGTGCGGTCGACCAGGCGGATGTAGCCGTGGCCGTCGATCACCGCGACGTCGCCGGTCTTGAGCCACCCGTCGTCGGTGAACGACTCGGGCGAGCGCTCGTCGTCGTAGTACTCGCTGGCGATCCAGGGCCCCGACACCTGCAGCTCGCCGGAGGACTCGCCGTCCCACGGCAGCTCCTCGATCGGCGAACCCGGCGCGGACGGACGAGCGATGCGGGCGGTGACGCACACCGACGGCTGCCCGACGGTGGTCCGCAGGTCGGCCCGGCCGTCGTCGTCCAGCTCGGCGTCGAGGGTGGACTTGATGGTGGCGACCGACGCGATGGGTGAGGTCTCGGTCATACCCCATGCCTGCAGGATCGGCAGGCCGGTCTGCTCGCGGTAGGCCTCCGACAGGGCCCGGGGCACGGCCGACCCACCGCAGGGGATGGCCCGCAGCGCGGAGGTGTCCCGGCCCTTCAGCTCGGGCAGCACGCCCATCCAGATGGTGGGCACGCCGGCGGCGACGGTGACCTTCTCCTCCTCGATCAGCGCAGCGAGCGAGGGCGGCGACAGATCGGGGCCTGGCATGACCAGCGTGGCGCCGGCGGCGACGGCTGCGTGGGCGAGGCCCCAGGCGTTGGCGTGGAACATCGGCACCACCGGCAGGATCCGGTCGGGCTCGTGCACGCCGAGCCCGCCGGCGGTCATCGCACCCAGCGTGTGCAGGAAGGTGGAGCGGTGCGAGTACACGACGCCCTTGGGGTTCCCGGTGGTGCCGGACGTGTAGCACATGCTCGCGGCGCGTCGTTCGTCGTCGACTTGGAACGCGACCGGGTCGGCGGCGGCGAGCAGGTCCTCGTAGTCGTGGATGCGGGGGCCGTCGGAGCCGTCGTTGCTCGGGATCTCGTTCGGCGCGCCGTCGTCCATCACGACCAGGTGGCGCACGGTCTCGAACGTCGGCAGCAGCGGCATCAGCAGGCCGAGCAGCGACCGGTCGACGAAGATGACCTCGTCCTCGGCGTGGTTGGCGATGTAGGTGAGCTGCTCGGGGAACAGGCGGATGTTCAGCGTGTGCAGCACCCGGCCGGTGCACGGCGCAGCGAAGTACAGCTCGAGGTGGCGGGCGGTGTTCCACCCGAAGGTGGCGACCCGGCCGTCCTCGGAGATGCCGAGCTCGTCGAGCACGCCGCCGAGGCGGTGCGTGCGGTCGGCCCAGGTGCCGTAGTCGGTGCGCTCCCGCCCGGCGGGCGTGGCCGTGACCAGCTCCTTGTCGGCGAAGAGCGTCTCGGCGCGCCGCACGAAGTGCGGCAGCGTGAGCGGCGCGTCCTGCATGAGTCCGTCCACGGTGTCCCCCTGTGGTCGTCGTCCCCGTGTTGTCGGCGGGGAAGGTAGCGGGGCGCGGGCGGCCTCCGGGCTACAGGGCGCGCAGGATCGCGATCAGGACCAGCGACAGCACCACGGACAGGACGATCGAGCCGAGGCAGCCGAGCCGGTTCGAGAAGAAGAGGAACACGGCGGGAGACCTACCCGGGTGGTCAGTCGGCGATGTCGAAGGCGGCGGTCACCCGGGTCGGGTGGAGCCGGACGAGCAGCTCGCCGGGCACGCCGTTGCGGGCGCCGAACTCCTCGGCCCGGTCCTCGCCCATGTAGCGCCCGCCGATGACGGTGGCGAAGCGGCGGACCTCGGCCCGGTCCTCCGACAGCGTGACGGTGCCGTCCACCTTCACGAAGGAGTACGGCGGGTGCTCGTCGTCGACGACCAGCGAGACGCGGCCCTCACGGGACAGCGCCTTGCCCTTCCCGGTGTCCGCGCCCGTGTTGAAGACGATGTCGTCGCCGTCGAGCACGAACCAGATCGGGGCCACGTGCGGTGCCCCGTCCGCCGCCACCCACGCCACCTTGCCGGTGCGGGTGCCGGCGGACAGGAAGTCGCGCACGGCGTGGTCGTCGAGCGATGCCATCGCCCTCGGGTCTAGCGGTTGCCGCGGTTGTGGGTGATCGGCCGCGCGATCTTGCCGCTCTGCTTGCCGGCCTTGCCCGCCAGCTCGTGCGGTGGGCTCGCCGCGGCGGTCACCTCGGGCATGCCGGGGCGGTCACGCTTCGCGGTCTTGGTCGGGTTCTTCGTGCCCTTGGGGGTCACGCGACCCGAGCCACGCTTGTTCTTGGCAGTCATCGCTCTTCCTCTCGTCGTCGGCGCCGGACGGCCCGGCGCATGCCAGGGATGGAGTCGATTCACAGCCACATGCCCCTGACGGTACGCCTGCACCGCCCGGAGGGGAAGCGGGTTGCCGGTCAGTCGGTGTGCGAGTGGGCCCGCTGGCCGTCGCCGTCGAAGACCATGAGCAGCTCAGCGACCCCGTCGATGGCATCGATCGCGTGTGGGGTCATGGTCGAGAACTCGGCCGCCTCGCCCGCCTCCACGATCATCTGGCGCTCGCCGAGGGTGAGCAGGATCCGGCCCTCGAGCACGTAGAGCCAGTCGTGGCCCGGGTGCACGCGAGGCTCGCCGCGCGGCGCGCCCGGCTCCAACCGCACCTTCATGGCCGTGGTCGAGCCGGCGATCGACCGGGCAGAGAAGGCGGCCGGTGACGCCGGCGTCTCCGTCGATTGGCGGGCCGTGGACCTCGCCGTCGACCCCCCGGAGCCGGGCGCCTACGACCTGGTCTCGCTGCAGTACCCGGCGCTGCGCCACGACGCCGGCGATCGCCTGATCCGCTCGATCGTCGACGCGGTCGCACCCGGTGGCACGCTCCTCGTCGTCGGCCACTCCTTCGACAGCGTGGACGGGCACCACCACCCCCACTTCGACCCGGCCGACTACGTGCAGCCGCCCGACGTCGCCGACCTGCTCGGTGACGGCGACGGCGACGGCTGGACCATCGAGGTCCACGAGGTCCGACCGCGGGAGATGCCCGAGGGTCGCCAGGGTCCGAACGTGCCCGACGTGGTGCTGCGGGCCCGTCGGGACGGCTGAAGGTCAGCGCCGCTCCACCCACGTGGCGATCGCTGCGGCCTGGTCGTCGACGATGCACCGGATCCGCGCGACGTCGGGCGTGTCGACGTGGGCGCCGTTGTAGGTGATGACCCGTCCTGACGGCATCCACGCTTGCACCGGGACCTCGACGCTCGGGGCCAGCGTGTCGACGTCGAGCAGGGTCAGCCCGCCGAGCTGCACCCGCCCCTCCGGCACAGCGATGGCACCGAGCCCGGTGGCCACGACGGTGGTGGCATCGATCACCGTGAGGTCCTGGTGGTCGACGAACAGGTTGGGGTTGGTCCGCTGATCCAGGACGGCGCCCTCGTGGTCCAGCCGGTAGATGGTGCGGGACCCCCACGACACGGCGAGCAGCGTGTCGTCGGGAAGATCGCAGACCGCGCCGAGGTGGTCGTCGAAGCCGAAGCGCGCCGTGGTGCGCAGCTCCTCGTCGACGCAGATGACGGTGGTGGTCGATGCTGGCCGGTACTCCGCCACCGGCACCCAGCAGCGACCCCGGTCCGAGGAGATGCCACCGGGGTGGAAGCGCTCGCCGTCCGTGACGTCTTGCCGTTGCTGGACGGCTCCGTCGGTGTCGACCACCAGGAGCTCGCCCCGCCCGTCGCCGTGCACCGTGGACACCAGCCAGTGCTCGCCCCAGGGCATCAGCCCCTGCGGGTGTCCGACGTCGGTCTGCACCTCGACCGACGACTCGAGCTGCCAGCGGGTGCTGCGGTCGAGGCGCTCCAGCACCCGCGTGTGGACGGTCATGTCAATGGACCTCGACCTGCGCATGGAGCCCGCTGGCGCCGGCGATCCGGCGATCCGTGGTCACCAAGGTCGCATCGAGGGCCTCGGCGAGGGCGACGTAGGTCGCGTCGTGCGCGGACAGCACTGGCCGGAGCTCCCACACGCGCGCTGACAGCGGGACGTGGGGGTACCGGTCGATCTCGAGGAGCTCGAACAGCCGGCGTGCGCCATCGACCCGGTCGCCAGTCAAGCTGCCCTGCTGCTCCAGCCGCCGCAGGACGTGCAGCACCTCGGTGTCGAGCAGGTGTGGAGCGTGCAGGACCGCCTCGCCCGCGAGGCGAGCGGCCAGCGTCTCGTTGGGTTCGCCGATCAGTACCTCGATGGCGGCGGAGGCATCGAGGACGATCACCGCTCGGCGCGTGCCTCGTCCAGGAGCCGTCGGGTCTCGACTCGTGAGACCGACCAGTCCCGCTGGGCCGCGCGGAGGAGGACCTCGGCGTTGCTGGACCGTCGAGTGACTCGCTCGAGCTCGCCCAGCACGTAGTCCGACAGCGACGTCCCGGCAGCAGCGGCACGCGATCGGAGCTCGGCGTGGACCTCGTCGGGGACCTCACGCACCTGGATCGTCTTCATGCTGTCATCGTACATGCAATGTGCATGTGTCGCACCCAAGGGGGATGTCAGGCCTGCAGATCGTAGGGGTCCCACGCCGGCGGCGCCTCGGCCAGATACCGCGTCACCTCGCCGATCACCCGTTCCGGTCCGAGCGATGAGCCTGGCCCGTCCGCGACGGTGGCCAGCTCGGGCGTGAGGTCGGAGGGTGGCGTCGACGACCAGACCGCTCCCGCCGGCTCCTCGGCCGTGAGCCGCCCGGCCAGCGGGGCGAGGTCCACGCGGGGGCGGATGGGTCGTGACCGGAACTGCACCCAGCCCTCGTAGCGGCAGGTCAGATGATGACGGCCCTCGGCGGGATCGACCACGAGTACCACCGAACGCTCCGTGGCTGCATGCAGCGCCATCGGGTGGATGCCGTCGAAGCGGCGGCCGGCGAAGCGATGTCCGGCCGAACGACCGCCCTCCGCCAGCGTCACCACTGCGAGGTCGACGTCGGGGTGCTCCTCGATCTGCACCTGTCCGGCGGCAAACGCGGCCGCCGCAGCGTCGAGCTCGGCATCCTCTTCGGCCCACAGGGCCCGGCACCGCTCCGGGTCGTCGAGCCAGGACGGGAGCACATCGAGCGCGTGCTCGTAGAGGACGACGCAGCGCTCGTCGTAGTCGTCGGGCAGCACCAGCGGTGAGGTGTCCGGGTCGGCCAGTGCCGAGACGGCCATCGAGATCCGAGCCGACGTCCGGTCCGGTGCGACCCCGAAGTCGCCCGCCGAGGCCAGGCCCTCGAGCTGGCGCCGGCGCCGCACACCGTCGTCGGGATCGATGAGTGGGTAGATGCCGGCCAGGCCGTCCTGGTCGAAGTGGTTGTTGGTGACGACCCGGGCGCCGTCGTGCAGGTCGGCGCCACGGTCGAGGTAGCGGAACACCATCTGGCAGGAGCTGTCAGCCTCGACTCCAGGCGGCGTCGGCATCCCCGGCCAGTGCGACAGCACCAGCACGGTGCCGGCGTTCGGTGACCCGTCGACCACGACGTTCGGCACCTCGGCCGAACGCTCGTAGCCGGTGAACCGCAACGGGGTCATCGACACGGGGGAGACGCTACGGCGCGGCGGTGCGCGGGCGCGCCCGTGCGGCCGACCCGGCGGTCGGCGGCCGCGGGCTGGCGCGGTCCAGATCAGACGGGTGGGGTGATGGGTCCGTCGTCGTCGGGTCGGTGGATGGTCCAGGTGCCATCGGGATGGCGGACGGGGCGGAAGCCGTGTTCCTTGGTCCGGTTGTGGAACCCGCAGTACGCGTCGGAGTTGTCGGTGTTGGTGGGTCCGCCCCGACAGGCTGGGTCGCGGTGGTCGACCTGCAGGTTCTTGCCCCGTCCGTCACAGCCTGGCCACAGACAGCCGAGCCCTCCGGGTCCTCGCAGCAGGGCTTGGAGGAACGCTGCGTCGCGAGCGGAGCCGGTGAACAGGCGTTGGCGACGGCCGAGGTCGATGACGGTGCCGGCCGAGTCGATGACGACGCGGCGGACGTGGCCGACGAGGGCAGCAGCGACGGCTTCGGCGGGGCGGAGCGGTGTTCCGTCCATGGCGTGGCAACGTCGACGGTCGAGCACCTCGTTCGGGTCGACGGTCACCGAAACCCCAGCGCCGCGGCGCAGCTCGTCTTCGAACGTCTCTTGGTCCACGACGATGTTCACCAACGGCTCCGGCGAGCAACCCTCAGCTGCGGCGGCGCGGCGGAAGATCTCGAAGATGGCATCGGCCCGCCGCTGGGCGGGGGTGCGTTCCAGGTGCTCGACGCGGGCGTCGTCGCCGTGGATCTCGCGGGCGGCGGCCCAGTCGGCGTGCAGCTCGGCGGTCTCGAACCGTTCGAAGATCTCCGCCATCGCCGCCCCCTGCAACCCACCATGGTTCGCCTCGAGACGGAACGACCCATCGATGGCCGACTCCTGGAGGGACGCGTTCCGGCGCTCGTGGCACCGCTCTGCGGCCTGGTCGGCGCCGTCCGCGTCGGCCAGGGCCTCCCACTGGCGCAGCGCAGCCACGAAGTCGTCGTAGCCGAGCACGGTGGCGTGGTGAGCGAAGATCGGATCCGCATCCGGCACCCACTCGGCCACACGCGGGTTCGCGATGGTGCGGGCCATGGCCCGCATGTGCTCAGTGGGGATCTCGCCTCGGGCGTACGCGGCCTCGACCAGGGGCAATCTCGGCAGGGCCCGGCTGGTCTGCACCCGCCCGTGGGCCTCCGACCCCGACAGGCGACCGATCGCCTTCAACGCCCCCTTGGCCGTCTTGTGCCCATCCAGGCTGAACGCCGCACTGGCGTCGAGGTGCGCGACCGTGCGGTCGGTGCCGTGATCCAACCGGCGGCGCAGCTTCTCGACCCGGCCCACGAGCGCGAGCTCCTCCTTGGGGGATAGCCCGTCGAGGTCGGCGGCTTGGACCATGCCGACGGCGACCTCGAGCATGTCCAGCGCGTCGCCCAAGTCACCCACGGGTTCCAACAGATCGGTCACGGCAACGTCTCCCCCGAGACGCCACCGGTGTGTGGTCGGTGGCAGCGCATCCGCGCAGCTCCTTCCTCATCGCAGTGACGGTCGACGCGAAGCCGACGAGTGGCACCTCCAGCCCCAGCCGGAGCGCCTACCCATCATTCAACTCAGGGGGTCTGACAGGAACGCCGCCGGCCCCGACCCGGTGGGAGGATGGGGCGGTGACCCGGTGGACGTGCCCCGACTGCGGCCGTGAGTTCGGCCGCACCCGGCAGGGTCACGAGTGCGCGCCGGCGCTGTCGCTCGAGGAGTACTTCTCGACCGGACCGGAGCGGGAGCGGCCGATCTTCGAGGCGGTGCACGCGCACCTGTCGAGCCTCGGCGACGTCCACGTGGAGCCCGTCTCCGTGGGCATCTTCTTCAAGGTCCACACCACGTTCGCCCAGCTGCGACCGATGACGAAGTGGGTGGCGCTGTCGTTCTTCTCCCCGCAGCGCATCGACCACTCGCGCATCTCCCGCAAGCCGGCGGAGCACAGCGGCCGGTGGCACCACGTGGTCAACGTGGCGGACGCCGACGAGGTCGACGACCTGGTGCGGGACTGGCTGACGGACGCCTACGCGCTCGAGGTCGGCTGACGCTTGAGCTGCTGGCGCATCGGGGTGTCTCGCCAGTAGGTCGCGGTCTTCGACCCGTAGGCCGGCCAGCGTGGGGGCACGGCCGCTTCGGGCTCGTCACCCATCACCGTGACCCGCTGGATGACCCGCACGCCGTGGAAGTCGTTCAGCACGTGGTGCTGGGTCGTGCGGTTGTCCCACATGGCGACCGTGCCCGCCGACCACCGGTACCGGACGGTGAAGCGGGGCTCGTGGATCCAGCGGCACAGGTGGGCGAGGATCATGGCGGACTCGGCATCGCTCAGCTCCACGATGCGACGGGTGAAGTGCTCGTTGACGAACAGCGACCGCCGACCGGTCTCCGGGTGCACCCGCACGACCGGGTGGATCCACGTCTTCTCGGGGTGGAGGTGCGGGCCGGCGTCGTGGAGGGCGGTGAGGCCGTCGCACAGGTCGCGCAGCGGCGGCGACAGCTCGTCGTAGGCCTTGGCCGAGTTGGCCCACATCGTGTCGCCGCCGACCTCGGGGCACTCCTTCACCTGCAGGATGGCGAAGCGGGACGGGTTGGCCTCGAAGCTGATGTCGCTGTGCCACTCGTCGGCGATCGCGCCGGCGCCGTCCTCGGCCCGCAGCTCGAAGAACTCCGGGCGCTCGGACTCGAACGCCAGGTTCGGGTGCGACTCGAGCGTGCCGAAGTGTCGGCCGAACGCGATGTGCTCGTCGGGGTTGAGGTGCTGGTCGGGGAAGAACAGCACCATGTGCTCGAGCAGCAGCTGGTGGATCGCCTCGGCGTCGGCGGGCGTGGCGTCGGCCAGGGCGATGCCACGGACCTCGGCGCCGAGCGACCCCGAGAGCGGGCGGACGTCGAGGTCGGGGCGGACGGGAGCGCCGGTCATCGGACCGAGGCTACGACAGTGCGACGGACGGTGTCCCCGAACCGGACTCGACCGCGAGGGCCGGGTCGTCGGCCGAGGTCGGCCGGCCGAGGAGGAACCCCTGGGCCAGGTCGCAGCCGAGCGAGCGCAGCACGTCGAGCTGCTCGCAGCGCTCCACGCCTTCGGCGACGACGCGGAGGCCGAGCTCGTGGGCGAGGGCGACGACGGCCTTGACGATGGCGCCGTCGGTGCCGCTCGAGGTCATGCTCGCCACGAAGCTCCGATCGATCTTCAGCGCCGAGACGTCGAAGTTCGCCAGGCGGGCCAGGGACGAGTAGCCGGTGCCGAAGTCGTCGATCGCCACTCGGACCCCGATCGAGCGCAACCGGTGGAGCACCTCCCCGGCGGCATCGGCGTCCTCGGCGAGCGCGGACTCGGTGAGCTCCAGCCACAGCGCCGAGGGATCGAGCCCCGCAACGTCGAGCGCCGCCTCGACCGTGGCGACGAGCTCCGGATCGGTCAGCTGGCGGGCGGACAGGTTCACCGACACGTACACGTGCCGGCCCGACGCCCGCCACGCGGCGGTCTGGGAGGTGGCAGCCTGCAGGACCCAGGTGCCGAGGGCCGACACCAGACCCGATTCCTCGGCCAACGGGACGAAGTCATCGGGCGCCAACCAGCCGTGCGTCGGGTGATCCCATCGCACGAGGGCCTCGTAGCCCGTGACGGTGAGGTCCGAGGTCCGGCAGATCGGCTGGTAGTGCACCTGCAGTGCTCCGGTCTCGATGGCGTGGCGGAGGTCCTCGCGCGTCGAGAGCCGTCGCTGGGCCCGTTCGCGCATGGCCCGGTCGAAGACGGCGATCGGGCTGCCCGCCCCCTTCTTGGCCGCGTACATCGCGACGTCGGCGTCCCGGATGAGGTCGGTGGACACGTCGCCGTGCGACCCGAAGGCGATGCCGACCGATGCGCCGATGACGACCTGGTGGACCGAGCCGGCGGCGTGCAGGGTGATGGGCGTCGACACCACGTCGATCAGCCGCTCCGCCATGGCGACGACGTCGTCGTACCCGCCGCCCGCGCACAGCACCACGAACTCGTCGCCTCCGTGCCGCGCCAGGGTGCAGCTCGGACCCACGGCGCTGCGCAACCGCTCGGCGACCTCGACGAGCGCGACGTCGCCGACCTCGTGGCCGAGGGAGTCGTTGATCTCCTTGAAGCGGTCGAGGTCGCAGAAGAGCACGGCGACCGGCGGCGCATCGACCTGCTCGAGGGAGCACTCGATGCGCTCGATCAGGTGCTGGCGGTTCCGCAACCCGGTCAACCGGTCGTGGGTCGCGGCCCACGCCAGGTCCTCGGCGGCGAGGTGCCGGTCGGTGACGTCGTGGAAGGACACGACGGCTGCGACGCCGGTGGCGCCGCCGATCGGCTGGCAGTTCACCGTGAGCCAGCGCCGTCGTCCGTCTCGGAGGGTGACGGCGAGCTCCATGTGCTCGGTGGAGGTGCCGGCCCGGAGGGCGAGTAGGCCCGGCCACCGGTGGGCCGGCACGGGGTTGCCGTCCCGGTCCTCCACGCTGAGCGCCAGGCCGGTTCCTGAAAGCGTCGAGCCTTCGAGGTGATCGACGGTCGTGCCGAGGATGTGAGCCGCGGACTCGTTGGCGGTCTGGATGCGCTCGTCCTGGCCGATGACCAGGATCCCTTCGTCGAGCGAGGCAACGACGGTGGTGAACCGCTGCTCGGCTGCCTCGCGAGCGGCCTCGGCGGCCTTCCGATCGGTGATGTCCTCGCAGATGCCGACCACACCGGCGAAGCGCCCGTCGTCGTCGAGGAGGGCCCGGACCGACGCCCGGATGGCCACGGTGGAGCCGTCCTTGCGGCAGTGCGTGGTCTCGCCGACCCAGGAGCCCTCGCCGAGGAAGCTCGACAGCACCCGACGCTCCCGATCGGCGTCCTGCCACAGGAGGTCGCCCACGCTTCGGCCGAGGGCCTCGCACTCGGTCCACCCGTACGTGCGCTCCGCTGCCGGGTTCCACGACGTGATGCAGAAGTGCTCGTCGGTCGAGAGGATCGCGTCGGGGATCGCGGCGATCAGATCGGCCTGGGCCGGGCGGGCGACCGGCAACTGCGGTCGCGCGTCGAGGGCGTGCCCGGACATGCGGTCAGCGGCTCGATCCCCCAGCGTGGGCACGAAGCGCTCCGAACGACGGATTGCGGTGCGGCGCACGCCGGTCGACGGTAGTGGGTGCCGACGTCCCGTGAACGGTCGAACACGCAACGTGAGCAAGTGGCGCGGACCTCAGCCCCGGGTTGGCGTGTCCGGGTCGACGGCGAGGAGGAGCCGGCGGAGGAGCCCGGTCAGCTGGGCGACCTCTTCGTCATCGAGCGGCTCGACCATGCGGTGCTCGACGTCCTGCTGCAGGACGACCGCCTGGTCGATCGCGTCCCGGCCGGCGTCGGTGAGGCGCACCAGGCTCCCGCGACGGTCGGCCGGGTTGGGGACCCGCTCGACGAGGCCGCGCCGGTCGAGGCGGTCGATCGCCGCAGTCATCCCTCCGGAGGTCATCATGCGCCGGCGGGCCAGCTCGGTGGGCGTGACGGCGTGGTCGGGGCCGGCGCGCCGGAGCGCGGCGAGGATGCCGAAGTCCGCGTTCTCGAGCCCGACCGTGGCCGACGACTCGCCGAAGGCCTGCTGGAACAAGGCGCCGAGACGGATGATCCGCCCCGTGACGTGCTTGGCCGTGGTGTCGAGCTCGGGCATCTCCACCGCCCAGGCCGCAACGATCTCGTCCACGGCATCCGAAGTATCTTGCTGGTGAGTATCTTGCGACATTGCTATCTCCCATGTATCTTGTCATCAAGATACTTCACGAAGGAGGGTGGACATGCGCACCGAGCAAGGACCGACCGGGGTGCTGCTGGTCACCGCCCTCGCCCCCATCACCTGGGGGACGACGTACGCGGTGACCACCGAGCTCCTTCCTCCGGACCGGCCGCTGCTCGCCGCCACCCTCCGGGCGCTGCCCGCCGGGATCGCGCTGGTGGCGGTCACCGGCGCCCGGCCGCCAGCGGGGTGGTGGGGGCGCATCGCCGTCCTCGGCACCCTCAACGTCGGAGCGTTCTTCGCCCTCCTCTTCGTGGCCGCCACCCGGCTGCCCGGCGGCGTGGCGGCGACGCTCGGGGCGATCCAGCCCCTGGTCGTCGCCGGGCTCGGGGCTCTGCTGCTCGGCGAGCGGGTGCGATCCCGGACCGTCGTCGCCGGCGCCCTCGGGATCGTCGGCGTGGGGCTGCTCGTGCTGCGCAGCCGGGTGGGCCTCGACGCCGTGGGTGTCGCTGCTGGGGTCGCCGGAACACTCTCGATGGCCACGGGCGTGGTGCTCACCAAGCGCTGGGGTCGGGCCATGCCGCTGCTCGCCGCGACCGGCTGGCAGCTGGTGGCCGGCGGCCTGGTGCTCGCCCCGCTGCTGCTCGTGGTCGAGGGCCTGCCCCCGACCCTCACCGCCACGAACCTGGCCGGCCACGTCTGGTTGGCCACCGCCGGCACGGCCGGCGCCTACGTCGTGTGGTTCCGCGGCGTCGAGCGCCTGCCCGTGCAGCGGGTGTCGCTCCTCGGCCTGCTCAGCCCCCTCGTCGCCACCACCGTCGGCTGGCTGGTGCTCCACCAGCGCCTCACCGGCGGCCAGGTGGCCGGCGCCCTCCTCGTCCTGCTCGCGCTGCGCATCGGCCAGGGCCGAGTGCGCACCCCCGCACCCGTGCCGGCCCGACCGGCCCTCGGCGGACCCGTCCTGGAACCAACCAGCTGAAGGAGAACAACCGTGCACACCGCACCTCAGACCAAGACCCGCTTCGAACCGACCCGCATCGCGCCGGAGACGTTCCTGATCCACGACCACCAGGGCGAGGGCACCGAGCCGGTGTCGGTCGCCCTGAACACCATGGTCATCCGGGCCGCCGAACCCGTCGTGGTCGACACCGGGATGATGGAGAACCGCGACCAGTACCTGGCCGACGTGTTCTCCCTCGTCGAGCCCGAGGACATCCGATGGGTGTTCATCAGCCACGACGACGTCGACCACACGGGCAACCTCAACGCGCTGATGGCGGCTGCCCCCAACGCCACCCTGGTCATCGACTGGTTCATGCAGGAGCGCATGGGTGCCTCCCTCGAGGTCCCGGCCAGCCGCTGGCGCTGGGTGCAGGACGGCGACTCGCTCGACGTCGGCGACCGCACCCTGCGCATCGTGCGCCCGCCGGTGTTCGACTCGGGCACCACCCGTGGCCTGTTCGACCCGCTCACCGAGGTGTACTGGGGCTCCGACGCCTTCGCCAGCCCCATGGCAGTGCCGGTGCGCGACGTGGCCGAGCTGGATCTGGTGCCGTGGCTCGAGGGCATCCACGTCTTCGCCCAGTACATCAGCCCGTGGCTGCAGGTGGTCGACGACGCCAAGTTCCAGCGCACCGTCGACCGCATCGCCGATCTGCAGCCCCAGGTGCTGGCCGGCTGCCACACGCCGATGATCGGCAGGGGTCACGTGGCCGACGCCATCGCGGCGACCCGCATTGCTCCGTCGGCGGTCGTGCCACCGCAGCCGGACCAGTCGGTGCTCGACGCGATCCAGTCGGTGCTCCCCGCAGGCGCGTGACCGCGCAGGGCCCGACCGTCAACCTCCCAGCGCGCTCAGCGCCGGGGGGCGAGGCGGCGGGGGAGCCGCTCGATCGGTGAGGCGATGGCAGCGCGGGTGACGGCACGCGCTCGTGCCTCGTGGCGGCGGAAGGTGGCGAAGAGCGCATCGTCGGACAGCTCGTCGATCCGCTGCCAGCGCGCCTCGGCCCCGCGGGGTTGGAGACCGCCGGTGCGCTTGCGCTGCACCCGCCGGATGGTGCGGAGCCGGTCGGGACTGACGCCGACGAGCGCCGCCACCATGGCGTCCCGCTCGGGGAAGCTCAGGCCGCCCCCGTCCTCTGGTCGATCTGCATCGCTCATGTCGCACCTCGACGATCTCGTCGACCGGTGCGCCACCACGCTGGGTGGCGCTTCCGTCACACCCGTTCTACGCCCTCCGCATGCTCCTGCCATGGGCCGTCTGCACCATTGCGTGCATCGATCTCGTGACGGTCGCTGTCACACCATGACGGTGCCACCATCCGTCCTGGAGCGGGTGGACCCCCGATCGGAACGAACGGGCACCATGGGGCGTGCTCGACATCACGGCTGACGGTGGCGTGGTCATCGACGTCCACGTGCAGCCCGGCGGCTCCCGTGACGAGGTCGTCGGCCGCCACGGCGACGCCCTGAAGGTGAAGGTGTCGGCCCCGCCGGAGGGTGGGAAGGCGAACGTCGCGGTGTGCCGCCTGCTGGCGGACGCGTTCGACGTGCCGGTCTCGTCGGTGGCCGTGACGTCGGGGGCGAAGAGCCGTCGCAAGCGCGTCCGGATCGACGACCTGGATCCGGCCGTTGCCGCGAGCCGCCTGGAGCAGCTGCTCGGCTGATCAGCCGGCGGCGAACGACAGCGGCAGGTGGGTGGGTCCGCCGATGCCGGTGCTGGTCCGCCACGCCGGTTCGCCGTGGAGGCGGAGGTCCGGCATCGAGGTGGCGAGCACGAGCAGCGCCTCCTCCATCTCGGCCTTCGCCAGGTTGGCGCCGAGGCAGTAGTGCGGACCGCCACCGAAGGTGAGGTGCGGCTCGCGCTCGGCCGTGATGTCGAAGCGCATCGGGTCGTCGAAGTGCCGGGGGTCGCGGTTGGCCGAGGCCAGGGACAGGAAGACGATGGTCCCGGCCGGGATGCACCACCCCTCCACCTCGACGTCCTCCAGCGTCACCCGGGGGATGCCCGGCACCGCGCCGAACAGCCGCATGGTCTCGTTGACCGCTGCCGGTGTCAGCTCCGGCCTGGTGCGGAGCAGCTCCCACTGGTCGGGGTGCTCGCAGAACGTGTGCATGGCCAGGCCGAGCTGGTTGCGGGTGGTGTCGACGCCGGCGAACAACAGGCCGCCGACCATCGACAGCAGCTCGTCATTGCTCAACCGGTCACCGTCCTCGGAGGCCTGCACGAGGCTGGTGAGCAGGTCGTCCCGGGGGTTCCGCCGGCGCTCCTCGACCAGGTCGGTGACGTAGTCCCCGAGCGCCTGGACCGCGTGGACGACCTCGTCCAGGTGGGCGGACAGCTCGAGGGAGAGCATGTAGGTGATCGACTCGGCCCACGTCCCGAACTGCTCGTGGTCCTCGTCGGGGACACCGAGCACGCTGCAGATGACCCGCACCGGGTAGTGGTCGGCCAGCTCGGAGACGAACTCGCACCGACCTCTGCCGCCGGCGTCCACCGCGAAGCCGTTGACGAGCGCCTGCACGAGCGAGCGCATCAGGGGTCGGTGCCGGTTGGCGGCGCTCGGCGTGAACGAACGGCTCACCAGGCGGCGCAAGCGGGTGTGGTCGTCACCGTCGACGGCGATGACCGAGGACTCCAGCAGCCCACCGACGGGTCCATCGCCGGCCCCCTGCAGGCGGACGAGGTGGGGGATCGAGCTGATCAGACGCCGGTCACCGAGCAGCCGGTGGATCGCGTCCCGCCGGAGCACCGCCGCGCCCAACGGCGTCCGGGCGACGGCGGTCTCCTCGCGGAGCGCCGCGTAGATCGGTTCCGGGTCGGCGTCGAGATCGGGGTCGAAGATGTCGAGGAACGGCGCCTCGGCGAGGTCGGGCACGGGACCACCTCCTGACCAGCCTCCGCGGCCGCCCCAGTGCCGGCCCGGACATCGCCGGTCGTTTCGCGCACTTTACGACGGTACTGACAGCGTGGCGACCGCACATGTGTCACACGCCGTTCCGCGGACGCGCTCAGCTCTTCGGCGTGCGAACGCGCCCGCCGCGCTCGACCAGGCCGACCACGAGCTCCCACCGGCCGTTGTCCGCCGCCGTGTCGAGCAGCTCGGTCGCCTGCTCGGCGTCCACCTCGTCGAGTAGGTCCATGTCACCTCGCATCGCCCGCTCGCGGGGTGAGCCGCCGTCGAGCCGGCCGGGCTGCCAGCGCCACAGGTCGCGCAGCAGCGAGATCTCGGCGCCGTGGTGGATGAACTCGTCGAGCATGTGCAGCACGTAGGACGTCCGCGTCCGCTCGCCGTACTCGCCGCCGACGGGACCGATCGGCTGGGTGAGCTGCTCCTCGCTCACCAGGTGGAGGTGCGCGTCGCAGCGGGCGTGGGCCAGTTCGAGCATGGCGACGGCGTCCGCGGCGCTGGCGCACCGACCAGCAACCAGGCGCCGGCTCCCAGAAGTACTCCTCGTCGGTGAGGCCGCCGAGGCGCTCCCGCGTGCGCTCCCACACCTCGTCGGACAGCAACACCAGCTCCGTCTTCCCGGGCACGACGCGCACGGTACGCCCTCGACGTCGTCACCGGTCAGGGGTTCAGACCTCGTCCTCGCGGTCCTGCTCGTCGTCCCGCAGCAGCCCATGCAGGCCGTAGGCCGCGGGGATCCCGACGAAGATGGCCACGATCGTGAGCGACACGACGAGCCGCGTCGGACTCGAACCGTCCGCCAGCCACACCACCAGCAGGCGGGCTCCCACCACGAGGGCGAGCAGGACGGCGAAGCCGACGACGAGCTGGACGGTGCTCATCTCCTCGCGCCGGCGGCGAGCCATGCTCAGCCGTCCTGGGAGGCGACGATGTTCCCGGCTGGGTCGAGCAGGAACGCGGTGTCGCCCGAGTTGTTCCACACCGCCGAGCCCTGGTTGCACCAGTGGAGGTCGGTGGCCGAGTCCGACCCGCAGCCCGTGCGGACGGTGACGCTCGTGCCGGGCTCGAGCGAGAAGCCGCCCGGGAACGAGAACCGGTGCGTGGCCGAGGTGTCCTTCAGCACCCAGCCGGTGAGGTCCACCGCCGAGCCGCTCCGGTTGGCGATCCGCACCCACTCGTCGTTCAGGTTCTCGTTGTCGTCCCCGTCGGCGTCGAAGCGGATGGCATCGATGACGACGTCGGCCCCGGACGTCCCCGATCCGCAGGCGTTCGTCGCCCACATGCCGACCCCGTCGTCCTCCGCCGACCGCTGGGCGGCGGCGTACGCCTCGGACCGGCCCGTGTCCGGCGGGTACTCGCGGGCGAGGGCGTGCCCGGACCGAACCAGCTCGGCACCGACGTCGACACCCGCGACCTCGACGTGGCGCAGCAGCCGCCCGTACTGGTCCCGGTCCGTCCGGTCCACGACGAGCTCCACGGTCTGACCGGCGACGAGGTCCTGCAACCGACCGGTCGCCTCGTCGGACAGGCACTCGCCCCGCTCGGGCGTGTTGATGCCGATGAGCCGGACGGACTCCTGCTGGCCGGCCACCTCGACGCGGATCGTGTCGCCGTCGACGACCTCGACCACTCGCGCGCCATCACCAGCGGGCGTCGGCGGATCCGTCCCGGGAGATGCCGACGTCGTGGTCGTCGACTCCGAGGTGGACGAGGACGCCCCGGTCTCGGGTTCGGAGGTGGTGGTGCCGCAGCCCGCGAGCGCGAGCAGGGAAACGAGGACGGTGACGGGGAAGCGCATGGCGGTCGTCCCCGTCGTACCAGAGCGCCGTGACGCGCTCGGCGATCGCAACGGTCGAGGGAGGTACCGTCCGCCCGATGGCGGTGACTTCGAGGTGGTTCCGACGTTCCTGCGCGCTGGCGGTGCTTGCGGTGTCGCTCGGCGCCTGCGGAGACGACGACACGGAGACGGCGGCCACCGGCGACGAGCCGGCGTCGTCGGTCACGGCGCCGGAGACCTCGTCGCCCGACACGACCGACGCTGCGGGTGCGAGCCCGCTCGACCCGACGGACCTGGAGTTCCGGCCCGTGCTCCAGCTGCTCCCGCCCGGTGGCAGCGGCGACGGGTGCGCCACGCCCGAGGACGACTGGGCCGCCGAGCAACCCGTTCTGGCTCCGCAGCTCGAAGATGGCCAGGAGGTTGCCTGCTTCGAGCTCGGTCCGGGCGAGGCCGACGGAGCTGTCGTCGAGTCCGCTGCCGCGCAGGAGGACGGTCTCGGCAACTGGATGATCTCGTTGGTGCTGACCAGCGACGGCATCGCCACCTTCAACGAGAGCACCCGGGCCTGCTTCGACGGTGCCCCCACGTGCCCGACCCGTCAGCTGGCGATCCTCGTCGACCGTGCGGTCATCAGCGCCCCGTCGATCAACGCACCGGAGTTCGAGCGCGACCAGATCTCGATCTCCGGTGGCTTCACGCAGGACGAGGCCGAAGCGCTGGCTGCGGGACTCGGCTGAGCCAAGTGCCGGCGGTCGGTCGCCGTCAGGGCAGGTCGAGGATCACTGCGATCACATCTCGGATCTGCGCGAGGGCGACCGTGCCGACGTTTCCCCGCACCTCCGACACGCGCCCAGGTGACACCGCCCGGAGGTGCTGGCACTGAGCTGCTGATCGATGCTGCAGTCCGTTGCCCGCATCTGGTTCGAGCACGACCTCGGAATGGAAGCCCCGCAGCGTGGTCGTGACTGGCACGACGTGGACCACAGATGGGGCGGCATCGAGGATCCGTTGTGCGGTGACCAGCACGGCGGGATGTCGGAAGCCGGCCTCCCGTCCCTCCGGCGTCCCGAGCTCGAGGTCGACGACGTCACCCGAGGTCCGCATCGAGCCAACCGGTCTCATCATCACGGAGCGGCTCGGCCAGCTGCGCACCGACACGGTCTTGCCGCAACGCCCGAACGGCGAGCGTCACCGTGTTCCCGACCGTCGTGTGGAGCTCGGCGGCCAGCCGCTTGAGCTCCTCGTGCGTGGCGGAGTCGATCCGGACGCTCGTGCTGTGCATGCAGATCAGCATACGGCCCGCCTAGGCCATGTCGACCCCAGGACGTCGGCGATGGCGTCTGGACCACGGGCCGCGCTGAACTGCGCGGCGACGACGTCGACGTCCGGCCCGACCGGCGCTCCGAAGAGGAACGCGGGCTCACCGCCGACGGGCACCTCCCAGCCCACCATCGGTCCGAACGGCAGCACGAGCGAGCCCCCGATTCTCGGTGCTGGGAGGATCCGGCCGTCGTCGAGGGTGATCTGCCCAGCCGTGCTGCTTGTGCCGACGACGAGTCGTGCGCCCGCCCAGGATTCCTCCAGCTCTCGGTCCGCATCGGGCAGCAGGCCACCCCGGCTGGCGAGGTGGTCCTCCAGTACGCCTCCGGCGAACCAGGTGACGGCACGGAGGAACGGCTGGGCGAGCTCGCCACCGTCCACCCACCACTCATCGTCCTCGAGGAGGCCGGCGCGCTTGGCGAGCCGGTGGGTGAAGCGCAAGCGCCGGAAGGCGTGCTGGTCCAGCCGGGTCGCCAGCAGCTGCGCGCGCTCCTCGTCAGTGGGGGTGCGGGGCTGCGGATCGCCGTGGCAGCGCTTGAACTTCTGTCCGGAGCCGCATGGGCACGGGTCGTTCCGTCCGGCGGAGAACGATTGCTCGGGGTGGTCCAGGCGGTCCACCTGCCGGAGGAGCTCGCCGGGGGAGAGCCACCCTCGCTGCTGGTGCTGGCGAGCGGTCGCGATGTCCCCCTGATCGATCGCCACGTCCGCAGCGATGGAGCACAGCGCCGGATCACAGGAGTCGTCGATCGCTCCGAGACGGATGAGATCGGGGAGCAGGTCGACCCGGTCGAGCGTGCCGGCGGCGAGCAATGCCAGACGTGCGGGTCCGGTGGCGTGCGCTGGGCGGCACCGGTCGAGCAGGCCCTGCGCCAAGCTGAGCACCGCTCGAGCGGCGGTCTCGTCAGGGTCGGGGCCGACCCCGAGCGTCCACACGGCCCCGGCGACACCCTCTCGGCCGAGCAACCGCGCCACCGAGGCGACCCGCTCGTCCTGCACCGGCCGCGCGTCGGTGGAGTGGAACCAGTTGCCCGGACCGAAGAGCTCGTCCACGAGGCGTTCGACCTGGGTGGTGAACGCCGGGTCGACTCCGGCGGCGTCGAGCACCGATGCCCGACCCCGCCGGCCCCGCTCGGCCTCCACTGCGTCCCAGTCGTAGCCGGCAGCCGCCAGCTCGTCGCCTCGGGCCGACCAGCCGGTGAGCTCGAGGAGCCCGGAGAGCGGCGCTCCGAGATCGGAGCCGAATCCTCCGGCGTCGACCGCTGCCACGCCCATCAGGCGGTACACGTCGGTCGGAAGCGAGAGCTCGTCCCGTGCATGACGGAGTGCGGACACGATGTGCGCTGACGCCTCGGCTGGCTCGACCCCTTCGACAGTGATCTGGTCGCCATGACGGCTGATGGCGATCTGGTCGCCGGCACGAGCACCGCCGAGCCAGCCGGGCGGCCCGTCGACCACGTGGACCTCACCTCGGCGGCTCTCCGGACCGTCGACAGCGGTGCGGTACGTCGACTGGATTGACGAACCGTCCGGGAAGCGGAGGTCGTCGATGCCGTCGAACACGACGGCGAGGTCGGTGCCCACCTCCACGCGCTCGTTGTCCGCCTCGGCTTCGGTGAGGACGTGTCGGAACCGGAGTCCGTCCAGGACCGTCGCCGAGCGGGCGACGTTTCCTCGGGGCGTGACGATCACGGCGTTGGTGAACCATTCGAGGTACATCCCGATGACGGCGGAGGCATCGGCTCGGGGGAGGCGGAGCCGGCCGGAGAAGGGCGCAGCGACCTCCTCGACCGCGCGCACAGCGTCGCCGATGACGTCGAGCACGTCCGGGTGGATCACCTCCCGGACGATGCGGGCGATCTCGTCGTCAGCCACGCTGCCGCTGGAGCGCCACTCGTCGATCATCCAGGGCAGGTGCTCGAGCTCCTCGTCGATGGGATCCCACCGTCCGAGGCGGTCGAAGGCGGCGTTGACCCGTTCCACGTCGATCTCCTCACCGGAGGTCATCGGCTCCAGCACGTGCTCGCCCAGAACGTCGTTGATCTGCTCGAGCACCTCGTCTCGGTCATGGCCCTCGTCGAGGAGCCGCAGGACGGCCTGCCAAGCGCCGGCGGTGTCTCGAAGCACGGCGTAGGCGAAGAAGGCGCGCAGGTCGACGAATGTCGACAGCGCACGCGCCTCCGCCTCGTTGGCGGCGGTGGGGAGTCGCAGCTCGAGCGACACGAGCTCCCGAATGGCGTCGTGGTCTCCGACGTCTGGAGCGTCGGTCGTCGTGCCACCCGGGCAGTAGGTGGTCGGGAACAGGAAGGCGAGACGATCCGCCAGGTCGGAGGGAGCCATGGTGCTCAGCTTTCGATCGGACCTTGGGGAAGCGATGTCCCGAGTGCCTGACGGCGTGTTGCCGAGTGTATGCAGCCCCTCCGACGGTCACCATCGA
Source organism: Salinilacustrithrix flava (assembly GCF_041228405.1). Lineage (GTDB taxonomy): Bacteria > Actinomycetota > Acidimicrobiia > Acidimicrobiales > Salinilacustritrichaceae > Salinilacustrithrix > Salinilacustrithrix flava. The sequence goes on from NZ_CP133888.1 coordinate 1,556,400, forward strand.
ACAGGGGACCGCATCGCCGCCGCCGATCTGATGCGCTGCTTCCTCCACGGGGCGGCCGAGCCGGCGAGGTGAGGGATGGGCGCGGCGGTCAGCCGCCGGGGCGCATGCGGGTCTGCGCCTCCCTGAACGTCGTGTCGACGGCGGCGACGAACGAGCGGGCGACCTCCCTGGCGTCGGCCCGGACGGCTTCGTCCTCGTAGGCATCGGACATGGCCTCGGCGGTCTCCTCGAGCACCGCGGTCACCCGGTCGAGGCCGCACTTCTCGCGGACATCGTCGTCGGAGAGCTCCTCCTCGGCGTGCAGCTTCAGCTTCAGGAGGAGGGCGGAGAGGTTGTCGCCGACCTCGCCCCATGCGGTTCGGGTGTCAGTCATGGGTCCACGGTGCGCTCCGCCCGGCGCAGGTGGAAGGGTCCTTCGTCCCTGGACGTGGGCGGAAGACCTCGCCGGTCAGGTGGCGCCCGCGATCTGGTGATCGGCGAACCGGGGCGCGCCGGGCTCGAGCGGCACGCCGATGCCCCGCGCCACGAAGCTGATGGCGTGGTACCAGCCGGTGAGCAGGAGCAGGTCGAGCACCTGGGCGTCGTCGAGGCCGGCCCGCAGGCGTGACCACAGCTCGTCGTCGATGTCGCTGCGGTCGTGGAGCGCGTCGACGGCATCGATGAGGGCCCGCTCGGTCGGGTCGGTCCAGCACGGGTCGCCGGAGTCGCCGTGGGTGAGGGAGCGGACCTGGTCCTCGCTGAACCCGACCCGTTCGGCGAAGAAGGCGACGTGGACACCCCACTCGTACTCGCACCCGCAGCGGGCGCAGGTGCGGTCGATGACGATCTCCCGCTGGCGCATGGTGAGCGACAGGTTCCGGCTGAGCTCGTAGCTGCCCCACCCCTGCATGGCGGTGGCCATGGCGGGGTTGCGGGCGAACGCGCGGAACAGGGCGATGGGCGGGACGCCCGGGGGCATCATCGGCTCGAGGACGGCGGCGACCTCGGGATCGAAGGGCGGCTCGAGCGGGGCGATCCGCGGCACACGCTGCTCGGTCTGCTGTTTCGTATTTCGCAACATGCGATCGAAGGTATCGTTGCGAGATCCGAAACGCAATGGAGCTCTCCTGCTGATGGCGACGAAGCCGACCCCACGCCCGGGTCGAGCGGTCCGGGGTTCGACCACCGGTCGCCCGCTGATGGCCGCGCTCGACCTGCTCGGCCGTCGGTGGAGCCTGCGCATCCTGTGGGAGCTGCGGGACGGGCCGCTCGGCGCGCGCCGGCTGCTGGCCGAGATCGACGGCCTCTCGTCGAGCGTGCTCTACGACCGGCTGCGCGAGCTGCAGGACGCCGCGCTGGTCGAGCAGGGCGACGACGACGCCTACCGGTTGAGCGAGATCGGGGAGTCGCTGGGCTCGGCGTTGCAGCCCCTCGACGGCTGGGCGCAGGACTGGTCCCGCCGGCTGGACTGAGCCGTCGCTCGAGCGCCGATCAGCGGATGGGCAGCCAGTCGGCGATGGCGCGCCCGATCTCGTTCGGGCTGTCCTCCTGGACGAAGTGGCTGCCGGCCACGGTCACCTCGGTCTGGTTCGGGAAGGCGCGCACCCGCTCGCGCTGCTCGCCGGTGAGCAGCGCGCCGGGTTCGGCGTTCACGAACAGCTTCGGGACGTCGGACGTGGACAGCCACTCGGTGTAGGCCTCGGCGATCTCGGTGACGTCGGCGGGCTCACCCTCGATCGGCAGCTCCCGCGGCCACTCCAGCGTCGGCCAGCGCTCGCCCTCGGCGATGAAGGGCCGCCGGTACTCGTCCATCTCCTCATCCGTCAGGTCCCGCAGCACGGCACCGGGCAGCACGCCTTCGACGAAGGCGTTGCCCTGCAGGATCAGCTCCTCGCCCGCGTCCGTGCGGAACGACTGGAAGAGCTCCCGCGCGCCTTCGGGGAACTGGTCCCAGCGCATGGGGAAGATGGCCTCCATGTAGGCGATGCCCGCCACCCGCTCCGGGTGCCGCCGGGCCCAGTCGAAGCCCAGCCCGGACCCCCAGTCGTGCACGACGAGCGTGATGCGATCGCCCGGGTACACCTCGTCCATCCAGGCGTCGAGGTACCGCCGGTGCACGCCGAAGCGGTACGAGCCTGAGCCCGGGTCCTCGAGCTTGGACGAGTCGCCCATGCCGAACAGGTCGGGGGCGAGGCAGCGGGCGTAGGGCTCGACGTGGGGGATCACGTTGCGCCACAGGTACGACGACGTCGGGTTCCCGTGCAGGAACACGACGGTCTCGCCGGTGCCCCGCTCGTGGTACGCCATCCGCTGTCCGTCGGCGATGACGAAGGACTTCTCCAGCGGGGTGGGATCGATGTCGGTCACGGCGCCTCCTCGGTGTCGGGTGCGCGTCGGAACCTACGTCTTCGATGGGCACGCCTGCCCTTGACGTTGCCCGGGCCCGCGGCCACGATGCGGGCCACACGCTCCGGGGGGAACCGAACATGACGCTGACCGAGTCCTACTGGCCGGGGACCGACGATCCCATCCTCGAGACGACCGTCGGCGGCGTGCTGCGGGCTGCCGCCGAGGCGACACCGGATGCGCCCGCGTTCACCGGTGGCGCGGCCGACCCCGCCGCTCGTCGCACCTGGACCTACGCCGAGCTCCTCGACGAGGCCGAGGCGGTCGCCCGTGCGCTGCTCGCTCGCTTCGACCGGGGCGACCACGTCGCGATCTGGGCCCACAACGTCCCCGAGTGGGTGCTGCTCGAGTACGGCATGGGCCTCGCCGGCATCGTGCTCGTCACCGTGAACCCGGCGCTGCGCCCCGAAGAGGTGAAGTACGTGCTGGAGCAGTCGAAGGCGCGCGGTGTCTTCGCCGTCGACGCCTTCCGGGACCAGTCGCCGACCAAGATCGCCGCCGACCTCCAGGCCGACCTCAGCGGCCTCGAGCACGTGATCTCCATCGATGCGTGGGACGAGTTCCTGGCCTCGGGCGATGCCACCACGGAGCTGCCGGACGTGGGTCCCGACGATGCCGCCCAGGTCCAGTACACGTCGGGCACCACGGGCTTCCCGAAGGGCGCCCGCCTCCACCACCGGGGCATCACCAACAACGCCCGGCTCACCCGAGCCGAGCTGGCCGATGGCCCCATGAGCTACGTCACGCCGATGCCGCTGTTCCACACGGGCGGATGCGTGCTCGGCGTGCTCGGCGCCGCGTCGGCGGGCGACCACCTCGTCCTGCTCGAGCAGTTCGATCCGGCCGTCCACCTCGAGCTGCTCGAGACCTACGCGGCCGTCGGCTCGGCGGGCGTGCCCACCATGCTCATCGCGCTCATCAACCACCCCGACTTCGCCTCGCGCGACATCTCGTCGCTGCGGTACCTCGTGTCCGGTGGCGCGATGGTCCCGCCGGATCTGGTGAACCACATCGAGTCGTCCCTCGGAGCGTCGTTCCAGATCGTCTACGGGCAGACCGAGCTGTCGCCGGTGTGCACGATGACGACGTCGGACGACACGATCGAGGACAAGGGGACGACGGTCGGCGCGCCGCTCGGTCCGGTGGAGATCAAGATCATCGACGTCGGGTCGGGGGCCACCGTCCCCTGCGGCGTCGAGGGCGAGATCTGCGTCCGCGGCTACCTGGTGATGCTCGACTACTTCGACATGCCGGACAAGACGGCCGAGACCATCGACGCCGATGGCTGGCTCCACACCGGCGACCTGGGGACGATGGACGACCGCGGCTACGTGGCCATCACCGGTCGCCTCAAGGACATGATCATCCGTGGCGGTGAGAACCTGTTCCCGGCCGAGATCGAGAACCGCCTCTACCAGCACCCGTCCGTGGCGCAGGTGGCCGTGGTCGGCGTCCCCGACGCCGAGTGGGGTGAGCAGGTCGGTGCCGTGGTGCAGCCGGCCGACCCGGCTGCCGGCATCGACGTCGCCGAGCTCCAGGCGTACTGCCGCGAGATCATGGCCGGCCAGAAGGTGCCGAGGCTCTGGTACGTGGCCGACGAGTACCCGATGACCGGCAGCGGCAAGATCCAGAAGTTCGCCCTGGTCGAGCAGATCGAGAAGGGGCTCCTCCGCCCGGTCCGCTGACGGCGCTCAGGACGCCAGGGCCCGCAGCCGACGTCTCGGATACCACGCCGAGCGCCGGCGGCTCAGCGGCCGACCGTCTGGTAGCCGAGGTCGAGGTGGTCCATCGCAGCACGGATGCCCGGTCCGTCGTCGCCTTCCCACACGTAGAGCGAGGCTCCGAGGTGCTCGGCTGCGGCGACGCACTCGGCCCCGAGCGTCGACACGCGGTGCGCTGCTGCGATCTCGGCCATGCGGTACGACAGTGCGCTCATGGGTACGATCGCGACGTCGTTCGGGAGGCTCAGGAGCTTCGAACCCAGAGCTCGACGGCGTTCGGGGCTCCAGCGACCGGTCAACGCCCCGCCCGGAGCTGCCACCACGCTCTTGGACAGCCGGTAGAGGTAGAGGTTCGTCGTGGCCGGTTCGTGCGCGGCGAGCACCTCAGCAAGACCCTCGGACACGTCATCGGCCAGGAGATCGCGCAGCAGGTGGTCGTCGAGGACGGCGCGCGTCATGTCGTGGCGAGGTCGGGATCGTCGCCGAGGGTGCGCGCGAACTCGGCGTGCTGATCCCGGGGCAGGAGATCCCCGAGCAGCTTGCGTCCCTCACCACTGGGGACCGTCAGCACGCCGAACCCGAGATCGATCACGTCGACGGGGCCGCCGTCGTCGAGGCTCCAGCGGTGCCGGGCGCCGGCGGGGAGGGACATCTGACCCGACGAGGACACGAGGTACGTCTGGATCTCCATGACCGCACGATACTTGGTGATGGCGGTATCTGCACCAAGTACGACTTGGCGTCCGGGTGCGGTCATGACGGCGAACCCGAATGCCTGACCCCGACAAGGGAGTCGACCGAGCACGGCCGTCCGAGCGCCCGCTGACGGTCGAAGCTGGTGTCGCAGTCGTCGAGCTGGTCGACACGGACCTGCAGCGCCCGCAGCGACGTGGTGCCCTGGCCGCACGCTCGGGCCACGGGGTGCCACTGGGCGAACCACTCCCCGAGGAGGTTGCGATGGTCGACGTGACCGAACGCGACCTCCACGCCGGGCAGCGCCATGCGCGCGCCGGAGCTCGCTGTCTCGCCATGCTCGATGCGATCGACGATGTCGCGCAGGAGGTCGTGGGCGTCCGTGGGGTCGACGCCGACGACGACGAGCTCGGGATGGTCGAGGCGCCACCGGAGGTCGACGGTGCAAATCCAAGGCACCTCGGCGGTGACGCCGACGGCGGCCCATCCGTGCTCGTCGATCATCCGGGCGTAGTGGTCGGCGACGGCAGCGTCGCTCAGACCGGCACAGCGCAGGCACATGGCGGATTCCCCCTTGCACGGCGAGAGCCGTGCGGTGGTCCAGGGACACCCCTTCGAGGCGTGGTGTCGAGCGCTGCATGACAGTCTCCACACGACCGCTGACAAGAACCTCCGTACGACGCCTACGCCCGCGACTCAGGATTTCTCCGGGTGACTGTCGATTCCGGCGAGCGCGTTCGTGGACAGGGTGAGCAACCTCTGCTCGCAGCTGACCTGAAGGAGAATGACCGCCATGCCTCAGTACCTGATCTCCGTCTGGCACGACGACGACTACGCCGACAACGACTGGTCCGATCCCGACATCCAGCGCCTCGGCCAGCAGGTCGGTGCGCTCAACGAAGAGATGGAGCGCACCGGGACCTGGGTGTTCGGTGCCGGTCTGCAGCCGCAGTCCACCGCCACCGTGGTGCGTTCCGCCGGCGGCGACGTCTCGATGACCGACGGCCCCTACGCCGAGACCAAGGAGCAGATGGGCGGCTTCTGGGTCATCGAGGTTCCCGACCTCGACGTGGCGCTCGAGTGGGCCGGCAAGTGTGCCGCTGCCTGTGAGGGCCCGGTGGAGCTCCGCCCGATGCAGGTGGATGGCTGAGTCCCTCGAGGAGGTCTTCCGGAGGGAGTCCGGCCGCTGCACCGCGACCTTGATCCGCGTCCTCGGCGACCTCGATCTCGCCGAGGACGCGGTCGCGGAGGCGTTCGCGATCGCCGCGGCGCGGTGGCCGGCCGACGGCATGCCACCGAACCCCGGAGGCTGGATCACGACCACCGCCCGCAACCGGGCCATCGACCGGCTGCGACGGGAGTCGGCCCGGGACGACCGCCACCTCGCTGCGCACCGACTGCACGCCGCCGACATGGAACCCGACCCCGACCCCGACCCCGAGCTCGGCGACCTCGATGAGCTCGTCGACGTCGTCCCCGACGACCAGCTGCGGATGATGTTCCTGTGCTGCCACCCCGCCCTCGCCGCGGATGCGCAGGTCGCGCTCACCCTGCGGCTCCTCGGCGGCCTCGGCACCCCCGAGATCGCCCGCGCATTCCTCGTCCCGGAGGCGACGATGGCCCAACGCATCGTCCGGGCCAAGCGCAAGCTCCGCGACAACCACGCCCCCTACCGCGTCCCCGGCGACGCCGAGCTGCCCGACCGGCTACAGGCCGTGCTGGCCGCGGTGTACCTGATCTTCACCGAAGGCCACACCGCGACCTCCGGTCCGGACCTGACCCGCGCCGACCTGGCCGGCGAGGCCATCCGTCTGGGCCGGGTGCTGGTCGAGCTCATGCCGGACGAGCCGGAGGCGGTGGGCCTGCTGGCGCTGATGCTGCTGACCGAAGCCCGCCGCCCAGCACGGACGGCGGCCGACGGCACGATGGTCCGCCTCGCCGATCAGGACCGCGCGCGGTGGAGCAGCGACCTCATCGCCGAGGGCCACTCCTTGGTGCGGGCCTGCCTGCGCCGCAACGCGCCCGGCCCGTTCCAGATCCAGGCCGCCATCGCCGCCGTCCACGCCGACGCCGCGTCGGCTGAGGCGACGGACTGGTCCCAGATCGTCGCGCTGTACGACCAGCTGTTCGTACTGCGCCCCGATCCCATCGTGGCGCTCAACCGGGCCATCGCCATGGCCGAGCTGCACGGCCCGGCCGTCGGACTCGAGATGGTGGAGGCGCTCGATGCCGAGGCGATGACCGGCTACCAGCCGTTCCATGCCGCACGGGCCGACCTCCTGTCGCGCGCCGGCCACCGCCACGATGCGGTCGCCGCCTACGACCGGGCGATCGAGCTCACGGACAACCCGACCGAGCGTGCCTTCCTCGAGGCCCAGCGCGAGCGCCGACAATCGGAAGCGGGGTAGCTGACGTGGGGCCGTGGAACATCAGGCCAGCGCGGTCAGCGCAGCCAACACGCCGGTAGCGGCGGCGATGGCGCCCCCGAGCCAGAGCGTTTGCTGATGGAGTCGCTCAGCCATCTCCGTCCGCAGCTCGGCGAGCTCGGCGCGCAGGAACTGCCTGGTGACCAGCTCGTCTGCTTCGACGGAGGGAAACTCGGACATGAGGGCGTTTGCATCGTCCTCGCCGAGGAGCGGGACAAACTTGTCGTAGAGAGATGAACGACGCCGGGCGTCGAGGGCCATGGTGACGGAGATCCTTCGAGGTGAGAAGGTCACGGACCCTCTGGCCCGGGCGGTTGTGCGGGAACCGGGCGGCATCAGGCCAGTCGCGCTCGTCACCGCGGTGCAGGGCGAGCTCGTCGGGTGCGACCGAGAACAGGTCGACCTGCCCCGAGTGCTCCTCCGGTCGCCGTCCCACCACGAGCCAGAGCGTACGAGCGTGGGCGGTCGCCGGAGTCACCCGCGCTCTGGACGAGCTCGACGTGGCTCGCGCACGTACGACGCGGCGCGCTCGGTCAGTCTCGGCCGAGCATCCTGCGCACTCGGAAGAGCTTGCGCTGGGCGTCCGAGCGTCGGACCGGATCAGTGATGCGTCCGAGCCGGACACCGGCAAGCAGGTACGGCAGGTCCTCTGTCCGGTCCTCGACCGCGACGATCTCGCTGACCTGGAAGCGCCCCTCGACCGAGCGGACGACGATCCGGTGCTCAGGCTCTCCGTCGACGATCACCACGATCTTCCCGCAGTCGGTCAGATCGCCGGTCTTGCCGAAGTCACGCAGCGGCGTGGGAGAGATGGCTCCGCCGTCGAGCAGCTTGAGCAGCCGGAAGACCTCTCGGAGCATGACCGGGCTCCGTTCGTTCAGCGCTCGCAGGTCCGCCCTCGCCTCCTCGAGGAAGAGGACCCGTTGATAGGGCCCAGGCGCCTCGCTCACAGCTGGTCGAGGTCGATCCCGAACTCGGCGGCAGCATCGGCGAGCGATGTGCGGACCCCGGAGTCGGATGCGTCACGCTCGCGGATGCGCTCGGCGATCGCGATGTCTTCGGCCACGTCCAGCAGGAGCTGGAAGGTCTCGAACGGGACCACGACGGCTTCCGGCTTGCGGTGGTCGCCGAACACGACCGGTTCTGCGTCCAAACCATCTCTCCGGAAGCGGTCGACGTGCTTGGTCAGATCACGGCGCGCCGCGCTGATGGTCTCGATCATGGGTCGTGTCCTCTCGGATGTGTACAGATAGGTGTACAGGCTCTCGGTGCCCGCCCGCAACCTGTCGTGGGTGACTCGTGGCGCCGACGAAGGCGTCGTAGATCGAGATCGAGCGCCCGAGCTCATCGAGCTGAGCGCCCGTGTCGAGAGCCGGCTCGCCGGAGGAACACCGCCGAGGCCGTGCGGCCGACCACCGTCCCGTGGCCCCCGCTGGCCCCGAAGATCTGGACGGTTCGAACCTGTTCATCCACGGCGTCCACGAGCTCCTCACACCCGATGATGTCGTAGCCCTGATCGCTCATCGACTGGTAGACGACATCCCAGTACGCATCGACGTCCATGTCGGGACGTTCCACGATCCGGGCGGTCGTGGTGGCTCGATGCGACGTCATCCCAGCGAAGCCACGGTCGCACCCGCAGCCCGGAGTACGACAGCCGAGCGGCGGGATGAACACGAGCTCTCCGTCGATCGTCCAGACGTACTCGTCGTCGCGCTCGCCCTGGGTCTCCTTCGTTGCTTCCAGCACGTACATGGGTCGTCCCTTCATGTGTCATCGGAGGGGAAGTGGGACGAGTGTGCCGACGGGCTACGACAGGAATTCGGCCGGCCGTTGATCGGAGTCGGTCGAGGAACTGACGATTGTCACGGCTCACCACGTCGACGTGACCCTGGGCGTCGCAGTGGGGCGGTCGTACGGTCCGAGGCGGATCACGCGGGGTGCTCTCACCCCACCCGGCAGACGGAAGGGGAAGGCGCATGTCGACCCGGACCCGGACCGCCGCCACGATCCCGCTGCTCGCCGGCGGGGCGCTCATCGCCGGCACGCTCGCCGGGGCGCCGGTGCTTCGGCGGCGGTACAACCGTTGGGGTGCCACCGACGAGGAGCTCGCCCGCCCCATGCCGGGCGACGAGCTCGTCGTGGACCCGAAGCTGACCTACACCCGTGCGATCACCATCGACGCCCCACGTGAGGACGTGTGGCCGTGGTTGGTGCAGTACGGCCAGGGCCGTGGCGGCTTCTACAGCTACGACGCGGTCGAGAACCTGATCGGCTGCGACATCCACAGCACCGACGAGATCCTCCCCGAGCACCAGCACCTCGCCGTCGGCGACCTGATCCGCTCAGGTGGGAAGGACACGTTCCCGTGCTGGATCGTCATGCGGGTCGACCCGCCGAGCACGCTGGTCCTGCAGGGTGCCGGCACGCCGGCCGAGGTCGATGTCCCCGAGATCGTCGACGAGGTCCCCGATCGCGGCTACGTCGCCTCCACCTGGCAGTGGCTCCTCGAGCCGCTCGACGACGGTCGCCGCACCCGATTGATCGTCCGCCAGCGCTTGACCTACAGCCCGAACCAGTCCGTGCTGTGGCACGTGATCGAGCCGTTGAACTTCGTCATGGAGCGCAAGATGCTCCTCGGCATCAAGGCGCGCGCCGAAGCCGTGTGACCGGTCAGCGGATCGGCTCGAGGGCGGCGGCGACGTCGGGATCGAAGGGGGCGGCGCTGCAGCCGCTCGGCATCCGGGCAGGGAGTGCTGCCGCCGGCGGCGAACTGGCATCGGTGCAGGACCTGAACCCTCGACGCTGGCCTCGACCCATCGTGTCGGTGCTGTGCGTCGTGCTCGCCGTTGGCGCACTGGCGCTGCTCAAGGTGGCGATCTCCGATGTGGCCGACGCCCGCGAGCGCGAGCGGGAGATGATCGCCAACGCGGTGACGACGTCGGCCCGGATCGTGTCGGAGGAGCCGAGCTGCAGGCGCAGCGCACCGGCCCGCTTCGGGGGTGCCGGACGCTGCGAGGTCCGTGTCGAGTTCGAGGTGCCGGACGAGCAGGTGCCGGTGCGGACCAACGTCGGCGGGACCGGTCGGCAGGGGGACACGGTGACGGTCACCTACCAGGCCGATCGCCCCTACCGGGTGCTGCGGGGCACGAGCCTCGGGAACCGGATCCCCGGCGAGGCGTACACGGGCGTGGTCCTGTCGTTGGGGCTGCTCGCACTGGCCGTCACCGCGCTACGTCCGCTACCCGACCCGGAGGACGAGACCGAGCTCCACCGCACCCGATCCGTCGTGGCCGTGCCTCTTCTGTTCGCACTGACGATGGCCGCCGTCCCGGTCCTGACCGGCCTCGCCTGGGGGATCGCCCTGGTGGTCGGCCTGCCCCTCCTGCTGGCCGAGCTCCACCGCTGGCACGACCGGCTGGTGATCGGGGTCGATGAGATCCGGCAGCGGCGCTGGTGGCGCGGCACGCAACGGCTGGTGCCCGATCAGCGCACGACGATCCGACCCGGCGCCAGCTGGCAGGCAGCCGGCGCCCTGGTCCTGGCCGGACCCGACCGCAGCATCACGCTGGTCCCCCGGGCCTGGCAGCACCCGGCCCGGGTGGCCGATCGTCTGCTTCGCGTCCTGCCGGCCGCCGGCGTCACCATCCCGGAGGGTGTGGCCGCCCAGCTCTGGGCGCTGCGGGACGGCCGCCGACGCTCAGTCGGCTGATCGGTACGACCCGCCTGCAACGATGGGCGGATGGGCTTCCTCGACCGGTTCCGCACCCCGAAGCAGCCGGTCGAGCCCGAGTCGGAGCCGGACCCCTGGGACGGATCGGGCGTCGACTGGGCCGCCGCGGGCGTGCCCGACGACCGCATCGAGATGGCAGCCGAGATCGCCTCGTCGCCGGACTTCGGTGTCGACGCCAGCACCGAGCCCGGCCGTCAGTGGAGCCTCGCTCTGTTCGACGACGTGCGTGGGGTCGTGGGTGACGATGCCATCGAGGCGCTGCCGTCGTGGCTCGAGGAGCAGCCCGCCATCGACGAGGTCGACCACGTCGACCGGGAGCTCATGGAAGTCCGCGGCGAGATCGATCGTGACACCCTCGCCCGGCTGGTCGTGACCCGGCTCGCCGTCACGGCCGACCCCGGTTACTGGGACGAGGATCCCGGCGACGAGGTGTAGCCCTCAGCGAATCGGCTCGGGCCCTCGCATGTAGATGTCGCGCCCAGCCGGGATGCGGTCGATCCCGACCACCTCCTTGCCGAACGGCGCCAGCGCCAGCAGCGCCAGCTTGAAGTTGGCCACGCCGAGCGGGATGCCAATGATCGTGAGGCACAGGGCTAGGCCGGTGACGACGTGCCCGATGGCGAGCCACCACCCGGCCAGCACCAGCCACAGCACGTTGCCGACGCAGCCGAGCGCCATGCTGGCGTCAGGATCGGTGACCACCACCCGCCCGAACGGCCACAGCGAGTACCCGGCGAGCTTGAAGGACTGCACGCCGAAGACGATCGGCATCATCGGCGTGTCGCAGCAACGTGGCGCTTCCGTCGGTGACATCCCGTCTCCTCGATCGGCCCGGTCCGCCCCGAGCGCTACGAGCAGGTACGCCCCTGCTGTGACCTGGCGGTGGTGGCGGGAGCTCGCTCCGGGACTGGTCGAGCAGGACACCCGGAGGCCGGATCGCCTGTGCCACGATGCGACCGTGCGGCGGAAGGCAGTGGCGGCGGTGTCGCGGCGTGAGCTCTTGGTGATGGTCGTTGTCGCGGGCGGCCTCTGGATGGTGCTGTCCGCCACGTGGGTCATGTTGCCGTTCCGCTTGCTGGTGACCCTCGTGCACGAAGCGAACCACGCCGTCGCGGCCGAGATCGTCGGCGGCGACGTCCACTACGTCATCGTGAACGAGCACGGGGGTGGCCTGACCGCGTGGGATTACGACGGGCAGCCGTCCGACACGGCCGTGCTGTTCGTCGCGTCCGCCGGCTACGTCGGTACCGCCGTCATAGGCGCACTGCTGATCGAAGGGGCCGCACGACTCCGTAGAGGTCGGGTGGCGGCGATCGCACTGGCGGCGACGATCGCTGCCATCGGACTCGCCTGGGTCCCGTGGCGCGTCGACCCGGGTCCGTTCGCCGCCGCCGGTACTGGCTCCGATTCAGGCGATGGGAGATTCACCGTCCTCGTCTGCTGCCTGGCGATCGCAGCGCTCGTCGGCATCGCGTTTCAGCCGAGCGTCCGCCTCCGCCGATTGTCGATCACCGCGCTGGCGACGACGCTGTGCCTGGCCGCCGTCGACGATCTCCGTGAGGTCCTCGACTGGTCATCGCGAGGCGGCCATTCGGATGCAGCGATCGCAGCCGAGTTCAGTCCGCTGTCGTCTTGGATGTGGGCGGGGGTCTGGTTGCTCGTCGGCCTGGGTGCGTGTGCGCTCGGACTGTGGTCGGCCCTTTCAGGCGACCGGTCCACGGATGGGTCGTCCGCCCCCAGCGAGCTCCCCCTGCTGAACGACCCGTCGGCCGATCCGAAGACCCGAATGCCCTGACCTCGAACTCGCGCATCAGCGTGCAGTAGGGGTCTGCGACCGGATCAGCTCCAGCGCGGATCGGGGGTGAGCAGGCCGCGGAGCACGGTGGCCAGGCCCGGCCCGAAGGAGTCGGGGATGGTCGGCCCGATCTGGACCGAGGCCATGGCGACGGCCACGACGACGGCGACGAGGCCGTCGGCGAGGTGCTCGGCCGGCAGGTCGGGGCGGATGCTGCCCGCCTCCTGGCCCTCGGCCAGGAGCTCGGCCACGGCTCGGCGCAGGACGGCGAAGGACTCGGTCTCGAGCACCCGCTCGGTCACGTCGGGCTCGAGGCCGGCGAGCAGGCGGCGGGCCAGCGGATACCGCTCGACGATGGCGAGCACCGTGTCCAGCAGGCGATCGGGCACCGCGCCCTCGGGCCCGAGCGAGGCCAGCTCGACGCCGAGCTCGTCGAAGAGCGAGGTGAGGTCGTCGTCGACGGCCGCGAAGAACAGGGCTTCCTTGTTCTCGAAGTGGACGAAGGCGGTGGTGCCGCCGACGCCGGCGTCACGGGAGATGTCGGCCACCGACGTCGCCCGGTAGCCGTCGCGGGCGAAGCGCTCGCGCGCCGCGTCGAGGAGGGCCTGGCGGGTCTTCGCGCCTCGCGTCGTCGTGCCGGCGATTGCCACCTTGCCAGCGTAGCTCCCAGCGGTCATGATGTGAGCGATTCAGCAATTCACTCAGTTACTCACATCGCGAGGCACGCCATGGCCATCACCACGACCGACCGCCAGACCAGCGATCCCGAGCGCGACTTCCCGGTGCGCCGCATCAGCTTCGAGGAGGTCATCGACGGGCTCGACGCCGACTTCGCCGCCCACGACGACGTGCTCATGTGCCACCTGGTGGCGGCGCTGTCGGGGCTGTTCCCCGACGGCGAGCAGATGTTCATCGACGCCGTGAAGCACTACCGCGACGAGGTCACCGACCCGGACCTGCGCCGCCAGGTGAACGCCTTCATCGGCCAGGAGGTCACCCACGGCCGAGAGCACCGCCGCCTGAACGAGCGTCTGGCCGAGCTCGGCTACCGCTCGAAGATGGTCGAGGAGAGCCTGCAGCGCGACGAGGTGATGACCCCGGGGATGATGCGGATCATCAAGGTCGCCACCCGCTTCGGCCCGCTGCGCGACGTCGGCCGGCAGATCCAGGAGGACGAGCGGTACGAGCCCGAGCCGATCATGCTGCTCGCGCTCACCGCCGCGCTCGAGCACTACACCGCGACCATGGCCGAGATGCTGCTCACCGAGCCCGAGCTGCAGCAGCGGTTCGCGGACCAGCGGTTCTTCCGGATGTGGGCGTGGCACGCCATCGAGGAGTGCGAGCACAAGGCGGTCGCCTTCGACGTCTACCGCGCCGTCGGCGGCGACGAAGCGACCCGGCGCAAGGCGATGCGCATGGCGACGCTGGCCCTCGCGTTCATCGCCGGCTACCACACGGTCGCCGGTGCGCTCCGGGACCGCCGCAGCTACCGGCGCGCTGCGCTGGTGCGGAGCGTGTGGCGCAACCGGAACAACCCGCTGTTCTCCCGCCGCCTCCGCCAGCGCCTGGCCGACTACCACCGGCCCGACTTCCACCCGCTCCAGCACGACACCACCGCGATCGAGGCGGCGTGGCGTCGCTGGCTGGACGACGACGGACCCCGCCCCGACGCCGCGGCCGCCTGACCTTCGGGGCGGCGTGCGCCGCGTCGGCCGAGATCCCCTTCACGCTCGCCTGGGGGACCTGCTGGACCGGCGTCGACGACCATGCACGTCCCGCCCGTGCATGGCCGCCATCCGGGGGTGATCAGGCGATGCGCCTCGCCAGGCGTCGCGTGGCGCTCCCGGGCCGGAACAGACCGCCGGCTCCGTCCACCGACTTGAGGTAGCGATCGTCCGAGGCGATGGCCTCGGCGCCGCGATCGATGCCGTCGGCGTCGTCGCTCATGCCCATCCAGCCGACCATGCCGTACTCCCCGTAGTCGACAGAGCCGAACAGCACCGTCTGGTGCGTGATCTCGGCATGCAGGTCGGCGATCTCCACGCTCCACTGGATCGCCTCGCCGATCTTGCCCTCGGCGGGTGCGGCGTTGGTGACCTCGGCGTAGGCGCCCACGTCGGGACGGGTGTACCCGCCACCGGCGACATGCTGCACCCGCATGAAGTGGTCCTCACCCGGCATCGCGATCCAGTCGCGCGCCTTCTCCGCCGCCTTCAGGTACGACTTGTCCTGGGCGAGCGCGTCGGAGGCTGCCCCGACGGCGGCCAGGCCGCTGACCTGCGTGCTCCACGCCATCGTCCCGAGCGGGCCGCCGAACAGCCCTTGCCAGAGCGAGACGTCGAGATCGGTCTTGTCGTTCACGAGCGCCGTCATCTCGACCGCCCAGGGCACGACCTCGTCCATCGGCCCCTGGAACGTGATCACGCGTTGGTAGATGTTCATCCTGTGTCCCTCCATCCGGTGGTCGAGTCGATCCCGGCCCCCGGAGCGAAGGTAGGAACCGAGCGCGAACGAAGCGCGAGCCGTCAGGTGCTGGGTCGCCGCTGCGCCGCCCGGCGTTCGATGTGGCGGGCGAGCCCGTGGGCGCCGAAGCGCCGGCACGCGGCGAGCGCATCGTCGAACGCCTGCCGTGCGGCATCCTCGGCACCGGTGCACCGGTGGACCAGCGCGATCGCCTCGTCGTAGGGGGCGTGGCACGCACCGCCGGCCCCGAACGCGTTGGCGGTCACGAACCGCCCCCGGAATTCGTGCAGCAGCGGGAGCAGCGCAACCGCCGCCTCCGGAGCACTGGCGTCGTGACAGCCCTCGGCCAACAGGACGAGCGACGGTCCCCAGGTCGTGTCGCGGGGCAGGGCACGCAGGTCGTCGGCGAGGATCGCGTCGATCTCGGCGCGAGCCTCCTCCCGGCGACCGGCCGAGGCCAGGGCGGCGACCCGGGCACACCGCAAACCGGGTATATCGGGCGCGCCGGCCGACACCTGATCGAGGACGTCGGCGATCTCAGGGCCCCGTCCCTGCCGGAGCCGGAAGCCGACGATCTGGATGCCGTGGGCGAGCGGGGGCTCCGGGTGGCCGATCGGCTCGACCGCGGCCAGCGCCTGTGCGGTCAGCGCCTCCGCCTCGCCCTCGTCGCCCTGCACGAAGCGATCGATGGCCTGCCACGTGGTGGCGATCCACCCCCAGTACCGCTGGTCCAGCATCTCGGCCATGCGCGCCAGGGACGCGAGCTCGACGTCGAGGCGAACCCGGTCGCCCAGCTCGAAGCAGTCGGTCACCCGCCACAGCTGCAGGCGGATGAGCTGCTCCTCGCTGAGCCGGTGGCCGTGCTCGTCCACGAGCGCGTCGATCTGCTGGCGCCGGTCGCCCGCTCGGTCCGGTGTCGGGTGGAGCAGCCGTCCGGCGACCATCGTGTCGGCGTCGACCTGCGGGTCGTGGGCGGCCGAGGCGATCCGGCGCGCCTGCGCCGCGATCCGGGCGACCTCGTCCGAGCGACCGGAGATCAGGAGGAGCGCGAGCGCCTGCTCGGCGAGCAGCGCAGCCCGGCGCTGCGGCGATCCGGAACCCAGCACCTCGACCGCTTCGCGGAGCAGGGCGGCACGCTCGGTGTCGAGGAGGTGCACGTCCGCCCCGCGACCTGCGTGGCCGACGAGCTCGAGCACGGCATCAGCCACGTGGTCGCTGGCGCCCTCGTCCAGCGCCAGCTGGCGGGCCTCGCGCAACGTGGCCGTCGCCCCCACGAGGTCGCCGGCCCGCCGCTGCGCTGCGCCGCGCAGGAGCAGCACGTCGAGCACGGGGCCGGCCTCGGGCCGACGGCCGACGAGACCCAGGATGCGGCCGGTCCAGGTGACGGCCTGCTCGTAGGCGTGGACGCGCATGGCGTGGTCGGCCGTCCGGCGCATCGCCTCGTACCAGCTGTGCACGTCGTCGTCGTCGCCCGCCGCCTCGTAGTGGTGGGCCAGCACGGCGGGGTCGACGTCCTCGTCACCCCCGTCGAGCACCCGGGCGACCCAGCTGTGCAGTCGACGGCGCTTGCGGTCCGGGAGCTGGCCGTACACGGCGTCGCGGACGATGACGTGGTCGAAGCGGAGCCGGTCACCGCCGAGCTCGACGAGGAAGCGCCGCTCCACCAGTCGGTCCACCGCATCCGTCGGGGTCCCGGCGATGGCGAGGACGGCATCGAGGCGTTGCCCCGTCATCGTGGTCCCGAGCACCGACGCGACGTCCAGGGCGAGGTGCGCCGCGGGATCGAGGGTCGCGGTGCGGTGGGCGATCAGCTCCCGCACCGTCGCCGGAACCGCTTCGCCGTCGTCGACGCCTGCCTCCTTCCGGGCCCGGATGAGCTGCCCGAGGTAGAGCGGGTTCCCGCCGGTGCGCTCGTGCAGCGCGGCAGCCTCCGCCGGCCCGGCCGGACCGGAGCGGCGCAGGAGGACGGCGACGTCCTCGGGGGTCAGTCCGCCGACCGGGAGCGTGCGGTACCGACCCAGGCGGTGGAGCTCGGTGACCGTGCGGGCCAGCTCCTCATCGGGCGGCTCGTCGTCCCGGAAGGTCGTGAGGACGAGGACCGGGTCCTCCTCGAGCGAGCGCAGGAGGTGGCGGGCGAGCCGGTGGGTGGCGGCGTCGGCCCAGTGGACGTCGTCGATGACCAGCACGATCGGGGTGGCGGCGATGCGCCGGACCGCGGTGGCGACGGCGTCGAAGGCGATGGATCGCTGCAGCGGGTCCGTGTCCGACCCGGGTCCTGGCGGGCGCCGCTCACCGTCCCCCGGCCCCGTTCCGAGCAGCTGGAGCGCGGCGCCGAGATCCCCCACGATCCGGTCGCGGCGGTCGTCGTCGAGCGCGGACAGGTGGGCCTCGATGGCCTCGACGAAGGGTTGGTAGGGGATCGCCCGCTCGCTCGTGCAGCGGCCGTAGAGCACGGTCGCCCCCGTGCGGTGCGCCGCCTCGAGGGCGAGCCGGGTCTTCCCCTCGCCGGCGCCACCGTGCAGGGCGACGCTCATGCGTCGTCCCGACTGCGCGACGGCCCAGGCGCCGGCGATCACGGACAGCTCGGTCTCGCGCCCGACGAAGGGGTCGCCCTCATCGTCGAAGCCGCCGGCGGCGATCGCGTCGGTGGGTGGCCCGAGCAGGTGGAGGTAGAGCGCCTGGGTTCGCTCGTCGGGGTCCACGCCCAGCTCGGTCGTCGCGAGCTGCCGGAATCGCTCGTAGGCGCGGAGCCCGGCGGTGCGGTTCCCGGCTGCCAGGTGCGTGGTCAGCAGCGTCCGTTGGCTGACCTCGTCGTAGGGATCGCTGCGCACGGCGGCCTCGGCGGCCACGACCGCGAGGTCGTGGCGCCCGAGAGCCGACCAGGCTCGGGCAGCGGTGCGATGCGCCTGTCGACAGGTCTCGGCCTGGCGGGCCCGTGGGGCGCTCAGCCAGTCGGCTTCCACGCCGGGGAGGAGCGGCTCGGCCAGCGCCCTCGCCGCCTCGGTGGCAGCGGTCGCCGCGGCCTCGTGGTCGGCGTCGAGCAGCGCCTGCCGAGCGGTGGCTTCCAGGCGCTCGGCGCGCACGAGGTCGATCGGCGGCGGGTCGACCCAGTGCAGGGAGTAGCTGTTCCGGTGACCCTCGAGGCACACCGCGGTCTCCAGCGGATCGAGGAAGGTGCGGACCTTGGCCACGAGCCCGCGCAGCGCGCCCCGCCAGTGCTCACCCGGATGGTCGCCCCACAGCACGTCGGAGAGCTCCTCGACGGGGACGGGGCGGTCCCGGTCGAGCGCGAGGTAGGAGAGCAGCAGCTGGCACTGCGAACCACGCAGCGGGATGGTCACTCCGTCCCGTTCGATGCGGATTGCACCGAGGAGGTGGAGCGACCCGGGGTCGCTCACGGCGCCGACCTTACGACGCTGCTCGCGAGGCCGCTCCGATCAGCGTCGGTCAGATCCCGTCGGCGGCTGCGGCGGCGGCCTCGTCGACGTCGGATCCCTTGGCCAGGGTGGCGAAGACGGCCGGCGGCTCGCGCCAGGGGTCGGCGTCGCCGTTCCGGGCGGATTCGATGGCCTCCCACACCCGCTGGGGCGTGCAGGGCATGTCGATGTGGCGCACGCCGAGGTGCGACACCGCGTCGATCACCGCGTTCTGGACCGCTGGCGTCGAGCCGATGGTGGCCGCCTCGCCGATGCCCTTGGCGCCGAGGGGGTTGAGCGGCGAGGGAGTCTCGGTGGAGCGGACGTCGAAGCTCGGCATCTCGGCGGCGGACGGGAAGCCGTAGTCGGCGAAGTTCGACGTGAGCGGGTTGCCGTCCTCGTCGAAGCGGACCTCCTCGTACAGCGCCTGCCCGATGCCCGAACCGATGCCGCCGTGCTGCTGGCCCTCGACGAGCAGCTGGTTGATGACCGTCCCGCAGTCGTCCACGGCGACGTGGCGGACGAGCCGGGTCTTCCCGGTCTCGGTGTCGACCTCGGCCACGGCGATGTGGGCGCCGAAGGGGAACGTGGCGCCGGCCTGCTCGAACAGGGCGTCGCCTGCGAGGGGTCCGCCATCCTCCTCGGCGGCTCGGGTGGCCAGCTCGGACCAGGCCAACCCGCGAGCGGGCACGCCCTGCACGCCGACGGTGCCGGTGCTCGTGTCGACGACGATGTCGGCTTCGTCGGCCTCGAGGAGCCGGGCGGCGAGTGAGCGAGCGGCGTCGACCAGCGCCTCGGTTGCCTGGTTGACGGCGGAGCCGCCGAGCTGCATCGACCGCGAGCCGCCGGTGCCGCCACCTTCGGGGATGCGGTCGGTGTCGCCGTCGACCAGGACGATGTCCTCCACGGGGATGCCGGTCTGGGCGCTGACGAGCATGGCGTAGGACGTCTGGTGGCCCTGGCCGTGGGCGGAGGTGCCGGCGAAGATGGTGGCGGTGCCGTCGGGGTGCACCTCGACGCGCCCGTTCTCCTTGGCCCCGCCGCCGGCGGTGATCTCGACGTAGACGGCGACCCCGATGCCCAGCTGGCGGGTGTCGCCCCGTTCGCGGCGCTCGGCCTGCTCCCGGCGCAGGTCGTCGTAGCCGACCACGTCGGCGGCGGTGCGCAGGGGGAGGAGGTAGCGGCCGCTGTCGTAGGTGTTGCCCGTGAGCGTGGTGAAGGGGAAGACGTCGTCGCCGAGCAGGTTCAGCTCGCGCAGGCGGATGGGGTCGATGTCGAGCTCGTGGGCGGCCTGGTCGACCAGCCGCTCGAGCAGCGCCGTGGCCTCGGGACGGCCGGCGCCGCGGTAGGCGCCCACCGGCGTGGTGTTGGTGACGGCCACGGCGATGTCGAACTCGATGGCCGGGAAGGCATAGGTGCCGTGCGACATGCGGCGGGTGCCGCCGGGCAGGGCGGCCCCGACCCCCGGGTAGGCGCCGGCATCACCCACCAGGTGGACGCGCAGGCCGGTGAAGGTGCCGTCGGCGCGGCAGCCCAGCTCGGCGTACTGGATCTGCCCCCGGCCGTGGGGCATGGCCTGCATCTCCTCGCTGCGACCCGGCACCCAGACGACCGGGCGACCGAGCCGGCGGGCGGCGGCGGCCACCACCGTGTACTCGTGCTGCGGGCCGGCCTTGCCACCGAAGCCGCCACCGACCCTCGGGGTGATGACGTGGATCTGGTCGGGTTCCATGCCGAGCGCCCGGGCGAGGCCGCCCTTGACGAGGTGGGGGAACTGGTTGGCCGGCCACACGGTGAGCCGGCCGTCCTCGGCGGGCGCGGCGGCGAAGCAGTGCACCTCCATCGGCGCGACGGCCACCCGCTGGTTCACGTAGCGGCCCCGGACCACGACGTCCGATACCGCCTCGAGGTCGAGCGGCGCATCCGAGGACTCGGACACGGCCAGGTTGTCGTCGCGCCCGGGGACGATCGGCGTGGCATCGGGGGCGAGGGCGTCCTCGGGGTCGACCGAGGCGGGGAGCGGGTCGATGTCGGCCCACACCATCGCGGCCGCATCCTCCCCCTGGGCGGGCGTCTCGGCCAGCACCACGGCGAAGGCCTCGCCGACGAAGCGGACGCGGTCCTCCGCCAGCGGCGCCCGGATGAAGTCGTCGTGCAGGCGCACGAACCCGTGGTGGGGTCCGACGCCGAGGTCGGCGGCGGTCCACACCGCGACGACGCCCGGCATGGCCCGGGCCTCCTCCACCTCGATGGAGGTGATCGTGCCGTGGGCGGTGTCGGAGCGGACGAAGACGGCGTGCAGCGGGTCCTCCAGCGGGAGGTCGGCCACGTAGCGGCCCGCGCCGCGGAGCAGCTCCGGGTCCTCCGTGCGCACCACGCGGGTGCCGAGGATGGAGCCGTGCGTCTCGGTGCTGGTCGTCACTTCGGCGACCTTATGGCGGTGGGGGCCGGAGGGTGATCCGACCCAGCTCGCTACCGGTCGGAGATCCCGTGGTACGGCCGGCCGGCCTGTTGGAACTCGGCGGCGAGCGTGAAGAACTCGTCGCCGAACGGGTCACGGCCCCGGAGGGGGAGCATGGCGCGGCGGATGGTCCAGTCGTGCGGGGCGAGCTCGGCGGCCCGGTCCCAGCAGCGGGCGGCCGCGTCGTCGTCCCCGGCGTCCCGGTGGTGGAGCGCGATGCGCCAGAGCAGCTTGGCCTGCTCCTCGTCCGGGGTGAGGTCGCCGACGGCCTCGCGCGCAGTGTCCTCGTCGACGAGCGGGGTGCCGTCTCGCACCCAGGTGCGGATCGCGTCGAGCTGCCGGCCGGAGTCCACGCCGGTGAAGTCCTTGAACGTGTCGGTGGCGTAGGCGTTCCAGTTCGGCTGCACGATGGTGTCGTCGGCGTCGATGAGCACGACCGTGGGCACGTTCGAGATGGCGTAGAGCTCGGTGACCACGTGATCGGCGTCGAGCAGGACCGGGTAGGTCACGCCCTCCGTGAAGGGCCGTATCTTGTCGGCGTCCTCGTCGATCGCGACGGCGATGACCTGGAAGCCGTCGTCAGCCAGCTCGTCCTGCAGCGCCTGCCACCCGGGCAGGTCGTAGGCGCACCCTCACCACGAGGAGAAGGCGACGAGCAACCGCTTCTTGGTTCGGTGGTCCGACAGCGAGTGCCACGTCCCGTCGAGGTCGGGGAGCGAGAAGTCCGGCGCCCGCAGCTCCTGCAGCGCCGAGCGGCGGGCACCTCGTGGCGCACCCACCGCCGTCGTGCCGGAGGCGTCGTCGACCGCCACGGGGCGATCGAGCAGCTCGCCGAGCACCCGGACGTCGACGCCACCATCGGACACCAGCGCGTCCCGATCGGGGACCAGCACGCACGTGTCGTCACGGCACAGACCCTCCGGCTTCAGCATCCAGCCGAGCGTCGACTCGGCCGTCGCCGGGTCGATGCGCGGGCCGCCTGCGAAGATCGCGGTGTCGTTGGGCATCGACGGCGACCGTAGCGGGGCGGGTGCTCAGCGCTGGCTCGGCATCCGCTCGACTAGCTCGACGAGGTGGCGGTGGAACTCGGCCGCATCGAGGTCGTGGCTCCAGCCGTGGCCGCAGAGGAGCCGGTCGAAGGTGAGACCGGAGGCGGCGAAGCGGGCGAGTGACTCGGTCTGCGCGTCCCACGAGTACCAGCACGCACGGCGGAACGCCTTCAGCTGCTGGCGCGGCGGGTCCCAGGCCAGCGAGTCGCCGGAGAAGAGCAGGTGGCCGTCGACGTGCCACAGCACGCTGCCCTTCGTGTGGCCAGGGACGGGGAAGCCGACCACGCCGTCGCCGACCTCGATCGGCTCCTCACCCTCGACGAGCGCGGTGGCGTACGGCGCCGCCGACCGGTCGTCGGCGTGGATCCAGACGTCGGCGCCGAAGTGCTCGGCGTAGCGCTCGGCGTCGGCGACGTCGTCGCGGTGGGTGAGCAGGATGAGATCGACGCCGCCGAGGTCGGTCACCGGTTCGACGACCCTGCGGGTCCAGCGCGGTGCGTCGACCATCACGTTCGCCCCGTCCCGGACCACGAGGTAGGAGTGGGCGCCGAACGACGACTCGGCGTTGTGGCCGAGGCGGTGCACACCATCGCCCAGGTCGTGCGGGAAGGCGGGGTGCTCGGGGCGGCGCAGCTCCTCGTGGCCCACCGAACGGGTCGGACAGACCTCGACCGCCCGCCACGCCATCGCCACCTCCTCCAGTGTCTCCGGTTGGCGCACGAAGTACGACACGCCGTCGGCCGGGTTGCGCTCGACGAGGCCGGGGGCGACGTGGCGGGCGGCGTCGCAGTCGATGCAGCGGTCGTCGACGAACCACGGCCCGGGCGCACCCGCCGGGTGCCGGTCCTGGATCCGTGCCATGGGGTCCACGCTAGGCAGGCGGTCCAAGCATGCGGCCGCGATGCCGACGTGGTCGGCTCAGCAGTTGGCCATGGCTGCGAGCGCGTCGCAGATGCGGCGCCGGCCGGTGATGCCGAGGGCGCCGAGCCGGGTCGTGAGCACCGACTTGGGGACGGCGGCGAGGTTGTCGAAGGTCGCCACGCTGTCGTGGTCGATCCCTTCGTCGGGGCCGACGGGGATGCACGTCGGGATGTTCCTGACGGTGCTCGTGACCGGAGCCACCACGACGTTGTTCAGGACCGGGATGACCTCATCGCGGGAGACGACGAGCACGGGTCGGCGCTTCTGGTTCGGTGTCTCCATGAGCCACAGCTCGGCCTGGGCTACCACGGTTCGGCCTCGGTCAGCGCGATCGCGCTGGCCATCGCGAGCTCGTCGTCGTCGGGGGACTGCGGGCGCTCCCGGTAGGAGTCGGCGATCGTCGTGCCGACGCGAGTGCGGCGGACTGCGTCTGCGAGCTGGTGCACACCCCGCCGGATCACCGCCGACCGGTTCTCGCCGATGCCCGCGGCCACGAGCTCATCGATGGTCGCCAGCTCTTCGTCCGTGAAGCGGGTGGGCACCGGCGTCGTCATACCCGCCAGTATACGGGGTGTAGTTCAGGCGGCCAGGGCGTGGCCGACGGTGAGGTCCACGACGTGGTCGACGGCGGCGGCGAGGGAGCGGGCGAGGTTGAACTCGTAGGCAGCGGCCCAGACCTCGAGGCCGAGATCGTGGGCGGCGTCGGCGACGATGCCGAAGATGTGGTCGCCGGATGCGACGACGACGCGGTCGTAGCGGGTGAGGTCGATGACGTGGGTGGCCTCGTCGATGAGGCGCAGGTCAGCGGCGTCGGGACCGCGGCCGGCAGGGAGCAGGCGCAGGTCGCGGTCGCAGTCGAACGCGATGCGCCGGTACACGAAGTGGGAGGCGGCACCGACGAGGTGGTCGCCGACGTGCCAGCCGACCATGGGCCGGTAGTGGCGCAGCACGAGCTCGAGGTCGCGCGACGTCAGCTTCGGCCCCAGTCCCAGGTACTCGACGTCGAGCAGGTGGAGTGCTCGCCTAGCTGTGCCGGTCATGGTCGGCCCCCGTCGTCTCGGCCGGGAACCGCAACCCGGCCTGTGGAGAGAGGTACGCCGTGACCGTGACGGGTCCCTGCCCAAAGGTGGGTCGTCAGCTGGCGCGGAGGTTGCCCGTCACCACGAGGATCTCGGCGTGGGTACCGGTTCCTGTCGGATGCCCCTCGTACGCTTGGAGTCCTCGCCGCCTCCCTGGCGACTCGGTGCTGCAGCGCCCTTCCGCTCCGAGATCGGAGGTGCGAGCATGTACGTCAGCGAGTTCCAGCGCCACGAGGTGTTCAAGTGGCTCGAGGAGCAGATGGGACCGGAGAGAGCTTCGATCATGATGGACCTGCTGCCACCAGTCGGATGGGGTGACGTCGTCACGACGCGTGACCTTCACGCCGAGGTGGGTGGTCTCCGGAGCGAGATGCAGGCGGGCTTCGCCGAGCTTCGGGCGGAGATGCACGCTGCCCACTCCGGACTCCTCGTCAAGCTGTTTTTCGGGATGGTGGCGAGCAACGCCACGCTCGTCGGACTGGTCCTGACCGCGACTCGGTTGAGCTGATCGGATCGTCCGGAAAGGTTCAGCCCGCGCCGACGACGACCTCGGCCCGGTCGGCGAAGAACGCCACGAGACCTCGGATGTTCTCGGCGCCCTCCTTGGGCTCCTCGTAGCTCCAGGCGATGCCGTCGTGGGTGCCGCTCTCGGTCTCGATGGTCCAGTAGGAGGCGTCGCCCTTGAACGGGCAGTGCGTGCGCAGGGCGATCGGTCGCAGCTCGGCCTGCACGTCCGCCTTGGGGAGGTAGTGCACGGTGGGGAGGCCGGTCTCGTCGAGCAGGACGGGCCGGTCGGAGCTGGCGACCACCGTCCCGTCGAGGCGGACCTCCACGTGGACGTCTTCGCGGCGGGTCTCGATCGTGTGTCCCTGGGTCATGCTCCGTGCAACGGGGATGAGCTGCTGCCCATTCCATGCGGGTCGGACTGCTCCTACGGCCCGGCAACGACGACGACGTAGCCGTCCGGATGCCGGAGCCAGATCTCCCGCAGGTGGGAGTTGGGGTTCTCGAGCGGTCCGTCGATCACGTCGGCGGACGTGGTGCGGGCCCGCTCGACCACGGCGTCGACGTCGTCGGTGGAGAACCACAGCAGGATGCCGTTGCCGCGTGACGGGTCGTCGGGGTCGCCCATCTCCGGGTGCTCGTCGGCCTCCCAGCGATGGAGCTGCAGCACGAGCTCGTCGCCGTCGAGGAGCATCTCGTACTCGTCGCCGCCATGGCCCGACGTCAGGCCGACGACGTCCTGGAACCAGCGCGACGCGGCCTCGACGTCGCGCACCACCACCATGGGTTGGGGTCGCAGCACGGCGCCCACGGTACGGGTGCCCGGAGTTCCTGTCACTGGGGTCGTGCGACGATCGCTCCATGGCCATCACGACCGAACCCCGACTCGGGCAGGACGCCCGGGTCGGCGCGCTGTTCGAGCGGTTGGCCGAGCTGCAGGGTCAGCGCAACGTCATCGACGCCCAGATCGTCGACGTGGTCCGGGAGCTCGAGGAGGACGACCTGTGGGCGATCACCGGGTCCCGGTCGCTGGAGAGCTGCGTGGCGTGGAAGACGGGGTCGTCGTACTCCCACGCCAAGGCGCTGGCAGAGGTGGCCCGCCGGGCCGAGGCGTTCCCCCGCTGCGTCGGCGGGCTGCGGGAGGGTTCGCTGTCGCTCGACCAGGTTGCGGTCATCGCCGAGAAGGCGATCGACGGCTCCGACGAGCACTACGCCGGCCTCGCCCAGTCGGCCACCGTGTCCCAGCTGCGCACGGCGCTCAACCTGGCGCCCAAGCCGGACACGGAGCCGCCGGCCGAGCCGGAGCGATCGGTCACCAAGATCACCGACGCCGAGTTCGCCATCTGGCGGGTCAAGCTGCCCTACATCGACGCCGCGGTCTTCGACGCCGCCCTGCAATCCCACCTCGATGCGCTGGTGGCCGAGTGGAAGCGGGACCACGGCGAGCGGGACAAGGCGTCGGAGGAGGCACCGCCGTTCCCCACGGTGGCCGATGCGTTCATGCGCCTCGTCGAGCACGGCTGGGATGCCGACGCAGTCGCCCGGCCCCACGGCCACCGCACGACGGTCGTCGTCCACCTCGACGTGGAGTCCCAGATCGGCTCGCTGCACCTCGGACCGGCGCTGTCGGAGGCCGAGCGCCTCTACCTGACGTGCGACGCTCGGGTGGAGACGTGGTTCGAGCGGGACGGGAAGCCGATCGGCGTCGGGCGGGAGACCCGCGAGATCCCCCGCCGCATCCGCCGGGCGCTGGAGCACCGCCACCCGACGTGCGCCGTTCCTGGGTGCGGGGCGACTCGCGGCCTGCACGCCCACCACATCTGGCACTGGGAGAAGGGCGGCCCGACCGAGCTCTGGAACTTGGTGCTCGTATGCCCGTTCCACCACCGCCTCCACCACCGGAAGCTGATCACCATCTCCGGTCCGGGCCACGCCGTCACCGTCACCGACGTGAACGGGCGGACGCTCGACGGCTCGTCGGTGGCCAGACCGCCCACGGGCCCGCCACCCGACGTCGCCCCCTATGCCGGGCCCACCGGGGAGCGGGCGAACTGGAAGTGGTACGAGCCGATGGCCCCGGGAGCGCGAGGCCGCGACAACTGAGCGGGTGTGCCGCCGAGACCTGCGTGCTCGGCGGCGCATCGGCGCGCCCGTGCGCTCGGGCCAGCACCGTCGACGTCCCGAGACTCCGCGGCGACGGCGTGCGACACTGCCTGACGGATCCATGCGACACCTCGCCAACCCCCATCGCGGCCGCGGGCTCCCCCGCCAGGAGGGCCTGGCGACGGGACGCGTCGTCGCCGATCCCACCGACGCCCAGGCGCTCTACGCCCGCTGCCCGGTCGCAGCCGCGACGCCACTGGTCCCGGCTCCAGACCTGGCCGGTGCCATCGGCGTCGGGCAGCTGTGGCTGAAGGACGAGCGCCAGCGGATGGGGCTGGGCAGCTTCAAGGCGCTGGGGGCGTCCCACGCCATCGCCCGCCTCGCGGCCCGAGCGGTCGATGCGCCGGGCGAACCGGCCGACCAGGCCACGATGTCGACCGCGCTGGCCGGCACCACGTTCGTGTGCGCGTCCGCCGGCAACCACGGGCTCTCGGTGGCGGCGGGGGCGCCGGTGTTCGGCGCGTCGGCGGTCATCCACCTCGCCCGCACCGTGCCCGAGGCCTTCGTCGACCGGCTGCGGGCCCGCGGCGCTCGCGTGGTCCGCTCCGGCGACGACTACGAGGCGGCGATGGCGGCGGCCATGGCCGACGCCGAGGCGCACGGGTGGACGCTGCTGTCGGACTCCTCCTGGCCCGGCTACGTCGAGCTGCCCACCCTGGTGATGGAGGGGTACCTGATCATGGCCGCCGAGGTCGCCGATGCCATCGAGGAGCCGCCGACCCACGTGGTCCTGCAGTGCGGGGTGGGCGGCCTCGCCGCCGCGGTCACCGCCCTGGTCCGCGACCGCTGGGGCGACGGACCCACCGTCGTCGTGGTCGAACCAGCGGCTGCGCCGGCGCTGCTGGAGAGCGTCGCTGCCGGCCGCCCGGTGGCAGCCCCGGGGCCGGTCTCGTCGATGGGCCGGCTCGACTGCAAGGAACCGTCGCACCTCGCCCTGGCCGCCCTCGCCCGCGACGCAGACCACTTCGTCACCATCACCGACGAGCGCTGCGACGAGACCGTCGCCGTGCTCGACGAGCACGGGATGGCCACGACCCCCTCCGGGGCCGCCGGCGTCGCCGGGGTGCACCACGCCGGCTCGCACCGCGAGGCGCTGGGACTCTCCGAGGGCAGCCGGGTGCTGGCCTTCGTCACCGAAGGACCGGAGGGCGAGTCGTGACCGCGCCCGACCAGGCTGATCTCGCCTCGCTGCGCCGGCACCTCCACCGGCACCCCGAGACCGCGTTCGACGTGGACGCCACCGCCGAGCTGGTGGCCGAACGGCTGGCCGCGGCAGGTCTCGACGTCACCCGCGGCGTCGGCGGGAGCGGCGTGGTCGCCACGCTGCGGCGGGGCACGTCGAGCCGCAGCATCGGGCTGCGTGCCGACCTCGACGCCCTGCCGATCCAGGAGGCCAACACCTTCGATCACCGCTCGCAGGCGCCGGGGGCGTTCCACGGCTGCGGCCACGACGGCCACACCACGATGCTGCTCGGCGCCGCGCTGCACCTGGCCGCCGACACCGGCCCGGACGGCTCTGACATCGACGGCACCGTGCACTTCGTCTTCCAGCCCGACGAGGAGAACGGGCGCGGAGCCCAGGCCATGCTCGATGACGGGCTCCTCGAGCGCTTCCCGATGGACGCCGTGTACGGGATGCACAACCTGCCGGGGCTGCCCGTGGGCCGCTTCGCCACCCGGCCCGGGCCGTTCACCGCGTACGAGGAGCGCTTCGAGGTCGAGGTCCACGGGCGGGGTGGCCACGCGTCGGCGCCGGAGCGCACCATCGATCCGCTCGTGGCCGCCGCCCACGTCGTGATCGGCCTCCAGAGCATCGTGTCCCGTGCCCTCGCCCCCCAGGACCACGGGGTCGTGTCGGTCACCGAGCTCGTCACCGACGGCGCCCCCAACATCATCCCCACGACGGTGACGATCCGCGGGGACGTGCGCGGCTACGAGGAGCACGTCAGCGAGGCGATCCGCACCCGGATGGGCGCGATCGTGGAGGGCACCGCCGCCGCCCACGGGGCCACGGCCACGCTCCGCTACGACCGGGCCTTCGAGCCGACGGTGAACACCGCGGCCGAGGTCGACGTCGCGGCCCGAGCCGTCGGCGGTGTCGCCGGGGCCGAGATCGACACCGACCACGCGCGGATGGGCTTCTCCGAGGACTTCGCCCAGCTCCTCCAGCACAGGCCCGGCTGCTTCGTCCTCATCGGCAACGGGACCGAGGGCTCCCACGGGGCCACGCTGCACAACCCGCACTACGACTTCAACGACGACGCCCTGCCGTTCGGCGTCGCGTACTGGACAGGCCTCGTCCGCGACGTGCTGGGGTCCCGATGACGACGATCCGCACCGTCGGTCACGGCACCGCGGATGCCGACGAGCTCGGCGAGCTGCTGCGGGGCGCGGGCGTCACCGAGCTGGTCGACGTCCGCCGCTTCCCCGGCAGCCGGCGGAACCCGCAGTTCTCCTCCGAGGCGATGGCGGGGTGGCTGCCCGAGCACGGCGTCGGGTACCAGCACCTCGAGTCGCTTGGCGGGCGGCGCAAGCTCGGGCCGGACTCGCCCCACATCGGCCTGCGCAACGAGCAGTTCCGGGCCTACGCCGACCACATGGAGACCGACGAGTTCCTCGAGGGCGTGGCCGAGCTCCTCCAGATCGCCGAGGACGAGAGCGTGGCGGTGATGTGCTCGGAGTCCGTCTGGTGGCGCTGCCACCGCCGGCTGCTGGCCGACCACCTGGTGCTCGTCCACCACGTGGTGGTCGAGCACCTGTTCCACGACGGCCGGCTCGCCCGCCACGACCCGACCCCCGAAGCTCGTCTCCACGACGAGCACGTGATCTACGACGTCGGCGTCGCTCCGCCGCTGTTCACACCGGAGGACTGAGCCGCCCGTCGCGGCGGGCGGCGCATCCCCGGGTCAGATCGTGACGACCAGCTTCCCCCGGGCCCGGCCCTCGGCCAGGTCGCGCATCGCCTGGGGTGCGTCGGCCAGCGCGTAGGTGGCGCCGACGGCGGGGCGCAGCGTCCCCTGCTCGACCATCGAAGCCAGCTGCTCGAGGTGCTCGTGGCCCTCGGTGGCGATGAGCATCTTCAACCGCTGGCTGACGAAGGGGGAGAGGACGACGGCGCGCAGCTGGCGGTCGAACCCGGCGAGCAGCTTCCCGCCCGCGCTCTCGCCGCCCACCAGCACGAGGGTGCCGTCCGGGCGCAGCACCCGCCGGAGCCGGCGCAGCGACGAGTTGCCGCCGGTGTCGAAGACGAGGTCGTAGCGCCGGTCGCCGGCGGCGAAGTCCTCGCTCGTGTGGTCGATGACGTGGTCGGCGCCGAGCGAGCGGACGAGGTCGGCCTTGGCGCCCGAGCTCACGCCGGTGACCGTGGCCCCTGCGGCGTGGGCGATCTGCACGGCGAAGGTCCCGACACCGCCCGACGCTCCGATGACGAGCACGTCCTGTCCCGCCTCCAGGCCGCCGACCTCGAGCAGGCCCTGCAGCGCGGTGATGCCGGAGACGGGCAGCGCTGCGGCATCGACGAACGACATGCCGGCCGGCAGGCGGGCGAGCTTGGTCTCCTCGGCGACCGCGTACTCGGCGAAGGTCCCCTCGGCGATGCCGAACACCTCGTCCCCGACGGCGAACCGGGTCACGCCCTCGCCCACCGCGGCCACGACACCCGCCGCCTCCCGGCCCCGCACGGGGTCCTTCGGTCGGCGCCAACCGTAGACGGGGCGGACCAGCAGGGGCAGGCCGGTCATGAGGTGCTCCACGCCGCGCTCGACGCCGGCGGCCCGCACCTCCACGAGCACCTGGCCCGCACCCGGCGCCGGTCGGTCGATCTCGCCGAGGTGGAGCGTCTCCGGTCCGCCGTACTCGTGTTGGACGACGGCGCGCATGCGCGTGCCGGTCTGGCTGTTCTCCGTGGTGGTCATGGCCCGCTCCTGCAGCTCGTTCTTACGCTGTAAGTTCACGGTCGACACCGTAAACGTACGGTGTAAGGTCGTCAAGGGCCGATCCGAGGAGGGACCGTGGCGAGGAGCAAGGCAAGGGAACCGCTGAGCCGCCGGCGGGCCATCGAGGCGGCCGTGGCGCTGGCCGACCACCAGGGCATCGACTCGCTGAGCATGCGCCGCCTGGCCAAGGAGCTGGGCGTGGAGGCGATGTCGCTCTACCACCACGTCGCCAACAAGGACGACATCCTCGACGGCATGGTCGACGCCGTCTTCGGTGAGATCGAGGTGCCCCGCGACGCCCCTGACTGGCGCTCGGCCATGCGGGATCGGGCCGTTTCCCAGCGGGCGGCGCTGCTCCGCCACCCGTGGGCGCTGAACCTCATGGAGTCCCGGACCTCACCCGGCACCGAGACCCTGCGGCACCACGATGCGGTCATCGGCATCGGCCTGGACGCCGGCCTCGACCTCACGCTCGTCGCCCACGCCATCGCGCTCCTCGACGCCTACGTCTACGGCTTCGTGCTGCAGGAGCTCACCCTTCCCTTCGACGACGGCGACGCGATCGAGCCGGTGGTCGAGGAGACCCTCGGGGCCATGGACCCCGAGCAGTTCCCGCACCTGGCCCGCATGGCCGGCGAGCACGTCCTGCAGCCCGGCTACCGCTTCGCCGACGAGTTCGACTTCGGCCTGGACCTCGTCCTCGACGGGTTGGCGGTCGCCGCGGCGAGGTAGGCGCCAGGGTCGGCGCGGTGTGTGACACTCCGACCATGGAGCTGGATGCGGCGTTCATCACGGTGGTGGTCGACAACGAGACCGACACGCTGTCCTCACCCGATCCGGGCACGCCCCGGCTGCCCGAGATCGCCGGGCTGCTCGGCCGGGAGGACATCGCCCACCACCGGGCCGGGCGCGACGGCATCGAGGCGTTCGGTCACCTGTGCGTGGCCTGCCACGGCTTCTCGGCGCTCGTCACCGCCCGGGCCGGCGACACCACCAGCACCGTGCTGTTCGACGTCGGGCCCTACGGCGACGTGTGGCTGGCCAACGCGGAGCGGCTGTCCATCGACCTGGCCACGATCGGCACCGTGTTCCTGTCGCACTGGCATTGGGACCACAGCGGCGGGTTCCCGGTGGTGATCGAGGCGATCAGTGCGGCCCGCGCCGCCGCGGGCCTGGCCCCGCCGGTGGTCGACGTCCACCCTGACCGGCCCGACCAGCGGGGCACGGCCATGCCCGACGGTCGGGTCGTGTTCCTGCCGGACGAGCCCACGTTCGCCGAGCTCGAGGCGTCCGGCGGCGACGTGGTCCGCCACGGCGAGCGGCACCCGGTGGGGGAGCTGCTGGTGGGCAGCGGCGCCATCGAGCGCCAGACCGACTACGAGACCGGGCTGCCCGGACACCTCACCTTCACCGGTGACGAGGCGGTCGAGGACCCGCTGATCATGGACGAGCGGTGCCTGTCGTTCCGGGTGCGGGGCCGAGGGGTCACGGTCCTGTCCGCCTGCTCGCACGCCGGCGTGGTCAACGCCTGCCTCGAGGCGGTCGCCACCCACGACGATGCCCCCGTGGACCTCGTGCTCGGCGGCTACCACCTGGCCGGCGCGTCGGTGGAGGGCCGGATCGACGCCACGGTGCGCGACCTGGACGAGCGGATCGGCGCCGCGTTCGTCGCGCCCGGCCACTGCACCGGCTGGCGGGCCAAGGCAGCGATGGCCGACCGCTTCGCCGGCGGCCGCTACGCCCCGAGCGCGGTGGGCACCCGGTACGTCCTGGCCTGAGCCAGCGGTCGGTGCGCGGCACCGCAGCGCTGTGACACGCTGAGGGGCGGATCGAAGGGGGACCCATGACCGAGCCGCGCATCCTGGAACCGCAGTGCGAGTGGACGTCGGACGACGTCGGCGATGCGGAGGTGTGGACCGAGCACCTCACCGCCGCCGAGCTCGAGGAGCTGGACGCCGCGCTGCGCCACGCGCTCGAGCGCTCCGACGACGTGCTGGACCTGACGAAGGACGACTTCCCCCTGCCCACGCTGGGGGCCCGGCTCACCGACGTCGAGCGGGAGCTGATCGACGGGCGCGGGTTCGTCCGCATCCGGGGGATCGACCGGTCGGCGTACAGCCAGGACGAGATGGAGGTCGTCTACTGGGGGATCGGCACGCACCTCGGGTCGCCGTGGGCGCAGAACAAGGACGGCCACGTGCTCGGCGACGTCATCGACCACGGCCGCAAGGCCGACGACCCGACCGCCCGCGGCTACCAGCTGGGCGGTGTCGCCCTGCCGTTCCACTGCGACGGCGCCGACCTGGTCGGCCTGCTGTGCCTCGACAACGGGCTGTCCGGCGGGCTCTCCGCGGTGGCCAACTCGGTGAGGATCCACAACCAGCTGGTGCGCGACCGTCCCGACCTGGCCGCCGCCCTCTACGAGCCGTTCCCCTACGACTTCCGGGGGGAGCAGCCCGAGGGTGGCAAGGGCTTCTACGAGGTGCCCGTGTTCACCGAGTGGGACGGCCGCCTGTTCGTGCGCTGCATCCCGCCCTACATCTGGGCGTCGCAGCGCCACGACGACGCGCCCCGCCTCACCGACGTGCAGCGCGAGGCGCTGAAGGCGGTGGAGGAAATGGCCGACGACCCCACCAACCACGTGAAGATGGACCTGCGCCCCGGCGACATCCAGCTCATCAACAACTTCCACGTGCTCCACGGGCGCACGGCCTACGAGGACGACCGGGAACACGGGAAGGTCCGGCACCTGAAGCGGCTGTGGCTGGAGACCGACATGTTCGAGACCCGCCCGCCGTACTTCGCCAACCGCAACCACTGGGAGGCCAACCGGTCGGCCAGCCGGATGCGCGCCGGCTCCGCCTGAGCGCCGTCGCCTGGACGCGCGACGGCTGGGCGGCTCGGCTCCTCCGCCGGAGCTCCGCCGCCCAGCCATGCAAGACGTATACCGCTGCTGTGACGGCGCCAGCACGCCCGCCCGGAAGGAAGGGACCATGGTCCCTGCCCGGCGCCGCTGACCCCCGGCTAGACCCGGGTGACATGTGCGACCACTGCAGCTGCCGCCAGCACCGGGCCATCGCCGAGCTCTCCACCGAGCACGAGCAGATCCTGGAGGTGGCGTGGGCCCTGAGCGAGCGCCACCGCGAGACGGGCGTCTCCGACGGCCCGCTGCAGGAGCAGCTCGGGCAGATGCTCGCCGTGCACGTCGAAGCCGAGGAGGTGGCGCTGTACCCCCTGCTGGTCGAGACCGGCGGGCTGCAGCCCGAGCACTCCGACGCCCTCGAGCAGGAGCACACCGACCTCGCCTCCGCGCTGATCAGCGGGAAGTTCGATCGACGGATGTACTTCGAGCTGGCCTCCCACATCGAGGAGGAGGAGCTCGAGCTCTTCCCGCTCGCGATGTTCGGCTTCGACGACGAGGACTGGGCGGTGCTGGAGGCGACCCCTCGCTTCCTGGCACCGGACACGCCGCTCGTCCACTGAACCGGCCCTGCGGGCACGGTTAGGTTCGGCCCGACCCGGACCCCCCGACCCCAGGAGCCCCCGTGAGCCACCCCCGCCCCTTCCGCTTCGGCGTCCAGCTGGCCAACGCGGCGTCCGCCTCGGAGTGGGCGGACCTCGCCCGACGAGCCGAGGCGCTCGGGTACGACAGCGTGATGATGCCGGACCACTTCGGTGAGCAGCTCGCCCCGGTCCCCGCCCTCATGGCTGCCGCCGACGCCACCACCGACCTCAAGGTCGGGACGCTCGTCTTCGCCAACGACTACAAGCACCCCGTCGTGCTGGCGAAGGAGGTGGCCACCCTCGACGTGCTGTCCGAGGGTCGGGTGGAGTTCGGCATCGGCGCCGGGTGGATGAACACCGACTACGAGCAGTCGGGCATCACCCACGACCGCGCCGGCGTGCGCATCGACCGCCTGGCCGAGAGCCTCGAGGTCTGCAAGGCGATCTTCGCCGGCGACACCGTGGACTTCACGGGCGAGCACTACGACGTCACCGGCTACCAGGGGTATCCGAAGCCGGTGCAGACCCCGCACCCGCCGATCCTCATCGGTGGCGGCGGCAAGCGGATCCTCACCCTCGCTGCCCAGCACGCCGACATCGTGGGCATCAACCCCAAGATCGCCTCCGGGCGCGTGGACACGCCGACGGCGCAGAACGGTGCGGCGGACCGGACCGACGAGAAGATCGCGTGGGTTCGCGAGGCGGCGGGGGACCGCTACGACGACATCGAGCTCAACATGCTCGTGTTCGCCGTCGTGGTCACCGACGACGCCCAGGGGACCATGGAGATGCTGGCGCCGATGTTCGGCCTCGACCCGGCCGAGGTGGCCGACTACCCGCTGGCCTGGATCGGCACCGAGGACGAGATCGTCGAGTCGCTGCAGGCCCGGCGCGAGCGGTGGGACGTGAGCTACCTGGTGGTGCAACAGGACGCCATGGAGGCGGCAGCACCCATCGTCGCCCGGCTGCGCGGCACCTGACCTGACGACGTCGGCGACGGCGCGCTCTGTGGCGCCATGACGTTGGACCCTGGCCCTTCGTCCCACCGGGGCGGACGATCGGGGAAACGTCACGGACAACCAGAGGAGAGCGCCATGCGCGCCATCGTGTACCACGGGCCGGGCAAGAAGGACTGGGAAGAGGTACCCAAGCCGACCATCCAGGACGACACCGACGCCATCGTGCGCGTCGACGCCGTCACCATCTGCGGCACCGACCTGCACATCCTGAAGGGCGACGTCCCGGCCGTGACCGACGGCCGGATCCTCGGCCACGAGGCGGTCGGCACGGTCGAGGAGGTGGGCGCCGGCGTGAAGAACGTCGCGGTGGGAGACAAGGTGCTCGTCTCCTGCATCACCTCGTGCGGCGCGTGCCGCTTCTGCCGCGAGGGCCGCTACGGGCAGTGCCTCGGCGGGGGCGGCTGGATCCTCGGCCACCTCATCGACGGCACCCAGGCCGAGTACGTGCGAGTGCCCTTCGCTGACACCTCGACGTACAAGGCGCCGGACGGCGTGCCGGACGAGGAGCTGCTGATGCTCGCCGACATCATCCCGACCGGGTACGAGGTGGGCGTGCTCAACGGCAAGGTCTCACCCGGTGACGTGGTGGCGGTCGTGGGTGCCGGACCCATCGGCCTGGCCACCATCATGGGCGCCAAGCTCTTCAGCCCGGCCCACATCGTCGCCATCGACAAGGTCGACGCTCGGTTGGAGGCGGCGAAGTTGTTCGGTGCCGACGTCGTCGTGAACAACGACCGGGAGGACCCGCTGGAGGTCGTGCGCGGCCTCACCGAAGGCCTCGGCGCCGACGTGGCCGTGGAGGCGGTGGGCGTGCCCGCCACCTTCGAGCTGTCGGCCGAGCTCGTCCGTCCAGGCGGCCACGTCGCCAACGTCGGCGTGCACGGCGAGCCCGCCACGCTCCACCTCGAGGAGCTGTGGATCAAGGACGTCACGATCACCACCGGCCTGGTCGACACGTACTCGACGCCGACGCTGCTGAAGCTGGTGACGAGCCGCCAGGTCGACTCCCGCCGGTTCGTGACCCACCACTTCACGATGGACGACTTCATGGAGGCCTACGACGTGTTCACCCGCGCCGGGGAGACCGGTGCGCTCAAGGTTGTGGTGACCCGGGACTGAGCGGCGTCAACCGGCGGGCGGCCGTCGGGAAGGGACCGAAGGTGACCTACCGGCTCGACCCCGATCGCCCGCTCGTCGACGAGTTCCGCCGCGTCGCGCTGGCTTGCCTCGACGACGCCATCGACCGCCTCCAGGTCGGCGCCCACGCCGATCTGGAGGACGACGTCCACGAGGCCCGCAAGCGAGGCAAGGAGGTGCGCGGCCTGATCCGGCTGGTGCGCCCCGCCCTCGGGGATGCGTACGCCGCGATCAACGCCGAGGTGCGCGACGGTGCCCGTGAGCTGTCCAGCCTCCGGGACGCCCACGCCCTGGTCGACACCGTCGAGGATCTGATCTCCGCCCTCGACGGCAACGGCACCGATGATCTCGAGCGTCTCGCCGACCACCTCCGCGCCGGGGCATCGGTGGCCACGGGCGGGGTCGACAGTGACGACCCTCGGATCGCCGTGGCTCGCAGTCGGATGGAGACGGCCCGGGCGATGATCGCGACGTGGCGGGCCGCGATCGACGTCGAGTCCGTGGCGGGCGGCGTGGCCAAGAGCGCGACGCGCGGTCGCAAGGCCTGGAAGGCGAGCCGGAAGGATGCCGGGGACGAGCAGGTGCACGAGTGGCGCAAGCGGGTGAAGTACCTCTGGTACCAGGCCCGGCTGCTCGAGGCCGCCGACCCCGACGGCATCGGTCCGCTCGTGGAGCAGCTCGACGAGCTGTCCGATCTGCTCGGCGACGAGCACGACCTGACCGTGCTGGTCGAGCACGTCGAGCGGGGCGCCGGCACGGACGAGATGGTCGACGTCGACGCCGCTCGCATCGTGGAGCTGGCCCGTGCCCGACAGGCGACGTTGCGAACGGCGGCGCTGCAGCTCGGCGAGGAGGTCTTCGGCGACGGCGTCGACGCGCTGGTCGCGCGGCTGGTGGACCCGTGGTCCACGCCTGCGGCCCGGGCGCGGCGTCGTGGGCCCGAAGCGCGAGGCTGACCGGCGTGACCGAGACCAGTGGCACCGCGTCCGAAGCCGACGACTACGGCCAGTTCCCGCTGCGGGGCTACCTCGAGATGGACGTCGGGCCCGGGGAGGCAGGTCACGCCCGGGCGACCCTGCAGGTGGGCGCCCAGCACCTGAACCCGAACGGCGTCGTGCACGGCGCGGTGCTCTTCGCCATGGTCGACACCGCGATGGGCAGCGCCACCATGTCGATGCTCCCGGAGGGCCAGCACTGCGCATCCGTCGACGTGCAGCTGCGCTTCATCCGACCCGCGTCGGCCGGCGACCTGGTGGCCGATGTCGAGGTGCTCAAGCGAGGTCGCGCCGTGGCCCACCTGGAGGGCCGGGTCGTCGACGGCGAGGGTCGCCTCGTCGCGACCGCCGCCGGCACGTTCGCCGTCATCACCGTCTGAGGCGGCCATCGGTGCCGTCCCGGCGCCGGAAAGGGTCCTCGGTCCCTGTCGTCGTCGCGCCTCCGTTCGTACGGTCGGACGATGGAGAGACTGAGCGCACTCGATGCCGAGTTCCTGCACGTGGAGGACGGCATCGCCCACATGCACATCGCCGGGGTCTCGGTGTTCGAGGGTCCCCGGCCGGAGCTGTCCGAGCTGACCGCGATGGTCGCGTCCAAGCTCCACCGGATCCCCCGCTACCGCCAGCGCGTGCGGACCGTGCCCCTGGAGCTGGGTCGGCCGGTGTGGGTCGACGACCCGCACTTCGACCTCGGCTACCACATCCGGCACACCGCACTGCCCGCCCCGGGTGACGATGCTGCCCTGCGCCGGCTGATGTCCCGGCTCATGGGCCAGGCGCTCGACCGGGAGCGTCCGCTGTGGGAGGTGTGGTTCGTCGAGGGCCTCGAGGACGACCGGTGGGCGATCATCTCCAAGGTGCACCACTGCATGGTCGACGGCGTCTCCGGCATGGACCTGCTCAGCATCCTGCTCGACGTCGCGCCTGACACGCCGCTGCCCGAACCCGAAGCGTGGTCACCCGAACCCGAGCCGTCGGGGGTGACCAAGGTGCTGGACGCCTGGTCGGAGGCGGTGGCCGACGGGCTCGGCCTGGTGGCCCGGGCGCCGAGCGCGCTGCGGGATCCCGGGCGCGCCGTGACCTCGCTCCTCGACACCGGGCGCGGCCTGTTCGCGCTCACGAGGCACCTGGGCTTGACCACGCCGACCACGCTGGAGGGCAGCATCGGTCCGCACCGCAACTGGGCCCACTCCGTGGTCGAGCTCGACGACGTCAAGGCCCTCCGCAAGCAGCTGGACGCCACGATCAACGACGTGGTGCTCGCCGTGCTCGCCGGGGCCTTCCGCGACCTGCTGCTCCACCGGGGCGAGGACGCCGACGACTGCGTGCTCCGCACGCTCGTGCCGGTGTCGGTCCGCACGGAGGACGCCAGGGGCGTGCCGGACAACCGGGTGTCGGTGATCCTGTTCGAGCTGCCCGTCCACCTGGCCGATCCGGTGGCCCGGGTGCACGCGGTCAAGGAGCAGATGGCGGAGCGGAAGGCGTCGCACATGAGCGAGGCCGGTGAGGTGGTCGTGCGCCTCGGTGATCTGGCCCCGCCGATGGTGGTCGGCGCGGTGATGCGCACGGCGACCCGGCTGCTCGCCCGGATGCCGCAGCGGTCGGTGAACACGGTGACGACCAACGTGCCCGGCCCCCAGCTCACGCTGTACTGCCTCGGTCGCCGGATGCTGGTGCACCTGCCGTACGTGCCGCTGTCCCACGGCGTCCGGATCGGCGTCGCCATCCTGTCCTACGACGGGAACCTCGCCTTCGGCGTGACCGGCGACCGCGACACCGCCGCCGACGTCGACGTGCTCGCCGGCGCGGTGCCGCGTGGCGTGGAGGAGCTGCGCCGGTCCATCGAGGAAGGCGCGGCGGCCCCTACGGGCGCCGGGCGATGAACGTGTAGCCGTAGACGGCGAAGCTCCGGGCCTTCTCCTCGCCGCTCGCCCCAGCGAAGGTGTCGAACGGCTCGCTGATGGCGACGTCGGTGAACCCGCTGTCCTCGAGCATCTTCTGCCAGCCCGCACGGGGCAGCCCGCCCGCGATTCAGTCGGTCCACAGGTCGATGTCGCGCATCGCCTCCGCCGGCACCCGGTTGCCGTTGGCGATGTCGGCGAACTGCAGCCAGCCGCCCGGCCGCAGCGCGCGGAAGATCTCGCCGAACGCAGCCTGCTTGTCGGGACACAGGTTGATGACGCCGTTGGAGATCACCACGTCGGCCCACCCGTCCTCCACCGGCAGGTCCTCGGCGTAGCCCTCGCGCACCTCCACGTGGTGGTGGCCGAGCTCGGCCGCAGCGCGCGTCGCCTTGGCGAGCATCTCCTCGGTCATGTCGACCCCGATCACCCGACCCTCGGGTCGGACCTGTTCGGCGGCGATGAAGGTGTCGAACCCACCGCCGGAGCCGACGTCCACGACGCGCTCGCCCGGTTCCAGGGTCCGCAGCACGAACGGGTTGCCGACGCCGGCGAAGGACTCGACCGCGGCATCGGGCAGGTCGTCAACCACCTCCGGTGGGTAGCCGAGGTGGGCGGCCGCCCGTCGTCCGGTGTGGAAGTGGTACGCCCCGCCGGGCTCGGTGGCCACCATGCGGTACTTGTCCCGGACCTGGTCTCGGAGCTGGTCTCGGTCGACCATCACGTCGTCGGTCATGTCGGTCTCCTCTCGATCGTGGCTGTGGTCATTCGACGAAGCAGTCCATGCAGGCGAAGCGCAGCGGCTCGTCGTCGTCCGCTTCGATCGCGTGGACGGCATTGGGGGTGACGGTGAACACGTCGCCGGGGGCGAGCGGGTGCCGCCCGTCGGCGAGGCGCAGCGCGCCCCGGCCGGTCATGACGACGCCCTCGTGGGCGTGGACGTGGGTGTGGAACGGGGTGGATCCGCCCGGCTCCACGTCGAGGACCTTGAGGTGCACGTCCTCCACCTGCTTGAGCGGACGGACGGTGACGCCGGGCGCCTCGGCCGACGCCGGTGCCACGTCTGCGAGGGAGACGACACCCGACCCGTCGACCTCCGCTCGCGACGGCATCCCGGCGAGGGTCGCCCGGATCACGACGCCGGTCGCCACCTCCCCCTGCTCGTCGGGAGGCAGGAGCCGGTGCATGAGGTCGATCACGTCGGCGGGGAAGAGCGGGTAGGCGGCAACGTCGTCGACGGAGAACGGCGTCCCGTGCTCGATGGTCACGTCGGCGAAGCCGCGGCGCTCCAGCTTCCGGCGGAGCACCCGCTCGGAGACCGCGCCGGCGATGCAACCGGCCCAGGCGGCGTCGCTGGCGAGCACCGCCGGCGGGAGCTCGCGGTCCACGACGAGGTCGGCCATGCACAGCCGTCCGCCGGGACGCAGCACGCGTGCCATCTCGGCGATGGCGCGGCTCTTCCGGGGCGACAGGTTGAGCGCGCCGTTGGAGATGATGACGTCGATCCCGCCGTCGGGCAGCGGGACGGCCTCCATGTCGCCGACGTGGACCTCGCAGCGGTCGTCGAGGCCGGCGTCGCGGATGCTCCGCTCGGCGCGCTCGCACATCTCGGGCACGGTGTCGAGGCCGATGACCCGGCCGGTCGGTCCGACCGCCCGGGCGGCGAGCAGGGTGTCGATGCCCCCGCCGCAACCGACGTCGAGGACGACCTCGCCGCGCTGGAGGGCCGCGTGCGCGACCGGGTTCCCGACCCCGAGCGCCCAGTCGAGCGCCGATGCCGGCAGGCCGTCCAGCTCGGGCCGGTCGTAGAAGCGGTCGGTGACCGAGCGTCCGGCGCCGGCAGGGAGCGCCCGGTAGGCGTCGCGGACCGCGGCCCGGATCTCGTCCTGGAACAGCAGGTCGGGGGATGTGGTGGCCTCGCTCATCCCGGCGCCTCCCCGGTCGCCGGCGCCGGCAGGTCATCGATGAAGGTCTCCAGGCGGCGCAGGACG
Organism: Salinilacustrithrix flava; assembly: GCF_041228405.1. Classification (GTDB taxonomy): domain Bacteria; phylum Actinomycetota; class Acidimicrobiia; order Acidimicrobiales; family Salinilacustritrichaceae; genus Salinilacustrithrix; species Salinilacustrithrix flava. The sequence continues at coordinate 1,597,691 of NZ_CP133888.1, forward strand.
TCGTCGGGGACCGGGGCCTCCGAGCGCGCGCGCAGCATGCCGCGCAGCTCGCGGGCGAAGGCCAGCTCGCCGCAGCAGCGCAGGCACCAGGCGAGGTGGCGGTCGAGGAGGCGCTGGTCCAGCTCGTCGAGCTGGCCGTCCAGCATCTCCCAGAGGTGGGCGACCGCCTCGTGGCACCCGATCGGCTCGTGCACGGTCATGCGTTCGTTCCCTCCGTCGCCCCGTCCGCCGTCATGGCCAGGCCGTCGACCAGGCCCGACTCCCGGGCGTAGGACCACAGCTCGCGCTCGAAGCGCTGCCGACCGCGGTGCAGCTGGGACATCACCGTGCCGTCCGGCAGGTCGAGCAGCGTCGCGACCTCGGTGGCGTCGAAGCCTTCGATGTACCGCAGCACGAGCGGGGCGCGGTAGCGCAACGGGAGCCGTTCCAGGACCACGTGCACGTCGTGCTCGGAGAAGGCGCCGAGGAAGTCGACGTGCAGCGTGTCGGAGTACGGCAGCGGGTCCTCCTCCTCGAGCGTCCGGTAGAGGGAGAAGTCGCGCTCGTCCTCGACCGGCACCTCGTCGGGCAGCCGTCCGTCCCGTCGCATGCGGTCCCGCCAGAGGTTGGTGAGGATCGTGCGGAGCCACTTGCACGCCGCCTGCGGGTCGCGCAGCGAGCGGAAGGAGCGGCACGCCCGCTCCAAGGTGTCCTGCACGAGCTCCTCGGCGTCGACGCCTCCGAGCCGGCGGGCGAGCGAGTAGAGCCCCGGCAGCTCCTGCCGGCACAACCGCTGCAGCTCCGTTCGCTCGTCGACGCCGAGCACCGAATCACCCGTTCCCCATGGTGAGGCCCCGTCCGTCCGCTGTCCAGGGGTCAGACCACCCGGAGCGTCGTGCGGACCGGGGTCGCGTTCGCCAGCACGTCGCGGACCGGCGAGGTGTCCTGGACGTACTGGCACAGCTCGGTCAGCTGCTCCTCCGACGCGTTCGGGCTCGACACGGTGCCCGTGGCCCGGATCTCGGTGAAGCCGGGGCGAGGGCCCTGCTGGCCGAGGAAGTCGTGCAGGTCGATGTCGCCCTCGATCTCGTAGTCCATGCGCGTGATGTCGATGCCCTGCGCGGCGGCGTTGGCGACGTAGCCGGCGGCGTAGCAGAACCCGAGTGCCTGGAGCACCAGCTCGACGGCGTTCGGCCCCCGGTTGGCCCCGAGCAGCACCGGCGGTTCGTCACCCTCGATGGTGAAGGGCTCGTGGCGGGAGCCGTCGGTCTCGCCGGCGTGGTCGAACGCCCCGATCCGGCCGATGTTGAACATGCCGTCCTGCCACTGGCTGCTGGCCCGGAAGGTGAAGCTGGCGGCAGCGGCGTCGTCCTGGACGTGTGCGATCGTCGCCTGCAGCTGATCGACGTCGATGCCGTTGCGGATGGTCACGGTCTCGGTCATGGGATCCCCCCATCAGTCGTTCTCGTCCCTACACCTGTTCAGGACGACGACGACGACCGATCCATTGCAGCGACGTCGGCCGTTCGACGGACGGGGTCGATCATCTCGATGACCGATGCGAGCGGCACGGTCATGAGCTCGGCCGATCGGTCCTCGATGCCGTAGCTCAGGACCAGGTCGTCGCCCTGCATCGCGAGGCCCGCACAGAACTCGATGCCGTCGTGGGCGAACGCCCACGGCACAGAGACGCCGCTGGGCCGGAGGTCCGGCCCGAGCGTCATGAAGCGGTGTGCGTACCGCCGGGTGCCTCGGTGGTCCCAGGCTTCGTGGACGACGAACAGGAACCCGTCATCGACGGGGAGGCCCTGCGAGCCGCCGCGCAGGTGCGTGAAGCGTCGGTCGGTGGGCGTGCGCGCCACCTCTTCGAGACGACCGCCTCGCTCGCGCAGGACCACTGCAGGATGGGCCGAGTAGAGGAAGTGCAGGGCACCGTCCCGCACGAACGGCGCCCAGTTCTTCTCGTGTCGCTTCGGGTCGGGACCGTCGAGCAGGGTCGCCGCGCGAACGGCGGTGCCGTCCAGCTCCAGCAGCACCATGCGGCAGATGCCGTCGGCTGTGACGTCGCGACTGGTGGCGGTGGCCCACCAGGTGCCGCGCCACGAAAAGATCCGGCAGTCCTCGAAACCGCGCACACCGGTCTGGAAGCGGGGCAACGACACCAGGTCGTCGAGCTCGCCCGCCTCCACGATCTGGAGCCGGTCGTCCAATTGCACCAGGTGGTTGACGGTGGTGATGGCCCCGCAGTCGTCCAGCATCCGGTAGCGGCCGTCGACCAGCTCGTAGTTGACCGAGCGGATGATGGCGCGGAAGCCGACGCCGTCGGACGCGATGGTCGGGTTCATCTCCCGCCGTGCGGGGTCGCCCACGTTCGGGGCGGGAAGCCTGCTCGTTCCAGGGGCGAGCGTGCAGAGCAGCGGCAGCGGAACACCGGGGACCGTGGTACGCCTGCGGAACGGCACAGGCCCGCCGCCGGCGGCAGCGACGTCGGGTTGGTCGTCGAGCCACCGCATGTTGTGCTCGAGGTACGGAACGAGGTCGTTCGGCACGGCCAGGTCCGAGCGGAGCTCAGCGGTGAGCCGGCGAGCGGTGACGAGATCGCCGACGTGGGCGCAGGCGACCGAATGCTCGAAGCGCAGGCCCCACTCGTAGACCCACGTGTGGACGAAGAGCGCGTCCTCACTGCGTGGGATGTCGACTCCCAGGGTCGTTGCGACGTGCGCGACGTCCATCTCCCCTGCTGCGCGAGCGCGCACGGCGATCTCGTACAACGGCTCGGCGCGAGATGGGCGACGTTCCCATGCGTCGAACAGCAGCGGCATACCGGCAGCCCAGTGGGCGTCACTGACCAAGACGCCCGCCTGGAACGCCGCGTAGAAGACCTCCTCGTCCCAGCCGCCGAGGGCGACTCGGCGCTGGTACAGCTCGATCGCTCGCTCGTGGTCTCCGAGATCCCGGTAGGTCTGCGCGAGGTAGAAGGTGGACCTGGGGTCATCGGGTTCCCGTTCGAGTGCGTCCTCCAGGAGCCTCCGGTCGCGCTCGAACTTGTCGGTGCGGCTTCCGCCGTCGGCGTGGTGCACGACGCGCAGCGCATCCAGCGGGGACGAGGTGTGGGCGCCCTCGGCGGCCGTGAGGTACTCGTGTGTGGCCCCCACGTACCGCCAGGTCCGGTCGCTGCGAACCATGCGGGGGATGCGGTACTCGAGCCCACCATCGCTCTGTCGGAGGTGGTAGGCGTCGAAGCTGAGCTCCGGGAGTGGCTGCTCCCACTCCACGGTCATGTCGGCGTCGAGCAGCAGCAGGTACTCCCCGGTGCCACGTGCGAGCTCGAGCAGCTCGCTCCGGTTGGTTCCGAAGTCCTTCCAGGGGCGGCGGTGGAGCTCGCCGGGGATGCCGGCGAGCGTCTCGTGAACGATCTCGGGGGTGCCGTCGACCGAGCCGGTGTCGACGATCACCCAGGAGTCGATGCGGTCCCGGACGGATTCCAGGCACCGGCGCAGCACGAGCGCCTCGTCGCGGACGATCATGCACAGGACGATCTCGGTTGGCTCGTCGCCCCCATGTGGCGCAGCGTCGCGCTCCAGCGCACGAAGCCGGGTCTCCGTTGCGGCGTCCACCCGCACGAGCTCCGCATCGATCGCAGCTCGGACCGCTGCGCAGCGTTCCCGCACGGCGCGTGTCTCGCCGTGTGCACGGCAGTCTTCCGCGTTGGCGAGCACGTCCGCCAGATCGCTTCGAACGCCGTCGGCGTTGCGGAGGATGGACCGGTAGTCGCCGAAGCTGTACTCGAACGCGTCAGGCCGTGCGGCGGCGAGCGCGCTCAGGATCGTCTGGTCGGTCGGACGCCGGCCCAGGCTGAGAGCGAGGTCGAGCTCGTCGCTGAACGATGCTCGCAGTGCCCTCATCTCGGTTCTGCCCCCACGGATCAGGCCACCGGCGATCCGTCCCCGCTCTGCGCCATGGAACCCCCGACGGTCCTCCAGCTCGTGAGGGAAGACCGGCCGGAGCTGATGCACGGTCGGTCGCGTCCGTGCCCGCAGAGGCTCGGCGGGAGGGATGGCGACGTGCCCGATCCCCAGGTCGACCCACGCGTAGCTCGCGGTGCCGAACGGATGGATGTCGATGGTCTCCTCGACCAGGTCGAGCTTGGACCAAGTGAGGACCGCATGCCGTGCGGTGTCCTTGGCTGGATCACCGTTCCGGATCATCGAGAGCGACATGGCCTCAGCCAGGCGATCATGAGCGAGGAGATCCTCGAAGTCGCGCTCGATCACCACGGAGAGGTGGTCGAGCCGCCTCCGGGCACGGACAGACCGGACCCACGCGGCAAGGTGGCGATCGACGAACACGACGAGCGGGACCGGCATCGACAGCACGAGGTCCGACGAGAGCTGCAGACGCTCGGTGCTCGTCGATCGGTGCCCACCCTCCCGTCGGTCGAGATCGAAGAGGCAGCTGACGAAGGTGAGCTCCCTCGGATCCGGGCGCGCGGATCGGGAGGTCCCGTGCGCCGGCAAGGGGTCGGTCAGCCGGTGGCGCCGGTGGCGCCGGTGGGACCGGTGACGCCCGTGGGTCCGACGGGTTCCGTGGAGGCTGTGGGACCGGTAGGGCCGGCGGGGCCGGTCATGCCGGTTGCTCCCTGCGGACCGGTTGGCCCGGCCGATCCGTCAGCACCGGTCGGACCGGCGCCTCCGGTGGGCCCGGTCGAGCCCGCAGCACCGGTCTCTCCCGTCGGCCCGGGAGGTCCGGTGTCGCCGTCCGTCCCGTCCGTGCCATCGCGGCCGGCAGGGCCGGTTGCGCCGGCCGCTGGTTCGAGGGTCTGGCCGTACTCGGCCAGCTCGGCTGCGGTCTCGTTGCGGTCGCCGCCGAAGATGCGCTGCGTGGGGAAGCCGAGCGCCTGGATCGCGGCCGCGACGTCCGGGGACACGGCGGCGGCACCGCCGACGATGATCACCAGGGACGGGTCGAGCTCGAGCAGCGCAGCTGCAGTGGCGGGCGGCAGGGCCATCGGGGACGTCAGCAGCACCGGCACACCAGCCCTGCCGGCCGCCGCGGCAGCGGTCTGGGCGTCGAAGGGCACGTCGTTTCGGGCCACGAAAACGACGCTGGCAGGGCCTCCGGCCGAGGCGCGGAGCTGGTCGGCCGACCCGCCCTGGCTGCGCCCGCCCAGGGCGAACGCGGCAGCACCCACCGCCGCAGTCCCGCCGAACAGCAGGGCCCTGCGGTTCGTGTTGACGGATGGCTCGGCGGCAGCGATCTCCACCGGCTCGTCAGATCGACCGTCTTCGCTCATGTCGCCCCGCTCCAAGTTGTCAGTTGGGGAGACACTAGTTGTGCGGGTGCGCGGATGTCGGCGACGACGGTCCCGATACACCCCGGCTGCAGAACCGGTGGCAGCAGTAGGGTCAGAACACCGACGAACAGCGAGCAGGTATGGACCGGTACTCCTTCCACGTGCTCGGTGCCCTGCAGGTGGTCGACACCGGCGACGGCGACGTCACCCCGCGGGGAGCCCTGCAGCGTCGACTCCTCGCGACCCTGCTGCTCCACCGCGGTCAGGTGGTGTCCGCCGATGCGCTGGCCGAGGTGCTCTGGCCCGACGAGCTGCCGTCGGCATCGGGGGCGTCGCTGCAGTCGCAGGTGTACCGGCTGCGCCAGCACCTCTCGGATCTGGCGATCGAGCACCGCGCATCCGGCTACGTGCTCGACGTCGCGGACGAGTCCGTGGACGCGCACCGCTTCGAGCGGGCGGTCCCGGCGGCTGCCGCGGTCGGCGTCGACGACCCGCAGGGTGCGCTGGACGCCCTGGACGAGGCGCTCGGGCGGTGGCGGGGCACGCCGTACGAGGAGCTGGGCGACACCGACGACGGCCGGATCGAGGCCGAGCGCCTCGCCGAGCTGCGGTGCAGGGCGATGGAGGAGCGCTTCGCCGCCCTGCTCCGGTTGGGTCGGGCCGACGAGGTGACACCCGATCTCGAGGCCTTCGTGGCCCGAGCACCGCTGCGGGAGCGGCCACGGGAGCTGCTGATGGAGGCGCTGGACGCCACCGGTCGACGCGCCGAGGCGCTGCGCGTCTACGACGCGTACCGCCGCGTGCTGGCCGAGGAGCTGGGGGTCGAGCCGTCTGCCCACCTGGCGGCGCACCACGAGCAGCTCCTCGCCGGCGGCGCGCCGGCGACCGCTCCACCGCCGGCCCAGCAGCGGCCCCGGGTTCCCCGCCCGGTGTCGTCGTTCGTGGGGCGCGACGACCTGCTCGACCTCCTGGAGCACCAGGTCGCCCGGCATCGCATGGTGACCCTGGTCGGACCGGGCGGCGTGGGCAAGACGCGCCTGGCCGTCGAGCTCGTGCACCGCCTGGCAGGCGAGTTCCCCGACGGCGTGCGGTTCTGCGACCTGACCGGGATCGCCGACGACAGCGAGGTGGTGCCCGCGGTGGCGGCGACGGTCGGGGTCGAGCCCCGCGCCGGTGTCGACCCCGTCGATCGGCTCGCCGACGTGCTGCGCCACGAGCGGACCCTGATCCTGCTCGACAACTGCGAGCACGTCCTGGACGGCGCTGCCACCCTGGCCGAGGGCCTGCTCACGTCGGTGGAGGGCGTCGCCGTGGTCGCCACGAGCCGCGAGCCGCTGACCGTCGACGGCGAGCGGACGTTCCCCGTCCCCACCCTGGCCTGCGACGGGGAGGGTGCGGCCGCGACCGCGCTGTTCCTCGACCGGGCTGCAGCAGCCCAGCCGTCGTTCGTGGTCGACGCCGGCAACCGGAAGCTGGTCGACCAGCTGTGCGAGCGCCTCGACGGGCTGCCGCTGGCCATCGAGCTGGCCGCGGCCCGCCTGCGCTCGCTCTCGCTGGAGGAGATCGTCGCAGGTCTCGAAGCCGGGACGTCGGTGCTCCGCGGCGGGCGCCGCACCACACCGCGGCACCGGTCGCTCGCCGCCGCGCTCGAGTGGTCCTACCGCTCGCTGGATGCAGACGACCGCAGCGTCCTGTCTGCGGCCGCGCAGTTCGCCGGCGCGTTCGACGCCGACGACATCGCGTTCGTCTCCGACCGATCGCCCCACCAGGTGCGCGAACGCCTCGCCGACCTGGTCGAGCGGTCGCTCGTGGCGCGGGTGGGGGAGCGGTTCCGCCTGCTGCAGGTGATCAGTGGCTTCGTGCTCGAGCAGGTCGACGATGACGACCGTGCCCGGTTGGCCCGGCGACACGCGCAGCAGGTGACGGCGCGTGCCGATGAGGCGAAGCGCACGATGGCCATCGGTCACGACGATCGTGGGATGGAACGGATCCGCGAGCTCGTCCCCGATCTGCGCCGCGCGGTCGCCACGGCCGTCGCCGACGCGGACGTCGAGCTCGCCCGCCGGATCGTGCTGGCCGGGAACACGGCGGCGCTGAACGGCATGATCCCGGAGTTCAACGCCTGGGGCGAGGTCGCCGGTCGGCTGGCCGAGGACGCCGGTCACCCCGACAGCGCCGAGCTGTACGCCATCGCGGCCCGCGGCGCGTGGAAGACCGGGGACCTCGAGGGGATGCGGGCGCTCCTCGAGCGCGCCGGCGACACCCTGGAGGCAACCGGGGCGCCGCCGGGGTACGAGTACCTCACGTCACTCGGCGTCGAGGCGCTGGCGAAGGGCGAGCTGGCCCAGGGCGTGGAGTGGTTCCGGGAGGGCATTGCGGCCGCCGGCCAGGAGCTCGACTGGATCCAGGAGGCCGAGGCCGGCGGCACGCTCGTGATCACCGCCGCCTACGCCCACCTCCCCGAGGCCCACGACGAGGTCGCCCGTCTTCTGCGCGACGTCGTGCCCCACGCCGGTGCCGTCGCCGCCTCGTGGTGCTGGTACGCGGCCGGTGAGTGCCTCCTCGACGACGACCCGGACGAGGCGAGGGTCCTCCTCGAGCGGGCGGTCGAGCTGGCCCGAGCCGGCGGGTCGCCCTTCGTGCAGGGCGTGGCCGGCGCATCGCTGGCCTCCCTCGACGTCCGCGCCGGCGACGTGGCGGCAGCGATCGAGCGGTACCGCTGGCTGTTCCCGCTGTGGCTGCGGGCGGGGGTCCGATCACCGATGCGCACGATGCTGCGCACGGTCACCGAGCTGCTGTGCCGGCACGGGGCGCACGAGCACGCGGCCCGCCTGCTCGGGGCGGTGACCGCCTCCGGTGTGGGCCACGAGGTCGTCGGCGACGACGACCGCCGGCTGACGGCCGTCCGCCAGGAGCTCGACCGCCGGTTGGGTCCGGCGCGCTGCGCCGAGCTCGTGTCCGAGGGGTGCGGGCTCGACGACGCCGCCGCCGCGGCGGAGGCGACGGCGGCGTTCGAGCTCCTCAGCTGAGGTTCAGCTCACCATCGCGGGCCGGCGGGATCGACGCCGAGGAGGATCTTGCCGACCAGCTCGTGGACGAGCGCGTCGTTCGCCGGGTGGAAGCCACCGCAGCGGACGTCGCGGTAGAGCCGCTCCAGCTCGTTGCCCCGCATCATGCCGCCGCCACCGCTGACGTCGAGCGCCACGTCGACGACCCGCTTGGCCGCCTCGACGGCCCGCCACTTCGTGGACAGCATGATCGGACCCCAGCGCTCGGCGTGGTCCACCCCTGCGACCCAGTCGGCGGTGAGGCGGTCCACGGCCGCCGACGCCGCATCGAGCTCGAGGAACATCTCGCTCACCTGGTGCTGGACCATCGGGTTGTGGGCGTAGGTCCCACGGGGGATGGCGACCGAGGTCTTCTTGGTCGCCGCCGCGACCGCCAGCTCGAGCGCGCGATCGGCGATGCCCAGGTAGACGTTGCCGACCAGCCCGACGAACCACAGCTGCATGGCGGCCACGAAGAGCGGGGTGGGGTCTCCGGCCGGGGTCACCGCGCCGATGCGGTCGTCGGGGACGAAGACGCCCTCGAGGGTGGTCTCGTAGCTCTGCGACGGGCGCATGCCCATCGTGTCCCACCGGGGCACCACCGTGACGCCGGGGGCGTCGCGGTCGACGAAGGCGTGGACGACCACGGGGTGATCCGGGTCGCTGGCATCGAGCGCGTGGGCGCCGAGGAACGACCAGACCGGGCCGTTCGACCCGAACTGCTTGTGCCCGCTCAGCCGGTAGCCGCCCTCGACCCGCTCGGCGGTCGCCGTGGACATCACCACAGGCGAGTCGTTGCCGGCTTCGGCGTGCCCGGCGGCGAAGACCTCGCCGGCCACGGCCTGCTCGAGGATCCACCGCAGCGAGGTGTCGCCGGCGCGCTCGGACTCCACCGCGATGCCCACCCAGTAGTGGTGCATGGACATGGCGAGCGCGGTGGCCGGGGCGAAGCGGGCGAGGCGCCGCTGGGTCGTGCCCAGCGTGACGAGGTCGTCGCCCCAGCCGCCCAGCTCCTCGGGGACCGCGGCGGCCAGGTACCCGCTGTCGCGGAGGATGGCGAAGTCCTCGTGGAAGTACTCGTTGCGGTCGTCGGCCACGGTGGCCCGGGACCGGAACCCGGCCAGCACCTCGTCGGTGAGGGCGTTGCGACCGGTCGTGGCACGGGCGGTGTCGCGTCGTTCGGTGATGGTCATGGCTGCTCCTGTGTCGGTGTGGCTTCGATGAGCAGACAGTGCGACCCGGCGCTCGCAGCTCGCTCGCGCCGCACTCGCGGTTCCACGTGAGCGGGGCGTGAGCGGCGCGCGAGCGGCCCCCGCGATGGTCCAGGCATGCACGACATCCACTCGATCGACGAGCTCGGCACCATCCTCGGCGTCTGGGCCCACCCCGATGACGAGACCTACCTGTCCGGTGGCCTCATGGCCGCCGCCACGGACAACGGCCAGCGGGTCGCGGTCGTCTCGGCGACCGCAGGGGAGCAGGGCACGGACGACCCTGTGACCTGGCCATCCGAGCGACTCGCCCCGGTCCGGCGCTGGGAGGCGGTGGCCGCCATGCGCGTCCTCGGTGTCGACGATCACCGGTGGCTCGGCCTGGGCGACGGCACCCTCGCCGACCAGGACCCTCGCGACGCTGCCGAGCAGATCGCCAAGGTCATCGTCGACGTGGACCCGGACACCATCGTGACGTTCGGTCCGGACGGGATCACCGGCCACCCCGACCACCGCACGGTCTCGGCCTGGGTCGACGAGGCCCATCGGATGCTCGCCAGCCAGGCCCGGGTGCTGCACGCCACCGAGTCGGAGGCCCATGCCGAGCGCTTCGCCGAGCTGCACGAGCGGCTCGGCATGTCCATGGACGGCAGCTCCCCGCCGGTCACCGCAGCGTCGGACCTGGCCGTCGGCGTCCGGCTGTCGGGCGCCGCGCTGGACCGCAAGCTCGTCGCCCTGCGCGCCATGGCCACCCAGACCGCCCCGACCATCGCCGCCTTCGGTCCCGAGACCTACGCGACGTGGGTGGCCGAGGAGGCCTTCGTCGAGCGACGGGGCTGACGGCCCTACCGCGCTCGCCTGGTGCTCGTCAGCCCAGCAGCGTCGCCGGTCGCTGGCGCAGGATGGCCTCGGCGTCCCGGCAGACGGTCTCGGCCACCTCGGCGGCGGGGCGGATGGCGCCCACTGCCCCAGCCGACTGCCCGTAGCGGATGGCGTCCCGCTCCGGGTCCGGGTGCGCGGTGGGCGGGAGGGTGGCCGCAACCTCCTCGCGCCGGACCCGCAGCTCGGCTTCCCGCTCGCTCCACTGGTCTGTGGTGCGGTTGCGGCGGACCCGGTCGTGGACGGCGGCGGGCCACGGCAGGCCGCTGATGATGTCGAACACCTGGGTGAGGACGGTGTCGGTGCCGTCGCTGTCGACGATGAGCTGCTTGTAGCGGTCGTCGATCTCCACGGCCTCCGGCGTGGCGAGGAAGGCCGTGCCCATCACGGCTCCGTCGGCACCGGCCAGCAGCGCGGCCGCCAGCGCTCGCCCGTCGGCGATGCCGCCCGCCGCGAGCACGGGCACGTCGGGGAAGCGCTCGACGGTTGCGGAGAGGAACGGGAGCAGGCTCAGCGTGCCGGTGTGGCCGCCTGCGGCCATGCCCTGGACGACGAGCACGGCGGCGCCCGCATCCACGGCCTGGGTGGCGCCGTCGTGGTCCTGCACCTGGCAGATCAGTGAGATGCCGGCGTCGGCCAGGCGAGCCGCCCACGGGCCGGGATCGGCGAAGGACAGCACGACCGCGGCCGGCTGCGCCTCGATGGCCGCCTCGAGGAACGGCTCGGCCATCGGGAGGAACGGGGTGATGAACCCCACGGCGAAGGGCCGATCGGTGGCCTGTCGGGCGAGGGCGATCTCGTCCCGGACCCAGTCGGGTTCGCGTGCCGGGTGCATGCCGCCGAAGGAGCCGAGCGCGCCCGCAGCAGAGACCGCACCGGCCAGGCGACCTCCGCTGTGCATGACCATGGGGGCGGACATGAGCGGGTGGGTGAGCCCGAACAGCTCGCTGAACCGGGTCCGCAGCGGCATCGTTCAGGCGGGGCGGATGTTCTGGTTGCCCTGGAAGACGTTGTTCGGGTCCCAGTCGGCCTTGACCTGCTGCAGGCGCCGGTACTTCGCTTCGCCGAACGCCGCCTTGATCCGCTCCTCGCCTTCGTGACCGATGAAGTTGAGGTAGACGCCGCCATTGGTGTGGGCGGCGATGTCCCGGCGGAAGCTCTGGGCCCAGTCGATGTTGGCGGTGGCGTCCTCGGCCACGTCCCACATGGCGAAGGGGTGGCTGATCCAGTGCACGTCGCGATGGGTCATCGGTGTGGCGTCGTCCGCGACGCGCGCGATGGCACCGCCCCACGGGACGAGGATCTGCTGGCTGACCGGTGAGGGCCGCTCGAAGCCGTACTTGACGAAGGTGTCGAGCGCCTCGTCCGGGAACGCGTCGTGGTAGTCGGCGCTCCAGTAGTTCCCGAATCCGGGCGGGTCGTCGATCATGCGCTGGAACTCGACGTAGGGCATCGGGCCGACCAGGTCGACCTCGGGTCGCAACGCGCGGAGACCGGCGATGGCGTCTTCGCCGTCAGGGACGTCGCCCGCCCACAGGACCGCGATCGCGGCGAGCGTCTGCCCCTGCAGGTGGACCGGGATGAACTCCTCGGGCGGACCGGTCAGGAACACCAGCGCCGAGCCCAGCTCGTCGGGCGCATCGAAGGCCATGTCCCGGTAGGCGCGCCCCACCTCGTAGCCCGCGTCGCCCGGCCACACCAGCAGCCCGGCGAGGATCTCGGGGCCCACCGGGTGGACGGCGAACTCGAAGGAGGTCGCGATGCCGAAGTTCCCGCCGCCGCCGTGCAGCGCCCAGAACAGCTCCGGGTGCTCGTCCTCGCTGGCCGTGACGGTGCGGCCGTCGGCAGTGACGAGGTCGACCGAGACGAGGTTGTCGCATGCGAGCCCGTACCGGCGCTCCAGCCACCCCGAGCCGCCGCCGAGCGTGAGGCCGGCGACCCCGGTCGTGGACACGCGCCCTCCGGTGGTGGCGAGGCCGTGCTCCTGCGTGGCTGCGTCGAGCTCGCCCCACGTCGCACCGGCGCCGACGCGAGCGGTCCTCCGCTCCGCGTCGACCTCGACGGCGTTCATCGAGCGGACGTCGATGACGAGCCCGCCGTCGTTGAGGCAGAAGCCGGCGACCGAGTGCCCGCCGGCGCGCACGGCGACCGCCATGTCCTTGTCCCGCGCCAGTGCCAGCGCGTCCTGCACGTCCCCCACGGATGTGCACTTGGCGATGATCGCCGGACGTCGGTCGATCATCGCGTTGAAGATGGCGCGCTCCTCGTCGTAGCGCGCGTGCTCGCTCCCGATGAGCTCCACGGTTGCCCCCTTCCGGCGCGCCGGAGTGGCCACGCCACGGAAGACGACGGTACGCCCGTGGCCGCGAAGCGCAAGGAGAACCTGGAGAAGCGTGGCAGCCACGCCACCCGCCGCGCGCGAGGCGCGGCGCCGCCGTCAGCCGAGCCGGTCGAGGACGTTGGCGGTGATCTGCTCGACGTTGCGGTCGTGGGCGGCGAGGCCGTGGGCCCAGTCGGTGGAGCCCGACGTGACGACGGTGCCGCCGCCGCCCGAGGTGCCACGCGAGGTGTAGGTGCCGAGCACGGCGTGGCCGTGGGCGATGCGGTGCTCCTGGCCCCGCTCGCCGAAGATCCGTGACGCGATGTACTCCAGCTCGGACGGCGTCCCGGGCGCCGGCGGCCGGGGTGCGGAGGTGTGGGTGAAGTGGGCGACGGGTACGGTGCCGAGGATCTCGAGGTCCTCGGGCGTGCCGTCCTCGCCGGTGGGGTACGGCAGGCCGTCCCGGTAGGTGAACGCGCAGCCGTCGCACTCGTAGCCGACGACCTTGGCGTCGCCGCCGAGCACGTCGCCGTAGCCGATGCCCGTGCCGTCGAACAGCCAGTGGTCAGGTCGGTGGACGGTGTAGCCGCCGGCGCCGTTGGTGACGTTCTTGCCGATGCGGTGGTAGCCGCCCCGGGTGAAGCTGACCCCGGTCATGTGGTTCTCGGGGCGCTCGAGGATGTGGTCGGACCAGAACGTGGTGACCTCGGCCCGGCGGTCGGTGTCGTGGAGCGGGTCGTCGCGGAAGCGGCCCTTCCAGCCGACCATCTGCGTGGCCCGGCCGTTGCCGTCGTCGCCCTCCAGCCGCACCTGCCACAGCGAGGTGTTGCCGGAGAAGAAGGCGACGTTGCCGCCCCGGGCGATGTGGTCCTCGACCGTGTCGCGCATCGGACCGGACCAGTACTCGTCGTGGCCGACGCTCAGGATCAGCCGGTAGCGCTCGACCAGCTCCGGGAACTCCTCGAGGTCGCTGTTGAGGACGACGTCGACGCCGTAGCCCTCCCGCTCGGCCCACTCGAGGAACGGCTGCTCCCAGTCGGGCCAGCCCGCCGAGCCGGCGTAGGGGGAGAGGTGGTTGAGGCGCAGGTAGCCCACGTGCGCGGTCATCTGGCGGTCGTCGGGGACCACGTTGGTGACCCGCCGGCCGGGACCCGGGGGCTTGTGCAGGTAGCCGGCCGACATGGGTCGCTGGAGCGAGACGGTGGTGCCGCCGGTGTAGAGGTTGCGGCCGCCGAAGTCGTTGTAGGCGTGGTACGTGTTCGTGGCCAGCTGCAGCAGGATCGTGTTCTGGCTGCGCTTGCTCGGCCGGACGACGAAGAAGGCGTGGGTCGTGCGCTCCTTGCCGTCGACGTCGATGGTGAGGACGACCTCGTGGTAGCCGGAGCGCCAGTCGTCGCCGACGTTGACGGAGACCGCGGCCGGCCAGCCGCAGCCGTTGGCGTCGGCGCCATCGGGGGTGGGGTGGAAGTCGGCCCCGACGGTCTCGGACCAGACCACGTCACGCGTGCCGCCCACCCGGGCGATCTCGACCTGCACCGGCCGGCCGCCGGCGGACGAGAGGTGGAGGCCGACGGCCTCACCCGGAGCGACGCTCGGTGGCCAGCAGTACCCGGTGACGGTCTCGAACGGCATGGGGCGCACCCTGCCAGATCGGGGTCAGTGCGAGTGCGTGCCGGGGATGCCGAGGCGCTCGACGGTGTCGGGGCCGAAGTCGATCTCGATGAGCACGGCCGGCTCGTCGCCCACCACCCAGCTGTCGTGACCGGGGTCGATGTGCACGCCGATGGGTGCGGTGAAGTCGAAGGTGCAGCCGTCGGGGTACTCGCCGGCCAGGCGCCCCTTGGCCAGGAAGCCGACGTGGGCGTGCTCGCAGAAGTCGGTGCCGACGTGGGGCTTCACGTGCTCGGACCACTTGCCGCCGACGCCGTAGACCAACCGCTTCACCCGGGCGTCGCCCACCGCGAACAGGTCGATGTCGATGCCGGCGAAGGACTGGTGCTCGCCGCCCTCGATCGGTTCCACCAGGGGATCGGACGCCATGGTCGGACGGTACCCCGAGCCGTACGGTGAGCGCGATGCCGGCGACGTCCGCACCCCGCAGCCTCGGTGCGCGGCTGCTGCCGGGCCTCGCCGTCCTGCGCGCCTACCGGCGACCCTGGCTGCGCACGGACGTCTTCGGCGGGCTCACCGTCGGCGCCATGCTCATCCCCCAGTCGATGGCCTACGCCGAGCTGGCCGGGATGCCGCCGGTCACGGGGTTCTACGCCGTCATCGGGGCGCTGGTCATCTACGCGCTGGTCGGGACCAGCCGCCACCTCGGGGTCGGGCCCGAGCCCGGCACCGCCATCCTCGCCGCCACCGGGGTCGGCGCGATCGCCGCCGGTGACCCGGGCCGGTACCTGGCGCTCATGGCCGCGCTCGCCCTGGTCGTGGCCGCGATCTGCATCGCCGCTGCCGTGGTGCGCCTCGGGTTCGTGTCGTCGCTGCTCTCCAAGCCGGTGCTGGTCGGCTACATCACCGGCGTCGGGCTCACCCTGCTCAGCAGCCAGATCGCCGGGTTCACCGGCGTGGACATCGAGGGCGACACCTTCTTCCCCCGGTTCGCCGAGCTGCTGGGCGAGCTGGGCGACATCCACTGGCCCACCCTCGTGGTGGGGGCCGCCGCGCTCGGCGTGATCGTCGGGCTGCGACGGTGGGCGCCCCAGCTCCCGGGCGCGCTCATCGGGGTGGTCGGTGCCGGCGTGGTGGTGGCGCTGCTGGACCTCGACGCCGACGGCATCGCCCTCATCGGCGCGATCCCGGCCGGCCTCCCGACGCCGGCGGTGCCCGACGTGTCCTGGTCCGACATGGCCGCGCTGCTCCCCGTCGCCGCCGGCGTCGCCCTCGTGGGCTTCACCGACAACCTGCTCACCGCCCGCTCGATCGCCGCCCGGCGGCGGGACCCCGAGGCCGCCCCGATCGACGCCAACCAGGAGCTGCTCGCCCTCGGCCTCACCAACCTGAGCGCCGGGCTCTCGCAGGGCTTCCCGGTGTCCTCCAGCGCCAGCCGCACAGCGGTCCCGGCGTCGCTCGGTTCCACCACCCAGCTCGTGTCGCTCATCGCTGCAGCGTCGGTCGTCGTGTCGCTGACGGCAGGGCGGTCCCTGCTGGAGCACATCCCCCGGCCGGCCCTGGCCGCGGTGATCATCGCCGCCGCACTCGCCATCATCGACGCGCCGGGGTTCCGGGACCTGTGGCGGGTGAGCCGCACCGACGCGGCGATCGCCGTGGCGACCACGCTCGGCGTCATCGTCTTCGACGTCCTCGTCGGGGTGGTCGTCGCCGTCGTGCTGTCGGTGCTCGCCGCGCTCTCGCACATGGCCCGGCCCCACGACGCCGTGCTGGGTGACCTGGCCGGCCTCGACGGCTGGGTCGACGTGGACGCCTACCCCGATGCGATGACCGAGCCGGGCCTGCTCGTCTACCGCTTCGACGCCCCGCTGTTCTTCATGAACGCCGGCCGGTTCCGGGCACGCGTCGAGCAGGTGCTGGAGGACAACGTCGGCCGGGAGGAGTGGTTGGTGCTCGACTTCGAGGGGGTGGGCAGCCTCGACACCACCGCGGTCGACTCCCTGCGCGAGCTGCTCGAGGACATGGAGGAGGCCGACGTCGCCGTCGTGGCGGTGGCCCGGGCGATCGATCCCGTGCTCGGCGTGCTGGACCGCGCCGGCCTGCTCGTGCCCACCGGACCGCTCGTGTCGTTCCCGACGATCAACGCTGCGGTGCGCGCCTACCGCGACCGGGCGGGGTCCTAGCCCGTTTCGCCGAACAGCGCCCCGGGGTTGAGGATCCCGTTGGGGTCGAACGCTGCCTTGATGCGTCGCATGAGCGCGACCTTGGTCGGGTCCTCCAGCTCCAGCCAGTACTTGGCCTTCGTGCGACCGAGGCCGTGCTCGCCCGAGATCGCCCCGCCGTGGTCCATGCCGAGGCGGAACAGCTCCAGCATCATCTCGTACCGCACGTCGGGGTCGGGCTGGAACACCGACAGGTGCACGTTGCCGTCGCCGGCGTGGCCGCAGCCGGCGATGAAGGTCCCCTTCGCCTGGGCGAGCTCCGACACGGCGGTGAGGAACGAGTCGATCGACGCCCGGGGCACCACGACGTCGATGATGTCGTCGGCGCCGGCGCCCTTCGCCAGCCAGAACGCCTTCTCCCGGGCTTCGATCAGCTGGGTGGCGGCGTTGGACGGGAGCACGTACACGTCGATGGCCCCCAGGTCGGCGACCAGCTCGGCCAGCGCCTGGATGTCGCTCTCGAGCCGGTCCTCGTGGCGATCCTCGAGCTGGACCACCAGGTAGGCGAGGGCGGTCGCCTTGATGTCCTCGGGCACGCCGACCTCCACGCCGAGGGTGTTCTCGATGCCCGACATCGTGAGCATGTCGATGTACTCGAGGATCATCGGGCCGATGCCGCTCTTGACGATGGCGGGCACGGCCGCGGTGACCTGGTCGAGGGTGGTGAACGGGGCGAGCACCGTGGCCCGGTGCTCGGGGCGCGGGTAGAGCTTGAGGATCGCCTGCGTGACCACGGCGAGGGTGCCCTCCGAGCCGACGATGAGCTGGGTGAGGTCGTACCCGGTGGAGCCCTTCACGAACTTGCCGCCGGTGGTGACGACCTCGCCCGACGGCAGCACGGCGCGCAGGCCGAGCACCTGGTGGCGGGTGACGCCGTACTTCACGGCCCGCATGCCGCCGGCGTTGGTGGCCACGTTGCCGCCGAGGCTGGCGCTGTACTCGCCGGGGAACACCGGGTAGACGAGCCCCCGAGGTGCGAGCGCCTGGTCGAGCTGGTCGAGCGTGACGCCCGGTTGCACGACCGCCACCAGGTTGTCCTCGTCGATCTCGATGATCTCGGCCATCCGGTCGAAGGCGATCACGGCGCCGTCCGGGCGGGGGATGGCCGCACCGGACAGGCCGGTGCCGCTGCCCCGGGCGGTGACGGGGATGCCGTTCGCGTCGCAGGCGGCGAGGACGGCCGCCACCTGCTCCTCGGTCTCGGGCGTGACCACGGCGGCGGGGACCACCGGGTCGATGCCGAGCGCCTCGTCGTGGTGGAAGTCGTCGCCGGCATCCGCCCCGCTGCGGACCAGCTGCTCGGGCACGACGCCCCGCAGCACCTCGACGACGTCCACGGTCCCCGGCTCGGCCATGTCCGCGGATCGTACGGGGTGACGGAGGTCAGAGCAGCCGGTGGTCCCGGGCCGCCTGCACCGCCGCGCGGCGGTCGCCGACGCCGAGCTTGCGGTAGATGGCCCGGCAGTGGGTGCGCACGGTGTTGATCGACACGTAGAGCTCCCGGGCGATGTCGCGCTGGCTCAGCCCGCTCGGCAGGTAGCGCAGCACGGCCAGCTCCCGGTCGGTGAGCTGCTCGACCAGGCCGGCGGCCGGCGCAGGTCGGGAGGTCGGGGTGCCGTGGCGGGCCTCGGCCCGGGCGAGGTGGCGGCCGGCGATGCCGGGGTCCGGGCAGCGGTCGAGCACCGAGTGGGCCTCGTCGAGCAGGACCGCGCCGGCGTCGTCGCCGAGGTCGAGGAGCGTGTCGCCGCACAGGGCGAGGACGAAGCCGAAGGCGAGCGGGGTGGAGGAACGACGGGCGCTGGCCAGCGCGAACGCGACGTCGTCGCGGGCCGGCGCCTCGTCGTCGGCCGTGCGGGCCCGGACGGCGAACGCGGGCGCCACGCCGTGGTAGCCGGCCAGGCCGAACCGCTCGGCCGTGTCGATCGCCACCTGCGCGGCCCGGTGGGCGACGGCGGGAGCGCTGTGCTCGAGCTCGGCCACGCAGCGGTGGACGAGGGAGACGGTCTGGGCCGACCGGTTGTGCGTGGCGTCGGCACCGGCCGCCGCGACCTCGAGGGCAGCGCGGGCCTCGTCGACCATGCCGGCCCAGCCGTGGGCGGCGCCCACGGCGGTGGCCAGCTCCGCCGGGCCGCCGTCACGCAGGCACGCAGGCAGCACAGCCCTCGCCACGTCGAGCGCGCCGGTGACGTCACCGGTCGCCAGGGAGAGGTTGATGCGCAGCGACGTGGATGCCGGGAAACCGGCGGGCTCCAGTCCCAGCACGACGCCGAGCCACTGCTCGGTCTCGGCGTAGCGACCGCCGAGGAACGCGCACCAGCCAGCCAGGACCGCGCAACCCACGTCCGCGCGGGCGACCTCGCCCAGACGGGTCAGCAACCCGCTGAGCGTCTCGACCTGACCGGCCCGCAGCAACCGGGGACCGAGGACGTGCAGCAGCCGGGCGGCGCCGTCGAGGTCGTCAGCGGCGAGGCGGTGCGCGATGGCTCGGCCGTGGTCGTCGGCGGCCTCGAACCAGGTGGCGGCGCGCCGGTGGAGCTCGGGGAGGTGGTCCGGCATGGACGCCTCCGCCTCGAGGTGGAGCAGGTCGCGGAGGAGGCGGTGGTAGCGGAACCACGTCCCGGTGCGGTCGAGGGCCACCAGCAGCTGGTTGGACCGCGCCGTCTCCCGGAGCCATTCGGCACCGCCGTGCGTGCCCGTCACGGCGTCGACCAGCTCGCCGCTCAGCTCGTCGAGGACCGATGTCTCGAGCAGGCGCCGGTGGTCGTCGTCGGCGAGGCCGGTGAGCAGCTCGTCGCGGAGGTACTCCACGACCAGGTGATCGTCGCCCCGGAACGCAGCGACGAAGGACTGCGGGTCGTCGGCGCGCTGGAGGGAGAGCCCGGCGAGCACGAGCCCGGCGGCCCAGCCCTCGGTGCGTCCGCACAGCTCGGCGAGCAGCTCGGGGGCGAGGGGGGACGTGGTGTCGCCGAGCAGCCCGGCGGCCTCCTCGGGGACGAACCGGAGGTCGTCGGCGCGGACCTCGGCCACCTGGTTGCGGACGCGCAGCCGACCGATCCGGAACGGCGGATCCATGCGGGTGGCGAGGACGACCGTGACCTGCGGCGGGCAGAGGTCGACGAGGCGCTCCACGCCCCGGTGGATCCGCTCGTCGTCGACGAGGTGGTAGTCGTCGATCACGAGCAGGAGGGGTTCGCCGAGGTCGGCCAGCCGGTTGACCAGCTCCGGGACCACTGCGTCGCCGTCGCCGCGCGATCCGGCGATCACCGGCTGGAGCTCGGCGCCGAGCGCGGGCTGGGTCCGACCGATCGCCCGGGCGAGGTAGGACCAGAACCGGGCCGGGTCGGAGTCGGGTTCCTCGACCTGCAGCCAGGCCACCGCCTCGGACCGGGTGGCGAGCCAGGCAGCCAGGAGCGTGGTCTTGCCCGAACCGGCCGGCGCGCTCACCAGGACCAGCGGGACGTGGCGGTCGAGCGCGGCGTCGAGGGCGTCGTCGAGCCGGGACCGGTGCACCAGGTGCCGGGGCGGCGCGGGCGGCTGCACCTTGGTGGCGGCGAGGCCCGGCTGCCAGTCCTCGGTCATCGCTGGTCACCCTACGGTCGCATCTCACCCGGATGAGATGGCGGGGTGGATGAGGCGCTCCCGTCCGGGGCAGCGGGATGGTGGCCCCATGCCCGCCACGACCACCTACGAGATCGTCCTGCGGGGCCGGCCCAGCGCCCGGCTCCTGCGGCCGCTGCTCGACGCCTTCACCTTCGACCACGGGAGTGACGGCGTCACCCGCCTCGTCGGGGAGATCGGCGACCGGTCGCATCTGCACGGCGTCCTCGCCCACCTCACGTCGGTGAACGTCGACGTGGTCTCGATCGGGCCCGCCCCCACCCCTGACGCCCCCACCACCCACGGAGCACAGACATGATCACCGTCACCGGACTCACCAAGCACTACGGCGACCGGATCGCCGTCGACGACCTCGGCTTCGACCTGGCCGCCGGCCGGGTCACCGGCTTCGTCGGCCCGAACGGTGCCGGCAAGTCCACCACCATGCGGATGATGGTCGGGCTCACCCGACCCGACCGTGGCGAGGTCCGCTACGACGGCATCCGCTACGGCGACCTCCAGCACCCGGCCCGCATGGTCGGTTCGGTCCTCGATGCCCGCTGCATGCACCCGGGCCGCACCGCCCGGAACCACCTGCGGGCCAGCGCTGCCCTGAGCGGCATCCCGGCCCGCCGGGTGGACGAGGTGCTCGCTGACGTCGGTCTCGAGAGCGTGGCCGACGACAAGGCCGGCGGCTTCTCCCTCGGCATGCGCCAGCGGCTGGCGCTGGCCACCGCGCTGCTGGGGGACCCCCGGGTCCTCCTGCTCGACGAGCCGTCCAACGGTCTCGACCCCGACGGCATCCGCTGGATGCGGCACCACCTGCGCGCCTTCGCCGATGCCGGCGGCACGGTCTTCGTGTCCAGCCACCTCATCGCCGAGCTGGCCCGCTTCGCCGACGACCTCGTTGTGGTCGGCGGCGGCCGGCTCATCGCCGCCGAGACCGTCGACTCCCTCACCGCCCGGACCGGGCAGTCGCTCGAGGACAGCCTCCTCGAGATGACCGCCGGCGCCGCCGAGTTCGCCTCCGCATGACCGCTCCACCCACCGCCACCACCACTCCGGAAGAAGGTCCCACCATGACCACCACCGAGCTCCCGCTCCCCACCGACCGCATCGTCGCGGCCCCTGCTCGCAGGCGAGACCTCGCCCAGCTCCGGGCGGTCCTGCGCAGCGAGTGGATCAAGTCCACCACCGTGCGGACGAACAAGACGATCGTCGCCGCGGCCGTGGTCGTCGGCCTGTTGACCTCGTGGGCCACCGCCATGTTCATCACCGACGAGGGCATGAACGCCGCCGAGGTCGCCGCCGGCTCGACCGCGCTCACCGCCGTGCTGGCCGCCATCGCCGGCATCCTGCTGTTCAGCGCCGAGGCCCAGCACGGGACCCTCGCCGGCGCACTCACGGCGCAGCCGGCACGCTGGCCGGTCGTGGCCGGCAAGGCCGTCGCCGCCACCGCCTTCGGACTGGCGCTGGGTGTGGTCGGTCTCCTCACCGGGTTCGCCGGTGCCCTCGCCGGCGGGCTCGAGGTCGGCGACACGAGCGGGAAGCCGTCGATGTGGCTCTGGGCCCTGCTCTACGTCTGCGGCTCGGCCGTGCTCGGGCTGGGCGTGGGGATGCTGATCCGCCACAGCGCCGGCGCCATCTCGGGCCTGCTCGTGTGGTGGCTGGTGGTCGAGGGCCTCATCGTCGGGTTCGCCCCGGGCGAGTTCTCCCGGTTCGTGCCCTTCGACACCGGCTGGCGGTCGCTCGGGATCGTCTCGGACCTGGATCCCGACGCCGTCGTCGCCGCCGGCCTGTCCAACGCGGCCCACGCTGGGATCTTCTGGGTCTACGTCCTCGCGGCCCTGGTGATCGGTGCCGTCCTCGTGCAGCGCCGCGACGTCGACTGACATGTCGCCCCTCGGCTCAGAAGCGCTCGAGCGCCTCCGGGCCGAGGTCGGCGATGCTCGGGTAGCCGCCGAGGGTGAGGGCCAGGTCGAGCTCGGCGAGCAGGCAGCGAAGCACGTGCTCGACGCCGGCCTGGCCGTCCAGCGCCAGCCCGTAGAGGAAGGGCCGGCCGAGCAGCACGGCCTCGGCACCGAGGGCCAGGGCCTTGACGACGTCGGTGCCGGTGCGGATGCCGGAGTCGAACAGGATCGTGGCCCGGTCGCCGACGGCCTCCACCACCCGGGGGAGGGCGTCGAGGGAGCCCATGGCGCCGTCGACCTGGCGGCCGCCGTGGTTGGACACGACGATGCCCTCCACGCCGGCGTCCACCGCCGCCCGCGCGTCGTCGGGGTGGATGATGCCCTTCAGCACGATCGGGCCGTCCCAGCGCTCCCGCAGGAAGGGGAGGTCGGCGAGGCTGAGGCCGGGGTTGGGGAACATGCCGGCCCACAGGAACGTGGCCGAGCCCGGGTCCTCCTCCGGCGAGCGGTCCAGCTTCGAGCGGAAGGCCGGGTCGGACAGGTAGTTGGCCACGCCGACGTTGGAGAGGAACGGCAGGAAGCCCCGGTCGAGGTCGGCCGGCCGCCAGCCGAGCAGCGTGGTGTCGAGGGTGACGACCAGGGTCTCGTAGCCGCTGGCCTTCGCCCGCTCGAGGAAGCTCTCGGTCACGTCCGGATCGGTCGGGTAGTACAGCTGGTACCAGCGGGACCCGGCGCCGCTGGCCTCGGCCACCTGCTCGAAGTCGTGCGACGCGGCCGTGGAGTGGATGTAGGTGAGGCCCATCTCGGTGGCCGCCCGGGCGGTGGCCAGCTCGCCCTGGGGGTGGGCGAGGGTCTGCACGCCGACCGGGGCGATCATCACCGGCGCGGCCATCTCCGTGCCGAGCACGGTCGTCGAGTGGTCGCGCTCGGCCGTGCCCCGGAGCATGCGCGGGATGATGCGCCAGCGATCGAACGCCTCCCGGTTGGCCCGGGTGGTGGCGCCGTCGCCGGCGCTCGGGACGATGTAGCCCATCGCCTCGGGCTCCAGCACCTCTCGCGCCTGGTCCTCGATGCGGGCCAGGTTGGTGGTGAGGTCCGGCGTGGTGCCGTTCATCATCCCGTCGAGGTAGATGCCGACCTGGAAGTCACCGAAGTTCGCCATGGACCGAGCCTGTCATCCCAGTGCGGCGAGGAGCGCGTCCTCCACGCGCTGGGCCCGCTCGAAGTCGCCGACGTGGGACGTGAGGAACGCCCACGCCAGGGCGTCCGCCGGCCGCGCTGCCGCCCACTGACCACCGAGGCCTCCCATGCCGATGTCGTCGCCGCCGATCTGCCCGCCGGCGAGGCTCCACGTGACCTCCTCGCCGACGAAGTGGTCGTGCGCCGTGACGCCGGGCCGGTCGACCAGCGGGGGCAGGCGGCCCTCGAGCAGCCGCTGGTGGAAGGTGGCCAGGCCGAGGGCGGTGGCGTGCCCGTTCACAGCCGGGATCTCGCTCGTGCGCCAGGCGTCGGTGTGCACGTCGGGGCGAGGTCCGAGCGAGCGCGCCCGCAGCGATGCAGCATCGCCGCACACGTCGGCCCAGTAGGCATCGTCGAGGCCCACGGTGTCCGCCACCCGGTGCAGGTCGGCGGTTGGGACGCCGACGTGGACGTCGAGGCCGAGCGGGCCGGTGAGCTCCTCGCGCAGGAAGGTGCCCAGGGTGCGGCCGTCGACCCGGCGGACGAGCTCGCCGGCGAGGAACCCGAAGGTGATGGCGTGCTCGCACACGATCTCGCCGGGCGCCGCATCGGGTGGTTGCGCGGCGAGCGCGCTCGTCGTGGCGGACCAGTCGGTGAGGTCGGCGTCGGGGCAGGCGATGCGACCGGCGCAGTGGGTGAGGACGTGGCGGACGAGGAGGCGGTCGTCGCCGAGCTCGGGCCAGACCGATGCCACCGGTTGGTCGAGGTCGAGGCGGCCGCGGTCCACCAGTGCCAGGACGCAGGCGCCGGTGACGGGCTTGATGGCCGACCAGGTGTGGACGAGCGTGCGCGGCGTGAGCCCCTCGGTGGTGGCGTCGACCACGACCTGGCCGTCGACGATGGCGGCGACGGCCACGCCGGGGCCGCACGTGGCCATGGCGTCGGCGACGCCCTCGTAGCCCGGGGCGGTCAGGCCCTCCACGGCGGTCAGGGCTGGCGGCCGAGGAACCCGAGCAGGCGGTCCTGCGCCGGTGCGTCGTCGGGCACGGGGACCTCGGGCCCGAACACGCCGGGCGTGCGCAGCGTGTCGCCCATGGGCCGGAGGCGGGCGTCGAGCCGCTCGATCTCGTCGGCCGGCATGGGTTCGTGCTCCGGGAGCCCGGCGGCGCGGGCGATGTCCCACGCGTGGATGAGCAGGTCCGCGCTCATGAAGTCGTCGACCGTGGCGGCGAAGGTGGTCTGGCCGAACATGCCGGCGTACTCCGTCTGGGCGGTGGCGGGGTCGTCGAGGCCCCGCTGCATGGCGTCCCGGACGAGGCGCCAGCAGGCCCGGACGTCGTCCTCACCCTCGAGCGAGGGTTCGAGGTCGAAGCGGGCGAGGAAGCCGTGCTGGCTCTCGACCACGTGCTCGAGCACCTGGCGGGTGGTCCAGCCCTCGCACGGCGAGGCGGCGTCCCAGGCGTCCTCGGGCACGTCGTCCACCACGGCGGTGAACCGTTCGGCGAGATGTCGGTAGCGGTCGGCGGGGTCGGTCATGGCGCCAGTCAACCCCAGGGGGTCTGACACCGCTCGCCCGTCTGTCTGCGGGTTGACTGGTCGGATCGAGGAAGCCGACGACGACCACGGGCCCGATGCCGACTTCGATCCGGAGCGGTTGGCGGTCTGCGCCTACTGGCGCTGCGGCGTGCTGTTCGAGCGGCGCTCCGCCAACCAGCGGTACTGCCGGAAGGCGTGTCGCAGCCGGGACGCCAAGTGGCACCGAGCGCAGGAGCGCCGTGCCGCGCGGGACGCTGCGAAGGAGCGGCGGCGGACCGATCGGCGGTGACGGGGCCGATGCTCGGGGCGCACGGTCTCAGACGTCGACGAGCTCCAGTCGGACGGCGGTCACGGTGCCGTCGTCGATGCCCTCGGCCCGCCGGACCTCCTTCTTCACGGGAAGGATGTATGCCCCGCGCTTGGTGTCGGGGAAGACCGACGTGGCCCAGGTGGTCGCCCCGATGCGGACGCGCACCCGCACCGACCCGAACCCCCGCTGCAGGTGCGACGTCCGCTCCTCGATGTCGTCGGAGACGTCCTCCGGCACCGTGAGGAAGTGCCAGGCCGCGTCGCCCTGGTGCAGCCAGACCTCGGCGCTGAACTCGTAGCTCACCGGGGGGACGGTACGTCCGACCTCGGTCAGATCTCTGCGAGATCGGGGTTGCGAGAGCGAACACCAGTTCGATATGGTGCAAAACATGACAAAGGGGCCCGTGACGACGGCGGAGGTGCTGGAGGTGGTCGCTGGCGTGCACGACCTGTGCCGGCGGCTCGACCCCGACGCCATCCCGCTGCACGAGGTCCCCGATGCGTTCGATGCGCTGACCTCGCTCGAACGGCTCGGTGGCGGCGCCGTGCTGCGCATGGCGGCCCGCTACGACGAGGCCGGCGCCTGGAAGCGCAACGGCGCCAAGTCGGCCGAGGACGACATCGCCCGCAAGACCGGCACGCCCACCGGCTCGGCCCGGCGGAAGCTCAACACCAGCAAGCGCCTGAAGCGCCAGCCCAAGACCGACGAGGCCGTCCGTCGGGGTCAGGTGTCGCCGGACCAGGCCAACGAGGTGTCCGACGGAGCCGACGCGTCGCCGGAGGAGGAGGACGAGCTGATCCGCTCGGCGCGCAGGGACCCGCTGCACGAGCTGCGCAAGCGGACGGCCGCCGCGAAGGCCAAGGCGGACCGTGACCGGGAGGAGACCCGTCGGCGTCTGTTTCGCTCCCGGGAGGTGAAGCGCTGGAACGACACCGAGGGGATGGGCAACCTGCTGCTGCGGTTGCCGGCCGATGTGATGGCCGAGGTCGACGCCGCCCTCAAGCCGCGGGTCGAGCGGGCCTTCGCCGATGCTCGCGACGCCGGCCGGTTCGAGCGGCGCGAGGCGCTCACGGCCGACGTCGCCCGGGATCTGCTGCTCGGCGGCGGCGACGACGCCGGTGCCAAGCGATCGAGCCAGGCGGTGCGGCCGGAGAAGAAGGTCATCGCCCTCATCGATGTGCCGGCTCTGAACCGGGGCCGGGTCGAGGGCGACGAGGTCTGCGAGATCGCCGGCGTCGGTCCCGTCTCGGTGTCCGCCGTGCGTGCGCTGATGTCCGATGCGTTCCTCACGCTCGTGTTCCGGAACGGTGAGGACGTGCGCAACGTGACCCACCTCGGCCGCCAGGTCACCGCCCGGCAGCGCACCGCCATGGAGGCCCGGGGCTGCAGCTGCGAGCGGGAGGGGTGCGGAGGCACCTACCTGCTCGACATCGACCACAACGAGGGCTGGACGCTCACCCACGAGACCCGCCTCGACGACCTCAGCTGGCTGTGCTGGCACTGCCACGACCTCAAGACCCGCAACGACCTCCGGTTGGTCGGCCCACCGGGACGGCGACGGTTCGAGACCCGGAAGGGCAAGCCGTGGCATGCGCCGCCGGCGAGCGGTGCGCCGCCGGGCGCGGCCTGCGGTGCGGGTGGGACGGATCCGCCCGCCCGTCGCCCGGAGCCCGAGCAGGGCACGTTCACCCTGGCCGACTGACGCAGCCGTCGGCTTCAGCCCCGAACCCGAGCCCCCAGCCCCCGCCGGCGTGCCCGGAGACCGTCGTGGTCCCGGGCGCGCTGCTGCGCGCCCGGCGGGGACTCGCCGAGGGCACGGTCGAGGTGCTCCAGCGGGGCGAGGCCGTCCCGGTCGATGCCGAGCGGCGGGGCCCGATCCGCGTCCGGTACTCGGGTGGTGGGCCGGGGCCGGCCTGACAGACTTCGCCGGCATGGCGGCGATGACACGAGCGCGGGGGTGGGGCGTCGTCGTCCTCGTCGCCCTCGGCGCAGCGGTGGCCCAGGCCTTCGGGCGCTTCACCTACAGCGTGCTGCTGCCCGCGGTGCGCGACGACCTCGGTGTGTCCAACACCGTCGCCGGCCTGCTCGGCACGGCCAACGTCGCCGCCTACCTGGCCGGCACCCTGCTGATCATCCGGGCCACGGCCACCGTCCGGCTCATGACCATCATGCGGGTCGGGTTCACCCTGTCCCTCACCGGCCTGGCCATCGCCGCCGTGGCCCCGAACGGCGCGGTGCTCGCCCTCGGCCTGGTCGTGATGGGCCTCGGTGGCGCCTGCATCTGGATCCCGTCGCCGGCGATCGCCGCCGCCGCCGTCCCGCCGGCCCGCCGGGGCACGGCCGTGGGCATGATCGGCGCCGGCATCGGCACGGGCATCGTGTTCGCCGGTCGCCTGTCCGAGGCGCTGCGCGACCGCTGGGGGGTCGAGGCCTGGCAGGACGTGTACCGGATCGAGACCGCCATCGGCCTCGTGGTCGCCCTCGCCATCGTCGTCCTCCTCCGACCCGACGCCGAGCCGGCGCCGGCCCGCACCGGCAGCGGCCTGGCCGTGCTGCGCACCATGCAGGGTTGGGTGCCCCTCACCCTCGCCTACGCCGCCTTCGGGTTCAGCTACCTGCTGGCCATCACCTACCTCACCGCCCGCCTCGAGGACGACGCCGGCTACAGCGACGGCCGGGCCGCCGGCGTGTTCGCCGCCGTCGGCCTCGCCACCATCGTCGGTGGCATCGCCCTCGGTGCCGTCGCCGACCGGATCGGTCCCCGCCCGTCGCTCGTCGGGGGCTTCGCCCTCTTCGCCGCCGGCACCGGGGGCATCCTGAGCGGACAGACCGCGGCCGTGCTCGCCGGCGGCGTCGCCATCGGGATGATGTTCGGCGGCCTGCCGTCGGTGATCGCCACCTACATCGTCCAGGCCAGCGACCACGTCACCTACGGCCCCCGCTACGCGGTCGCCACCCTCGCCTTCGGCATCGCCCAGGTGACCTCGCCCCAGATCGGCGGGCTGATCGCCGACCTCACCGGATCCTTCACGATGGTGTTCCTGCTCTCGGGCGGCGTGGCCCTGCTCGGCGCGGTGGCGTCATCGATGCTGCCGACCCCGGAGCCCGAGCGCGAGCGCGTGGCGGCGGCGCGGGCGTGAGCGGGGGACGCGGTGCCGGGGGAGCGATCGCCGTGCTGTGTCCGCACCCCGACGACGAGGCCATCTTCTGCGGCGGCACCATCCGGGCCCTCGCCGAGGCCGGCCACCGCGTCGTGATCATCGCCGCGACGAGCGGCGACACCGCCGAAGGCGAGCCGAGCCGGGCGCTGCGCGACCTGCGCCGGCGCGAGCTCGAGGTCGCCGGCGACATCCTCGGCGCCGCAGCCGTCCACCACCTCGGATACGTGGACTCCGGCATCGGACCGGTGTCGCCGCCCGAGGCCTTCGTCCACATCCCGGTCGACCACGCCGCCGCCGAGCTGGCGGCGATCCTCGAGCGCGAGGGGGTGGGGTCCCTCGTCGCCGACGGACCAGAGGGCATCTACGGCCACCCCGACCACATCCACGCCCACGACGTGTCGGCCCGCGCCGCCGAGCTGGTCGGCATCGCCACCCGCTACGAGATGACGGTGGACCGGGAGCACCTCCACTTCGTCGACGTCCACGTGGTCGAGACCGCGACCGAGGCCGTGACCGAGACCTGGCACGGCCACACCGGCACCTACGGCCACACGACCGTGGAGATCGACCTGCTCGTCGACGTCCGGACCCACATCGAGGCCAAGCGTGCCGCGTTCGCCGCCCACGCCAGCCAGCTGCCCGAGCACTCCGAGACCATGCGGCTCGACGCCGACGCCTTCGCCGCGGTCTACGGCATCGAGTGGTTCAACCGCCGCGGCCCCGCCGGGCCGCTCGACGACCTGGTCGGATAGCCCGTCGGATCGGGTGGACCCGGGTCAGAACGGGACCGATTGGGTGAGCAGTCCCGGACCCTCGGCCCGGTCGGCGAGGATCCGGCAGAACGCCACGGCGTCGAGCTCGATGTCCTCCCCGCCCGTCCCGGATGCCCACGTCCCGCCGGCCGGGCCGGTCAGGCGGAGGGTGAAGGGCTGGCCGTGGCGCCGAGCCCACTCGGCGACGACGTCGGCGACGATCCGACCGTCGTGGTCCGGCGTGAGCTCCATCGGTGCGCCGGTGGCGCGGGTGATGTCGACCCGGTGCATCCACGTGTCGCGGGTGAGGATGATGTCGAAGAGGTAGCCGGCCTTCCACGTCTCGGGCCCGTCGGGTCCGTCCTCGGTGGTGCGGATCTGGCGCATGAGGCGCCGGCTGCCCCGCCACGCCGCCTGCACCGGACCGCGGGCCTCGAGCCGGTCGAGCAGCTCGGACCGGGACAGTCCGGCATGGGCCTGCACCTGCACGGCGGTGAGGCCGTCGATGAAGGGTCCGTCGCCGGCGGCCTTGCCCCCGGCGCGCATGTCCCGGGCGAAGCGGCGCAGGGACGAGAACGTCTCGACCATGCCGAGCACGTGGCCGGCCATGGCCCGCACGTCCCACAGCGGGCAGTCGGTCGGTGCCGCCCACCCGTCGTCGTCGAGCGAGCGCAGCAGGGCGACCATCCGTGCGGTCTCGGTCTCGGCCAGCCGGATCGACTCGGGCCGGGCGATGGCCGGCACCTCATCGACGTTCGTGATCTGCATCATGGTTCCCCCCTGGTTGTCCTGGTCCGTGTCTCGGTCGGTGTCTTGCGTTCGAGGTGGGCGACGAGCATCTCGACGGCGTCGTCGACCAGGCGCAGCCAGCGGTCGCCCCCCGGGTCGTTGCTGATCTGCTGGGCCGCCAGCCCCGAGCCGACGGCCGTGGCCAGGTCGAGGTCGGCCGGGTCGTCGAAGCCGAGGTCCCCGAACCACTCGCCCAGCACCTCCAGGCCCTGCACCGCGATGGCGTAGGACTCGGGCGAGGGCTCGAAGCCGGGGATGGTCCGCTGGAACAGCAGCTGGTGGCGGACGTGGTCGCTGGCGCAGAACTCAACGAAGTGCCGCAGGCTCGCCTTGAGGTCGGTCATCGTCTCGCCGGTGCGGGGCAGGTCGACCACCTCGTCCAGGAACTGCTGGCAGCCCTCGGCGTACATCGCGTCGTAGATGGCGAGCTTGGAATCGAAGTAGGAGTACAGCGACGGCGCCCGCATCCCGACGGCGGCCGCGAGGTCGCGCAGGGACAGCCCGGCCAGCCCCTCGGCCCGGCACCGCTCCCAGGCCGCGGCCACGATCTCGTCGCGCGTGCGCTCCCGCTGCTCCGCCCGTCGGTCCCGGACCGGCGCGGCCCCCACGTCCGTCTCCCCTCTACCTAACATCGTTCGAACTATGGAACAGCGTTCGGGGCGTGTCAAGTGGATCCCCCTCCAAGCCGGCTCCACGAGAGCTCCACGGGGCGCGGGTGACGGTGATCGCACCAAGAAGACCAGCCCCACCCCGAGGAGCACCCGTGATCACCATCACCCCCACCACCGGCCCGCTGGGCTCGCCCGCCGGATCGGTCCGGCCCGACGCCCACAGCCACCACGCCGCCGACCCCGCGCTCGACGGCACCCGGGCAACCTGGCCCCTCGCCGGTGCCGTCGCCGGCGCCGCCAGCCTGGTCGCGGCGATGGCCGGCATGGCCACCATCACCGAGGAGCAGTACCTCGAAGGCGTCGGCCTCATCGACGACCTGGAGCGAGGCGGTTACTACATCTCCTTCGTCGTCGGCCTGATCGGCGTCGCCGCCCTGTTCATCGCCGCCGCCGGCTGGCGCCGCTGGGCCCAGCACCGTGCCGCCGACGACCTCGCCGCCGGCACCATCGCCACCGCCCTGTCGGCCACGGCGACGGTGAACATCATCGGCTACTCGATGGCCGGCGCCCTGGCGCTGTACCTCGACGGCGGCTTCGACGAGGGCACGATGTCCGACGAGTCGCTGTTCGTGAACTTCGCCTACCTGGACTTCGGCACCCTGTTCGGCTGGTGGGGCGCGATGCTCGCCGCCGCCTGCGTGGCGTTCCTCGCCTTCCGGCGCCGGCTCCTGCCCCGCTGGATGGGCGTCGTCAGCCTCGTCACCATGGCGATCCCGCTCGGCTTCGCCCTGTTCACGGCGCTGCCGGGGATGCCCGGGATGATCATGCCGCTGTGGCTCGTGGCCATCAGCGTCGGCATGGTGTTCTCCCGCACCGCAGGCGCCTCGGCCGGCGTCCCGCGATGACCCCCGGCCCGCTGCACCTGGCCGGCGACGCCTGGCTGGTCCGTGACCTCCCGACCGTGGCGCAGTCCGACGGCAGCGCCGGCCCGGCCCGGTTGCACGCCAACGCCATGGTGCTCGCCGGCGAGGAGCCGGTGCTGGTCGACACCGGCGCCGGCGCGGACCGGCGCGGCTACTGGGCCCAGGTCGAGGCCCTCCTCGACCCCGTCGACGTGCGCTGGATCTTCCTCAGCCACGACGACGCCGACCACCGGGGCAACCTGGGGGAGGTGCTCGACCGGTGCCCGACCGCCACGCTGGTGGCCGGGCGCCGGCTCATCCACCGGCTCACCCTCGACCGGGAGCTGCCGACCGAGCGGTGCCGCTGGGTGGCCGACGGCGACGTCTTCGACGTCGGCGACCGACCGTTGCTGGCTGTGCGCCCCCCGGCGTACGACCTGCCCACCACCCGGGGCCTCTTCGATGCCACCACCGGCGTCTACTGGGGAGCCGACTGCTTCGGGACCCCGGTGCCGGCCGACATCGCCGACGTCGCCGACCTCGACGACGACGTGTGGGTGGAGGGCTTCACCGCCTTCCACCTGCTGCTCAGCCCCTGGATCCGTGACGTCGATCCGATCCGGTGGCGTCAGGCCGTCGGACGGGTCGCCAGCCTCGGCGCCACCACGATCGTGAGCGCCCACGGCCCGGTGATCCGCGGCCCCCAGGTGGGCCGGGCGCTGGATCTGGCCTTCGGCCTCGCTGGGGCGTCGATGCCGGCTGCCGCCGAGCGGTTGGCCGCGGCGCTCGCCCGCCGGTTTCACGACCCCGCGGTGGGCGGCCGGATCTAAGATCCGCCGGTGCGGATCTCGGTGCTGGGCCCGTTGGAGGCCCGTCGCAGCGACGGCGGCGATGCGCTCCCCCTCGGGGGACTGCGCCAGCGTGCCGTCCTGGCCCGGTTGGCGGTCGCGGGTGGCGACACCGTCCCGGTCGAGCGGATGGTGGACGACCTCTGGGACGGGGAGCCACCGCCCTCGGCGGTCAACACCCTGCAGAGCTACGTGTCCAACCTGCGGCGGGAGCTGCGAACCGGCGACGACGTCATCGTCGAGCGGTCGGGTCCGGGCTACCGGCTGTCGCCCGCAGTCGAGCTGGTGTCCGGGCGCTTCGAGCAGCTGGTGGCTTCGGCGGCCGAGGCGCCCCTGGGCGAGCGGGTCGCCCTCCTCGACCAGGCCCTCGGGCTGTGGCGGGGACCGGCGCTGGTGGAGCTGGCCGACCAGTCCTGGGCCGAGGCCGAAGCGGCCCGGCTCGACGAGCTGCGGCTGTCGGCCATCGAGGCCCGCTACCAGGCGCTGCTCGACACCGGCCAGCACCAGCGGGTGGTCGGGGACCTCGAGCGGGCGGTGGCCGACCACCCGCTGCGGGAGGGCCTCACCGCCCAGCTCGTCCTCGCCCTGTACCGGTCGGGGCGCCAGGCCGATGCGCTGCGGGCCTACGAGCGCACCCGCGCCATGCTCGCCGAGGAGCTCGGCCTCGACCCCATGCCCGAGCTCGTCGCCCTGGCCGACCGGGTGCTGGTCCAGGACCCCGAGCTGGCGGCGCCGCCGGCCGAGCCCGCCGCTGCGCCACCCGCACCGACGGCACCGGCCCGACCGGCGCCGGACCTCGCGTCGGTGATCGCCGCACCGCTGCCCCGGGCCGCGACCGTCGGCCACGGGCGCGAGCTGATCGGCCGTGGTGAGGAGCTCGCCCGGCTCGACGACGCCCTCGGGGCGCTGCGGGACGGCGACGCGCGGGTCGTGCTCATCGAGGGCGAGGCCGGCGTCGGCAAGACCTCGCTCGTGTCGGCCGCGGTGGGCGACGTGCACGCCGTGGGCGGGATCGTGCTGTGGGGTCGGTGCTCGGCCGAGCACCTCGTCGCCTACCAGCCCGTGCTCGATGCCGTGCGGGCCTTCGAGCGCAGCCTCGACCGAGACGTCGCCGCCGCGCTCGGCGAGCGCCATCCGGTGCTCGGCCACCTCCTCGGCCGGACCGACGCCCCGATCAGCGAGCGTGACCCCTACGAGCTCTACGAGTCCGTCGCCGCGCTGCTGCGCGACCTGGCCTCGGCGCGTCCGCTCGTCCTCGTGGTCGACGACCTCCACTGGGCCGATCGGTCGTCCCTCGCGCTGCTCGCCCACCTCGTCACCCAGGGCCGCGTCCCGGGCCTCGGGCTGGTCGGCACCGTCCGCCGGCCGGCGGGTCGGTCGACGGTCGACCTCGACCGGTTCGTCGCCGACCTCCGCCGGGCCGGCTCCACCGACGTCCTCGACCTGCCCGGCATCGATGCGTCGTCGGTCGCCGAGCTGCTCGACCGCTGCGGGCGACCCGTGGATGCCGCCGTCGCGGACGCGGTCCACGCCCGCACCGGGGGCAACCCGCTGTTCGTGGAGGCGCTCTCGACCCAGGCCGACGACCTGACCGCCACCGACCCCCGCCAGCTGCCCCACACGGTGCGCGAGACCCTGGACCTGCGGGCCGCATCCCTCGACGCCGACGACCTGCACGTCCTCGTCACGGCCGCCGCCGTCGGCGACCCCGTCGACCTGCACGTGCTCGCCGAGGTCTGCGAGTGCGGGATGGACCGCGTCCTGGACGTGGTCGACATCGGCGTCGCCGCCGGGCTCCTCGTGGAGGACCCCGAGGTGGTCGGGCGGGTGTCGTTCACCCACGCGCTGGCCCGCGACGCGCTGATCGCCCGGTCGACGCGGAACCGGGAGGCGCAGCTGCACCTGCGGATCGCCGACGTCCTCGCCGCACGCCCCGAGCCGGTGGCCGATGCCGTGCTGGCCCAGCACCTGCGGGCCGCCGGCGCCCTGTGCCCGGCCGAGCGGGCCGCCGCCGCGTCGGTCGCCGCCGCGCGTGAGGCGCACGACCTGCTCGCACCCGACGAGGCGCGCACGTGGGCCGGCCGGGCGCTCGCGCAGCTCGACGCCTCCCCCGCCCCGGTGGGGGGAGCCGACGACCTCCGCTGGACGGCGAGGCTGATCATCTCGCAGGCCTGCCGCCACCTCGGCGACCGGGACGAGGCCGCCGAGGTCGGCGCGGCGCTGCTGGAGCAGGCCCGCCAG
Source organism: Salinilacustrithrix flava (assembly GCF_041228405.1). Lineage (GTDB taxonomy): Bacteria > Actinomycetota > Acidimicrobiia > Acidimicrobiales > Salinilacustritrichaceae > Salinilacustrithrix > Salinilacustrithrix flava. The sequence continues at coordinate 1,632,089 of NZ_CP133888.1, forward strand.
TCTGGAGATCCCCAGCGGATCACCGTCGCCGCCGAGGAGGCCGTGCTCGGGACGGCGAACATCGGCTTCAGCTTCGGCTTCGTCGACGAGGAGCTGCTCGCCCTCCTCGACGACGCCCTGACCTCCATCCGGTCGGGGGGCGAGGACCACCCGGCGGAGGAGGCGACCCTGCTGGCCTGGTCGTCGATCGCGCTGGCGGGCGGCCCGCCGACGGTGCGCCAGCGCGACCTGGCGGCCCGAGCCGCGAAGGCGGCCGAAGCCAGCTCGGGCTGCCCCGACGTGCGCGCCATCAGCGCGCTGGCCCTGCGGTTGGCGCAGCCCGGCCCGGGTGCGGTGGAGGACCGCCTGGCCCTCCACGACGAGATGCTCGTCGACGCCGTCGCCGCCAGGTGGACGGACCTCGAGGTGCTCGCCCACGTCCTGGGTGTGACCGACCTGCTCGAAGCGGGCCGCGTCGGCGAGTCGCGTGACCTGCTCGAGGTGCTGCGCGAGCGCCTCAGCCCGCACCACCGGCCGGGCTTCGACACCTACCTCCACTTCATCGACGCCTGCTTCGCGCTGCTCGACGGCGAGGTGGATCGGGCCGAGGAGCTGAGCAACCGGGGCCTGGTCGACGGCGAGCGTGCCCACGGCACCAACGCCACGCAGGCCTGGGCCGCCCAGCAGTTCATGGTCGGCTGGGAGCGCGGCCAGCTCGCCGGGTTCGTGGACGTCACCGCGTCGATGGTGGCGGACTTCCCCGACGTCGCCTCGTGGCGCCCGGCGCACGCCGCGGCCCTGATCGCCGCGGGCGATCCGGAGCGGGGGCTCGAGGTGGTGCGCCCGCTGGTCGAGGCGGACCGGTTGCTCGTCCCGCCCGACCTGCTCTGGTCGACATCGCTGGCGATGCTGGGTGACGTGGTCTGGGTGGTGGACGACCCCCACCTCGGACGGGTCGTGGCCGACGCGCTCGAGCCGGTGCAGCACCGCGTCGCCGTCACGGCGATGGGTGCGCTGTCCCTCGGCCACCTGGTCCGCCAACGGGGGCTGGCCCTCGCCGCAGCCGGCGACCTGGCCGGCGCCGACGCCGCGCTCGCCCTCGCCGTCGAGCGGGCCGACGCCTGCGGGTTCCGCCCGTGGGCCGCCCGCGCCCGCGCCGAGCGGGCGACGGTGCTGGAGCGGCAGGGCCTCGACGGGACGGCGCTGCGAGCCGAGGCCACCGCCGCGGCCCGGGCCCTCGGGACCGCGCTCACCCTGACCGGCTGAGGCCAGGACGGGCCGGTCAGCTGATCTCGGCGCCCTCGGGCTGGGCCCGCATCTCGCCCACGTCGGCCCCCTTCAGCATGCGGATCACGAGCTGGCCGTTGGTGAGGGTGGCCTCGATGCCGGCGCCGTAGCCCTCGGGCACCTCCAGCTCGCGCTCGTAGCCACCGAAGTCCCACTCGTCGAGCAGATACTCGCGCGGCGCGGCGCTGCGCAGGTGGGCCCAGAACCGCAGGTGCGTGCCGCGCTTCTCGATGTGGACGTCGCTGCGCTGCACCGCGCACATCGGCGCGACGACGACGAGCGCCTCGGGCGCCTCGTACATCCGCACCGGCACCCGCTGGGGCGTCATGGTGTCCTCGGTGGCGACGGTCGCGTCCACGACCTCGTGGTGATCGGGGCGGGTCATGGGTCGACCGTACGCCGCGGGGAAGGGCCGGGGAAGGTGGCTCCTCGACGATGCCGACATGCACGACGCCACCGCACTGCTCGATGCCCCACCCGCCGGCGCCCGGATCGTCGCCCGCGGGCTCACCACCGTCCACCGGAACGGGACCGTCGCCCTCGACGGCGTGGACGTCTCGATCGACCCCGGCTCGGTCACGGCCGTGATCGGCCCGAGCGGGGCCGGCAAGACGACCCTGCGCGCCGCGCTGGCCGGGATGGCGCCCGCCCGGTCCGGGTCGGTGTCGATCGACGCCGCGGTCGACCGGGTCGTTCGCCCCCGGCGCCGATCCCACGGCGGCGACCCAGATCGCCTACTGGCTGGCCTTCGCCGGGTTCTTCTTCGGGCTCACGTTCGGGCTGCTCCAGGTGTGCACGGAGGTGGCGGTCCTGCGCCGGGAGCGCCACGCCGGCGTGCGCGTCGGCGCCTACCTGCTCGCCAAGGTCGCGGTCCTCGGACCGGTGCTGCTGGTGGTGGACGCGGCCATGGTCGCCGCCCTGCACCTCACCGACCGGATCCCGGACCTGAGCCTGGGCGAACACGTCGCCCTGCAGGTCACCATGGCGCTCAACGCCGGTGCCGCCCTCTGCCTCGGCCTGGCCGCGTCAGCGGCGGTGACGACGACAGCGCAAGCCGCCCTGGCCCTGCCGATGCTGTGCTTCCCGGCGGTGCTCTTCGCCGGCGTCACCGTGGTGCTCGGCGCCCTGGCCCACGTCAGCGTCCGGCGCCGGTCGGCGTAGGCGTCGACCTCACCCGAGCGGGACGGCTGCGCCGGACGCGTCCGGCGCGTGCTCGCACCGGGCGGTGTCGAGCGGCTGACCGGCGACCTCGAAGAGGTCCCGGGCCTCGGACATGAGCGCCACCGCCTCCTCCTGATCGCCGGCTGCCGCAGCGCGGTGGGCCCGGGCCTCCACGATCGCGGCTCGCCAGGAGGTGCCCTCCCAGAGCGCACCCGACTGCTCGGCGATGGCGAGGTAGAGGTCGGCCCGGTCCAGGTCACCCGCCTGCGCGCTGGCCGTGGCGGCCGGCACGGCCAGCATCACCGCGCAGAACGGGCACAGGTCCTCGGTGCCGAGCGTCGCCTCGGCTCGCTCGATGACGGCCAGGGCCGCGTCGGGACCGTCCGCCGCCAGCATCATCGTCCCGTAGATGCGCTGGAGGAGGTGGAGCGAGATCGTGCTCCACCGGGCGAGGGGCAGCGCCCGCTGCAGCAGGGTCCGGGCCGCGGCCCGGTTCCCCTCGGCCAGCTCGACCTCGGCCAGGCGCTGCAGGCTGTGGGCCTCCCCCGACCGGGCACCGATCTCCCGGTGCAGCGCCATCGACTCCTCGAGCTCGCGGCGGGCCCGGGACAGGTCGCCGGCGAGCAGCGCGGCCTCGCCGGCCAGCGCGGAGGCGAACGCCACGGCCCGCAGGGCGCCGGAGCGAAGCGCGGTGGCGTGGAGCCGCTCGGCGAGCTGCAGCACGTCCTCGTACGGGGTGGGCCCGTAGAGCAGGTACTCGGCCGGGCACAGGTAGCTGTCGAAGATGGCGAGGGCGATCTCGGGGTCCTGCACGGTCCGGACCAGCTCGGTGCGCATGCGGTCGAACCACTCGCCCCGGTGGTGGGCGAGCAGGCCCTCGAGCGCGATCAGGTCCAGCACCTGCCAGGTCTGGTCGCCGCTCAGGATGCGGGTGCGCGCCTGCTGCGTGAGGTCCCAGGCCCCGGCGTGGTCGCCGGCGAAGTAGGCGACGTTGGCCCGGGCGAGGAGCACGTCGGGGTCGGTCGGGCCGCCGTCGGGGACGAGCCCGTCGATGGCGGCGACGGCGGTGTCGATGTCGCCGGCGACCGTGGCGGCCCGGGCGAGGCGGGCGCGCAGCAACCGGGCCTGGTCACCGGAGGCGAGTGGCAGCGCCTGGCGGTATGCGGCCGGGGCGGTGGGGTCGCCCAGGGCGAAGAGCAGGTCGGCGCGCAGGGCCAGGGCCTGGGCCCGGTGCTCCCCGCCGGCGTGGTCCTGGATGCGCCCGACGAGCGCGTAGGCGTCGCGGTACGCGCCGACGGCGGCCGCCCGGTCAGCGGCGGCGAGGAGGTGGGGCACCGCCGCCTCGTGGTCGCCGCCCTCGAGGAGGTGGTGGCCGACCCGGGCCGGCGACGCGCCGAGGTCGGCGAGCCGCTCGGCGGTGAGGCGGTGGATCTCCAGCCGCCGGTGCGGCGGCAGGCCGGCGAGCAGGGCCTCGCGCACGAGGCTGTGCCGGAACCGGTAGCGCGCGCCGGTGTGCTCGAGGATCCGGGCGGCGAGCGCCCGGTCGAGGTGGGTGAACGCCTCGTCGTCGGGCAGGTCGGTGACGGCGACGAACTCGTCGGTGTCGAACGACGACCCGAGCAGGGCGGCTCGCTCGAGCACCTGCTCGTCGTCGGGGTCGAGGGCGCGCAGGATCGCCTCGCCCACCGAGTCGACCGGCGCCGCGCCGGCGGCCGCCTGGCGGGCCAGCTCGACGAGCGCGAACGGGGAGCCGTCGGCGACGGCGATGACGCGGGCGGCGGCCTCGTCGTCCAGGCCGGGAGCGGCGGTGGAGACGAGCTGGCGGGCCCGCTCCTCGTCGAGCCGGTCGAGCTGGACGTCGGTCGCGGCACCACGTCCGACGAGGCTGGACTGCACCGACAGCAGCGGGCCCGCTGCGGCCCCCTCCCGGGCCGCGAGCACGAGCAGCACCGGCTCGTCCGTCAGCCCGCGTGCGAGGTAGTGGAGCAGGCGGGTGCTGGCCTCGTCCGCATCGTGGAGGTCGTCGAGCACGAGCACCACGCACTGCTCGCGACCGGCCAGGCGGAGCAGCTCGGCGGCCGCCACGAACAGGCGCTGGTGGCCACCCTCCCCCGACCAGTGCAGCTCGGAGCCGAGCAGCGCCCGGTCCAGCTCGGCGCGGTAGGCGGGATCGAGGTCGTCGAGCAGGGAGCGGTCGGCCCGGCACAGCTCGCCCAGCGCCTCGAGCACCGGCGCGTACGGCCACGATCCCTCGACCCGCGCCGCCGCACCCCGCCCGACCAGGCACCCGCGCTCGCCGGCGTGGCGGGCCACGGCGTCGAGCAGCGCGGTCTTGCCGGCGCCGACGGGCCCGCGCACGAAGGCGGTGCGGCCCCGGCCCTGCTCGGCGTCCTCCAGCAGCGCGACCAGCGAGGCGAGCGCACCCTCCCGCCCCACGAGCTCGAGGGCGCGGTCCGCCGGCGCACCCGCGGTCACCGAGCCCAGCTCGAGGAGCTGGTCGCGCAGCGCGGACGCCTCCGGCCCCGGGGTGCACCCGAGCTCGGTGGACAGCGCCCGCTCGAGCCGCTCGTACTGGCGCATCGCCCCGTGCACGTCGCCCCGCTCCCGCAGCGACCGGATGAGCGCCAGGTGGGCGGCCTCGTCGGTGGGGTCGACGGCGATGAGGTGCTCCCACCGTCCGAGCCGTCGCAGCAGGTCGGCGCGCAGCGCCGCCAGCCGCTCCCGAGGCGCGAGGAGCCACTCCTCGTAGGGGTCGTCCGGCAGCAGCTCGCCCGGGTGTGCGTCGAGGGCCGCGGCCATCTCGAGCTGGTCGTCGCGGCGGAGCGCGACGACGGCGGCCTCCTCGAATGCCACGGCATCGACGACGACGTCGTCGTGGGGCAGCAGCGTGAGCACGTCGCCGACCGTGACGAGGGCGTCGTTGTCGCCCAGCGCCCGGCGGGCGTAGTACGTGGCCTTGTGCAGCTTCGGTGCCACCGCGTCGGGGGTGTGGTCGGGCCAGAGCGCGTCGATCACCTGCTCGCGGTGGAGGCGCCGGCCCGGTGCCAGGGCCAGCAGCTTCACGAGCGATGCCGCCTGCCGGCGGCGCCAGCCGTCTCCGGGCGCGACGACGCCGTCGCGCTCCACTGCGAAGGTCCCCAGCACGGTGATGCGCGTCGTCCTCACGAGCTGCTCCCTGTGCCGCCGATACGGTACCCCCGCGCCTCGGCGGGATGCAGCGCTTTCTGCCGTTTCCGTGCCAGGAGATCGCGTCCGGTGTCAGGAGACCGCTGCCGGCAGCGGCGCGACCCGGGCGGTGTCCGCATCCCGGAAGGCCTCCGTGCGCCACCAGCACCGGAACGCCCGCTCGCCCATCAGCGCCAGCACGGGCCCGACCTGGGTGGCCTGGGCGCGGAGGGCGGCGAGCTTGCGATCGAGCAGCTCGTCGTCGAGGTCGACGGCGAGCGCGACCTCCTCCGGTGGCGTCCGCAAGGGGAGCCCCGGGCCGAAGACCGGGATCTCCTCGTGCAGCGCGGCGTGCTCCTCGGCGAAGGTGTCGGTGGTGGTGGCGTGGAGGAGGCGACCGCGGCCGGTGCGGGCCCAGGCTGCCGTGGTCCACGCCGACACGGTCTGGTGGTCGGGGTGGCCGGTCATGCCGTCGGGGCCGAAGGTGACGATGGTGTCGGGACGCACCTCCTCGATCACCGCGGCGATGGCGCCGACCGCCGGCTCGAGCTCCTGCTGGGGGAGGGTGCCGTCCTCGTAGCCGAGGATGCGGTGGTCGGTGACACCGAGGATCGCCATCGACGCCGCGATCTCCATGCGGCGGGTGCGGGCCAGGCGCACCGGCGGCCAGGTGCCGGGGTCGTCCGTGCCGTGCTCCCCGAGGGTCGCCGTCACGCACGTGACGTGGTTCCCGGCGTCCCGGGCGAGCGCCATGAGCCCGGCGGAGAGGTAGGCCTCGTCGTCCGGGTGGGCCCACACGCCGAGCACGGTGCCGAGGGTGCGGGCATCGAGGTGGTGGGTGATGCGGAGGGTGGTCATCGGAGCTCCTAGTTGATGGCGAGGAGGGCGCTGACGGCCCAGAGGGTGAGGAGGCCGCCGGCGAAGGCCGCGGCCGGCGGCCGGCCCCGGCTGGCCAGGGCGAGGGTGACGATGCCGGCGGAGCCGACGGCGAGGCCGTCCCCGCCCCTGGCAGCCAACGGCTCGATCAGGGCGGCGGCGGCCAGCCCGGCGAACGCGGCGGGCACGACGAAGCCGGCCATCCGCTCCATCCCGGCGGGTGCGTGCAGGCGATCGATGGCGAAGACGATGCTGACCCGGAACAGGTACGAGCCGAGGCCGGCGAGGAGGATGACGGTCCAGGCGGTCATGGCCGGCTCCCCTCGACCAGGCCCGCCGCACCGATGCCGGCTGCGATGCCGAGCAGCGGTCCGGCGTGGAGCGGGAGCCCCGAGCCGACGACGGCCACGAGGGCGCCCACGGCTGCGGCGGTGAGGGCCGGCCGGCCCCGCACGGAGTGGCCGAGCTCGGCCAGGAGGAACAGCGGGATGGCGTGCTCGAGGTGGAGGGCCTCGGGTACGCCGGCGCCGGCGAGGTAGCCGGCGATGATGGACAGCTGCCAGGCGGCCCACAGCACGAGCGCGGCGCCGATGTAGTGGCGGTTCCCCCGACAGCCGGGGTGCCGGTCGTAGCCGGCGGCGCCCACGGCGTAGGACGGATCGATGAGCAGGTAGGAGGCGCTGGCGCGGAACCATGCGCTCGTGCCCTGCCAGCGGGGCGCCATGGATGCGCTGTAGAAGACCAAGCGCGCGTTGATGGCGAGCACCGTGGCGACGGCCACGGCGGGGGCCGCACCCTGCTCGAGCAGGCTGATGGCCGCGAGCTGGGCGCTGCCGGCGTAGATCGTGACCCCGGTGGCGAGGCCGGCGCCGTGGTCGATGGAGCTCGAGCCCACGGTGATGCCGACCATGAGGCCGAAGGGCACCACGCCGACGAGCCAGGGCAGCATCGCCCGTGCGCCGGCGAGGAGATCGGGGCCCCCTCGGAAGCTGGCAGTCGTGGTGTCGCGGTCGGTGGCGGTGGGTGCGGTGACGGTCATCGGAGGGCTCCTCGGCGCGTGCCTGCGTGGCCGGCCCGGGGAGGTCCGGACCGGCCACGGCGGCGGGTTGTCACCCGGTGGTGACGTTGATGGCGACGGGCACCGAGCTGGTGATCACGTCGTAGACGGCGGAGCGCTGCTTGGACTGCTCCACCAGGGAGGCCAGCACCTCGGGCGAGGCGTCACCCTCGACGACCATGTCGACGGTGATCTGCTGGTAGCCGTTGCGGACCTCGGGGTCGAGCCCGAGGATGCCGTTCAGGTCGATGTCGCCCGAGACGGTCGAACGGACCTCGTGCAGGGTCACGCCGCGGGCGGCGGCGATGTTGGCCAGGCCCGCGGTGAGGCAGCTGGCGAGGCCGTGGAGGAGGAACTCCACCGGCGTGGGCCCGTTGTCGTTGCCGACGAGGACCGCGGGGTGGTCGGCCTCGAACACGAACGTGCGCTCGTGGCTGCGCTCCTCGCCCACCCCGAAGAAGTCCTCGATGGTGCTGCGGCTGTGCGTGCCGGACTGCCACTCGTTGTGGGCCCGGAACTGGAACTTCGCCGCGGCCGGCGCCTGCTTGACGGCGTCGAGGGTGGCGAACAGGGTCGGGGTGTCGACGCCGTTGCGGGCCGGACGGGTGTTGCTCTCGGTGATGCTCATGGGATTGCTCCTTGTGTTGTTCTGGGTTGGTTGGTTGGTGGGAGGTCAGGCGGCGAAGGCGCCGACGGGTCGGATCGGTGGAAGGGCGGCGAGGGACTCGGCCTCGGCCTCGATGCAGCGGCTCAGCTGCTTCTGGAGCTCGGAGAAGCGGTCGGGGGCCGGGAACAGAGCCAGGGCGCAGGTGATCTCGAACAGGTCCGAGACCATCTCGTCGCGGCGGGCGTGGTAGCGGGCCATGGCATCGGCCTCGTCGACGTCACCGGCGAGGACGGCACCGATGGTGCGGGCCAGGTGCTCGGCGTCGCGGAAGGCATCGGTCATGCCGTGGCCGGTGATGGCGTCGCGGAAGTAGGAGGCGTCGCCGACCAGCGCCCACCCGTCGCCGACCGGCTGGCGCAGCAGGTTCGGCATGGCCGAGAAGCCACGGACGGGGGCGGTCTGGCGAGCGGCGGCGAGGCGGTCGGCGAAGGCGGGGCTGATCTCGGCGACCAGGTCCCGGAAGGCCCGGTTGCGGTCGACGCCGCCCCGCAGTCCCTCGGCCCGGTCGACCGGGGTGGACACCCACACGTTGGCCTCGCCGCAGTGCGTGGGGAACAGGCCGACGAAGCCGCCGTCGCTGAGGTGGAACTCGGTGCCCTGGAAGTCCAGGTCGGCGACGTAGGTGTAGTGGCAGGCCCCGTTGGCGTGGCGCTGGTCGGTCACCGGGGCGTCGACGGCACGGGCGATGCGGGACCGCAGCCCGTCGGCACCCACCACGAACCGGGCGTGCAGCTCGACGGGCTCGCCGTCGGCGCCTCGTCCGACGACGCCGTCGACCCGCCCGGTGGCGGCCCGGGTCACGTCGGTGACGGTGACGCCGGTGCGGACCCGGGCACCGGCCTGCTCGGCCGCCCGCAGGAGGATGTCGTCGAGGATGTGGCGGCGGGGCGCCACCAGGTGGTCGACGCCGGCGGCGGCCTTGATGTCCTTTCGGATGACGGTGTCGCCGATGTGGAACGACACCTCCCGGATGGCGGGGGCGCCGCTGGCCAGGACCTCGTCGAGGATGCCCCACCGGTGGAGCTGGACCACGGCGCCCCGGGCGAGGGAGTGGGTGGAGAGGGTGTCGCTCGGGAACCGGGAGCGGTCGATGGTGACGACGTCGACGCCCTGCTGGGCGAGCAGCATGGCCGTCGAGGCGCCGGCGCAGCGGCTGCCGACGACGACCACGTCGTGGTGTGAGGTGGTGGGGCTCATGTCGCCCACCATCCGGTGACCGGCTTCCCCGGCGCTTCCCCGGGCTTCCCCGCCCGGCTGCTGGTCGATCTGTTCCATGGAGCAGACGATCCGGGATCGGCGGAGGGGAGGCTTGGAGGACATCTGCAGAACTCCTGGAGAAGTCCTCCACGGTCCGACCGGTGGCTGCACACTGTTGGGGTGCGCTACCGATTCGAGGACGCGGTCATCGATGCCGCGACCTTCGAGCTGAAGGTCCACGGCGAGGTGGTGCCCGTCGAACCGCAGGTGTTCGAGGTGCTGACGTATCTCGTCCGAAACCGGGATCGGCTCGTGCCCCGCACCGAGCTCCTCGACGCGGTGTGGGGTGACCGGTTCGTGTCCGACAGCGCGCTCGCGTCGCGGGTGGCCGCAGCCCGTGCGGCCATCGGTGACGACGGACGGTCGCAGCGCTGCATCCGCACCGTCCATGGCCGCGGGCTGCAGTTCGTGGCGCCGGTCGTCGTCGAGCTCGAGTCGGTACCGGAGGAGGCGGACCCCGTGCCGGACGAGGACCTGCAGCAGTCCGTCCGGTTCGCCCGCGCCCCCGACGGCCTGCAGCTCGCGGTGGCCACCGTCGGGCGGGGAGCGCCCCTGGTGAAGGCGGCCAACTGGCTCACCCACGTGGAGCTCGACTGGCGCAGCCCCGTGTGGCGGCACTGGAACGATGCCCTGGCCGCGCGGTTCGAGTACATCCGCTACGACGCCCGTGGCTGCGGGCTGTCCGACCGCGACCTGTCGGGCTCCGACCTCACCGACCTGGACGTGTGGGTGGACGACCTCGCCGCCGTCGTGGATGCGAGCGGCCTCGACCGCTTCGCGCTGCTGGGGATCTCGCAGGGCGCCGCGCCCGCCATGGCCTTCGCCGTGCGCCACCCGGAGCGGGTCTCGCACCTGATCCTGTACGGCGCCTACGTGCGGGGGATGCACCGCCGCGACGAGGCGACGCGCCAGCGCGCCGAGATGTTCCGCACGCTGATGCGCGAGGGGTGGGGCGGCGCGAACCCCGCGTTCCGGTCGGTCTTCACGACGACGTTCATGCCGGACGCATCGTCAGAGCAGATGCGCTGGTTCAACGACCTCCAGGTGCAGACCGCCGACGCCGCCAACGCCATCCAGCTGGAGGTGGCGTTCTACGACCACGACTTCGCCGAGCTCGCCGAGCAGGTGACCGTGCCCACCCTCGTCTTCCACAGCCGGGGCGACCTCGCGACGCCGTACGAGGAAGGCCGAGCCCTCGCCGCCCTGATCCCCGGCGCAGAGCTGGTCACGCTGGACAGCAGGAACCACATCCTCGTGGAGTCGGAGCCGGCGTGGCAGGACTTCCTCCACCACCTCGACCGGTTCACGCATCCGTGAGGGCGCGACGCGCTCAGTCCATCGACAGGACGAACGCCACGGCCGGATCGGCTCGGCCGTCGAGGACCTCGAGGTAGGTGTCGGCGACGGCGTCGGGGCCCTGGCGCTCGACGACCTCGATCCAGTCCTGGACCACCGGCAGGAACTCGGCCCAGGCGTCGGCGAAGCGGGACTCGACCCCGCCGGGCCCCCAGTCCTCACGGCGCTTCACGATCTGGTCGGGTGCGAAGAACAGCGCCGGCTTCGGACCGGGGAGGTCGCCGCCGCCGCCCACCTGCTCCCAGTGGGTGCCGCCGACCTGCACGCTCGCCGCGAGCCCGCCCATCTGCTCGTGGACCGCCGTTCGCACGCCGGCGTCGCCGGCCATGTCGACGTAGACCGAGGGCCCGTCGGCGGGGAGGGAGTCGACGTCGTCGTAGGTGACCACCCGGTCGTAGACGCCGAGGCCCTCGACGAAGTCGACGTTTCCGGCGGACGTGAGGCCGACCACCTCGGGCCGGTCGGTGCGACGGGCCAGCAGGTGGGCGAGCCCGAACGAGGTCTTGGACGAGGCGCTCGACAGCACCACGGTGCCGTCGCCGGCGCCGAAGAAGCCGTTGTCGGCCAGCCAGTCGTCGAGCACGAAGTCGGTCATGAACAGCGGCCGCAGCAGCATCTGCAGGGGCTCGGTGGCAGGGTCGTACACCGGGTCGGTGGCGCAGCGGGTGTAGCCGTTGTAGGCGGGCGGCAGCGCAGCACGGTGGGCGGACGCGTCGGTGAAGCCGTGCTCGCTGACCCGTGTGGGCGTGACGACCAGCTCGGTGCCCATCGGCAGGTAGCCGTAGACGAGCTCGCCGTCGTCGAGGCCGGACCCGTTGGCCTCCACCACCTCGGCGAAGCCCCACACCGGGATGCGGCCCCAGCCCTCGCCGTCGGGTGCGGCCGGGAAGAAGGTCCAGTAGCCCATGAGGTCGCCGAACACGGCGTACGTCACGTTGTTGGCGCTGAAGCCGAAGCGCCGGACGGCGAGCCGGGCCTCACCAGGCTCCAGGGGTGCCGGCGGGGAGTCGACCACGCGGGTCTCGTGCAGGTCGTCGCGCTTCACCTCGAGGTCCATGGGCGGACCCTACGACCGCCGGCATCCACCCGCTCGGGCGGCAACCCGGTCGTCTAGACACGTCGTCGCGGCGGCGAAGTGCGCCGGCCGACGGAGGTGGCCCCGATGCAGCAGGAACCATTCGACGCACCCGTCACCGTCGAGGGGCCCGAGCGGGCACCGCGGCAGATGCTCGCCGAGCAGACCTACGGCGGGCACGCGAGCCTGCACGACGAGTCGACCGCCGACTCGCTCGGGCTGTCCGGCGCACCGATCGAGGGTCCGACCCACTTCTCCCAGTTCGACCCGCTCGCCCACCTGCTGTGGGGCGACGCATGGTTCGAGCGCGGGTGCATCAGTGCGCACTTCCGCACGATGGTCGTGGAAGGCGAGGGCGTCACGGCGCGCGCCACCCGCACCAGCGCCACGCGGGCCGACATCTCGGCCGCGAAGGCCGACGGCAGCCCGGTGCTCGCCGGATCGATCACCGCCGCCCCCGACGTCCCGACCGCGCTCGACGAGCGCCGGGCCCAGCTCGGCGACCCGGGCGAGCTGTTCATCGTCGATCAGATGGCCGTCGGCGACCGTTCCGGTCCGGTGACCTCGTCGGTCGACCTCGGGACGCCGAACGGCGACCTGTACCCCTTCTCGCTCGAGCAGAAGCTGGACGCCATCACCGAGCCCAGTGACTGGTACCGGACGGAGCGCAACCCGTGGGGTCGGCCGATCCTGCCGATGGAGATGGTCAGCGTCCTCACCCAGAAGGTCGGCGCGGACTTCCCGGTGCGCGGGCCGTCGGTGGGGCTGTTCCTGGATCTCGAGGTGAAGCTGGTCGCCGGCCCGATCTTCGTGGGGCAGGAGTACGTCCTGGAGCGCGAGGTGGTCGCCCTCGGGCAGAGCCGCCGCACCGAGTCGTCGTGGGTCCGCACCGACGTGACCGATGCCGAGTCCGGCGACCTGGTCGCCCACGTGCTGCTGCACTCCGGGGTGTTCAAGGAGTCCTACGCCGGGTACCCCGCCGACCGGATCTGAGCCCGGTCATCGCATGTCGGGCTTGGTCCAGACCAGGGAGTAGCGCCACAGGACGTGGCGCCGGTACCGCACGTCGGGCAGCACCCGCTCGGCGATGGCGCGCATGCGGTCGTAGGTCTCCGGCGGCGGCCACACGATCGGCGCGGAGTGGTCCCAGTAGGTCCGCTTCGGGCTCAGCTTCAGCCAGCGGGTGCTGACCGCGCCGGCCACCTGCCAGCCCAGGCGGATGCGAGCGGGCCAGATCGAGGCTCGGCTCGTCCAGGTCGAGTCCGACCACCTCGGGGATCTCCTCGTGCAGGTCGCGGCTGAGCATGCCCTCGCCGCAGCCGACGTCGAGGGCCCGCCGCGCTCGCGGCGGCACCGCGTCGAGCACGACGCGGTGCAGGTGGATGTTGTGGTTCCAACGATCGTCCCCCACGGCGCCGGACCATAGGTGGGCGAGAAGTCGCTGCGACGTGGGACTTCGGATGACCAAGATGAGCGTCGTGGCCGCCCACCTGACCCCGGACGTCGTCGCCGCGCTCGATGCCGCCGTCCTCGGGTGGTTGGCGACGGCCGACGAGCAGGGCGTGCCGAACGTGTCGCCCAAGGAGGTGTTCGCCCACCTCGAGGGCGATCGCGTCGTGATCGCCCACATCGCCTCGCCCCGCTCGGCCCGCAACGCCCGGGCCAACCCGCAGGGCTGCTTCAGCGTCGTGGACGTCTTCCGCCAGCGGGGGTGCAAGCTCACCGGCGCCCTGCACCTCCACGGTCCGGAGGACGAGCGGTTCGAGGAGGTCGCAGCACCCCTGCGGGCGATGGTCGGCGACCTACGGGGTCCGGCCGGCGTCGTCGTAGCCGCAACACCACAACTGCCAGTTCGGATTCGGGTACACCGGTGGGATGCGTCGACCCCTCGTGCTCCTGCTCGCCGCCGCCCTGCTCGTCGCCGCGTGCGGTGACGACGACGCAGCGGCTCCCGACGACACCGGATCCGGTGATGTCGCCGACGACACCACGACGACGACCGAGGCACCCGAGGACGAGGTCCGCCTGAACGAGATCCAGGTGCTCGGCTCGCACAACAGCTACCACCTGCGTCCCGATCCCGATGTGCGGGCCGGCATCGCCGCGGTGGCCGGCGAGAAGATGGCCCTGGAGCTCGACTACGAGCACCTGCCCCTCACCGAGCAGCTCGAGGAGCACGGGATCCGCCAGTTCGAGCTCGACGTCTACGCCGACCCCGAGGGCGGACGCTTCGCCGACCGCCCGGCGCTGGCCGTGCTCGGCCGACCCACCGAGAGCGGCGAGACGGCGCTCGCCGAGCCGGGCTTCAAGGTGCTGCACCAGGTCGACGTCGACTTCCGCAGCACGTGCCTGACGCTGGTGGCCTGCCTCACCGAGATCGAGGCGTGGTCATCGGCCGATCCCGACCACGAGCCCGTGATGATCATGATCGAGACCAAGCAGCAGTCGATCCCCGAGGCGCTCGGCGACGACCTCGACCCGGCCCTCGGCATCCCGTGGACCGAGGTCCTCACCTTCGATCGGGCGCTGTTCGACGCGCTGGAGGCCGAGATCCTCTCGGTGTTCGACCGGGACGCGATCATCACGCCCGACGACGTCCGGGGCGACGCCGCCACCCTGGAGGAGGCGGTGCTCGCCGGTGACGCCTGGCCCACGCTGGACGACGCCGCCGGCAAGGTCCTGTTCTCGCTCGTGGACCTCGGTCCGTCCCGGGACGTCTACGTCGGCGACGCCGCCAACCTGGAGAGCCGGCTGCTGTTCACGTCGTCGGAGGAGGGTCGGCCCGACGCGGCGTTCCTGCGCATCGACGACCCGATCACCGAGGCCGACCGCATCCGCGCCGCGGTCGAGGCCGGCTACCTGGTGCGCACCCGCACCGACGTGCCCGGCGTCGACGCGGTCACCGGCGACACCACCCGCCGGGACGCGGCCTTCGAGAGCGGCGCCCACTACCTGTCCACCGACTACTACGTGGCCGACGAGAGCCTCGGCTACACCCTCGTCGTGGACCTGCCCGGCGACGGCTCGGCCCGGTGCAACCCGGTCAACGCCCCGGAGGGCTGCGACCTCGCCGGCGGATGAGCCCGTCCGAGCAGCCCGTCGTCCGCCGTGCCGTCACCGTGACGGGTCGGGTGCAGGGCGTGTCGTTCCGCTACCACACCGTGCAGCAGGCCGAGCGCCTCGGCCTCACCGGCTGGGTGCGCAACCACGACGACGGATCGGTCCGCCTGGAGGTGCAGGGGCCGGCGGACGCCGTCGCCGAGCTGGTGGGCTGGCTGCACCACGGCCCGTCCCACGCGCGGGTCGACGGCGTCCGGGAGGACGCCGTCGACGTTCGCGATGGTGAGGCCGGCTTCCGCGCCGTGCGCTGACGGCTACTCGGTGGTGATGGCCCGGAGCACGTCGAGCCTCGCCGCCCGGCGGGCCGGGGCGATGGCAGCCAGCAGGCCGGCGATCACCGCCAGCACCAGCAGGCCGATGAGCGTGCCGGTGGGGATGGCGACCCGGTCGAGGAACGAGTCGGGCAGGGTCGACGAGGCGGCGATGCCGAACAGCACGCCGACGGCCACGCCGAGGACCGCGCCGAACAGTGACACGATCGCCGCCTCCCAGCGCACCATGCGCCGGGTCTGGCGGCGGGACATGCCCACCGCCCGGAGCAGGCCGAGCTCCCGGGTGCGTTCGAACACGGACAGCGCCAGGGTGTTGGCGATGCCGAGCACGGCGATGATCACGGCCAGCAGCAGCAGCACGTTGACGGTCACCAGGATCTGGTCGATCTGGGCCTCCTGGGCGTCGAGGAACTCCTGGCGGTCGTCGATGTCGGCCTGGGGGAACTCGACCAGCGCGGCCTCGACCGCCGAGCGGGCCTCCTCCGGGGTGACCCCGTCGGCGGCCCGGGCCATCACGACGCCGTCGGTGACGTCGGTGAAGTTGGCGTCGTGGGCCTCGGTGGAGATCACGTAGTTCCCGGCGAAGGTGGCATCGGCGTGGGTGCCCACCACCGTGAACGTCTGCTCCCCGGTGGCACTGAAGGCCAGCGCCACCTCGTCGCCGGGCTCGAGGCCGAGGTCCCGGGCCGGGTCCTCGTGCACGAAGATCCCGTCGGCGCCGAGATCGGCCAGGGTCCCGCCGGACTGCACGTCGATGTCGACGAGCTCGCCGCCGTCGGCGTTCACGGCCACGAGCTCGCGGGTGGCACCCTCGAACTGGAAGCGGCCGAACCGGATGCCCGACACCGCGTCCAGCTCCGGCGTCTCCGCCAGGGTCTCGGCCAGGCGGGGGGAGAAGCCGGCGAAGGAGGTCTCGCTGATGACGTAGTCGGCCATGACCGACTGGTCGATCTTGGCGGCGAAGGTCTCCTTCACCGACGTGCCCACCACCGACGCCATCGTCACCAGCGCCAGGCCGATGACCAGCGCCGAGGCGGTGGACGCGGTCCGGTACGGGTTGCGGGCCGCGTTGGCCCGGGCCAGCACGCCCGGCTCGCCGAACAGCTTGGCGATGGGCGCACCGAGCAGGCGGGCGACCGGGCCGGCGACGAGCGGTGACAGGTTGGCGATGCCGAGGAAGACCAGGACCGCGCCGAACCCGAGCGCGCTCAGCGTCGGTGCGGTGCCGTCGGTGACGGTCATGCCCATCAGCACCAGCACGGCGCCGACGCCGGTCAGCGCCGCGCCGATGGTCAGGCGCAGGCGCCGGGAGCGGCCACCGGACTCGACCCCGTCCCGCAGCGCGGTGATCGGGGACACCTTGGCCGCCGACCGGGCCGGGATGACCGACGCGGCGAGCGTGACGCCGATGCCGACGACCAGCGCGGTGATGACCGTGGAGGCCTGCACCACCAGGGCGCCGGGCGGGAGGCTGAACCCGCCGGCGTTCAGCAGCCCGCGCAGGCCCATGGCGGTGAGCACGCCGGTGCCGAGGCCGATGAGCGACGAGAGGGTGCCGACCAGCAGCGCCTCGAGGATCACGGTCCGGCGGATCTGGGCGGCGGATGCGCCGATGGCCCGCAGGAGGGCGAGCTCCTTGATGCGCTGGCCGAGGATGATCGAGAACGTGTTGTAGATGTAGAACGCCGACACGAACAGGGCGACGGCGGCGAAGCCGAGCAGCACGTTGCCGAAGATGTCGGCGATCTCGCCGAAGGCCTCGGCCCCCTCCTCGCTGACCTGGGTGCCGGTGACGACCTCGACGCTGTCGGGCAGGGCCCCGGCCATGGCCGTCTGGACCTCGTCGGCGTCCGCGCCGGGTTCGAGGCCGATGTAGATCTCGTCGTAGAGGCCCTCGCTGTCGAAGACCCGCTGGGCCTCCTCGGTCGAGAACATCGTCAGCACGGCGCCGGCGAGGGAGTTGCTCTCGCCGAAGGTGGCGGTGCCGACGAGGGTGAAGGTCTCCGTCCCGCCGGGCAGCAGGATCTCGACGGTGTCGCCGATCTCGTAGCCCTGGTCCTCGAAGGTGCCCTGGTCGAAGGCGACCTCGCCGGGCTCGTCGGGGCGCTCCCCGAGGTTGAGGGTGACCGGGTTCAGTCGGTCGGTCCCGCTCCACGAGGTGCCGATGAGCGGCGCGCCCGTGGTGGTGACCGGCTCGCCGTCGGTGCCGATGGGCTGCGCGGTGCCGCCCACGCCACCTTCGGCGACCTCGACGCCGTCGACGCCGCGGACGACGTCGAGCAGCTCGGCGGGCATGGGTTCGCGGTTGCCGGTGAAGGACTGCTCGTCGAAGGGGGCCCCGGAGCGGACCTGGAGGTCCACGCCGGCGCTGATCTCGGTCATGAGCGTGTCGAAGCTGCGCCGGACCGTGTCGGTCACCACGAGGCTGCCGACCACGAAGCTCACGCCGAGCACGACCGCGAAGCTGGTCATGACGAAGCGGATCTTGTGCGCCAGGAGCTGGCGGATGCTGAGGCGGAGCATCTCAGCGCGCCTCGGCCAGGTCGTCGCCGAAGCGCTTCATGCGGTCCAGCACCCGGTCCGCGGTCGGATCGGCCATGTCGTCGACGATCCGGCCGTCGGCCAGGAACAGGACCCGGTTGGCGTACGCCGCGGAGGCGGGGTCGTGGGTGACCATGACGATCGTCTGGCCCAGCTCCCGCGTGGCGTTGCGCATGAACGACAGGATCTCGGCACCGGTGGCCGAGTCGAGGTTGCCGGTCGGCTCGTCGGCGAACACGATCGCCGGGTCCGACGCGAGGGCGCGGGCGACGGCGACGCGCTGCTGCTGGCCGCCGGACAGCTCGGACGGGCGGTGGTCGAGGCGGTCGCCCAGGCCGACGGCGGCGATGACCTCGGCCAGACGGGCTTCGTCGGGTGAGCGGCCGGCCAGGCGGGTCGGGAGCACGATGTTCTCGCGGGCGGTCAGGGTCGGGACCAGGTTGAACGCCTGGAACACGAACCCGATGCGGTCGCGGCGCAGCTCGGTCAGCTGCTTCTCCGACAGGGTCGACAGGTCGGTGCCGTCGACGATGACCTGACCGGAGGTCAACGTGTCGAGGCCGGCGAGGCAGTGCATCAGGGTGGACTTGCCGGAGCCGGAGGGGCCCATGATGGCGGTGAAGCGCCCGGCCTCCAGCTCGACGTCGACGTGGTCCAGGGCGGTGACCTCGGTGGTGCCGGAGCCGTAGACCTTGACGGCGTCGATGGCGCGGGCGGCGATGCCCGCAGGTGCTGCGTCGTGTTCGTTCATGAGGCGGACGGTACGGACGGGCCGCGGCCCCGTCGTCCGGCTGGCGGATGATCCGCCGTCGTCCTGCAGGTTGATGCCGGGCGTCAGGCGCCCGGGGCCACCACGCCGGTGGCGTAGGCGTGGACCACCGCCTGGACGCGGTCGCGCACCTCGAGCTTCATCAGGACCCGCCCGACGTGGGTCTTCACGGTGGCCTCGCCCAGGTACAGCTGCTCGGCGATCTCGCCGTTGGACAGCCCCCGGGCCATCAGCACCAGCACCTCCCGCTCCCGCTCGGTCAGGCGGGCGAGGCGCTCGTCGTCCGCCGGTCGGGGCGCAGGGGCGGTCCGGCCGAACTCCTCGATGAGCCGGCGGGTCACGCTCGGGGCGAGGAGTGCCTCGCCCGATGCGACGACCCGGACGGCGTGCACCAGGTCGTCGGGCGGTGCGTCCTTGAGCAGGAAGCCGCTGGCCCCGGCGCGGAGCGCGTCGAAGACGTACTCGTCGAGGTCGAAGGTCGTGAGCACGAGCACGCGGGTCTCGATGCTCGCAGCCCGGAGGCGGCGGGTCGCCTCGATGCCGTCGACGCGGGGCATGCGCACGTCCATCAGGGCCACGTCGGCCGCGGCGCTGCGGCACAGGTCCACGGCTTCGTCGCCGTCGCCGGCCGTGCCGACCACGTCGATGTCGTCCTCCACATCGAGGATCATGCGGAAGCCGGTGCGCAGGAGCTCCTGGTCGTCGATGACGACGACGCGGATCGCGCTCATGCCACGGCCGACCGGCTCAGGGGGATGGTGGCCCGCACCCGGAAGCCGCCGCCGGGACGGGCGCCGATGACGAGGGTGCCGCCGAACAGCTCGACCCGCTCGCGCATCCCGATCAGGCCCTGGCCCGACGAGGGCACGTCGTCGTGAGGTGGGCTGCCCCGGCCGTCGTCGGTCACCTCGATGTGGACGGCGTCGTCGTAGCGAACGGCGACGTGGGCCCGGGCCGGGCCGGCGTGCTTCATCACGTTGGTCAGCGCCTCCTGCACGATCCGGTACACGGTGAGGCCGATGCCGGCGGGGAGCTCGCTGGGTTCCTCATCCAGGTCGAGCTCGACGTCCATGCCGGCATCGCGCCACTGCTCGACGAGGGCGGTGAGGTCGCCGGCGGTGGGCTGCGGCTCGATCGCCGTCGCCCCCTGCTCGTGGCGGAGCACGCCGAGCAGGCGACGCAGCTCCTCGAGCGCGTTGCGCCCGGTGGACTCGACGACGGCGAGGGCTTCGGCGGCCTGCGCCGGGTTGCGGTCCAGCACCCGGCGGCCGGCACCGGCCTGCACGACCATGACCGACACGCTGTGGGCCACGACGTCGTGGAGCTCACGGGCGATGCGGACCCGCTCCTCCTGGACGGCGAGCTCGGCGGCGGCGGCCTGCTCGCGCTCGGCCCGCTCGGCGCGCGCCTCGACCTCGGCCAGGTAGGCACCCCGGTTCCGCACGCTGTCGCCGATCGTCCAGGCGGTGGCGAAGATGACGGTGTTGGCCACCACGGCGATCGCGGGTAGGTCCTCGTCGTCCACCACGACGCCCACCACCATGACGGCGACGAGGGCGAGGCCGACGACCAGGCCCACGTGCAGGGAGCGGGGGCGGTCGACGTGGGCGGCGAGGGTGTAGAGCATCAGCAGCATCGCGATGGTCACACCGGAGTCGACGTAGTCGAGCACCCAGTACGCCACGATCAGCCCGGTCACGACCCACGTGACCGCCTCGGGGTTCCGGCGCCGGAGCGCGACGGCGCACCAGATGGTGACGGCCAGCGCCACGCCGAGGACGTCGACCTCGCGGTTCGACTCCGAGGTCATCTCGGGGTCGATCGTCAGCAGCCCGACCAGGCTCACCGCGCCGAGCGCGAGCGCGAGGAGCGCGTCCCACGCCTGGGGGTGGTCTCGAAGCCACTGGACGGGGTGTCTCAGCACGACGAAACGGTACCGGCGGTCGCCGGCCGGGTCGTCAGCCGGGGGGATGACCCGGCGGTCCTCCCGGAGGGGGAGCGGTCAGGCGGCCACCAGCGGGGTGTGGGCGGGGTCGACGCGCTCGTCGGCCGACGGCGGTCCCGGCGGGGTGCCCTCGCCGAACGGCGAACCGCCGAGCGACTCGCGCCCGTGCTCGGTCGTCCAGCCCGACAGGTCGGGCCCGGCGGGCACGATGCCGGTGGGGTTCACGTCGGTGTGGACCTCGTAGTAGTGGCGCTTGATCTGGTCGAAGTCGATCGTGTCGCCGAAGCCGGGCGTCTGGAACAGGTCCCGGGCGTAGGCCCACAGCACCGGCATCTCGCTGAGCTTGTTGCGGTTGCACTTGAAGTGGGTCTGGTAAACGGCGTCGAAGCGGGCCAGGGTCGTGAACAGTCGCACGTCGGCCTCGGTGATGGTGCCCCCCATGAGGTAGCGCCGGCCCTCGAGGCGCTCGGACAGCCAGTCGAGCCGGTCGAACAGCCGGTGGTAGGCGTCCTCGTAGCTGGCCTGGTTGCCGGCGAAGCCGCACTCGTACACGCCGTTGTTGACCTCCCGGTACACGAGCTCCATGACCTCGTCCATCTCGTCGCGCAGCGGTTCGGGGTACAGGTCCGGGGCGCCGGGCCGGTGGTGCTCACGCCACTCGGTGGACAGGTCGAGGGTGATCTGGGGGTAGTCGTTGGTGACGACCTGGCCGGTCTCGATCTCCACGATGGCCGGCACGGTGATCCCCTTGTCGTAGCCCGGGTCCCGGGCGAAGTAGGCCTCCTGCAGGCGCTCGATGCCGAGCACCGGGTCCACCTCCCCGGGGTCGAGGTCGAAGGTCCAGCTGCGCTCGTCGTGGGTCGGTCCGCACACGCCCATCGACAGCACGTCCTCGAGCCCGAGCAGCCGGCGCACGATGATCGACCGGTTCGCCCACGGGCAGGCCCGGGCCACGACCAGGCGGTAGCGCCCCGACTCGACCGGGTAGCCGTCGCGCCCGTCGGCGGTGATGCGCGTCGGGATGTAGCTGGTGTCGCGCTCGTACCCGTCGGACTCGATGTAGGAGGGCATGGCCCCAGTCCTACCCCTGCGGGCAGGCCGTCACCCGTCGCCATGGGCGCCCTCGACCCGCTCGTAGAGCATCCGCAGGGGCGCAGCCGTGGCCCCGTGGACGACGGTGCTGGCCGCCACGACCAGGGCAGCGACGGGCCACACCACCTCGGCCGCCGCGTGCTCCTCGTGGGCGAGGGTGGCGAAGAACAGGGCGGCGGCACCCATCGGGCCGAACCACCCGTAGAACGCCGCGCTCGACCAGCGCAGGCCGAGCAGCGGTCGCATCGCCAGCACCACGGGCAGCCGGCGCAGCAGCAGCACGCCGGCCGTGAAGGTCATGACCGGCCAGCCGAGGTCCCGCCACGCATCCCAGGGCAGCAGCACCCCGAGCAGCAGGAACAGGGGCAGGACGAGCACGCGGTTGATCCCCTCGTCGACCTCGCGCTCCTGCTCGTAGATCGACGTGCCGACCTGGCGGTTGTAGGCGAGCCCGGCGACGTACACGGCCAGGATGCCGTCGCCGTGGGCCAGGTTCACCACCCCGAGCACCGCGACGGCCAGCACGAGGGTGAACACGAAGAAGGCCGAGTCCTCGATGTCGCGGGCCTCGTCCAGGCGCCGGAAGCACTCGCCGGCAGCCGTGCCGAGCGCGGCGCCGAGGACGATCGCGATGGCGACGGCGAGGACGCCCTCGATCGCGAAGCGCTCGACGCCGTCGTCGAGGACGAGCACCGTGCCGGCGACCACCAGGGGGAGGGCGAGGCCGTCGTTGATGCCCGACTCGACGGACAGCAGACCGCGGACGCGATGCGGGAGCGCGCGGGTGGCGGGGTCGCCGGTGACGACGCTGGACGAGAGCACCGGGTCGGTGGGGGCGAGCACGCCGCCGAGCAGCACCGAAGCACCGAGCCCCACCCCGAGCACCGCCCAGGCGAGACCGGCCACGATCGACGCCATCGCCACCATCCCGACCGTCACCATCCACCCCACCGGCCCGAGCAGCTCGCGCACGTCGGACCACGGGAAGCGCAGCGCGACGGCCATCAGCGCCACGGCCACCACGACCTCGCTGACCGCGTGCAGGACCGGCGGCCCCTCGTCGAACGCGGCCAGCGCCAGCACCTCGGGGCCGAGCACGACGCCCAGCACGAGGGCGAGCAGCGGCGCCGTGACCGGCAGGTACCGGATCAGCCGGGACGCGAACACCACGGCGACGCCGAGGCCGCCGATCGCCACCAGCGCGAGATCGAGGTCCACGTCGGGCGCACTACCCGGGTAGGGACGGCGCCATGTCTGCCGACACCGCACCCGTGGTCCTCTTCGACGTCGACGGGACCCTGACCGACACCAACTACCTCCACACGCTGGCGTGGCGCCGGGCGTTCCTCGACAACGGCCACGACGTGGCGTCGTGGCGGATCCACCGGCTCATCGGCGCGTCGGGCACCAAGCTGATGGAGGACTGCATCGGTCGGGAGGACGAGGACGTGAAGTCGGCGTGGCGCTCGCACTTCGAGGAGCTCGCGCCCGAGGTGCAGGCCTTCCCCGGCGCGCGGGACCTGATCCGCACCGTGCAGGACCGCGGTGGCAGGGCGGTGCTGGCCACGTCCTCGCCGGAGGACCTGGTCGCCCACCACCTGCGCGCCCTCGACCTCGACGAGTCCGGCGTCGACGGCATCACGACCGACACCGACGTGGCGCACGCCAAGCCGGCGCCGGACGTGTTCCTCACCGCGCTGGCCAAGGCCGACGGCGCGGCGTCACGGGCAGTCGTCATCGGCGACACGGGCTGGGATCTGCAGGCGGCCAAGGCCGCGGGCATCGGGGCCCTCGCCGTCCGCACCGGCGGGTGGGGCCACGACGAGCTGGTGCAGGCCGGCGCCGTGGAGGTGCACGACGACGTCGGCACGCTCTGCCGGGACGTGGAGACCTCGGCCCTGGGAGATCTGCTGCGCGGCGCCTGAGGGCGCAGTGCGCGACCGCCGCACGATTGGCAGGATGTGCCCCCACAGAAGCCGATCCAGGGGGAACATGCGATGTCGACCATCGCCAGCACAGCCGACGTCATCCGCACGCACGCGAAGGAACGGGGCGACAAGGTCGCGATCGTCCAGGACGAGCACCGCCAGACGTGGAGCGAGCTCGACCGTCGCTCCAACCGCGTGGCCAACGCCCTCGCGGCGGCTGGGGTCGGCCCGGAGGACCGCGTCGCGTTCATCGACAAGAACGGCTACGAGTACTTCGAGGTGTTCTTCGGCTGCGCCAAGCTGAACGCGGTCACGGTCAACGTCAACTGGCGCCTGGCCCCGCCCGAGGTGGCCTGGATCGTGAACGACGCCGAGGCCAAGGTGTTCTTCTTCGGCCAGGAGTTCGCCGACACCGTCGCCGCCATCCGCGACGACCTGACCTCGACCACGACGTTCGTGTGCCTGGGTGAGGACGACCGGTTCGAGTCCTACGAGACCTGGATGGGCGACGACGACAGCGACCCGGGGGTGCAGCCCACCGGCTCCGACGTGGCCTTCCAGCTCTACTCGTCGGGGACGACGGGGCTGCCCAAGGGCGTGATGCTGTCCAACGACAACCTGTTCGCGCTGCTGCCCGACGCCAGCGAGCAGTGGGGCTTCAGCGAGGCGATGGTGAGCATGGTCGCCATGCCGCTGTTCCACATCGGCGGTTCGGGCTGGGCCATGGCCGGCATGTTCAACGGGGGCACGTCGGTCATCGTCCGTGAGATCGATCCCGCCGCGATCATCGACGTCATCGGCAAGGAGCGCATCACGCACGCGTTCCTCGTGCCGGCGGTGTTCCAGTTCATGCTGATGATGCCCAACGTGCACGACGGCGACTACTCGAGCCTGGAGATGCTCGTGTACGGCGCCTCGCCGATCACCGAGGAGGTGCTGGCCGGCTCGGTCAAGACCTTCGGCTGCAAGTTCGCCCAGGCCTACGGCCTCACCGAGACCACCGGTGCCATCGTGACGCTGCCGCCCGAGGACCACGACGTCGACGGCCCCAACCGGCACCGCCTCCGCTCGGCCGGCAAGCCCAACGGCAACGTCGAGATGAAGATCGTCGACCCGGACACCTTCGAGGAGGTGCCCACCGGCGAGGTCGGCGAGATCATCACCCGCTCCGACCAGAACATGGTCGGGTACTGGAGGAACCCCGAGGGCACCGAGGCCGCCTACGTCGACGGGGACTGGTTCCGCACCGGTGACATCGGGTACTTCGACGACGACGGCTACCTGTACATCCACGACCGCGTGAAGGACATGATCGTGTCCGGCGGCGAGAACGTGTACCCCGCCGAGGTCGAGAACGCCCTCATGAAGCACCCCGGCGTCGCCGACGTGGCCGTCATCGGCGTGCCCGACGAGAAGTGGGGTGAGGTCGGCAAGGCCCTGGTCGTCAAGGCCGAGGGCCAGGACCCGGAGCCGGAGGAGATCATCGCCTTCGCCCGCGAGCAGCTGGCCGGGTTCAAGGTGCCCAAGTCGGTGGACTTCATCGCCGAGATCCCCCGCAACCCCACCGGCAAGATGCTCAAGAAGGACCTGCGCGCCCCGTACTGGGAGGGCCGCGAGCGCAACGTGAACTGAACGGGCGCCACCCCATCCAGACGCGACGCGGCCCGGGGCACCCGCCCCGGGCCGCTCCCGCGCTCGGCGTCAGCCGGAGTCAGCCGATCTCGGGGGTGGGCAGCTCCTGGTTCGCCAGCATCGCCTTCTGGGCTCGCACGTTGGTGCGCCGCTTCCAGAACTTCTGCTTCCAGTGCCGGTACTCACGTCCAGGCCGTCCGTTGGAGCCGCTGACCTCACCCCGCTCGGTGTCGAGTCGGGTGTGCACCGGTCGCGGAGGCACGATCTCCTCGCCGGACTCGAGGTCGGCGTGGGCGAGCAGCTCGTGGGTGCGGTGGCGGGCCTTGCGGTTGGCCGCCTTGCGCTCCTCCTTCGGCGGAGCCGGGTGCGTGGCACCGGGGGCGGCTTCCTTGTGCGAACGGTGACGGTTGGACATGGCACTCCTCGTCAGTTCGGGGTCCCACCCATCCGGTGGGTCCGGGACCAGACCGTACGAAACGCATGTTACGGACTGGTGACGGATCCTGGTTTCGGGACCTTGGGCCCTCCACTACCGTGCCTTCGTGCTCGACCTGCGCCGCATCCGGTCCGAACCCGACGCCATCCGCGCCGGGCTGTCCCGGCGCGGCGCCGACCTGGCCCTGCTCGACCGGGTCCTCGAGCTCGACGAGCGGGCCCGGGCGGTGGGCGCCGAGGTCGACGACCTGCGCAACCAGGTCAAGACCGTGTCCAAGGAGATCGGCGAGCTGTTCAAGGCCGGCCAGCGCGACGAGGCCGAGGCCCGCAAGGCCGAGTCCAAGCGCCTCGGCGACCGGGAGAAGGAGCTGGCGGCCGCGGCCGACGGGCTCCAGGCCGACATCCGGGACGCGCT
The DNA here is from genome assembly GCF_041228405.1 of Salinilacustrithrix flava. Classification (GTDB taxonomy): domain Bacteria; phylum Actinomycetota; class Acidimicrobiia; order Acidimicrobiales; family Salinilacustritrichaceae; genus Salinilacustrithrix; species Salinilacustrithrix flava. The sequence goes on from NZ_CP133888.1 coordinate 1,658,118, forward strand.
GCTGCGCATCCCCAACGTCCCGAGCGACGACGCTCCCGACGGGGCCAGCGAGGCCGACAACGTCGTGCTGCGCACCCACGGGCCCGGCCCCGACACCTTCGCCGACCACCAGCGGGTGCCGCACTGGGACATCGGCACCGAGCTCGGCATCATCGACGGCGAGCGGGCCGTGAAGATCAGCGGGTCCATGTTCACCATGTACCGGGGCTGGGGTGCCCGGCTGCTGCGCGCCATGATCGGCCACAGCCTCGACGCCAGCGCGGATCCGGCCAACGGCGCCGTGTGGGAGGAGATCCGCCCGCCGACGCTGGTCAAGACCGACACCATGATCGGCACCGGGCACCTGCCCAAGTTCGAGGACGAGGCGTACCACGTCGAGCGAGACGACCTCTGGACGATCCCCACCGCCGAGGTCCCGCTCACGTCGATGGCCGCCGACGAGGTCCTCGACTGGGACACGCTGCCGGTGCGCTTCACCGCCTACACGTCGTGCTTCCGGCGCGAGGCCGGCGCGGCCGGCCGCGACACCCGGGGTCTGCTGCGCAGCCATGAGTTCGACAAGGTCGAGCTCATGGGCTACGCCGACGGCGCCGAGCAGGCCATCGCCCTGCAGGAGGAGATCCTCGCCCGCAGCGAGCAGATCCTCCAGGACTTCGGGCTCAGCTACCGGATCCTCGACCTGTGCGCCGGCGACCTCGGCGGCTCGGCCGCCCGCACGTGGGACATCGAGGCCTACGCCCCGGGCGTGGGCGAGTGGCTCGAGGTCTCCTCGGTCAGCTGGTTCGCCGACTACCAGGCCCGCCGGGCCAACGTGCGCTGGAAGCGGGCGGGCGAGAAGGGCACCCAGGTGTGCCACACCGTGAACGGCTCGGCCATGGGCTGGCCCCGCACCGTCGCCGCGCTGCTCGAGACCCACCGCCAGCCCGACGGCAGCGTCGCCATCCCCGAGGTGCTCCAGCCCCGCCTCGGTGGCGCCACCCACATCCCCGCCGCCTGACTACGGTCCGACCCGTGACCGAGCTCGGGGAGCTGCTCTGGACGCCGTCGCCCGAGCGGGTGGCCGCCACCAACATGGCCCGCTTCGCCGAGCGGCTCGGCTGCGACGGCTACGAGGCGCTCCACGACCTGTCGGTCTCGGAGCCGGACCGGTTCTGGCCGGCCGTGTGGGACGAGTGCGGCCTGGTCGGTGACCCCGGCTCGACCGTGCTCGACCCCGGTGCGTCGATGCCCGAGGCCCGGTTCTTCCCCGATGCCCGGCTCAGCGTCGTCGAGCACGTGCTGCGGCGCACCGGGAGCGAGCCGGCGGTCATCGCCGAGTCCGAGACCGGCAGCCGCTCCATGTCGTGGGACCACCTCGCCATCGAGGTCGGGGCCATGGCCGCGGCCCTCGCCGAGGTCGGCGTCGGCGAGGGCGACCGGGTCGCGGCGTGGCTTCCCAACGGCATCGAGGCCGTCGTGGCGATGCTCGGCGCGGCCGCGCTCGGCGCCGTCTTCTCCTCGACCAGCCCGGACTTCGGTGCGGCCGGCGTGCTCGACCGCTTCGGCCAGATCGAGCCGGTGGTCCTGTTCGCCGTCGACGGCTACGACTACGGCGGCGTCCACCACGACCGGCGCGACGTGCGGGCCGAGATCGAGGCCGGGCTGCCGACGCTGCGGCGCACGGTCGTCCTCGGGCACGACTGGGCCTCGTTCCTCGAACCCCATCGCGGCACGCCCGCCCCCCTCGTCCGGCGCAGCTTCGACCACCCCTGGTACGTCCTGTACTCGAGCGGCACCACCGGCACGCCGAAGTGCATCGTGCACGCCACCGGCCGCGTGCTGCTCCAGCACGCCAAGGAGCACCAGCTCCACACCGACCTGTCCGCAGGGGACCGCCTGCTCTACGTCACGACGTGCGGGTGGATGATGTGGAACTGGCTGGTCTCGGCCCTGGCCTCCGGCGTCACGATCGTCACCGTCGACGGCAATGTGGCCCACCCGGGTCCGTCGCGGCTGTGGGACCTGGTCGACCGCCACGGCGTGGACGTGCTCGGCGTCGGCGCCAAGTACCTCGACGCGCTGGCCCACCAGGGGTACGCGCCCGCTGAGCACCACGACCTGTCCTCGCTGCGCACGCTGGCCTCCACCGGCTCGCCGCTCAGCCCGGAGCGCTTCGCCTGGGTGCACGAGCACGTGAAGGCCGACGTGCACCTCGCCTCGATCAGCGGCGGCACCGACCTGTGCGCCTGCTTCGTGCTGGGCGACCCGACCTCATCGGTGCACGCCGGGGAGATCCAGCGTCCCGGCCTCGGCATGGCTGTCGACGTGTGGTCCGAGGCCGGCGAGCCGCTCGGCCCCGGTCAGCGTGGCGAGCTGGTCTGCACCCGGCCGTTCCCGAGCCAGCCCCTCGGGTTCTGGGGTGACGACGACGGCAGCCGGTACCGGGCGGCGTACTACGACCGCTACCCCGACGCCGGCGACGGGTACGGCGTCTGGCACCACGGGGACTTCGCCAGCTGGACCGAGCACGGTGGCGTGGTCATCCACGGCCGCAGCGACACCACCCTGAACCCCGGCGGCATCCGCATCGGCACCGCCGAGATCTACCGCGCGGTCGAGGGCCTGCCCGGCATCGCCGAGTCGCTGGTCTTCGGCGAGGAGGTCACCGACGACGACGGCGGGACCGACGTGCGCATCGTGCTGCTGGTCGTCCTCGATGCCGGGGTCGAGCTCGACGACGAGCTGCGGGCGCGCATCGCCGGCACCGTGCGGTCGAGCTGCTCACCCCGCCACGTGCCCCGCCGCATCGTGGCCGTCGCCGACCTGCCCCGGACCCGGTCCGGGAAGCTGGTCGAGCTGGCCGTGGCCGATGCGGTCAACGGGCGCGAGGTGCGCAACACCGAGGCGCTGCTCGACCCCGACGTGCTCTGGGCCGTGCGAGACGCCGTCACCGATCGCTGACCGGTCCGGTCCGCTCGGGGCCCGGGCGCGGCAGGGCCCCCGACCGAATGGGAGGACGGTCGGGGGCCTTCGGAGCAGAGGGAACGGGCGGCCCTACGACTCCGCAGCAGCGACCGCAGCCTCGAGGGATGCGAGCGCCTGCTGGCCGCGACTGGTGGTCTCGGCGGTGATTCGGCAGTGCTTGTCGTGATCGCCGTGGCTGGCCGCCACCGCGGAGGTCTCGGCCAGCATCTTGGCGGTGGCGCCCAGCAGCGCCTGGGTGCCCTGCACCGTGGGGCCGGTGCGGGACAGGACCTTGATGAGGGCGGTGGCCACGTCGGCGGCATCGAGGCAGGCCCGGATGCACTCGGTCTTGTCGGCGACGTCGGGCTCGGACAGGCAGGCGTCAGCGCAGGAGGTGGTGGCGCTGACGACGTCGTGCATGGCGTCGATGGCGAGGGCGAGGGCGGCGTGGTCGACACCTCGCTCGTCGGAGCGGGCTTCGAGCATCTGCGCGGCGACGTTCATGGCAGCGTCCGTGCCCCAAGTGGTGCGTCGTCAGAACCTGCCGGCGGCCGGGCCGCTGCGCCGCGGTAGACAGAGGACGTGGATCCCGAGGTGCTCGCCCGCCGCCGTCGTGAGTACGAGGCCCAGGGCTTCGACGTGGCCGACGCCGACCCCGACCCGCTCGTGCAGTTCCACCGCTGGTTCGACGCCGTCGACGAGCCGATGGACGAACCCCACGCCATGGTGCTGGCAACGGTCCGCCCCGACGGCACGCCCTCAGCCCGCACCGTGCTGCTGCGCGGCGTCGACGAGCGGGGCCTGGGCTTCTTCACCAACTACGAGAGCGCCAAGGCCGATGCGATCGAGGCCCAGCCCGTGGTCGAGTGCCTGTTCCTGTGGCTGCCGGTCCACCGCCAGGTGCGGGTGCGGGGCCGGGCCGAGAAGGTCTCGGTCGAGGAGTCCGACGCGTACTTCGCCAGCCGGCCGCGTGGCTCCCAGCTCGGCGCATGGGCGTCGCCGCAGTCCCAGGTCGTCGCCGGGCGCGAGGAGCTGGATCGCTACCTGGCCGCCGCCGAGGAGCGCTTCACCGGCGACGTGCCCCGCCCCCCGCACTGGGGTGGCTACCGCGTGGTGCCCGACGGGTGGGAGTTCTGGCAGGGACGTCCGGGCCGGCTCCACGACCGGGTGCGCTACCGGCGCGAGGCCGGCGCCTGGGTCAGGGAGCGCCTGGCGCCCTGATCGCGTCGATGGCGGCGACGAGGCCGTCGACCAGACGCTCGGTGTGCGGGGTGGGGAAGCCGCCGTCCCAGCTGTTCCAGAACGGGCCGTTGCCGCGGACCCGCGGCGGCAGCTCGATCTGGACGCCCTGCTCCCGGGGCAGGTTCACCGGGTTGTGGGGGTGCACGCCGCGCAGCTCCTGCGGGATGTCGTCGAGATCGTCGATGACCTCGTAGCCGGGCAGGGTCCGTCGCAGCGACGCGGCGACCAGGCCGGCGAGGCCGCGGTTGCCGCCCCCGAGGAGCACGGAGCGGAACATCGAGCGGCGGCCGAAGCCGTGGAGGGTGATCACGACGTCGACGTGATGGACGAACGCGGCGAGGCGCTCGGAGTGCTCCGGCCGGAACCGCTTGGACGGCAGGTGGTGGCGCATGCCCTCGGGCTGGCGGACCGCGTAGAGGGAGGCGCCGGTGCGCTCGGCGACGAGGTCGGCGATCTGGTCGGTGCCGACCTCGAGGTCGCCGCCGTGGTACGCCATCACCCCGACGCGCGAGCCGAGCACCAGGTCCTCGACGACCCCGTCGGCCGCCAGGAGCGAGCGGAGGTCGTTCAGGGCTGGCGCCGCAGGCTCGTGACCAGGACCGAGATCGACACCATGGCGGCGATGGCGGCGAGCAGGTAGAGGCCGAGGCGGGTGGCGCCGACGTCGGAGACGAACCGGGTGGCGTCGGCCGACCACTGCTCGACCCGGTCCACCGGGCCGGCGCCGGTGCCGGGGTCGCTGCGGACGCGCAGCGAGAAGACGCCGTACCAGGCCACGTACAGGCCCATGACCACCATGAGCACCGCGGCCGCCCGGTTGGCGTGGCGCATGCCCGAGCGCAGGACGCGGACCACCGAGTCGCGGGCCAGGGCGATGGCGACGGTGAGGGCGGTGATGACCAGCCCCATGCCGGCCGCGTAGGTGACGAGCACGGCGACCCCGGAGACGAAGTCGGTGCGGCTGAAGGCGTTGACGATGTTGGCGATGAAGATGCCGATGGTGCAGGTGAGCGAGGCGATGGCGTAGGAGACGCCGTAGAGGAACATCGATCCGAGCCCACCCGAGCGGCCGCCCCGGTCGAGGACCGGCACCCGGACCTTCAGCTCCTTGCCGGCGACCATCGCCACGCCGAGGATCGCCAGGCCGACGCCGATGACGATGGTGGCCCACGGCGCGTACTCCTGGACCGTCGAGCTGATCGGGCGCAGGGCGATGCCGACGACGCCGAAGACCACGACGAAGCCGAGCGACACGGCGAGGGCCACCGGGATGGCCCGGGCCACGGACTCGCCCCGGCTGGGGACCCGGTCGCCCTCGTGGCCGAGGAAGAACGTGACGTAGGCCGGGAGCATGGCGAACCCGCACGGGTTCACCGCCGCCACCATGCCGGAGGCCAGCGCCAGGGCGAGCGGCGCGTCGATCACCCCACCGTCACCCCGAGCTCGGACTCGAGCAGGTCGCGGAGCTGGTCGGCGTCGAGGGCCCCGGAGTGGACCGAGACGACCTCGCCGTCGGCATCGACGAACATCGTGGAGGGCATCTGGGTCACCTGGGCGGCGTTGGCCACGTCGCCCTTGGGGTCCCGGGCCCAGCGGTACGTGACCCCGGTGTCCTCGACGATGCGGGTCGCGTCGTCGGTGCGGTCCTGGATGGCGACGCCGATGAACTCGACCTCGCCGGCGGCCTGCTGGGACACGGCCTCGAAGTCGGGCATCTCGGCGATGCACGGCGGGCACCAGGAGGCGAAGAAGTTGACGACCGTGGGGCCGTCGAGGACCTCGGCGAGGGCGACCTCGGTGTCGTCGGGCCAGGTGACGGGGATGTCGAGGGGCTCCCCGGTGGCGACGTCCTCGGCCGGGGTGAGCTCGAGGGAGTCCTGCGGAGCGTCGTCGGGCCCGGCGCTGACGTCGCCGTCGTCGTCACCGCCACCGAGGACGGCGATGACCAGGAGCGCGGCGAGGGCGGCGAGGACGGTGGCGGCCACGACGGCCTGCCACGGGAGGCGGGAGCGGGAGAGCGGGGTCATGCTGGGCAAGCCGCGACGGTACTGCCGCCCTCGTCGCCGGTCACAGCGCCGACGGGCCGCCAAACGGGCACCGTGACCGGCGGGGGAGGTTGGGCCGCGGGCGGACCGGAGCTCGATGAGCCGTTGCTCCGGTCCGCCGTCCCTGCGGCGGGGGGTTCGATCGGTGACGCCCGATCAGGCGGTGCGGAGCTCCACGAGATCCTGGAGCGCCGCGGGGACCTCGACGTGGACGAACTCGTCCTCGGGGCGAGGGTTCTTGGGCGGCCGACCCCGGCGCCGCTTGGACGCCAGGACCTTGCCGTTGCTGAAGAGCTGGCCGCCCCAGACGCCGAGGGGCTCCTTGCGGGCGAGGGCGCCCTCGAGGCACCGCTCGAGCACGGGGCACTCGGCGCAGATCCGCTTGGCGGCGGCGATGTCCAGCAGCTCCTCGGAGAAGAACAGATGGGCCTGGGTCCCACCGTCGACCGCACATGCGGCCTCGGACCAGAACGAGGTGTCGACCTCGAGGGCGACGTCCAGGACGCCGTCCCGGGGACTGATCTCGACGAGCTGTTCGGGTTGAGCGAGCATCGCCCGCTCCCTTCTCTTGCTGGGTGGATGGAGTCGGTGGGTGGGATGGATGTCTGGTGCGGCGGGGCCGGAAGGTGGCCCGAGAAAGCGAAAGGCCGTCGGGATGTTCCCGACGGCCTCTGCGGTCCTAGCTGCCTGACCAGTGGGTCAGGTGGTGGAACACAGAGGCCTTCGATCGTGGAACGCCGGCACGGTCATGGAGAGGCGCGAGGTGGCGAGCCAGGTACCGAAGATGCCGTTGCCGATGACGACCTTCTCGGTCATGCCATAGGCGGGCGCACCGGTGCAGACGGGTGCCAGCGCGAGCACGGCGGTCTTCGGGCGCGGTGCGACGACGGAGGCGGCGGTCTGCATCAGGTGCAGGAGGGTCGTCTTCATCGTGTTCACCTCGCTCCGGTGCTGCGGTGGGCAGGTCCGAGGCCGGACGGGGAGAGCCCCCTGTCACAGCCGTGCCCGTCATGGCATCACAACGCCAGGACCTGGTCAATCGAATTATCGAAGAAGTCGGCGGCGTTCCGGCAACATGCTCCGATGGCCCCCGCCGGAACGGATGACCCCCTCGCCATCGACCCGCCCCCGGAGGGCCGCATCACCGGTCACCGCCGGCGGGTCCAGCTGGCCGACGGGTCCCCGAAGGGACGCCTGCGGCTCGACGCCGCGGCCCGGATGCTGCAGGACGTGAGCGACGAGGACACCACCGATGCCGGCTTCCCGCTGAGCGAGCCGTGGGTGGTGCGCCGGGTCGAGATGCTGATCACGGAGTTCCCCGTGTTCCGCCAGCACGTGGACGTCAGCACGTGGTGCTCGGGCATCGGCGCCCGGTGGGCCGAGCGTCGCGTGCGGGTGGAGGTGGTCGAGGGCCCGGGCCTCGTGGAGGCGGCGGCGCTGTGGGTGCACCTCGGCGCGCAGGGGCGTCCGACCCGCCTGCCCGACAGCTTCGAATCGCTCTACGCCACCGCGGCGCGAGGTCGGAAGGTCCGGGCCCGGCTGCACCACGAGCCGCGGCCGCCGGAGGGGAGCGAGGCCTGGCCGTTCCCGCTGCGCTTCACCGACTTCGACATGATGGACCACGTCAACAACGCGGTCTCGTGGGAGCCGGTGGAGCAGGCCCTGGCCGAGCGTCCCCACCTGCGAGCCCCGCTGCGGGTGTCGGTGGAGCACCCCGCCCCGATCGAGGCGGGCAGCGAACCGCAGGTGGCGGTGGCCGACGCCGACGGCGGCTTCGACCTGTGGGTGCTGGTCGACGGCGTGGCCTGCTCGACCGCCCGGGTGCGGAGCGCCTGATCGTCCTCGCGGCCCGGATCGTTCTGGCAGTGCGGGTGTAGCGCCGGCGTCAGGCCGGTTCGACGAGCTGGAAGTGCAGGTCCTCGTCCACCCGGCGGCTGACCATCTCGCCGGCCCGGCGGAGGTGCTCGAGGTGGGCGTAGGTCTCGGACTCGGCCATCGGGCCCCACGACCGCTGCTTGAACAGGTGCTTGGACAGCTCGACCACGCTGGCCTCGCCGAGCGAGCGGGCGGCCTCGCGCAGGGTCTCGAGGCGCTCGTGGTGGTGGTCGCGGATCGCGTTGCAGCGACCGGTGAGGTCCTCGAAGGGGTGGCCGTGCGCGGGGAGGGCGAGGGTGGCGCCCTGCAGCTCGGCCATGCGGTCGAGGCTGGTGAAGAACTCGTCGAGCGGGTCGTGGCCGGCGTGGAGCCCGGAGATGTGCGGCGTGATCGTGGGCAGCACGTGGTCGCCGGTGAGCACCACGCCGTCGTCGGCGGAGAAGAGGCAGAGGTGGTCCTCGGTGTGGCCGGGCGTGTGCACCGCCTGCCACTCGCGACCGGCGAAGGTGAGGATGTTGCCGTCGTCGACCCGACGGCTCGGCTCGGGGGCCCGCATCCAGCGCCGGCCGAGGGTGCGGCCCAGGCGGTAGCCGAGGCGGCGCCTCATCGGCGGTCGGAACTGCCCCGACCGCCACGGCATCTCCTTCTGCCACGGCGAGGTCGACCGCTGGTCGGCGACCGCGTGCTCGACGTCGTCGTCGCTGATCTCGTCGGGGCCGGCGTCGTCACCCTCCTCGGGGTCGAGCCACGTGCGGAAGGCGCGGTGGGTGACCACCTCGGCACCGACCCGGTGGCGCAGGATGCCGGCACCGCCGAAGTGGTCGGGGTGGCTGTGGGTCACGATGACGGTGTGGACGTCCTTGACCCCGTAGCCGGCCTGGCGCAGTCGGTCGGAGAGCGCGTCCCACGACGCCTTGCCGGGCAGGCCGGGATCGACCACGGCCACGCCCCGGTCGTCGCACAGGGCGTAGGTGTTGACGTGGCCGAGGCCGGGCAGCGAGATGGGCAGCTGCATCCGCAGGATGTCCGGCGCCACCTCGGTGACCTCGGTCGACGCGGGCTGGCGCTCCTGGCGTTCGACGGTCGTCCCCATGGCGTCGCACCATACTTGACCGTTCGGTCAATTGGGCTGGGGGCGGGGTGGGGATGAGCGCAGTGGACGTGGTGCTCGTGGTCGTCCGGCTGGCGATCGGCGTCTGGCTCCTGTGGTCGCTGCCGCGGCTCGGCCGGCTCGGTTCGTTCGACCTGGACCGGGTCACGGTCGTGGTGCCGGCCCGCAACGAGGCCGCCCAGCTGCCACGGCTCCTGCGCTCGCTGTCGGGGACCCGCGCCGAGGTCGTCGTCGTGGACGACGACTCCACCGACGGCACCCCCAGCGTCGCCTCGTCGCACGGGGCGACCGTCGTGTCCTCGTCACCGCTGCCGGACGGCTGGGGTGGCAAGGCCTGGGCGTGCGAGGTCGGCGCCAAGGCCGCCACCGGCGACGTGGTCGTCTTCGTCGACGCCGACGTGCGCTTCGCGCCGGGCGCGCTCGGCCGGGTCGTCGCCGCCCTCGACGAGCGCGGCGGGCTGGTGAGCGTGCAGCCCTTCCACGTGCCCGGGTCGCCGGTGGAGCACCTGGCGGCGCTCTTCAACGTCGTCGCGATCGCGGCGACCGACGTGGCCAGCCCGACCGGTCGGCGGGCCGGGGCGCGCGGCGCGTTCGGGCCGGTGCTCGCCTGCCGGCGAGCGGACCACGAGCGCGTCGGCGGCCACGCCGTCGTCGGCGGACGGGTGAACGACGACGTCGCCCTGGCCGAGGCGTTCGAGGCCCACGACCTGCCGGTCACCGTCCTGGCCGGCGGCGACGACGTGGCGTTCCGGATGTACCCGCTCGGCCTCGGCCAGCTGGTCGAGGGCTTCACCAAGAACCTGGCCGCCGGCGTCGGCGCGGCGCGGCGCAGCACCGCGCTGCTGGTCGTGGCCTGGCTCACGTTGCTGGTGCAGGCGAGCGTCGCACCGGTCCGCGCCCTCCTCGGCTCGGCCGACCCGCTCGTCGCCGGCGCTCTCTACGCGGTGGTCGCCGCGCAGGTGTGGTGGATGGCCCGGCGCGTCGGCCGGTTCGGCCCGGTCACCGCGCTGGCGTTCCCGCTGCTGCTCGTCACGTTCCTGGCCGTGTTCGCCCGATCGGTGGTGGCGACCGCCCGCGGCTCGGTCAGCTGGCGGGGGCGTCGGCTGACGACGCGTCGGTCCCGCCGTCCTTGAACAGGGCCTCGCGGTAGTAGCGCAGCTCCTCGATGGACTCCCGGATGTCGTCCAGGGCCCGGTGCGAGCCGGCCTTCGTCGGGGCGCCCTGGAGCAGCGAGGGCATCCAGCGCTTCGCCAGCTCCTTGATGGTGGAGACGTCGACGCTGCGGTAGTGGAGGTGGTCCTCGATCTCGGGCAGGTACCGGGCGAGGAAGCGCCGGTCGGTGCCGATGGAGTTCCCGCACAGCGGCACCGAGCGCGCCGCCGGGATGTGCTCCTGCAGGAAGGCCAGGGTCTGGGCGCCGGCGTCGGCGAGGCTCAGCTCCGAGCTGCGGATCCTCTCCAGCAGGCCCGATTCGGTGTGCATGCGCACGACGACGTCGTCCATGAGGGCCAGCTGCTCCTCCGTGGCGTGGACGATGAGGTCGGGGCCCTCGGCGACGATCTGGAGGTCGTCGTCGGTGATGATCGTGGCGATCTCCACGATCACGTGCCGCTCCGGTTCCAGTCCGGTCATCTCCAGGTCCATCCAGGCCAACATCGCGGCGACGCTACCGCCCTACCTTGGCGGGGTGGACGCCCTCACCATCCCGGTCCGCCGGCTCGACCCCGACCTGCCGCTGCCCGGCTACGCCCACGAGGGCGACGCCGGCGCCGACCTCGTCGCCCGGGAGGACGCCCTCCTCCCCGCCGGCGGCGGTCGGGCGCTGGTCCCGACCGGCATCGCCATCGCCATCCCCGCCGGGTGGGCCGGCTTCGTGCAGCCCCGGTCCGGCCTGGCCCTGCGCCACGGGGTGACCGTGCTGAACAGCCCGGGCCTGATCGACGCCGGCTACCGCGACGAGCTCAAGGTCGTGCTGGTCAACACCGACCCCACCGAGGACTACCGGGTGCACCGCGGCGACCGCATCGCCCAGCTGGTCCTGCGCCCCGTGGCGACCGCGGCGTTCGAGGCGGTGGAGGAGCTGCCCGACAGCCACCGCGGCGCGGGCGGCTTCGGCTCCAGCGGCCGGTAGCGACCGTTCTGGGGTACCAGTCACGACCGCGGCGGTCGTGGGAGGTGCTCCAGATCGCTACTCGTCGTCGTCGGCGGCGCGCATCGAGAACGAGATGCGGCGGCCGTCGTCGTCGATCTCGACCTTGCCGACCGTGGCGTCGAGGATCTGCTCGGCGAGGCGCTCGGCGAGGCCGTCGTGGCGCCCGGGCGGCGCGTCGATGGCGACCTCGACCCCGAGCGTGCCCCGGGCGACGGTGAATTCGATGGTGAGGGTTCCGTTGCGGTCGGCGCCGTCGAGGAGCACCTGGCACACCTCGCCGACGGCGAGGCGCAGGTCCTCGACCTCGTCGTAGGAGAAGCCGCTCCGGGTGGCGAGACCGGCGATGGCGACGCGGGGAAGGCGGACGTACGCGAGCAGGGCCGGGATCGTCATGCGGATCGTGTCCCGGCTCGTCACCCCTTCCATCGCTGCGAATCCTCGCGCACCTCGCCACCGGCCGACCGAATCCCGAGGATCGACCGGATCACGGTGCGGCGGTCACCTGGTCGGCGTCCTTGTCGATGCGGCGCCCGGCGTAGGTGGGGTGGCGGAGGCGGCCGTCGCTCGTCCACTCGGCGTACTCCACCTCGACGACCAGCTCGGGGCGCACCCACACGGCATCCACGGCGTGGGCGCGAGGGGGCGGGGGGTCGAAGGGGCACTCGGGCACGACCATGTCGGCGAAGCGGTCCTCGAGCTCGCGCAGCTCGGCCTGGCCGAGCCCGCTGCCGACCCGGCCGGCGTAGCGCAGCGGCGGGCTGCCCGGCTCGTCGTGGTAGCCGACGAGCAGGCCGCCGATGCCCCCGCCGCGGTTCCCCTTCCCCGGCGCCCAGCCCCCGACGACGAACTCCTGGCGCCGGCGCACCTTCACCTTGACCCACTCCCGCGAGCGCCCGCCGGGCCGGTAGACCGAGTCGACGCGCTTGGCCACGATGCCCTCGAGGTCGTTGGCGGTCGCCGCCTCGAACAGGGCCCGCCCGTCGTCGTGCACGGCGGGGACCTGCCAGTGCGGCCCGGGCTCGACCAGCCCCTCCAGGAGCCGCCGGCGCTCGGCCCACGGCAGCCCGACGAGCGAGCGCCCGTCGAGCGCGAGCAGGTCGAACAGGGCGAGGGTGCAGGGCGCGGCCTCGGCGCGTGCGGCCGCGGCCCGCCGATCGGTGACGTGCATGCGCTGCTGCAGGCGGCTGAAGGAGGGGCGACCCTGCTCGTCGAACGCGACGATCTCGCCGTCGAGCACGGCCGAGCCGACGCCGAGGGCGGGGCCGAGGGACGCCAGCTCGGGGAACGAGACGGTGACGTCGCGACCGTTGGCCGACTGCAGGCGGACGTGGCCGTCCTCGACCTCGACGATGGCTCGCATCCCGTCCCACTTGACCTCGTAGACCCAGCCGTCGCCCGCCGGCAGCTCGCCGGCGGTGGCCTTCATGGGCAGCGGGATCTCGGGCACCACCGGTACCTACCCCCGTGGCGGTCGGGCGACCAGAACCCCGGCGGCCTCCAGCGCGTCGACGTCGTCGTCGCTGCGCCCGAGCAGGCCGGTCAGGACCGTCCGGTTGTGCTCCCCTCGCCACGCCGGCGGCCCGGCGACCCCGGCTGTGGCGCCCGAGAAGCGCCACGGCGCCTGGGGGATGGCGAAGGTGCCGCCGGCGCCGTCGTCGACGTCGACGATGCTCCCTCGCTGCACGATGTGGTCCTCGCCGGCGAGCTCGGGCACCGACCGCACGACGCCGGCGGCCGTGCCGACCTCGTCGAGGAGGGCGACGAGGTCCTCGCCGGTCGGGATGGTGGCGGCGAAGTCGCGGAAGTCCTGCCGCAGGCGCGTGGCCTGGCTGCGGCGCCCGTCCCACGAGCGCATCTCGGGATCGTCGACGAGGTCGTCCCGGCCCAGCAGCCGGAGGAAGTCGGCGTAGCCGTGCCCGGCCGGGTCGCCGGCGACGCTCACCCGCTCGCCGCTGGCGACCTCGACGACCGGGGACCACCCGCTGCCCAGGATCGCGGGGTCGCCCGGTTCGGTCTCGCCGGCCAGCTGCTCCTGGGCGTGCTCGTTGACGAAGAGGAGCGAGTCGACCATGGAGACGTCGACGTGCTGGCCCCGACCGGTGGACTGCCGGGCGAAGAGGGCGGCGAGCACGCCGGACAGCGCGACGAGCCCGGTGTAGACGTCGCCGTGGGAGTAGGCGTCGTTGGCGAGCACCGCCTGCCCGGCCACCACCTCCTGGTGCTGGAGCTGGCCGGCGGTGGTGCCGGCGACGGCGTGGCCGATCACGGCGTAGGCGCGGCGGCCGGCCCACGGACCGGTCTGACCGAACCCGGTGAGCGAGGCGTAGACGACCCCGGGGTTCTCAGCCGCCACCGCGTCGTAGCCCACGCCCCACCGATCGCAGACGCCGGGGCGGAAGTTCTCGAGCACCACGTCGGCCCGGCAGGCCAGGTCGAACAGCAGGGCGCGCCCCTCGGCGTGGTCGAGGTCGACCGACACGTTCTCCTTCCCGGCGTTCTGCTGGGCGTAGTAGCCCGAGATGGGGCCGTGACGGGGCACGGAGAACCGGCTGAGGTCACCGGCCGGGGGTTCGACCTTGATGACCCGCGCCCCGAGGTCGGCCAGCGCCCGACCGCAGATCGGTCCGGCCAGGACCCGGGTGAGGTCGAGCACGACGACCCCGTCGAGCAGTCCGGGGGGTGCGTCGGTGGCGTCGTCGGTCACCGGCCGGACTCTAGGTTTCGCCGCATGTCAGCACTCCAGGACCAGGCCGCCCTCGTCACCGGTGGCGGCAGCGGCATCGGCCTCGCCTGCGCGCGCGCCCTGCTGCGCGACGGCGCCTCGGTGACCATCGCCGGCCGGGGCGAGGAGCGCCTCCGCCAGGCCGTCGCCGAGCTCGAGGCCGACGCACCCGACGGGGCGGAGGTGGCCCACGTCGTGTGCGACGTCGCCGTCGAGGACCAGGTGGCCGCCGCCGCCGAGCAGGCCGCGTCGCTCACCGGCGCGCTGCAGCTGTGCGTGGCCGCCGCCGGCACCGGGACGATGGCGCCGGTCGTGGCCATGTCCTCGGAGCAGTGGGACCAGGTGCTCGGCGTGAACCTCACCGGCGCCTTCTTCACCCTCAAGCACGTCGCCCCCCGCATGGTGGCGGCCGGAGGCGGGTCCTTCGTCGGCATCTCCTCGATCGCCGCGCCGCTCACGCACCGCTACATGTCGGCCTACTGCGTGTCCAAGATCGGCCTCGAGGCGCTGATCAAGACCGCGGCCGACGAGCTCGGCATGTCCAACGTCCGCTGCAACGCCGTGCGCCCGGGCCTCGTCCCCACCGAGCTGTCCTCCGCGCTCGAGGGCGACCCCGCCGTCCGCGACGACTACCTCGCCCAGATGCCCCTCGCCCGCACCGGCACCCCCGAGGACGTCGCCAGCGCGGTCCGCTACCTGTGCGGTCCCGAGTCGGGCTGGGTCACCGGCCAGGCCCTCGGCGTCGACGGCGGCCACACGCTGCGCCGTGGGCCGGACCTCGAGCACTGGTCCCGTGCGCTGTTCGGCGACGACGTCACCGAGGGGCGGGTCTGACTCACCACCAGATCGCGGCTGGGCCTCCGGTGTCGGGGACGGACTCGGCTTCGCCTCGTGCGATCCGCATCGCTGACCAGGCGACGGCGGCGGCGTCGGTGAGGTCGTCGGGCGCGACCCGGCCGGCGGGACCGGGGTCGTCGGGGAGGTCGATGCCGTGCTCGCGCAGGAGGCGGACCCGCAGGGCGTGCCCCGACCAGGTCGTCTTCGCATGCGCCAGCGGCTCGCCGTGCATGGCCCGGAACGACAGCTCGGGCATGCACTCGCGCACCGGCACCGCGCAGGTGGCGGCGAGGGCGCGGACCTCGCGGATCTTGGGCACCAGGAACCAGGCCTGCTTGGAGATGCCCCGTCCCGTGGTCGCCTTCGACCAGGCGTTGGCGCCCGGGTAGTCGTCGTCGGCGAAGTCGAGCGCGCCGAGCGACGGGGACTGGAACAGGCTCGACCGGCGGGCGCCGAGCAGGGGTCGGGCCAGGTCCTCGCACGCCCGGGTGGCCGACACCTCCAGATCGATCGGCATGTCCACGGCCACGACGGCCACCGGCCAGACGTCCGCGACCAGTCCCGTCAGCGTCGGCGCGAACGCGCACGCGGGCTCGGTGCCGTCCCAGCGCACGCCGACCCAACCCCCTCGTGCGCCGTCGACGCCCAGCACCGCTCGCTCTCCGTCACCTCGGCTCGCCACGTGTGCCACCCTGCCCGACCATGAGCACCGACGCGCTGCACGAGCTGGACGACGACGCCATCCGCCTCATGGCCTTCCGGGTCTGGGGCTACAAGCAGGGTGAGCAGGTCTCGCTGCTCATCCACCTCGGCGACCGGCTCGGGCTCTTCCGGGCCATGGCCGGCGCCGGCCCGCTCACCGTGGCCGAGCTGGCCGAGCGGACCGAGCTGCACGACCGCTGGATCCGCGAGTGGCTGTGGGCCATGGCCGCCGCTGAGCTCGTCGAGCACACGCCGGGCGAGCCCGACCGCTTCGAGCTGACCCGCGCCGGCCAGGCCGTGCTCGTCGACGAGGACTCCTCGCTCTTCTTCGCCGCCGGTGCGTTCAGCGAACCCACCCCTCCCGACATCATCGACGACCTCGCCGACGCGTTCCGCACCGGCATCGGCCTCCCCTATGACCGCCAGGGCCCCCGGGGCGCCCATCGCACCGAGCGGATGCTCGGCCCGTGGGCCCGCCTCGCCCTGGTCCCGGTGATCCTGCCGATGCTCGACGGCGTCGTCGCCAAGCTCGAGGCGGGGGCGGACGTGTGCGACGTCGGCTGCGGGTCCGGCGTCGCCCTCGAGGCCATGGCGAAGGCCTACCCGGCGTCCCGGTTCACCGGCTACGACCTGTCCCGCAACGCCGTGGAGATCGCCCGCCAGAAGATGGCCGACGCCGGCATCGACAACGTCGAGATCGTGCACGCCCGCGCCGAGGACCTTCCGGCCGAGCCGGCCTTCGACCTGGTGCTCACCTTCGACTGCCTCCACGACATGACCCGTCCCGACGAGGCGCTCGCTGCGGTCCGGGGCTCGCTGCGCGACGACGGCACGCTGCTCGTGAAGGAGATCAAGTGCGCCGACACGCTCGAGCAGAACCGGGCCAACCCGATGCTGGCGATGATGCTCGGCTTCTCGATCACGTCGTGCATGTCGTCGGCCATGAGCGAGCCGGGCGGCATGGGGCTCGGCACGGTCGGCCTGCCCGAGAGCCGGCTGCGCGAGCTTGCGGAGGCGGCCGGGTTCACCAGCGTCGTGCGCCACGACCCGGGCGAGCCGTCGAACGTCTACTACGAGGTGCGCCCGTAGCGGTCAGGTGAGGGGCCGGTAGGTGCCGGTCTCGTCGTCGAGCACCAGCGCGGAGCCGTCGGTGGGGATGCCCTCGGCGCGCAGCGGGCCGGTGCGCACCCGGTACCAGGTGGTGCGGGGGATCTCGTCGACGACCCGGATGTACCGGGGCCGGTCGTCGGCGGCCAGCGACTGCACGGCATCCGTGAGCCGGGAGGCGAGCCGGTCGAGGTCGGCCTGCCGGCCCGGCCGCAGGGAGATGGCGACGGCGACGGCGGTGGTGCCGTCGGCCTCCTCGGTCGGGTAGGCGACGCTGAGGTGGACCTCGTCCAGGGCGCTCACCGCGTCCTGGACGGGGATGGGGGGCGTGGCGCCGTCCGGGGTGCGGATCAGGGACTGGACGCCGCCGATCAGCCAGTGGTCGCCGTCTTCGTCGACGAGGAACAGGTCGCCGGTGGCGAGCCAGGCGTCGTCGCCCTCGAACAGGGCGCGCAGCGAGCGGTCGGGGTAGGCGCCGTCGCGGTGGCTGAGCTTGGCGAGCAGCATGCCGACCTCCCCGACGGCGCACTCCTCGGCGAAGCCGTCCGGCCCCTCGATGAGCCGGCTGGTCTCCACGTCGAAGCGGGCGATCTTCAGCGGCGCGCTGCCCGGGAGGCGCCGGCCCATCGAGCCGACCTTCTCGCCGGTGAGGTTGACGAGCACGGCGGCGCCCTCGGTGGACGCGTAGAACTCGAGCACCTTGGCCGGGGCGAAGTGCTGCTCGACCCGGCGCCACAGGCCGGTGGGCATGCCGGAGCCGATGAACAGCCGGACCGGGTGGTGCTTGTCGCGGCCGCCGGTCGGCGCGTCGAGCATGTCGGCCGCCATCGTCCACGTGTAGGTGACGGCGGTGGCGCCGTAGCGGCGCACCTCCTCCCAGAACGTGTCGGGGTCGAAGCCCCGCGTCATGGCCAGGCGGGCCCGGGACGCGAGGGCGGCTCCGATTCCGGTGAGCAGGGCCGAGGGATGGTGGATCGGCGTGAGGCTGAGCACGGTGTCGGAGCGGCTCAGCGACGCGGACGCGGCGGTGCCGAAGGCGGACAGGGCCCAGCGCCCGTTGGTGATGCGGTTGACGCGCGTGCGCTCGCCGCTACCGGTGAACAGGACGAAGGCCAGGTCGTGGGCCCGTCCCGGGTTCGGCTCGTACCAGCCCGGCAGCTCGACCGAGCCGGGGTCGATGGCCTCCATGTCGTCGACCGCCGAACCCAGGTCGCGGGGTCCGCCGCCGCCACCGAGCACGTGGACCTTGACGACGCCCTTCAACCGGGTGGCCTGCTCACCGTGCTCGGGGTCGGCGATGATGCGCCCGACGCGGCCGAGCTCGATCTCGCGCTCCAGCGGGCCGTCGGGGCGCAGGAGCACGGCGACGGCGCCGAGCCGGTTGAGCGCGGCCACGATGCCGAGCGCGCTCGGGCGGGTGTCCATGAGCACGCCCACGTGGGAGCCGCGCCGCACGCCGATGCGGATCAGGCCGCGCACCACGTTGTCGATGCGCTCGTTGGCCGCCGCGTAGGTGTGCCCGCGGCCCTCGAACAGGAAGGCGGTGTCGTCGGGGGCGAGGGCGGCCTGCTCGGCGAAGACGCGGCCCATCGACACCTGGCTGGTCGGCCGCACCTCCTCGATGCGGTTGAGCCGGGCGAGGGAGCCGACCCCCTCCATGGCGAGCGAGCGGACGCCCCGGAGGCCGATCTTGGCCCCGGTGCCGATGGTTCGCCCGACGCCGGTGGTGATGTTGGTGGCCAGGTTCACCGCCCGGGCCAGGTCGCTCTTGGGTCGCCGGCTCGGGGGGTCGTCGGGGGAGAGGGGCGTGATGCCGGCCGGCACGGGCCCGTCCTCGTCCAGCCAGCGGGTCCACCCGGTGACCGTGGGCCACGTCGTCGCCGCCGCCTGCGAACCGACCACCAGACCGAAGTGGCCGGCGTCGATGGTGGCCTCGTGGACCGATGCGCTCGGCGCGGCCTGGGCGACGGCACGCACGACCTCGGGTGGCGCGATGTCGTCGGAGGAGCCGACGAAGCACAGGATCGGGCAGTCGATGTCGGCGAGGGTGACGGGTCGGTCGTCGATGACGAACCCGCCCGACAGCATCCGGTTGGACACGAGGAACTGCTTCACGAGCTCGGCGATGGCCGGACCCGGCCACGCGACCCAGCCCTCGTCCATCAGGAACCGGCGCTGGCCCTCCCGGGGGAGCAGCGACTCCCGGTCGTGGAGCTGGAGCACGAACTGCAGCTGGTTCCGGGCCGTGGCCAGCGGATCCAGCATGCGGAACCCGACCCGGCTCATCCAGGCGGGCACGGTGAGGTTCGGCAGGACCTTGTCGGCGAGGAAGTCGATGACCTCCACGGCGAGGTCGTCATCGAGGCCGAGGGGGAGCACGCCGTGGGTGTCCACCGGGCTGCCGTAGGTGATGAGGCTGGCGATGCCGTCCGCTCGCCGGTAGGCCGCCGCCTGGTAGCAGAACATCCCGCCCTGGCTGTAGCCCGAGAGGTGCACGGGCCCGCCGGTGCGCTCGACGACCTCGTCGATCGCCTCGGACAGGGCGAGGACGTGGTCGGTGAGCGTGCGCTCGAGCCCACCCTCCTCCCGCTCCGGTGCCCCGAAGTCGATGACCCACGGGTCGAGGCCGGCGACGGCGAGGGCGCCGACCGCGCTCGACGACGGCGACACGTCGTAGATCTCCGCCGACAGCATCATCGGTGGCACGAGCAGCACCGGCGAGCGGCGCGGTCCGTCGGGCTCGGCGTTGCCGTAGCGGCGCAGCCGGTACATGCGGTGCGAGGTGACGACCTCGTAGGGCGTGTGCTCCTCGCCGGTCTCCAGCCCCCCGAAGCGGGCGACCTCGAGCGCGTTCTGCGCGGCCTGCCCGAGCCGCACCACCGACCGGGTGACCTCTCTCGGGATCAGCTGCACCGGGGTACCTCGGGATCCGTGTCGGTGGCGGCCTGCGCCACGCAGGCTACCGGTGGCACTTCGGGTGACCGAATTGCCGGGTTCGGTCGGTCACCGAACCGGGCGGTCCGGTCGGGGACACTGTGACCGTGGACGACCACGACCGCAACGACGGCCTCGACCAGCTGCCGCCCTGGACGCCGCCCGCCGACCTGCCGGCGTTCGCCGCCTTCGGTCCCTACAGCGAGCTCGGCCAGCCGACCGTGTCGGTCGAGAACCCGGCCGGCATCCACGTCGGCGCGTTCGTCAAGGTCGGCGCCTACGCCGTCCTCGAGGCCCTGGTGCCCGAGCGCGGGGTCACCGTGCGGATCGGCGACGGCGCGTACATCGGCAACTTCAGCCGCATCACCGCGGTGGGGGAGGTGGTGATCGGCGAGGAGGCGATGCTGGCCGACCGCGTCTACGTCTCCGACACCGGCCACGTGTACGAGGACGTGTCCCAGCCGATCAAGCGCCAGGGCCTGCGCGACGGCCGCCGGGTGGAGGTCGGTCGGGGGGCGTGGATCGGCATCGGCGCCGCCATCGTCGGCAACGTGCGGATCGGGGAGAACGCCGTGGTGGCGGCCAACACCGTGGTCCGCAGCGACGTCCCGGACTTCACCGTCGTGGCCGGGAACCCCGCCCAGGTCGTTCGCCGCCACGACGGCGACGCCTGGCAGTGGATGACGCCGCGAGGTCCCGCCTGAGGGGCTTCAGTCCGGGAGCGGCCCGGTGAGCGAGGCCCGCTGGGACAGCTCGATGAAGTCGCCGTCGGGCAGGCGCACGAAGGAGATGTGGGCGACGTCGCCGAGGCGCACGGGCGCCAGCCCCTCGGTCATGCCGCTGGCGAGGGCGTGAGCGTGGGCGGCGAGCACATCGCGGACCTGGACGGTGAGGTAGCGGATGCCCAGGCCGTCGCGCGACGTCGTCGGCGGTCGGCCACGGCGCAGCTTCACGCTCAGCTTGGTCTCCCCGATGCGCAGCGTGCCCTCGCCGCGGTCGCCGCCGAAGGTCGCCTGCAGCACGTCGAGCGTGCGCTCCACGTCGGAGGCCTCGACCAGCACGTTCACCTGCGTGCCGTCCTGGGTCGGCGGGGTCAGGGCGACGCGCATGCCGTCAGGCCCCTCGCGGCCCTGGATGCCCTCCATCGCCCGGGCTGCGTCGACGATGGCCACGGCGCTGTAGCCGGTGGTCTCATCCGTCGGCAGCGGGTCCCGGTGGACGTTCACCTTCAGCACGCCGCCGTGGAGGTCGTAGCGGTGCTGGTGCACGCCGCCACCGACCTTCAGCAGGTGGTCGAAGCGCAGCCCGAGCTCGTCGCCCCAGAACGCCTGGTGGGCGTCGAGGTCGTTGGTCTGGATGCCGACGTCGATCGCCGGCTTGACGATCTCGAGCTCGCTCATCGGTCCACCACCAGCTCGGCGAGCAGCTCCATGGAACGGAGCCAGCTGTCGAGGTCGCTGCGCCACGGGGCCGACACCACGTGCTGCACCCCGGCCTCGGCGTAGGCGTCGGCCTCGGCCAGGATCTCGTCGGGGTCCATGCCCTGTGGGTCCCACCCGGTGCGCAGCGAGATCGTGAAGGTCTCCTCCGGGCGGTCCCGGCGCAGGCGCTCGATGACCGGGGCGGCCTCGTGGGGCTTCACGCCGATGATCTGGTGGCCGTCGCCCTTCTCGACGCCGCGGCGCAGCGCCCGTTCGCTCATGCCGCCGATCCAGATCGGGATGGGGTGCGCCGGCTGCGGCAGCACCCGGATGTCTCGGAAGGAGACGTGCTCGCCCTCGAACGTGGCCGGGTCCTCGGTCCACGCCACCCGCAGCGCGTCGATGATCTCGTCGGTGCGGGGACCCCGGTCGGCGAACCCGTGGCCGAGGGCCTCGAACTCCCGCTCGGACCACCCCACACCGCCGGCGACCGTGACCCGCCCACCGCTCAGGACGTCGAGGGAGGCGAGCTGGTTGGCCAGCTCCAGCGGCACGTGGCTGGGCAGGACGAGCACGCTGGTGCCCAGGCCGATCCGGTCGGTGACGGCCGCCGCCCAGGTGAGGGCGACCATCGGGTCGAAGAGGAACGGCGACGGATAGTCCTGCTCGGCGGGGTGCACGATGTGGTCGCTGACCCACACGTCGGCGAACCCGAGCTCCTCGGCTCTCCGCGCCGCCGTGGTGATGGCCTCGCTGGAGGCGACCCGTCCGTACTGGGGGAGGTGGATGCCGACGTCCATGGGGTCGACCGTACGCTGTCCGCCGTGCTGAGCTCCGAGCCCCTGCTCCTCGGCGCAGCCGTGCTGGTGCTGGGCGGCGTGCTGGCGTCCAAGCTGGCCAACCGACTCGGCGTCCCGGCCCTCCTGCTGTTCATCGGCCTGGGGATGCTCGCCGGATCCGACGGGCTCGGGGGCATCGAGTTCGAAGACGTCGAGCTGACCCAGGGCATCGGGGTCGCCGCTCTCGCCCTCATCCTCTTCGACGGCGGGATCGCCACCCGCTGGGAGGCGATCCGTCCGGTCCTCGCGCCCGGCGGTGTGCTCGCGACCATCGGGGTCGCCGCCACCGCCGGGATCACCGGAGTCCTCGCCACGGCGATCCTCGACGTGCCGATCGAGGTCGGCCTCCTCCTCGGCGCCATCGTCTCCTCCACCGACGCCGCCGCCGTGTTCTCGGTCCTGCGATCCCGACGGGCCGGGCTCAAGGGCGGCATCCAGCCGATGCTCGAGCTCGAGTCCGGGGCCAACGACCCCATGGCCGTGTTCCTCACCATCGGCCTGGTCGAGATCGTCACCGGCGACACCGACAGCTGGTGGTCCCTGCTCCCGATGTTCGGTCAGCAGGTGGTGCTCGGCGCGGTGCTCGGGGTGCTCGGCGGCTGGATCGGCCGGCTGCTGCTCAACAAGGTGAACCTCGGGATCGACGGTCTGTACCCGGTGCTGACCCTGGCCGTGGCCGTCGCCACCTACGCCGGCACGGTGCTGCTCGGCGGCAGCGGCTTCCTCGCCGTCTACCTGTGCGGCCTGTGGCTCGGGAACCACGAGGTGCTGCACCGCAACTCGGTCATGCGGTTCCACGACGCCATCGCCTGGCTGGCCCAGATCGGCATGTTCCTCGTCCTCGGCCTGCTCGTGTTCCCGAGCGACCTGCCGGCCGTGACCTGGCAGGGGCTGCTGGTCGCGGCCGTCCTCGTCGTCGTGGCCCGACCGGTCGCCGTCGCGCTCTCGCTCACACCCTTCCGTGTCCCGGTCCGCCAGCAGGCCGTCGTCGCCTGGGTCGGCCTCCGCGGCGCCACACCGATCATCCTGGCCACGTTCCCCCTCGTCGCCGGCGTCGACGAGGCGGTCCTGCTCTTCGACGTCGTCTTCTTCGTGGTGCTCACCTCCGTGCTCATCCAGGGGACCACCCTCGGCCCGGTCGCCCGCCTGGCGCGGGTGACCGTCCCCGTGCCGAACCGGATGCCGGCACCCCTCGAAGCGGGCGAGCCCCTCCCGGACGGGACCTCCCTGCGCCAGCTGGAGATCCCGTCCCGCTCCTTCGGCGACGGCCGCGCCCTGGTCGAGCTCCGCCTGCCGGAGCGGGCGCTGGTCGTGCTCGTCGACCGGGACGGCACCTTCATCGTCCCCACCGGCGCGACCCGCCTCGCCGCCGGCGACAACGTCCTCCTCCTCGCCGACGACGGCACGTTCCGCGACGCCCGGGACCGGCTCACCTTCCCCGACGAGGACGCGCCCGGCGCTCGCTGAGGACCCGGGCCTCGACTGCCGTCCCGTCCCGACGGGTAGCGACCCGTGGAGACCAGCCACCCAGGAGACACCCCCATGCCACTGCCCCGGACCGCCCGACCCCTCGCCGCGGCTGCCGCCGGTCTGCTGCTGCTCGCCGGCTGCGGCGACGACGACGACACCGGCGACGATGTCAGCATCGAGGACGTCACCGAGGAACCGGGACTCGACTACGGCCCGCTCGGGCAGGTCGTCGAGGGCGGCGACCAGTACGTCGGTGAGGAGGTCACCGTCACCGGTGAGGTCACCGCACAGGTCAACGACCGGGTCTTCCACATCGCCGCCGAGCCCGACACCGACGGCCTGCTCATCGTCAGCCAGGAGCCCATCGTCGACGAGCTCGACAGCGACGACGTCGTCGAGGTCACCGGCACCGTGCGGGAGAAGGACGCAGACTCCTTCGAGGAGGAGTTCGACATGCCCTACGACGAGCAGTACACCGACTTCCGCGGCCGCCACGCCATCGACGCCACCTCGGTCGAGGTCGTCCGCCAGGCCGAGGACCCCATCGACGAGTGATGCGAGCGGGTCGGCTCGCGGGCTCCGGTACGGTGACCGGGCCCTCGTAGCCAAGCTGGTCAAGGCAGCGGACTTTTAATCCGAAGATCGTGGGTTCGAGTCCCACCGGGGGCACGGCAGCCCTTCGGGCTGCTTGGAGTTGTTCGGCTGCGCCTCACAGCTCCGGCGGTCACGAGCGACGTTTGGGGAAGAACATGCGCTGGATTCGGAGCCTCCTGGCGGTGGCGCTGGTGGCGGGGTGCCTCACGCTGGCCGGGCCTGCGCCCGTGCAGGCGGCGGCGGGGGACGACTGCCGGATCAGCGCGCCGAGCGCGGCGTTCGCCCAGCAGGTCGAGCTGTCGGCCGGGCACGCCCGGGTGTGGCGGCTGTACCAGGCGTTCTTCCTGCGCCAGCCCGACCAGGGCGGCTTCGACCACTGGTTCGCCGTCCGCGCCCGGGGCGCCGGGCTCAGCGACATCGCCTACGCCTTCGCCGCCAGCGACGAGTTCCAGCAGCGCTACGGCAACCTCGACCACAGCCGGTTCGTCGACCTCGTCTACCGCAACGTCCTGTGCCGCGCCGGTGACCCCGAGGGCAAGGCGTACTGGACCCAGATGCTCACGTCCGGCCGGCTCACCCGGTGGGACATGGTCATCGGCTTCGTCGAGCTGCGCGAGTACCTGACCCGCACCGGCACCTGCCACAGCATCCACCCCGCCGAGAGCGGCGCCGTCGCCGCCTGCCGCACGCCACCGCTGCGGCCGCTCGCCGAGGCCACGCTCGCCGCCGACGGCTACCAGGACCAGCACGTCAGCGTGCCCCGCGTCGGCGGCGGCAGCGGCAGCTTCCGCGGGGTGATGGTCGACCCCGGCCGGGGCGTGTTCTCCGCCGGCGCCGACCGCTGCGCGGTCGCGTCCATCAACGCCAACTGGGTGCTCGAGTCCGAGAAGGACCGACCGAACCCCGGCTCCGTCGGGCTGGGCGTCGTCGACGGCCGCCACGTCAAGGGCTCTGCCGACCGGCTCGACCGCGGCATCCTCGGGCTCCGCTTCGACCCCACACCCCACGACGTCGTGGAGGTGTGGCCGGGGGACACGCTGAGCGACGACGACCAGCGCCTCTCCAACGTCCTCCACCAGCGCGGCACGGCCGTGATCGAGTCGTGGCTGTCCGCCGCGGAGCGCTCGCCGTACCTGAACGAGATGCACCCCGAGCACAAGGTCGGCCCGGACGAGTGGGTGTGGGCCGCGGCCGGCGCGCCGCTGATCATCGGCGGGCAGAAGAACAAGAACTTCGACCGGGACTACGTGAACGACCCGTACACGATGCAGACCCTGCGCCACTCCTTCGTGGCCAACGACGAGGACCAGGGCCGGCTGCTCTTCGGTGCCACCACGAACCTCGACGCCCGGGACCTCGTCGCCTGGGCCCAGCGCCAGGGGTTCGAGGACCTGGTCAAGTTCGACGGGGGAGCATCCACCGAGCTGAACGTCGGCCGTCGCGCCGTGGTCGCCGGGACCTCCCGGGACCTGCCGGTCTGGCTCGGCATCGGCTGCTAGGCCGTCCGCCCATCTGGCGGGTCAGAGCTGGCGGGGGACGGTGACCTCGTCCTCGTCGACGAGCAGCACGTCCTCACCACCGCCGAAGTGCCCAGGCCCCACGGTGAACCACCGGCCACCGAGGTTGGCCAGGCGCTGCTCACGCCGCAGGCCGAGGGCGCGCTCCAGCGTGTGGATGACGCCGCCATGGGTCACCACCAGTGCGGTGCCGTCCGGGCCGACCGACAGGGCGACGCGGGCGAGCGCGCCGGCGGCTCGCTCGAGCACGCCGTCGTCCTCCTCCCAGCCGGGGGGACGAAGGCCCTCGGCCAGGTAGCCGGGGAAGCGCTCCTCGATCTCGTGCCGGGTCAGGCCCTGGTACTCGCCGGCGGAGCGCTCCCGCAGGTCCGGGTCGGTCTGCACCGGGCCGATGCCGAGCTCCTCGGCCAGGATCGTCGCGGTCACGAACGCCCGCTCGAGGTCGGAGGCGACGACGGCGTCGAACGGGCCGAGGTGCTGGGCCGCGTGGCGGGCCTGGCGGACGCCGAGGGTGGACAGCGGCGGGTTCTCCGTGCCCTGCCAGCGACCCTCCGCGTTCCAGGTCGACTGGCCGTGTCGCACGACGAGGAGGCGGGACGGATCGGACATCGGGGCGACGGTAGCCCGGTAGCCTCCCGGTCGATGCCGACGATCCGCCTGTTCGCCGGGGCACGGGAGGCTGCCGGCACCGATCGGGACACCCTCGACGGTGCCACGGTCCGCGACGTGCTCGACGCCGCCGTGGCGCGGTACGGCGCGGGCTTCGCCGCGGTGCTCGGGACCTGCCGGGTCTGGGTCAACGGGGAGCCCGCCGAGCCCGGCGACGCCGTGGCCGACGCCGACGAGGTCGCGGTGCTGCCCCCGGTCTCGGGCGGCTGAGGTGGCACGGAGCGCAGCCGGATCCGACGCGGAACGGGACCCGAAGAAGCCCGAGAAGGCGAGCAAGGCCGGGCCGGCCAAGAAGCCGTCGAAGAAGGTCGCGGCGAAGAAGGCCGCCGCCAAGCCGGGGAGGAAGCCGACCCGCGCCGAGCGGGCCGAGGCCCGCCGGCGCGAGCAGGTGCGCAAGCTGCGCGCCCGCTCCGGCAACCGGTACCTCGTCCACTACGACATCGACGGCCCCCGCGTCCGCCTCGGCCTGGCGTGGTTCATCGGTGCCGTCGCCGCGCTGGCCCTCGGCACCGTGGCAACGGCGCTGTACTTCGGCCTCGCCTTCGCTGCCGCCGCCTCGCACGCGCTGCGCACGTGGCGGGCCCGAGGCGCGCCGGTCGACCCCCGCGTCGCGCTGATCACCACCGCCCTCACCGTCGCGGCCGCGGCCGTCCACCCCCGGGCCATGGGCGTCGCCGTGCTGCTCCTGGCCGTCACCGCCGTGGCGATGGCGGCCAAGGACGCGGCCGGCGACCTCGGCGCTGCCTTCGCACGCGCCAGCCTGGTCCTGCAGACGGCGCTGCCCGCCGCGGTCGCCGGCGGCTGCTTCGTGCTCCTCGTCGAGCTCGAGCTGTGGGCGGCCGTCTCCCTCCTGCTGCTCGTCTCGGCCTACGAGACCGGGGACTTCCTCATCGGGTCCGGATCGGCCAACGCGTTCGAGGGCCCCCTCGCCGGCGGCGTGGCGGTGCTGGTGGTGACGTTGGTCGTCGCCGCACTCGGCTTCCCGCCCTTCGGCGTGGGGGAGGCCTTCGCGTTCGGGCTCCTCGTCGCGCCCGGCGCCTTCGCCGGCCAGATCCTCGCCTCGGTGATGCTGCCCCACGCCCGCGCCCTCGCCCCCGCGCTGCGGCGGGTGGACAGCCTGCTGCTCACCGCACCGCTCTGGTACTTGGGCATCGACGTCCTCATCGTCTGACCGGCCCGGCCTCCCGGACGGTGGAGTAGCCTCGGCGCCGAGCCTGAGCGGGCCGGAACACCGGGAGCACACGTGCGCGACACCCTCCGAACCATCACTGCCGAGGACTACCTGGGCGACCTCACGGCGCTCGAGATGCGAGAGCTGCGCGCCCGGCGGGCCACCTGCCAGGACGTCGAGACCGGCCTGTCGTACCTGCGGCGCATGGTCCAGGGCCGCCTCGACGTGGCCGAGGCCGAGCGGGCCCGGCGCGCCGACCGCACGCCGACGGGTGACGACGACCTCGAGGACCTCATCGCCCGCCTGCCCGAGCTGCTCGCCCACAGCACGCGTGCGCCGGGCAACGGGCGGCTGCCCTCCGCGTTCGGCACCGGGGACATCGACCCCGACCTGGCCGACGAGCTCGACGACATCGTCACCACGGCGCACCTCTCCGAGCCGGGCGAGCTCGACGACGACGAGCTCGCTGCGGTCGTCACGTCCCTGGAGGCCTTCGAGCGACGGGTGTCGGACCTGCGCCGGTCGCTGTTCGACCGGATCGACGCCATCGAGGCCGAGCTCACCCGGCGCTACCGCACCGGCGAGGCGTCGGTCGACAGCCTGCTCTCCTGAGCCGGGCAGTGGGCGGTCCCGCACCACGGCCCGGCGCGCCCGACGGGTCCGACGCCGCAGACGACGGCGAGGGAGGGCTGGCGGCGCTCGGGGCGTTCATCCGGGACCAGCGGCGCGAGGCCAGCCTCTCGATGCGCAAGCTGGCCGAGGCCGCCGGCGTGTCGAACCCGTACCTGAGCCAGATCGAACGGGGCCTGCGCAAGCCCTCGGCCGACATCCTCCAGCAGCTGGCCCGCGCCCTGTCGATCTCGGCCGAGACCCTCTACGTCCGGGCCGGCATCCTCGAGCGCGAACGTGGGGATGTCGATGTGATCGGCGAGATCCTGCGAGACCCCTCGATCAGCGTGGACCAGCGCGAGGCGCTCATCCGCGTCTACCGCTCCTTCCGCGCCGAGGCCGCCGCGGGCGCAGAACCTGACGAAGTTGATTCGACAGGTCAGGAATCATCCGAGGGGGAGCGGCGTTGACTGCTTCCGTGCAGCGTCTCGCCGTGCTCTCGTTCCACACGTCCCCCCTGGTGCAGCCGGGGATGGGCGACAGCGGAGGCATGAACGTCTACGTGCGCGAGCTGGTCGCGTCGCTGGCCCAGGCCGGCATCGACTGCACCGTGTACACGCGAGCCTGGGCCCCCGGCCTGCCCGAGGTCGTCGACATCGAGCCCGGGTTCCGCGTCGTCCACGTGCCCGCCGGCCCCCACGACCTTCCCAAGGAGGACCTGCACTCGGTCGTCGAGGAGTTCACCGACGGCGTGCTCGACCACCTCGTCGACCACCCTGTCGACGCCGTCCACGCCAACTACTGGCTCTCGGGCGTGGCCGGCCACCGCATCAAGCACACCCTCGGCCTGCCCCTGGTCGTCACCTTCCACACGCTGGGACGGGTGAAGTCCGCCGGCGGCGACCCCGAACCCGGGCACCGCATCGAGGCCGAGGCCTCGGTCATCGGCTGCGCCGACGCCATCCTGGCCAACACCGAGGCCGAGGTCGACGAGCTGGTCCGGTTCTACGACGCCGACCCGGCCCGCATCGAGATCGTGCCTCCCGGCGTCGACCACGCGTTCTTCAGCCCCGGTGAGCGCCACGGAGCCCGCGCTGCGCTCGGCCTCGACGACGAGCACCCGGTCGTGCTGTTCGTGGGCCGCATCCAGCCGCTGAAGGGCCTCGACGTCTCGGTGCGGTCCCTGGCCTGCCTGGAGCGCGACGACACCGTGCTGCTCGCCGTGGGCGGCACCAGCGGGCCGGCCGGTGAGGCCCACCTCGCCGAGGTCATCGAGGAGGCCCGGGACCTCGGCGTCCTCGATCGGGTCCGCTTCGTCGACGCCCAGCCCCACCACCTGCTGTCCACCTACTACCGCGCGGCCGACGTCGTGCACGTGCCGAGCCGCTCCGAGAGCTTCGGCCTCGTCGCCCTCGAGGCCGCGGCGTGCGGCACCCCGGTCGTGGCCACCGCGGTCGGCGGGCTCCAGACCCTCGTCGAGCACCGCCGGTCCGGCTTCCTCGTCGAGAGCAGGGACCCGGCCTGCTGGGCGTCGGTCACCGACCGCATCCTGGCCGACCCCGTGCTGGCCGAGCGCCTCGCCGCCGGCGGGGTGGGCGTCGCACGGGACTACACGTGGTCGATCACCGCGGGGCGCCTGCGCCGGGTGTACGCCGACCTGGCGGTCCGCGCGCTGGTGGAGTGCGCCGCGGCGTAATCCAGACTGGGCCGGTGCAGCACGCCTCCAGCCCCGCTGAGCTCGCCGCCCTCGCCGCCGCCATCGAGGACTGGCTCGAGGTGCAGCGGGAGGAGAACCCGATCGTCGCCGCGGTCGAGCACGACGAGGACCCCGAGGTCCACCGCTGGTTCGTGCGGGTCACGGGCGAGGAGAAGGACGTCTTCTCCATCTGGTTCGAGCTGGGCCAGCGCACGTTGCACTACGAGACCTACGTGATGCCGGCACCGGAGGAGGACCACGCCCGGTTCTACGAGCACCTGCTGCGGCGCAACAACCGGCTCATGGGGGCGGCGTTCTCGATCGGGGAGGAGGACGCGGTGTTCCTCGCCGGCGCCCTGCCGAACCACGCCATCGACCACGACGAGCTCGACCGCATCCTCGGCTCGCTCTACGTGTGGACCGAGCAGTTCTTCAAGCCTGCCCTCCGCATCGGGTTCGCCAGCCGCTTCCCTTCCTGATCTCTCGTTGCATTCCATGCAATCCTGTGCCAGCATCGAGCCTGCGGGTCGGTGCCCGGACCGGTCGGGGAAGCCGGACGTGGCGCCGACCCGCCAACCGGCACGCCAACCGGAACGCCAACCGGAACGCCGGCCGGACGCCCGGCGGCACCGGTGAGCCGCCGCCCACCCCGGCTGCTGATCTTCGCCATCACGGTCACGGGCATCCTCAACAACACGCTGCTCGGCCCGTCGATCCCCGACATCCTCGACGACTTCGGAGCCGGCGCGTCGGCCGCCGGGCTCATCGTGGCCGCCGGTTCGCTGCCCGGCATCGTCGTGGCGCCCGTCATCGGCCTGCTCGCGGACCGCTTCGGTCGTCGCATCGTGCTCGCCCCGTGCCTCGCCACGTTCGGCACGTTCGGCCTCGCCACCGCGCTGGCCCCGACGCTGGAGGTCATGATCGCCACCCGGCTGCTGCAGGGCTTCGGCACCGCGGGGCTCATCAACCTCGCCGTCGTGCTCATCTCCGACCACTGGGACGGCGACGCCCGGACCGCCCTCATCGGCCGCAACGCCGCCGTGCTCACCCTCGGGCTCGCCCTGGCGCCGGCGCTCGGCGGGCTCGTCTCCGATGCGCTCGGTTGGCGAGCCGCCCTGCTGCTCTACGCCATCGGCCTGCCGATGTCGGCACTGGTGTGGCGGGTCCTGGAGGCCGACCGGCCCACCTCGCAGGAGACGGTCGGCGAGCAGGTGCGCGCCGCTCGGACCGCGGTCGGGAACCCGGTGGTGAAGGCGAGCCTCGGGTCGGGGATCCTCGTGTTCGTGCTCATCTTCGGGGGCTTCCTCACGACGTTCCCCGTGCACCTCGAGGAGGTCTTCGGCCTGTCCGCCTCCGCCCGCGGGCTGCTCATCGCCGTCCCGGCCGCCACGGCCAGCCTGATCGCGTTCAACCTCGGTCGGATCCGCTCCCGCTGGTCCATGCGGACCCTGCTCATCGCCGCCGGCGTGTCCTACGTGACCGCCTTCGCCGGCATCGCGTCGGCCGGGACGATCGTGGTCATCGTGGGGGCGTGCATGCTCTACGGCCTCGGTGAGGGCGTGTTCATCCCGTCGCTGCAGGATGCGGTGGCCGGCGCGGCGCCCCCCGAGCGCCGCGGCGCCGTGCTCGCGGTCTGGGTGGGCGCCGCCCGGCTCGGCCAGACCCTCGGCCCCCTCCTCGCCGGCGGGGCCCTGGCCCTGACCTCCACCACCGGCGTGTTCGTCCTCGGCGTCGGGGTGGCGCTCATCCTCCTCGCCGCCCAGGTGCTCGGCCCGATCGGCCGGAGCCCGGTGCCGTCGGTGGCCCGTCGGTAACGTCCCGACATGGACCGGGCAGCACTGCAGATCGTCGGCGGCGGCAAGATGGGCGAAGCCCTCCTGGCCGGTCTGCTCCGATCCGACCCGGACCTCGCCGTGCGGGTGGTCGAGACCCACGGGCCCCGCGCCGAGGAGCTGCGCTCCGCCCACCCCTCCCTCGAGGTCGCCGACGTCCCGGGCCCGGCCGAGGGGACCCTCATCGCTGTGAAGCCGCACCTCGTGGCCGAGGTCGCTGCCGCGGTCGGCGCGGCCGACGGGGGGCGCGTGCTGTCGATCGCCGCCGGGGTCACCATCGCCGCGCTCGAGGCCGCGCTGCCCGACGGGGCCCGCGTCGTGCGGGCGATGCCGAACACGCCGGCCCTCGTCGGGGCCGGCGCAGCCGCCATCTCCGCCGGCGCCAACGCCGACGACGCCGACCTGACGTGGGCCGAGGCCATCCTCGGTGCGGTCGGCACGGTCGTCCGGGTGCCCGAGCACCTGCTCGACGCCGTCACCGGGCTGTCGGGCTCCGGCCCCGCCTATGCGTTCCTCGTCCTCGACGCGCTCATCGAGGGGGGCGTGGCCGCGGGGCTGCCCCGCGACGTCGCCGAGGCCCTGGCGGGCCAGACGCTGCTCGGCGCTGCGACCTTGTTCCTGCACGGCGACGCTTCGCCCGGCGAGCTGCGCGCCGCGGTCACCAGCCCGGGTGGCACCACAGCCGAAGGCCTGCGCGTGCTCGAGCAGCGGGCCGTGCGCGCCGCGCTGATCGACGCCGTGCTGGCCGCGCGCGACCGTGCGGTCGCGCTCGGCGCCGACTGAGCGGCGGCGAAGCCCCCCGAAACCGGGCGGAACCCCGCGAAGAACCGGCGAGGGGCGTGCCATTGGGCGCGATCCGTTCTGTGCCGCGTCGCGCCTCGGGTAGCGACCGATGGCACGACGACCCCAGGAGCGCCACATGAGCAACCACCGACCGGATGACGTCATCCCCGGCACGGCCACCCGGCCGACCGCGCCGCCCACCCCTGACGGCGGGCCCCCGCTGGCCTCGCCGCCGCCGGATCTCGGCTCGCCGAACTGGGCTGACGAGCAGCAGGGCAGCGGCACGGGCTCGCACGCCAAGGACAGCGGTCGTGAGGTCGCCGGCCATGCCCGCAGCGAGGTCGAGGACGCCGCCCAGCACGCCGCCGACCAGGCCAGGGACGTCGCCGAGACGGCGAGGTCCGAGGTCCGCGACGTCGTCGACGAAGCCCGGGATGCGGTGCGCCAGCAGGCCGACCGCCAGTCCGAGGTGGCCGCCGGTGCGATCGCCCGCTTCCGCGACGACCTGCAGGCCATGAGCTCGGGTGACTCGCCCCGGGACGCCACCGCGGACTACCTCCAGCGCGCCGCTGGCTCCCTGGATGGTGTGGTCGAGCGCCTCGAGCGCGACGGCATCGAGGGCGCCCTGTCGGGTGTCCGCAGCTTCGCCCAGCGCAGCCCGGGCGGCTTCCTGCTCGCTTCGGCCGGTGCCGGCTTCGCCCTCGGGCGGATCCTGCGCAACGGGGACCACCCCCAGCAGGTCCCGGAGCAGCCGGGCGCCGACTCGTCCGGGCCGGACCGGGAGATCGACCTGACGGGTGACGGCCCCAGCCGCGTCGCGCCGTCGCCCCGCAACGAGTCCTTCGCCGGTGGGGAGATGCGCCGATGACCCTCGCCGAAGCACGCACCAACGGCCGTCGGCCGGTGCGCGACGCCCCGTCTCCCGAGACGGAGATCGGCGCGCTGCTCGGCGAGCTCAGCGAGGAGGCCGCGCTCCTGGTCCGCCAGGAGGTCGCGCTGGCCAAGGCCGAGATCAAGGAGTCGACCCAGCACGCCACCGGCGTCGGCGCCGGCTTCGGTGCGGCCGCCCTCGTCGGCTACCTCGCCCTCGCCGTCCTGGCCGTCGCCGCCGGCCTCGGGCTCGCCGAGCTCATGCCGGCCGGCCTCGCATTCCTCATCGTGGGACTCGTCCTGGCGCTCGGCGCCGGCATCGCGTTCATGGTCGGGAAGAAGAACCTGAAGGCGCTGAACCCGGTGCCGCACAAGACGATCGAAACCCTCAAGGAGGACTTCTCATGGCTACGCGCACGGATGAGCTGACCGCAGAGATCCAGACCACCCGCGGTCGCATGGACCGCACCCTCGACGACATCGGTGACCGGGCCGGCCCCGGCCGCCTCACCGAGCGACTGAAGGGCGCCGTGTCCAACACCAAGGACACCGTCATGGGCACCGCCGGCGACGCACGCCACTCGGTGGCCGACTCGGCCGGAGGGGCCACGGACGCCGTGAAGCGCCAGAGCCAGGGCAACCCGCTCGCTGCCGGTCTGATCGCCTTCGGCACCGGCCTCCTCGCCGGATCGGTGCTGCCCGAGAGCCGTACCGAGAACAGGCTGGCCCGCGAGGTGCAGTCCAAGGCCCAGGCCCCCATCCGGGAGCACGTGCAGGAGTCGGCCAGCGCCGTCTCCGACCAGGTCGGAGAGCGCGTCGGCGAGGCCAAGGAGCACATCGCCGAGGACGGCCGCCACGCCAAGGACGAGGTCGCCTCCGACGTCAGCGACCGCTCCGACGCCGTCAAGGGCCACGCCCAGGGCGCGGCCGAAGACGTCAAGGCCGAGGTCGAGGACCAGGCCCGCCGCCAGACCGGAGCCTGAGCACGATGGCGACCCGCACCGACGACGAGCTGATCGACCTCACCGAGGACGACCACCCCCGACGGCATCCCGACCGCGGCGACGACCGCGGTCGGGACGCCGAGGGTCCCGGCGACGTGCCGGCCAGCGGCTGGAAGGACGTCGCCCTGCGCGTCAAGGGAGAGGTCAAGGAGGACCAGGTCCCCCTGCTCTCCGCCGGCGTCGCCTTCTTCTTGCTGCTCGCGCTGTTCCCGGCGCTCGCGGCGCTGGTCTCGCTGTACGGCATCTTCGCCGACCCCGACCAGGTGGCCCAGCAGGTCCGCGACCTCACGGGCAGCCTGCCCGAGGACGCCCGGGGCCTGATCACCGACCAGCTCGAGAGCATCACGTCCGAGCAGCAGGGCATCGGCGTCACCCTCGCCGTGAGCATCGCCGCCGCGCTGTGGGCCGCGTCGTCCGGTGTGAAGCACCTGATCGGCGCGGTCAACGCCGCCTACGACGAACGCGAGAGCCGCGGCTTCCTGAAGCTGCGCGGGCTCTCGCTCGGCCTCACCGTCGGCGCCATCGCGTTCGCCTCCGTCGCCATCGGCGTCATCGCCGTGCTCCCGACCGTGGCCGACCAGCTGCCGTTCGGCTCGCTCGGCCAGACCCTGGTCCAGATCGGCTCCTACGTCGGCCTGGCCGTGGGCTTCGCCCTCGGCCTCGCCGCGCTGTACCGCTACGCCCCCGACCGGGACGCGCCCCGCTGGCAGTGGGTGTCCTGGGGTGCGGTCATCGGCACCGCCGTGTGGATCCTCGGTTCCATCGCCTTCTCCGTCTACGTGTCGAACTTCGGCAGCTACGGCGAGACCTACGGCAGCATCGGCGCCGTCATCGTGCTCATGCTCTGGCTCGTGGTCACCGCCTTCGCCGTCATCCTCGGCGCCGAGATCAACAGCGAGCTCGAGGCCCAGACCGCGAGGGACTCCACGGTCGGCGAACCCCAGCCGATGGGCCGGCGCGATGCGGTGAAGGCCGACGACCTCGGCGAACCCGTCGCCACGGACTGACGCACCCCCACCAGCACCATCCACCACTTCGGCCCCAGCACGTGCTAGTGGCCACAGGAGCCACGGTCGCCTAGCCTCTCCCCCGGAGAGAAGGGGTGTTCCATGACCCGTGCCAGTGGTCCTGTGCGTCCCGGTTTCCTCACCCCCCGTGAGGTCGCCGAGGCGCTGCGAGTGTCCGACATGACCGTCTACCGGCTGATCAAGTCGGGCGAGCTGCGCGCCCTGCGCATCGGGAAGTCGTTCCGGATCAGCGAGGAGGACTTCGATGCCTACCTCGCCGACCGGTTCACCGAAGCGGGATGACCGGACGTAGCGTCGGAGGGGCATGACCCCGCTGACCTACGACACCATCTCGTTCCTCTCCGACTACGGCCGGGGCGACGAGTTCGTCGGCATCGTCCACTCGATCCTGCGCTCCACCGCACCGGGCGTGGCGGTCATCGACATCACCCACGACATCGCTCCCCACGACGTGCGCGCCGGTGGCCTCGCCCTGGCCCGCAGCGCCCAGTACCTGTGCCCGGGCGTCGTGCTCGCCGTGGTCGACCCGGGGGTCGGCACCGAGCGGCGGGGCATCGCCATCGAGGTCGGCGACGGCCAGTCGGTGCTCGTCGGGCCGGACAACGGCGTCCTGGCCCCCGCGGTGTCGATGTCCGGCGGCGCCAGCCGGGCCGTGTCGCTGACCAACACCGACTACCACCTGCCGGCGCCGGGCCCGACCTTCGACGGCCGCGACGTCTTCGCCCCCGTCGCCGCCGCCCTGTGCACCGGCACCGAGCTGACCGAGCTGGGCGACCTGGTCGACCCGAGCTCGCTCACGCCGGGTCTGATCCCGGTCATGCGGGAGGAGGACGGCGACCTCGTCTGCGACGTGCTGTGGATCGACCGGTTCGGCAACTGCCAGCTGAACGTGGACCCCGACGACATCGCCGACTGGGGGGACCGCATCGGCCTGCGCATCGGCGGCCAGCTGCGGACCGCCCGGCGGGTCGACGCGTTCGCCCGCATCAAGGAGGGCGAGGTCGGCCTCGTCGTGGACTCCTACGGGCTGCTCACCGTGGCGCTCGACCGCCGCTCCGCCCACGTCGAGCTCGACCTCGGCACCGGCCAGGAGGTGCGACTGCAGCGCCTCGACGACGACGAGGGCGCCGGTGGCATCACCACCCCGGTCGGCCTCGGACCACGCCCCCAGGGAGGCAGGCCATGAGGCCCGGAACCACCATCATCATGGCGATCCTGCTGCTGCTGATCATCGGCGCCGCCACCCTCCAGCTCGTCTTCCTGACGTGACCTGACCTGACGTTCTGGGGTACGTCCCGCGACCGCGTCGGTCACGCCGGGTACCCCAGAACGGCCTCAGGCGTAGCGGGCGAGGGCGCCGGCCATCAGGTCGAGGCCGGCCAGGCCGGGCAGCGCGTCGACGCGCCGGTCGATGCGATCGGCGACGGCCCGGCCGTCACCACCGGAGAACAGGGTGCGCACGAGGTGGCGGGTCTCGGCCTCGGGCATGACGGAGGCGCCGACCGGGCTCCACAGGGCGCGCACGGCGCGGCGCGTGGTGCGCTGCGCCCGTTCGCTGGCCTCGAGGCGCTCCACGGCGTGGGAGCGGTAGAAGGCGATGTGGGTGCCCTCCTGGCGCATGATGCGCCGGAGCAGCTCGTCGAGCACGGGGTGCCGGGCTTCGGCCGCGAGCCGGACGTAGCCGGCCTGCGTGGTCCACTCGTTCACCACGCCGAAGGTCATGTGGATGGCGAGGAAGTGCCGGGTCATGGCCGAGAAGCCCATCCACAGCAGCGGGCTGGCGGTGATGCGCCACCCGAGGCGCCGGCGCATGGAGGCGACGCGGTCCGGGCCCCCGGGCTCGTCGTGGGCGGCCAGCACCCGGGCGAGGGCTTCGCCGTGCCAGAGCTCCTCGTGGTTCCAGAGGGTGAGGAAGGTGGTGATCTCCGGGTCGTGGTGGGCCCGGGTGTTCAGCAGGTTCCGCAGGTAGCAGGACGTGTGGAGCTCGACGTCGTGCATGTAGCGCAGGCACCGGAGGTGCTCGGGGGCGAGGGGCTGGTCGTGGAAGGCGTCGAAGTCGATGCCCCCGACGTCGAGCCGGTCGGTGGATTCCTTGTAGGCGGCCAGGTCGAAGCGCACACCCGATGTTCGGAGTGCCCGCCCTGTCCGGATTGCCGGGTTCGTTCAGACCTGGGCGACGAGGGCGTCCCGGGTGAAGCGCTTCACGCCGCCCCGCAGCAGCAGCAGGGCGACGGCCCAGATCACGGCGCCGATGCCGACGGCGATCGGCAGCGTCACCAGCAGCAGCCCGGTGGACTGGCCGACGGCGAGGAAGATCAGCGGGAGGATCACCGCGCCGCCGAGCTGGTTGGCCTCCTGGGCGGTGTGGGTCCGGGCCGACACGCGCACCATCACGGCCAGGCCGAGGGTGGCGACGGCGGGCGCGACCCACAGGATCATCACGCCCCACAACCGGGTCGGGACGAAGACCCGGCCCATGACCGGCCAGGCCACGCCGTTGGCGACGATCACGAAGGCGAGGAACCCGAGCCAGGACACGGCGAGGGCGGGCAGGAACGCGGAGAGGAACTTGGCCAGGAACAGGTCCCGGTCGCGGATGGAGGAGTGCAGCAGCGACTCGAGGGTCTTGCGCTCCTTCTCGCCGGCGAACGCGTCCGCGGCGAGCACGGCCGACACCATGAGCGGCACGATCAGGAACAGCGGGGCCAGCAGGTAGCCGTTCACCAGGACGATCAGCTGCTCCTCGACCGGCAGGTCCAGGATCGGGCGGGCCAGGTCGCCGGGCACGTCGCCGAGCAGGCGCTCGACCTGCACGCCGGGGGCGGCTCGGGCGGCGAGGCCGATGGCGCCGGGCAGGAACACCATCAGCAGCACGGGCACGGCCAGCATCGGGATGACGACGGACTTGGAGCGCACGACGGCGCGCAGGTCCTTGGCCACCACGCCCCACACCGCGGTCCAGTCGGTGCGGGTCACGTCGGCACGCCCCGCGGGTCCGGTGCCGGCGGCAACCCGGCGGAGGCGGCCCGTCGGGCCTCGATCTCGAAGTAGACGTCCTCGAGGGTCGGCGGTCGGGGCACGGCCGCGTAGACCGGCGCTCCGGCCCCGACGAGGCGAGCGACCACGTGGGGGAGCACGTCCCGCCCGGCCACGCGCAGGACGGCGCCCGCCGGTGACGGCTCGACGGTGTGGACCCCGATCACGGAGGCGACGACGTCGAGCTGCTCGGTCGTGGCCCGCGCCCCGAGGTCGACCTCGGCCTCGAGCCCGTCCCACAGGTCGTCGGCCAGGTCGGCCGGTCGCCCGTAGGCGACCAGCTCGCCGCGGTCGAGCACGGCCATGCGGTCCGCCAGCCGGCCGGCCTCCCCGAGGAAGTGGGTGGCCAGCACGATCGTGCGGCCGTGCTCGGTGGCGAGGGAGCCGATCAGCTCCACCACGTCCCGCGTGGCGGTCGGGTCGAGCCCGGAGGTGGGCTCGTCGAGGAAGAGGACCTCGGGGTCGTGCAGGAGCGAGCGGGCCAGGCCCAGGCGCTTGCGCTGCCCGGTGGAGGCGCCCCGCACGGGCTGGTCGGCGCGCTCGCCCATGCCGAAGCGGTCGAGCAGCTCGCCGATGCGGGCCTCCACGGCCGGGCCGGTGATGCCGCGGATGCGGGCGGCGTAGTGCAGGTTCTCCCGGGCGGTGAGGCGGTCGTCGAGACCGGCGTGCTCGGTGAGCACCCCCGTGCGCCGGCGCAGCTCGTCGCCGTGGGTGGCCGGGTCGAGGCCGAGGACCCGGGCGTGGCCCCGGTCGGGCCGGAGCACGCCGTTGAGCAGCCGCACGGTCGTGGTCTTGCCCGCCCCGTTGGGGCCGAGCAGCGCCAGCACCTCGCCGGACGCGACCTCCAGCGACAGGTCGGCCAGGCCGACCCCGCCGGGGAACAGGCGGGTCAGGCCCTCGGTGACGATCCCGTCGTGCACGTCGCATGTCTACCGGGGAGCACGCGGCGGCATCGCACGCTGCTCACGTGCTGAACTGCCGGGCGTGAACCTCGCCGAGATCTGTGCCGACCACCCAGCCACGAGCGTGGCGCTCATCTCCCGTGGCAAGGAGACCACCTACGGCGAGCTGCGCGAGCAGGCCGGGCGCCTGCGGGGCGGTCTGGTCGAGGCCGGGATCGAGCCCGGGGACCGGGTCGCCGTCGTGGCCGCCAACAACTGGTACTTCGTGGTCAGCTGGCTCGCCATCCTCGGCGTGGGCGCGGTCGCGGTGCCGATCAACCCGGCCAGCCCCGGCCCCGAGGTCACCAACGAGCTCGCCGACGTCGGCGTCGTCGGGGTCATCGTCGGCCCGACGGGCAAGCGGGTGCTGCCCGACATCGACCGGGCGGCGGTGCCCGACCTGCGCCTCGTCGTGCAGTCGGACCCGGGGGACCTCGTGGTCGAGGGGGCCGTGCGCCTCGACGACCTCATGACCGCCGAGCCCACGCCGATCGTGCCGCGAGAGGCCGACGACCTCGCCGTGCTCATGTTCACCTCCGGCACCGCCGGCTTCCCCCGCGCCGCCAAGCTCAGCCACGGCAACCTCATGGCGAACCTCGAGCAGCTCCAGGCCAACCCGTACCGGGAGCAGCGCAGCGACGACATCACCTTCGGCGTGCTGCCGTTCTTCCACATCTTCGGCCTCAACGTGGTGCTCGACATGGCGCTGCACACCGGGGGCGCCGTGCTCGCGGTGGAGCGCTTCGACCCCGAGTCCGCGCTCGAGTCGGT
The DNA here is from genome assembly GCF_041228405.1 of Salinilacustrithrix flava. Taxonomy (GTDB): domain Bacteria; phylum Actinomycetota; class Acidimicrobiia; order Acidimicrobiales; family Salinilacustritrichaceae; genus Salinilacustrithrix; species Salinilacustrithrix flava. Next base: position 1,698,039 of record NZ_CP133888.1, read on the forward strand.
CAAGAAGCACCAGGTCACGATCATCGCCGGGGCCCCGGCGATGTGGTCGGCGTGGGCCCACCTGCCCGGCGCCGACGGCGATGCCCTGCGCACGGTCCGCATCGCGGGTTCGGGCGCGGCGAAGCTGGACCCGGCGGTGCGCGCCCTGGTGCAGGAGCGCTTCGGCCTGTCGATCGACGAGGGCTACGGGCTCACCGAGGCGTCGCCGGTCGTCACCACCGCCACCGGCATCCCCGCCCCGCCCGGCAGCATCGGCGCGCCGCTGCCCGGGGTGAAGGTCCGCCTCACCGATGCCGGCGACCACGACGTCCTCGTCGGCGACGTCGGGGAGATCCGGGTGCAGGGCCCCAACGTGTTCCACGGCTACTGGGGCGACGAGGAGGCCACCGCCCAGGCCCTCACGTCCGACGGCTGGCTCAAGACCGGCGACCTGGCCGTGGTCGACGACGACGGGTTCCTCTTCATCGTCGACCGGTTGAAGGACCTCATCATCGTGTCCGGGTTCAACGTGTACCCGGCCGAGGTGGAGAGCGTCCTCGTCGAGCACCCGGGGGTGGCGTCGGCGGCCGTGGTGGGCGTCCAGCACCCCCACTCCGGCGAGGCGGTGAAGGCCTACGTCGTGGCCGCCGAGGGGGCGTCGCTCGAGGAGGACGAGATCATCGCGTTCGCCGAGCAGCGCCTCGCCCGGTACAAGTGCCCGCAGAAGGTGTGGTTCGTCGACGAGCTCCCGAGCGGCCTCGGCGGCAAGGTCCGCAAGCACGAGCTGCGGGGGACCCGGGCCGTCTACTGAGGCCTCGGCGCGGACTTTGTGAACGTGTGAACGAGCCCTACCCTCGTGCCGTGGCCGAGCGTGGTGGCAAGCGCATCCCCGATGCCACCGTGGCGCGCCTGCCGATCTACCTGCGCAGCCTGCTCGAGCTGGGGCCCCAGACGCCCACCGTGAGCAGCGAGCAGCTGGCCGAGTCCGCCGGCGTCAACGCGGCCAAGGTGCGCAAGGACCTGTCCTACCTCGGCAGCTACGGCACTCGCGGGGTGGGCTACGACGTCGAGTACCTGCAGGCCCACATGCGCCGGGCCCTCGGCATGACCCAGGACTGGCCCGTCGTCATCGTCGGCATCGGCAACCTCGGCGCCGCTCTCGCCAACTACGGCGGGTTCGGCAACCGCGGCTACCCGGTCGCCGCCCTGGTCGACGCCAGCCCCGACGTGGTCGGCCGCACCTTCGGCGACCTCGTGGTCCGCCACGCCGACGAGCTCGCCGAGGTCGTCGCCGAGGAGCACATCGCCATCGGCGTCATCGCCACACCGGCGCCGGCAGCCCAGGCCGTGGCCGACGAGCTCATCGCCGCCGGGGTGCGCTCCATCCTCAACTTCGCGCCGACGGTGCTGACCGTGCCGCCCGAGGTCTCCCTGCGCAAGGTCGACCTCGCCGTCGAGATGCAGATCCTGTCCTTCTACCAGCAGCACGGCCCGACCTCGGCGGCCGAGTAGCGATGCCGGTCGACGGTCCGCAATACCCGGTGAACCTGGTGCTGCGGGGCCGTTCGGTGCTCGTGGTCGGCGGTGGCCCCGTCGCCACGTCGAAGGTGGAGGGGCTCCTGGACGGGGGAGCGGACCAGCTCCTCGTCGTCGCGCCCGATGTGACCGATGACCTCCAGGCCTGCGCCGACGACGGGATCGTGGCGATCGAGCGCCGGCCCTACGCCAGCCCCGAGGCCGCCGAGCACCGCCTCGTCGTCACCGCCACGAGCGACCCCGGCGTCAACCACCAGGTGTTCCTCGACGCCGACGCCGCCGGCGTGTGGGTGAACTCGGCTGACGACCCGGCCAACTGCACCTTCACGCTGCCGGCTCGCGTGCGGCGCGGCACCCTCCTCGTGACCGTCGCGACGGGGGGTCACAGCCCCGCGCTGTCCACCTGGCTGCGGAGGCGATTCGAAGACGAGTTCGGCCCGGAATACGATGCCCTGGTGGAGCTCCTCTCCGCGGAGAGGGAATCCATCAAGGCCCAGGGTCGTTCAACTGAAGGACTCAAGTGGCAGGAGGCCCTCGATGCCGGGCTTCTCGACCTGCTGCGTGCCGACCGCCGAACCGAAGCGCTGGAACTGCTGAGATCATGCCTGTCGTCGTCATCGGGGTGAACCACCGCACGGCCCCCCTCGGGGTGCTCGAGGCGATGACCGTCGGCGACGCTGCGCTCGGCAAGACGCTGCACGCGCTGCTCACCAAGGAGCACGTGTCCGAGGCTGTCGTGCTCTCCACGTGCAACCGCACCGAGGTCTACGCGGTCGCCGAGAAGTTCCATGGCGGCTACGCCGACGTCCGCGCCGTGCTGGCCGAGCTCGCCTTCCTCGACCCCGAGGACTTCGCCGACCACCTCTACGTCCACCACGACACCGCCGCGGTGGCCCACCTCTTCGACGTGGTCTCCGGCCTCGACTCCGCCGTCCTCGGCGAGCACGAGATCCAGGGCCAGGTCAAGACGTCGTGGGAGAAGGCCCAGCGGGAGGACGCGGCCGGCACCACGCTGAACCTGCTGTTCCGCCACGCTCTCGAGGCCGGCAAGCGGGCGCGCAGCGAGACCGGCATCGGCCAGGGCACCGCGTCGGTGTCCTACGCCGCCGTGGCCCTCGCCGCCCAGCAGCTCGGCAGCCTCGACGGCCGCCGGGCCATCGTGCTCGGGGCCGGCGAGATGGGTTCGTCCATGGCCGAGTCGCTCGCCTCCGCCGGCGTGGCCGAGCTGGTCGTTGCCAACCGCACCCACGACAAGGCCAAGGCGCTCGCCGCCGCCGTCGGCGGTCGGGCCATCCGCTTCACCGACCTCGGCTCGGAGCTGGTCGACGCCGACGTCGTGCTCACCTCCACCGGTGCGGCCTCGGTGCTGCTCACCCGCGACGACGTCGAGGCTGCCATGGTCGCCCGCGGCGGCCAGCCGCTCGTGCTGGTCGACATCGCCGTGCCCCGCGACATCGAGCCCTCGGTGGCCGACGTCGCCGGCGTGACGGTGCTCGACATGGACGACCTCGGCGCCTTCGCCGACCGGGGCCTGGCCGAGCGCCGCCGGGAGGTCGACGCCGTCCGCTCCATCCTCGACGAGGAGCTCGAGCGCTACCGGTCCGCCACGTCGGCCCGGGAGATCGCACCGGTCATCGTCGCCCTGCGCGAAGGGGCCGAGGCGCTGCGCACCGCCGAGCTGGAGCGGGCCCGCGCCCGCCTCGCCGACCTCGACGACGCCCAGATCGCCGCGGTCGAGAAGCTCACCCAGGGCCTCGTCGCCAAGCTGCTGCACCAGCCCACCGTGGCGCTGCGTGAGGCCGCGGGCACCACCAAGGGCGACCGCCTGGTCCAGGCCCTGCGCGACCTCTACGACATCGATTCCTGACCGACCCTTGAGGTTGCGCGCCGCCACCCGCTCGTCGCCGCTGGCTCGGTGGCAGACCGAGCACGTGATCGCCCTCCTGGAGGCGGCGCACCCCGGCATCGAGGTCGAGCCGGTGCTGCTCACGTCGGCGCCCGACAAGGACCTGACCACCCCGATCTCCGCGCTCGGCGGCAAGGGCCTGTTCGCCAAGGAGGTCCAGGAGGCCGTGCTCGACGGTCGGGCCGACTTCGCCGTCCACTCGGCCAAGGACCTCCCTTCGGAGACGGTGCCCGGCCTGACGCTCGCATCGGTCCCCGAGCGGGGCGACCCCCGCGACGTGCTGGTGGGGGCTGCCCTCGTCGACCTGCCCGTCGGCGTCGTCATCGCCACCGGCTCCAACCGCCGCCGGGTGCAGCTGCAGGACCTGCGACCGGACCTCCGCTTCGTGGAGCTGCGGGGCAACATCCAGCGCCGGGTCGCCACCGCCGGCACGAAGATCGATGCCGGCGACCTGGCCGGGACGCCGATCACCGCGATCATCGCCGCCGGCGCCGCCATGCTCCGCCAGGACATGGAAGCCGCCATCACCGACTGGCTGCCGGCCTACGTGATGACGCCCCAGGTCGGCCAGGGCGCGCTCGGCATCGAGTGCCGGGCCGACGACGACGCCACCCGTGACCTGCTCGCCGCCATCGAGCACGCCCCGAGCCGGCGCCGGGTGGACGCCGAGCGCTCGTTCCTGGTCGCCCTCGGGGGTGACTGCGACCTGCCCGCCGGCGCCCACGCCACCCTCGCCGACGACGACCCGGGCAGCGAGATCACGCTGCGGATGGTGATCGGCGCCGACGACGGCTCCCGCCTCGAGCGGGCCGTCATCCGCGGCACCGACGCCGCCACCATCGGCGCCGACGGGATCACCCTCCTCCCCGTCGCCGACCTCCTCGGCGGGTGATCTCCACCATCACGTCGGTGCCGACGAGCGCCTCGATCTCCTCGGCCAGGGACTCGATGACCGGCCGGTCGCCGACGTAGGCGTCGGCCTGGTCCGGGCCGCTCGGCCGCTCGGTGCAGCACCAGTGCATGGTCTCGCCGTCGGAGCCCCAGTCGGCCCGGCTCCAGCGCCGCAGGGTGGCGGTGTCGCCGTCCCGGTCGATGCGCAGCGGCAGCTGCCAGCACACCTCCGGCTTCCAGTCGATCACCGGCTCGCCCGCGGCCTCGGCTGCCCGGTGCAGGGCGCAGCCGACGCCGCCGGGGAAGCCCGGTCGGTTGAAGAAGATGCAGGCGCCGTCGACGACCCGGGTGTTGGTGCGGGTGTCGTCGGAGAAGAACCCGTGCTCGGCGGCCTCGGCGTGGTGCTGGAGCTGCTCCGGCTCGAGCGTGGCGCCGAGGGCGGCGACCAGCATCGCCTCGTCCTCGTCGAGCATCTCGGCGCCGACCGAGCAGCACCCCTGCATCAGGTGGGCTGCCGGCTCGTCGAGGATGCCCTGGCAGCCGTCGCCCCACAGGCAGGTCCAGCTGGACTCGAGGAAGCCGACGTCGATGCGCCAGCGGGTGCCGTCGACGGGGTCGACCACGTCTTCGAAGCGCTCGTCGGCTGGCACCGCACCAGGCTACGGCCACCCGGCGCTCACGATCGTAAGGTGCCTTCCATGACCGTGTACCTCGTCGGCGCCGGCCCCGGAGACCCCGGCCTGCTGACCGTGCGAGGCGCCGAGCTGCTCCGGCGGGCCGACGTGGTCGTGCACGACCGGCTGTCCGCCGAGGAGCTGCTCGACCTGGCGCCGGCCCACGCCCAGCGCATCGACGTCGGCAAGGTCCCCGGCCACGCCCGGGTGCCCCAGGACGGCATCAACGAGCTGCTGGTCGAGCACGGCCGCTCCGGCGCCACGGTGGTGCGACTGAAGGGCGGCGACCCGACGGTGTTCGCCCGGGGCGGGGAGGAGGCCCAGGCCCTCGCCGATGCCGGCGTGCCCTTCGAGTTCGTGCCCGGCATCACCTCTGCCATCGCCGTGCCCGCCTACGCCGGCATCCCGGTGACCCAGCGGTTCTCCTCCACCAGCTTCACCGTCGTCACCGGCCACGAGGACCCGACCATCGGCGAGGACGGCTCGGTGGACTGGGACGCCGTGGCCCGGGTCGGCGGGACCATCGTCGTGCTGATGGGCGTGGGCCGGATCCAGAAGATCTGCGACCGGCTCATGGCCGCCGGACGCCCGGCCGACACGCCCGCCGCCGCCGTCATCTGGGGCACCCGCGCCGAGCAGCGCACGGTCCGGGCCACCCTCGGCACGCTGGCCGCGCAGGACCTGGAGTCGCCGGCCACCATCGTGATCGGCGCCGTCGCCGGCCTCGACCTGGCCTGGTTCGAGCGGCGCCCCCTGTTCGGTCGCACCGTGGTCGTCACCCGGGCCCGGGCCCAGGCGTCGTCCCTCGTCGCTCGTCTGCGCGAGCTCGGCGCCGCCACCGTGGAGATCCCCGCGATCCGCATCGACGATCCTGCGGACGGGGGCACCGCTCTGCGCTCGGCCGTCGCCGACCTGGCCGGCAACGACTGGGTGGTGGTGACCTCCCCGAACGGCGCCCGCCGCCTGCTGGCCGAGTGCCGCGACGCCCGCGCCTTCGGTGCGGCGCAGGTGGCGGCGATCGGTCCGGGCACCGCCGATGCGCTGCGGGAGGGCAACGTCGAAGCCGACCTCGTCCCCGAGCGCTTCGTGGCCGAGGGCCTGCTCGAGGTCTTCCCCGACCCGCCGCCCGGCGGCGGTCGGGTGCTGCTGGTCCGGGCCGCCGAAGCCCGCGACGTGCTGCCCGAGACCCTGCGCGAGCGGGGCTGGACCGTCGACGTGGTCGAGGCCTACCGCACGGTCCAGGGCACGCCGTCGCCCGACGAGCTCGCCGCCGCCGCCGAGGCCGACATCGTCACGTTCACGTCGTCCTCCACGGTCCGGAACTTCCTCGCCGTCTGCGACGCGGTCCCGCCCATCGTCGCCTGCATCGGCCCGGTCACCGCCGACACGGCCCGGGAGCACGGCCTCACCGTCGACGTCGAGGCCGACGTCCACACCATCGACGGCCTCCTCGCCGCCCTGGTCGTCCACCTCACCCCCACCTGAGCCTTCGGTGGTCCGGAATCGACCAGATCCGGTCGGGTTCTGACCAGCGGAGCGGGTTCGGGCAGGATCGTCCCGTGCCCCCCGACGCGATCCTGTTCGACTTCGACGGACTCGTGCTCGACACCGAGACCTCGGAGTTCCTGACCGTGGCCGAGAGCTTCGCCGACCACGGCCTCGACCTGTCCCGCGACGACTGGGTGGCCATCATCGGCACGGCCGACCACCCGCACTGGATGGACATGCTGGAGGAGGCGCTGGGCCGGCCCCTCGACGACCGGGAGGCGATCCTGGAGACCCGCCGGGCCCGCCACCACGCCCGCATCAGCGAGGAGCCCCTGCGCCCCGGGGTCATCGAGCTGGCCACGGCGGCCACGGAAGCCGGCGTGGGTGTGGCCATCGCCAGCTCCAGCCCCCTCGACTGGGTCACCGGGCACCTCCAGCGCTTCGACGTGGACCACCTCTTCCCCGTGAAGGCGACGCGCGACGACGTCGGCAAGGAGCGGACCAAGCCCCACCCGGACCTGTTCCTGCTCGCCGCCGAGCGCCTCGGCGTCGACCCCACCCGCTGCGTGGTGCTCGAGGACAGCGAACCGGGCGTGATCGCGGCCAACGCCGCCGGCTGCGCCACCGTCGGCGTGCCGGCCGGCATGACCGCCGAGCTGGCCTTCACCCACGCCGACCTGGTCGTGCGCTCGGTCGCGGAGCTGGACCTGGACCGCCTGAAGGGGCTGTTCGGGTGAGGTCGTAGGCTCGCTCCGATGGCCTTCCCCGAGCGACGACTCCGCCGCCTCCGACGCACGCCCGCCCTCCGGCGCATGGTCGCCGAGACCCACGTGGGGCCCGACGACCTGATCGCTCCGCTGTTCATCCGGGAGGGCATCGACCAGCCCAACGCGATCGAGTCGCTGCCGGGCGTGGTCCAGCACACCGTCGACAGCGCCCGGCGCGAGGCGGCCGAGCTCACCGCCCTCGGCGTCCCTGCGGTCATCCTCTTCGGCGTCCCGGCCACCAAGGACGCCACCGGCAGCCAGTCCTGCGATCCCGACGGCATCGTGCAGGTCGCCCTGCGGGCCCTGAAGGCCGATCTCGGCGACGACCTCGTGCTCATCGCCGACCTGTGCGTCGACGAGTACACCGACCACGGCCACTGCGGCGTCGTCCGCGACGACGGCACGGTCGACAACGACGCCACCCTCGAGCTCTACACGATGGCCGCCGTCGCCCAGGCCCGGGCCGGCGCCGACATCGTCGCGCCGTCCGGGATGATGGACGGCCAGGTCGCCGCCATCCGCTACGCCCTCGACCAGGACGACCACCCCGAGATCCCGATCCTCGCCTACGCGGCCAAGTACGCCTCGGCGCTCTACGGGCCGTTCCGGGACGCAGTCGACGTCACCATCGCGGGGGGTGGGGACCGCAAGGGCTACCAGCAGGACCCGGCCAACGTGCGGGAGTCCATGGAGGAGATGGAGGCCGACCTGTCCGAGGGCGCCGACATGCTCATGGTGAAGCCGGCGCTGGCCTACCTCGACGTGCTCAGCCGGGCCCGGTCCCGCTTCGACGTGCCCCTCGCCGCCTACCACGTGTCCGGGGAGTACGCGATGGTCAAGGCCGCCGGCGAGCGGGGCTGGATCGACGCCGACGCGGTCATGCGCGAGCACCTGCTCGGCATCAAGCGCGCCGGGGCCGACCTCATCCTCACCTACGCCGCCCGCCAGATCGCCGAGGAGCACGCCCGATGACCACCAACGAAGAGCTCTACGCCCAGGCCGAGGCCCACATCCCCGGTGGGGTCAACTCGCCGATCCGCGCCTTCCGGGCCGTGGGAGGAACGCCGTACTTCGTCGAGCGCGCCGAGGGACCACGGGTGTGGGACGTCGAGGGCACGGAGTACCTCGACCTCGTCCAGAGCTACGGCGCGGTCATCGCCGGCCACGCCCACCCGGCCATCGTGTCGGCCATCCAGGAAGCGGCGACGAAGGGGACCTCCTACGGCGCGCCCACCGAGGGCGAGGTCCGCATCGCCGAGGAGATCTGCGCCCGGGTCCCGAGCGTGGAGAAGGTCCGCCTCGTCAGCTCCGGCACCGAGGCCACGATGTCGGCCATCCGCCTGGCCCGGGGCCACACCGGCCGGACGAAGCTGGTGAAGTTCGCCGGGAACTACCACGGCCACGGTGACGCGCTGCTGGCCCAGTCCGGCTCGGCCCTGGCCGTGTTCTCCCTGCCCGAGAGCGTGGGCGTCACCGAGGCCACGGTGGCCGACACCATCGTCATCCCGTTCAACGAGGTGCCCACCCTCGACGACCAGGTCGCCGCCGTGATCCTCGAGCCCGCCGCCGCCAACATGGGCCTGATCCCGCCCGAGGAGGGCTTCCTGCAGGCGCTGCGCGACGAGTGCGACCGGGTCGGCGCCCTGCTCATCTTCGACGAGGTCATCACCGGCTTCCGGGTCGCCCGCGGCGGGGCCCAGGAGCTGTACGGCGTCGACGCCGACCTGACCTGCTTCGGCAAGGTCATCGGCGGCGGCCTCAACATCGGGGCGTTCGGCGGCCGGGCCGAGATCATGGACTCCCTGGCCCCCGACGGGCCGGTGTTCCAGGCCGGCACGCTGTCGGGCAACCCGCTGGCCACCGCTGCCGGCCGTGCCGCCCTCGACCTGCTGGACGACGCGGCCTACGACCGGCTCCGCGCCGGAGCGACCCGCCTCGCCGACGGCCTGGCCAAGGCGTTCGCCGACGCCGGCATCGACGTCGTGATCCCGCGGGTGAGCTCGCTCGTCGGCCTCCACCTGGGCGACACCGCGCCGCGCACCTACGACGACGCCAAGACGACCGACGTCGACCGCTACCGGCGCTTCTTCCACGCCATGCTCCGGCGCGGCGTGGCCATGGCGCCGGGCGCCTACGAGGTCCTGTTCCCCGGCCTGGCCCACACCGACGACGTCATCGACGACATCGTGGCCCGGGCATCCGAGGCCGCCGCCGAGGTGGCCGAGGGCTGACGACGGGACGTCGACCCGCATCGGTGGTGAGATCGGCTGAGCGATCTGTGCGCCAGCGAGCCTGGAGAGGTTCTGGTTCCGGCCGCCGGACAACCGGCACTATCCAGCGGCCCCCTAGTACGACCAGGCGTACTCGTCGGGATCGTCCCATCGGACGGTTGGCCCGTTGCCAGAGACGACCTCGCGCCAGCGTCCGGCGTCCCCTTGGACGCAGTAGACGTAGTCGAGGTGCTCACGGTTGCTCTGGTCGGTTTCGACGAGCACCTCGGCACGTGCGCCCCGGACCGTGACGGAGCGCACCCGCGTTGGCTGCCGGCGTCCCCCTCCAGCTCGCGAGCGCTGCCTCCTCGGGCGAAGCGAAACCACCGGCAGTCACCTTCTGATGGTGCCAGTTCGAGCCGCTCCGAGGTGCCGAGCTCTGACCGTGAGGTCCCAAGGTCAGCCGCTCCGAAGGCGGCGGACCGGCCGATAGGGGCGCACGACTTTGTCACCGCGTTTGTCATCGATCCCCCGCCGGGATTGGTGACAAAGGGTGAACGCCCAGGTCGGCGGCTCGCGCTCCGACGGCGCGGAACGCGTTTTCGGCGAAAGCGGAACGCGCCTGGGCGGTAGGTGCCGGGGAGAGGGGTGGTCGGGCCGCCAAAGATCCGGCACTCTTCTGCGGTGATCGCGCCACGCTTCGACAGCCCGATCCTCCAAGCGATGAACGCGTTGACGATCGCAGCGTTCCTGTACGTCGGAGGCCTGTTCATCTGGTCTTGGCGGAAGGGGCGGCAGCTCCAGTGGCGAGACCTGCTCATTCTTGTCCACTTCTCGATAGCGGGCTGTTACGTCCCGGTCTTCCCGCTCATCTGGCTCGCGAAGGAGCGGGGGGACAGCCGGATGCCGACCGGCAAGGTGGACACCCGATAGGTGGCGTCTTCCGCGAGGCGACCGGTGCGGAATACCCGGCAGTATGTGCAGGTGGGCGGCGAGACGATCGACGGGTTCGCCCTTGGCATCGAACTCGAAGTTGTCAAGACCGAGGATGGCGGGCGGGTCAACCCCATCGGCGGAGATGACTACCCGCCGATGGCTTACCGGCCGAACTGGGGGCTACCCGGAATGACGCCCCCCGAGCAGACGGGTGGTCCGGTGCTTTGCTTCGGGCATTACCCAGTCAGCCCAGGCGACCGGGTGCGGGCCGTCGTCGTCTCGATGTTTCCAGACCGGGTGCCGTCATGGTCCGACGTGAGGGTCGGAGATGTGCTGCCGATGTACGACTGCGGTGGCGTCGCCGATCATCAGTTACTGCTGGCCCGAACGCTCAGAGACACTGCACTCGGGAGCGCCGCGTGTCACCTCTGGAAAGATGGTTGGCGTGGCCCGAGGTGCTGACAGCGAGCGAGTGTTCAACCTAGGCGCCGTGGGGTGGGTGGCGGTCGCAGCGCTAATCGCGCTGGCGCTCGGCGGACTCGTGTTCGCGACGGGTCTGGTCCTCGGCGGACCCTTCGTTAGCGACGAGGGGCCGTCCGTCCACCGTGGTGGGCTGGAGGCGCCAGTCTTCGCAAACGTCGATGCGCTCCTCATTTCGGCGAAGGAAGCCGGCGTGGAGTGTGCCGAGCCACGTGTGGTCGAGGACCCCTACGAGGGCTACGCCGAGGATCAGGTGTACCCGCAGACCGAAGCGCTCCGGTGCACCTCCCGGGGAGCAGCGACGTTCTTCTACATCTATCCGAATGCGGAAGCCCGCATCGACGTCTACGAGCAGGGAGTCATCCAGGTTCCCGTTTGCCGGGCCGTGTCGCAGAACCGTCGCGGGACAGTCCAATCCGTCGCCGGGGCCAACTGGCGCGTCGTGTCAGTCGGTGCGGACAACGTGTCGGTGCTGGTCGAGCACTTCGACGGCCAGGCAATCAGGGAGCCGCTGTCTTGTGAGTTTCAGGCGTAGACCGACGCCACGTGCCGCTCCTATGTGCCGTTCACAGCGGAATCGTGGGCACGGTCGACGCAGCGATCGCTCACGCAACGCTGATCGGCGGGGCGTTCGCTCCCGCGACTCAACCGCGGTCCACGTCGGTCGGCACACGATGCGCTCAGTTGGCTGCACTCACGAACGACTGGTGGGCATGTCCACGGAAGACGGATCGGCGGCGATCCGGCGTCAAGCGCCTGTCCAACGCCGATCGGCGCCGAACCGTCAGGCGTTCGGCGCTAGGAGTCCTCGCCCGGCTCGGGCAGGTGCTCGTCGATCGCGGCCTCGGCCTTCTCGTGGGACTTGCCCATCGAGAGGGCCAGCTCGGCGACCAGCAGGTTGCGGGCGTGGGCGTAGAGCGTCTTCTCCGAGGGGGAGAGGTGCTTCTTGGACCGGCGGATCGCCAGGTTCCGGACCACCTCGGCCAGCTGCCACACGTCGCCGTCGTTCATGCGGCTCTGGTTGTTCTTCATGCGCCGGGAGAAGTTGGACGGGATGCGCACGTCGTGGTCGGAGAGCAGCTCGAAGAGGTCGTCGAGCTCGTCCTTGGGGGTGGGCTCGCGCACGCCGACCTGCTCGGCCTCGTCGCAGGGCACCCACACGCGAAGGTCCTGGAGCTCGAGCTCGATGACCAGGTACTGGCGCTCGACGTCACCGATCGTCCGCTTCTCGACCGCCACGACCCGCCCGGCCCCGTGCTGGGGGTAGATGACGGCGTCGCCCTTCTTGAAGGGCGATTCGACGGTGGAAGTGGACGCTGGCGACACGTTGGGGCTCCTCTGGCGCGACTCGGGGCAGAACATGCCCATCTCCCACCTTGGCGGCTCGAACGGCGAAAACCAACATCCGCGGGTAGGAAGGGTCGGCACACCACGCCCCACGGACAGGCCAGGAGACGCACGCATGCAGCTCGGGATGATCGGACTCGGACGGATGGGGGCGAACATGGCCGAGCGGCTGCGGGCCGCCGGGCACGAGGTGATCGGCTTCGACCCGTTCAGCGACGAGAGCGACGTGGACTCCCTCGAGGCCCTCGTCGCCGCGCTGGCGACGCCCCGGACGCTGTGGTCCATGGTCCCGGCGGGCGCACCCACGACCCAGACGGTGAACGACCTGGTGGAGCTGCTCGACGAGGGTGACGTCCTCGTCGAGGGCGGGAACTCCCGGTTCACCGACTCCGTCATCCGGGCCGAGCGCTACGCCGAGGCCGGGCTCGGCTACGTCGACGCCGGCGTGTCCGGCGGCATCTGGGGCCTCGAGCGCGGCTACGCGCTGATGGTCGGCGGCGACGACGAGCACGTGCAGCGGGTGTGGCCCTTCCTGGTCGACCTGGCGCCGGAGGGCGCCGGCGACACCGGCAAGGGCCTGGCCCACGTCGGTCCGGCCGGCGCCGGCCACTTCACCAAGATGGTCCACAACGGCGTCGAGTACGCGCTCATGCAGGCCTTCGCCGAGGGCTACGAGCTCATGGCCCGCCACCCGATCGGCGTCGACGTCCCGGCGGCGCTCGGCGCGTGGCAGGAGGGCTCGGTCATCCAGTCGTGGCTGCTCGACCTGCTGGTGCGTGGCCTCGAAGCGCACCCCGGGTTCGAGGACCTCGACGGCGTCGCATCCGACTCCGGCGAGGGCCGCTGGACCGTGGAGACCGCCGTGGCCACCGGCGTGCCGGTGCCGGCCATCGCCGCGGCGCTCTTCGCCCGCTTCGAGTCCCAGCACGAGGAGTCCCTCGCCATGAAGGCCGTGGCCGCCCTGCGCGAGCAGTTCGGCGGCCACGCCGTGGTGCGGGCGGACGACCCGCGGGAGACGCCGGCGGGGGAGGGGGGCTGAGGTGGCGACCACGGAGCGCTCCGACGCGGTCGTCCTCTTCGGTGCCACCGGCGACCTGGCGAAGAAGAAGCTGTTCCCGGCGCTGTACCAGATGATCGTCGACGGCTCGCTCGCCGACTCCGTCCCGGTCATCGGGGTGAGCTCGTCGGACTGGAGCGACGACGACCTGCGCGAGCGCATCGCCGAATCGGTGGAGGACCAGGTCGACGACGTCGACGCCGGCGCCCTCGCCTCCCTGCAGGAGCGGTCGTCCTACGTCTCGGGCGACTACGAGCAGGCCTCGACCTTCGATGAGCTGAAGACCGTGCTGGAGGGGGCCTGCGACCTCCGCTCGCCGCTGTTCTACCTCGCCATCCCGCCGGCCCTGTTCGACGACGTGGTCGAGGGCCTCGCCGGCGTCGGGCTCCACGAGCACGCCCGCGTCGTGGTCGAGAAGCCCTTCGGTCGCGACCGCGCCTCGGCCCAGGAGCTGGACGACACCCTCCACCGCGCCTTCCCCGAGGACCGGGTGTTCCGCATCGACCACTTCCTCGGCAAGGAGGCCATCGAGAACCTGCTCGTGTTCCGCTTCGCCAACTCCCTGCTCGAGCCGGTCTGGAACCGCAACTTCATCTCCTCGGTGCAGATCACCATGGCCGAGGACTTCGGCGTGGAGGGGCGGGGCAAGTTCTACGACTCGGTCGGCGCCCTGAAGGACGTCCTGCAGAACCACCTCCTCCAGATCGTGGCGTTCCTGGCCATGGAGCCCCCGGCCGGGCCCGACGCCCGCTCGCTGCGGGACGAGAAGGTGAAGGTGTTCCGTCAGGTCGAGGCGCTCCAGCCCGACCAGCTGGTGCGGGGCCAGTACGAGGGCTACCTCGACGAGGATGGCATCGATGCCGGCAGCGACACCGAGACCTTCGTGGCGGCGCGCTTCGAGATCGACTCCTGGCGGTGGGCCGGCGTGCCGTGGCTCATCCGCACCGGCAAGCGGATGGAGACCACCCAGACCGAGGCCGTGGTGGAGCTGCGCACCCCGCCGAGCATGCTCTTCGCCGCCGAGGGGTCCCCGGCCCCGCACCCGAACCACATCCGCTTCCGGCTCAACAGCGACACCGGCGTGACCTTCGGGCTCCAGGTCAAGCAGGCGGGGGAGGACCTGGTGGCCGAGGACGCCGACCTGGAGATGTCGTTCTCCCACGACGAGCGCCGGCGGGAGGCCTACCAGCGGCTGCTCGAGGACGCCATGGAGGGCGACGCGCGCCGGTTCGCCCGGGAGGACGGCATCGACCAGCAGTGGCGCATCGTCGACGACGTGCTGCGCGACCCGCCGCCGGCCGAGCCCTACGCCCCCGGCAGCTGGGGGCCGGCCAGCGCCGACCGCCTCGCCGCCGACCTCGGCGGCTGGCACCACCCGGGCTGACCCGGTGCCGAGCTGGCTGGCCGGCCCACCGGCGGACGAGGTCGCCCCGCCGCCGGCGGTGCGCCGCCTGGCCGCCGGTGACGCGGTCCGGCCCGTGTGGGAGAACCAGCTCGGCGGCCTGACGTTCGCCCTCGGTGCGCCACCGACCCGGTACGTGAAGTGGCTGCCCCGGGGGGTGGACCCGGTGCTCACCGACCTCGCCGCCGAGGCCGAGCGGCTCCGCTGGGCGGCACCGCACACGCCCGTTCCGGCGGTGCTCGACGTCGGCGGTGACGACGTCGCCACCTGGTTGGTGACGGCGGCGATGCCGGGCACCAGCGCCGTGGACCCCCGCTGGGTCGCCGACCCGGCGCCCGCGGTGCGAGCGATCGGAGCCGGCCTCCGGGCCCTGCACGACGCGCTGCCGGTGGAGGCGTGCCCCTTCGACTGGTCGCCGGAGCACCGGCTCGAGCACCTGCAGCCCCGTTTCGAGCACCTCCGCGCCCAGCTGGCCGAGCCGCCCCCGGTGGACCACCTCGTCGTCTGCCACGGCGACGCCTGCGCCCCGAACACCCTGGTGGGCGCCGACGGCCGCTGGGTCGGCCACGTCGACCTCGGCTCGCTCGGGGTGGCCGACCGCTGGGCCGATCTCGCTGTCGCGTCGATGAGCCTCGGCTGGAACTTCGGGCCGGGTCGGGAGGACGACCTCTACGAGGCGTACGGCATCGAGCCCGATCCGGCCCGCATCACGTACCACCGCCTCCTCTGGGACGCGACCTGAGCCGACTGGTTCGTCCGACCCATCCGGTGACCGACGTCGCCGCCGCCGCTCAAGTCTCCGGGTCGCGCTGCCGATGACGATCGGAGCCGCCCCCGGCGAGCCGCTGGCCGGACCGGGCAGTTCTTGGGAGAGATGTGATCCGACGCGAGCCCGACCTGTTGCACCCCCGCCTCACGGTGGTGCCCGTGGACGTCGGTCCTCGTCGCGCCGTGGATCAGGCGCCGGGCCGCACCATCGTCGGGCGGGCCGAGCTCGAAGCCGCCACCCAGGCCGTGGCCGGCCGCCGGCGCTCGGCCCGGCTCGAGGTGCTGGCCACCCGCAACGCCGAGCTCGAGCAGGCCCTCGAGCGCCTCGCCGCCGCCCGTGCTGCCGTCGACCAGCGCCGGGCCGACCACGACGGCTTCGTGGCTGCCGCCGACTGGTGCGAGACCCTTCCCGGTCTCGCTGCAAACCACCGCACCGACCTCGCCGCGGCCGAAGCCGAGCTGTCCGAGGGGCTCCGCGCCGCACGTGAGGCCTCCCGGGCCCTGGATCGCGTGCTCGAGCAACGGGCGCAGGCCGACGCGGCGATCTCCGAGGCCCGTCGCCAGCTCCACGCCATGGATCGTGGCGAGGTCGACCCGACCGGTGAGCGGGCGCAGGCGGCCGCCGCCCTGACCGCGCAGGCCGAGAGCCTGGAAGCCCGACTCGGCGAGGCCGAGCGCGACGCCCGGTCCCGCTCGGAGGAGACGAAGCGGGCCGTCACCGCGACCGAGCGCACCATCGAGCGCCTCGTCCGGGAGCAGCGGGATCGCCAGTCCCGCCTCGCCGCCCTGGTCGACTGCCTCCCCGGCGACGTCCGGCCGCCCCACGACGAGGACCCGCTCCACCACGTGGGCGCCGTGTCCGCCGGGCTGCGCGGCCTGGCCGGGACGATCGCCGACGAGCGCACCGGGCTGACCGCGGCGCTCGACCGCCACCGGGCCGAGTGCGAGCACCGCCGCAGCGAGGTCGCCGAGGTCCGGTCGACGCTCGACCGCACCTCGCCCGACGACGCCGCCGAGGCCCTCGCCGACCTCGTCACCGGCATCGTCGATGGCGTGGTCGTCCTCGACGACGTGGTCGCCACCGATCCCGACGGCACCGCCGACGGCCTGCTGCGGGCCCTCGAAGCCGCCGAACCCGAGGCGCCGCTCGTGCTCCTCAGCTCCGATCCGACCGTCCTCGGGTGGGCGATCGACCTGCCCGCCGAGCGCGGCGCCCTCGTCGGCCCCCGAGCCGTCGACCTCCTCGCCTGCTCCACCTCGTCCACCGCACGGCCCACCACCGACACCGCAACCGCTGTCACCTCTGCAACGGGAGACCCACGATGAAGTTCCGCATCCGCTCCAAGCTGGCCGCTGCCCTGGCCGTGCCGCTCGTGGCCCTCGTGGTCATGTCCGGCCTCCAGGCCGTCCAGGCCCAGGAGGAGTCCGACCGCATCGAGGCCGAGGCCGATCGCGCCTTCGTCGCCCTCGGACCGGGCAGCGTCACCACCGCCCTCCAGAACGAGCGCAACTACCTGTCGCTCGACCTCATCGGCCTCGCCGGCGCGACCACGCTCGACGTGAGCTCCGCGGAGCAGGCGATCGAGGAGACCGACACCGCCCTCAGCCAGCTCGAGCGAGCGGTCACCGGCATGGAGCCCGAGGTGCAGGCGGCCTACGCCCCCGCCTTCGAGGTCCTCGACGACCTGCCCGCCGTCCGCCGGGCCTTCGACGGCTTCGACGGGGACAAGGGCCTCGACAACCAGGAGCTCGCGGATGAGGTCTTCTCGGCCTACACCGAGATGGTCGCCGCGTTCTTCGACGCCACCTCGGTCATCGCCACCCAGGTGGACGAGGCCGCCCTGCGCAACGGCGTGGAGCTGGTCGACGCCGCCAGCCGCCGCAGCGAGACCATCGCCGCCGCCACCCGCAACGTCGTGCTCGACACCCTGACCGGGAGCACGTCGATCGAGCTGCGGGTCGCCTCCATCGGCCTGGTCGATCGGCTGGAGTCGCTCGACGCCCGCATCCAGCAGCTGTCCGTCGGCTCCTACGCCGACGTGGCCACCGAGACCTTCGCCCGCCCCGAGACGGAGCGGTACATGGAGATCTTCCAGGGCTACGTCACCGGCGAGGAGGTCGACATCACCGAGCTGCTCGCCAACGTCGGCACCCAGGACGGCGTCGCCAGCATCGCCGAGCTCACCACCGACGCCCTCGCCGGCGAGGCCAGCACCCTGTCCGCCGACGCCTACGACGAGTTCCGGTTCTTCGTCCTCGTGGCGGCCGGCGTGATCGCCCTCGCCATCATCGTCACCTACGTGGCCACGACCTCGATCACCCGCCCGCTGCGCAAGCTCCGGGACGAGGCCGACGCCATGGCCGGCCGCCGCCTGCCCGAGGCGGTGCGCTCGATCCTCGACACGCCCTTCGGCGACGACGTCGAGATCCCCGAGCTGGCCCCGATCCAGGTGAAGACCCGGGACGAGGTCGGCGAGGTCGTCGAGGCCCTCAACAAGGTCCAGGACCGCACGCTGGCCCTCGCCGCCGACCAGGCCGTGCTGCGCCGCAACATCGCCGACTCCTTCGTCAACCTGGGCCGGCGCAACCAGAACCTGCTCGACCGCCAGCTCGAGTTCATCACCGAGCTGGAGCAGCTCGAGACCGAGCCCGACCAGCTCGAGGCCCTGTTCCGCCTCGACCACCTCGCCACCCGCATGCGCCGCAACGCCGAGTCGCTGCTCGTGCTCGCCGGCACCGAGAGCCCCCGCCAGTGGGGCCTGCCCGTGGACCTCGACGCCGTGATCCGCGCCGGTCTCGGCGAGGTCGAGGACTACCGCCGGGTCTCGGTCCGCAACCTGGAGGACGCCGCCATCGCCGGTGGCGCCGCCGCCGGCGTGTCCCACGTCGTCGCCGAGCTCACCGAGAACGCCCTGCAGTTCTCCCCGCCCGACGAGGACGTGGAGATCAAGGGTCGCCGCTCGCACGACGGCTACGTGATCGCCATCGCCGACAACGGCATCGGCATGAGCGCCGAGGACCTCGAGCGGGCCAACCGCCGGCTCTCGGGCGAGGAGTCCTACACGGTCGCCCCGTCCAAGTACCTCGGCCACTACGTCGCCGGCCAGCTGGCCGCCCGCCTCGGCGTCACCGTGCGGCTGCAGGACAACCCCGCCGGCGGGCTCATCGCCACGCTGGTGGTACCGCCCAGCCTGCTGGAGGAGCCCGTCGTCGACGGTGCGCCCGTGCCGACCCCGGCGGCCGATGCCGCCCCCGAGCAGCCCGCCCCCGAGGCGCCTGCACCCGAACCCGTGGAGGAGCCCCAGGTGGACCAGCCCGACGTCGAGGTCCGCGCCGAGGTGCCGGCGGACCACCACGATGCCCCGACCCCGGCCGGCGCCCCCGCGAGCCTGTCCGAGGCGCTCGGCGGTGGCCGCCTCGATGCGGTCGAGACCGTCGCCGACCTCGAGCGGGCCTTCGACGGCCCCGCCGAGCCGCCGGCTCCGAGCAGCAACGGACTGCCCCGGCGGATCCCCGGCGCCCAGCGCCCCGATGCCGCCCCGCTGGCCGCGCACCGTCGCGCCGCCGAGGAGGAGGCGACCGCGCAGCCGACACCGCCCCCGGCCCCGGAGGTGGAAGCGGAGACGAGCGCTGCGGACGCCCCCAGCGCCGGGCTGTTCGGCTTCCTGGCCGCGTTCGAGGACGGCGCCGCCCGGGCCACCCAGCCCGGCGAGACCGAGACCCACACCACCGAAGCGACCACCGAGCCCGTCCCCGGGCACTCCGAGGAGGAGCAGCGATGACCATGCAGGACGACGTCCGGCAGTTCTCGTGGATGATCGACAGCTTCGTCGAGCAGACCCCCGGCGTCACCGACGCCATCGCGGTGTCGGCCGACGGGCTGCTGATGGCCATGTCGAAGTCCCTGGACCGGGCCGGCGCCGAGCAGCTCGCCGCCATCGTGTCCGGGTTGGTGAGCCTGGGACACGGCACCACGTCGTGCTTCGGGTTCGAGTCCCTCGAGCAGGTGATCGTCGCGATGAAGGGCGGCTACCTGTTCGTGTCGTCGATCTCCGACGGCAGCTGCCTCGGCGTCGTGGCCTCCAAGCGCTGCGACATCGGCCAGGTCGGCTACCAGGCCAGCCTGCTCGTCGACCGGGCCCGAGCCGTCCTCACGCCGGAGCTCATCCTCGAGCTCCAGCAAGAGGTCCTCGTGTCATGAGCGCCGAGCCGCCGTCGAAGGGCCACGGGCGCACCGGGGGCCACGACGTCGTCAGACCGTTCGTGATGACGGGCGGGCGCACCCGTGCGGACCGGCGCGACCTGCGCATCGAGACGATGCTGACGGCCGTCCCGGGCGCCACGACGTCGGGCCTGTCGGCCGAGCAGGTGAAGCTGCTCCGCCTCTGCCAGGCGCCGATCTCCATCGCCGAGGCCTCCGCCGAGCTCGGCCTGGTCATCGGCGTCACCACCATCCTCGCCGCCGACCTCGTCTCCGAGGGCCGTCTCGAGGTGCACCAGACCGATCCCGTGGAGATCGAGCTCGACGTGCTGTCGCGCATGATCGACGCCGTGCGGGCCCTGTAGGAGAACGATGACGATCAAGCACGACGACCGCCCCGCCGGCGACGCCTGGAAGCCCCGCATCCGCCCCGTGAAGTTCGTGGTCGCCGGTGGCTTCGGTGCCGGCAAGACCACCTTCGTCGGCGCGCTGTCGGAGATCCCTCCGCTGCGCACCGAGGCGGCCATGACCACCGTCGGCGCCCGCGTCGACCACCGCCGCGGCTCGGAGGCCAAGACCACGACCACCGTGGCCATGGACTTCGGCCGCCTCACGGTCGACGAGTACCTGGTGATGTACCTGTTCGGCACGCCCGGCCAGGAGCGCTTCGGGTTCATGTGGGACGACATCTGCACCCACGCCCTCGGCGCGGTGGTGCTGGTCGACACCGACCGGCTCGACCAGAGCTTCCCCGCCGTGGACTACTTCGAGGCCAAGGACGTCCCCTTCGTCGTCGCCGTCAACCGGTTCGAGGGCACGACGCGCCACGACCTCGGTGCCGTGCGCGACGCCCTCGGGGTGAGCTCCCACGTGCCGATGACCGAGTGCGACGCCCGCCACACCGAGTCGGCCAAGCAGGTGCTGCTGCTCCTGCTCGACGAGCTGGTCAACGCCGCCCGGGCCCGCGCCGCAGCCACCGTCGTCTGAGGTTCCGCGCCGCGGAGCACGCCCCCGAGGCGTGCACCGCGGCCCAGAACGATTCGTCGAACCGTCCCCGGACGCGAACCGGCCCCGCCTGCAGAGGCGGGGCCGGTGCCGTTCTCGGGTGCGTGGGCGACCTACGGGGAGGCGCTGTCGCCGCCGGCGGACTGCGGCGGCTCGGTGTCCTCGGCGTCGTCGCCGGTCTGGCTGGCGTCGCCGCCGTCGCTGGGCTCCTCGTTGCCCTCGCCACCCGCGCCGATGCCCTCCGCGGGGGCGTTCTCGGCGTCGGGCTCGGCGCTCTGGGTGCCGCCCTCGGCCTCGGGGGCCTCGACGCCGACCTCGGCGAGGGCCTCCTCGAGGGTCATGTCCGGGTTCTCCGACATGAGCAGGGCGACCGCTTCGAGCGCCTCGGCGTCCTCGGTGTCGGGGTTCTCGCCGCCGAGCAGGCGCTCGTGCAGGACGATGTAGAGCAGGTCGGCGTCGGAGAGCTGGTCCTCGCCGTAGCCGGGCATGCCGCCGCCGACCGGCTTGTCGGTGGCGCCGTAGGTGCCGCCCCGCTCCGCCTCCCAGCCGGCCGAGCCGAGGCGGACCCACTCGAAGTGGGTCACGAAGTCCGGGAAGGTCTCGTAGACGGCACCGCCGGTGAAGGCCGGGCCGACGCCGCCGCCGCCGCCAGCACCGTGGCAGCCGGCGCAGCCGCTGCCGGCGTAGAGCTCCTCGCCGAGCACCTCGGGTCCCTCGCCGGCGGGCGGCGGGGACAGGGTGCCGGTGTAGACGTAGGCCCACAGCGGCAGGAAGGCGAGCACGGGCAGGGCCCAGAACGGGATCTTGCGCCGCTTCTGGTACGCCTCGACCATCGGGGAGGGCGGTGGTGCCGCCTCCACCCCGGCGGGCTCCGGGTGGGCCGGCATGGAGGCCGGCGCGGACGCCGCCGCCTTGGCCGGCGCGCTGGACGCGGGTGCGGCCCCGGCATCCGCGGTGCCCTCGCCGTCCGCGCCGCCCCCGTCGCCGCCCATGGCGGCTCGGCGCTCGCGTGAGCGCTTGAGGAGGTGTTCGGGGATCTCAGTCAACGGGCCTCCCGGAGGACACGGCGAACGCTTGTTGCAACGGCGACAGGGTAGGCGCCGGGCCCGATGCGCACCCAAGCCGCCCGAAAGGGCCCGATGTGTCTCGCCTCAGGGGGTCGTGGTAGACCGTCCACTTGCGGGCTCCGACGGCTCCGGAGCCTTCCTCGCACCAAATGTGATCGAATTCACGAGGTCCGTCGTGGTCGCCTTCTTCCTCTCCACAATCATCGGGATCATCGGCATTCTCGCCGTGGTCTGGTACGGGAAGAACCGGCGCGCGCCCGGTGCCCCGCTCACCTGGGGGCAGGCCAACGCCGCTGCGGCGTTCACCTTCTTCTTCATGTTCTGGTGGTACGGCGTCATCCCGCACCAGTGGCTGACCTGGGCCGACAACGAGCTCAACTGGCGCCCCGACCGCACCCTGTGGGCCGTCGGCAACGTCCTGCGCCCCGAGGCCGAGGGCGGCTGGCTGCCGCTCACCCTGAACTGGCGCATCGTCCGCGACCTCGTCGCCGTCGTGATCTACGTCGTCGGCCTGGGCCTGCAGATCTGGCTCTGGGCCTGGTGGAACGACCGCAAGAAGAAGGCCGAGGCCCAGGCGGCCATCGTGCCCACGTCGAGCTACGGCCGCCCGCTGGTGAAGAAGGGGTGAGCCGCTAGTGGCAAAGACCGACGCCAACCCGCCGCTCCCGGAGTTCCGGGACGACTACGTGCTGCAGGAGGTCGACCCCTCCTGGCTCGCCGCCGCGGTGAAGCCCAAGCAGTTCATCCACATCGATCAGTCCGAGTGCATCATGTGCGAGGGCTGCGTCGACATCTGCCCGTGGAAGTGCATCCACATGGTGTCCCCGACGGCCATCGAGTCGGCCACGGGCACCGAGCAGCCGGGCCTCGACCCGAGCGACCACGTGATCTTCACCATCGACGACGACGTCTGCACCCGCTGCGCCCTGTGCGTGGACCGGTGCCCGACCGGCGTCATCATCCTCGGCAAGCTCGGCGCCCCGAGCGCCGCCGGCGACCCCCACGCACGCACCCCGACCCATGGCTACGGCTATGGGATGCGCCTCGGTTAAGGAGAAACCTTCGTGGCCAGCACCACCGAAGACAAGCCATCGCTCGGCGAGCGGCTCCAGAAGTCCATGCAGGGCCTGCCCGACACGGTGCAGGGCTCACAGGCGTGGAACTCGATCTTCCGACCCGGGTCCATCTTCCGCAAGGGCTACACCGACTCGCCCCGGAACCGCTCCTACGTGGTGATGAACTCGGTGCTGTACCACCTGCACCCGGTGAAGGTGAAGCGCCACGCCGTGAAGGTGAGCTACACGCTCTGCCTCGGCGGGCTGTCCTTCTTCCTGTTCATCCTGCTGACGGTGACGGGCATCTTCTTGATGTTCTTCTACCGGCCCACCGCCGCCCAGGCCTGGGACGACATCTACAACCTGCAGACCGGCGTCACCTTCGGCCTGCTCGTGCGGAACATGCACAGATGGGCGGCGCACCTCATGGTGCTGTCGGTCTTCCTCCACATGGCCCGCGTCTTCTACCACGGGGCCTACAAGCCGCCCCGCGAGTTCAACTGGGTGATCGGCGTGATCCTGCTCACCCTCACCCTGCTGCTGTCCTTCACCGGCTACCTGCTCCCCTGGGACCAGCTGGCCCTGTGGGCCGTGGCCGTGGGCACGAACATGATGGGCTACACACCGGTCTTCGGTGACCAAGTGCGCTTCGTGCTCCTGGGTGGCGTCGAGATCGGATCGGACACATTGATCCGCTGGTACGTGCTGCACGTGCTGATGCTGCCCTTCGTGATCGTCATCTTCATGGCGATCCACTTCTGGCGAGTCCGCAAGGACGGCGGGATCTCAGGTCCGCTGTAGGCGATGATGGTGACGAGACGAGGCATGAACCCATGACCGAGATCCCCGAACACCTCCGGAAGCGGGCCGAAGAGGCCCGCAAGAAGGCCGAGGCCGAGAGTGCCCCCGCGGGCGACGCCGCCGGCGCGGAGCAGACGCCCGAGCAGTCCGAGGCCGAGTCGCGCATCCCCGCGCACCTCCTCGAGCGGTCCAAGGCAGCCAAGGCCAAGGCAGCCGGCGGCGACGCCGCGGCCGCGTCCGGTGGTGGCGGCGGCACGGCCGTGGCCACGGCACCGGCGGCAGCCGCCGCGGTCGCCGACGGCGGCCCCCTTCCCACCGGCCCCGGTGGGCACACCCAGCGCCTCCTCACCGTCGTCAAGGCCGGCTCGATCCAGGACGTGCGGGCCACCCCGCTCGACAAGGTCCACACCTGGCCCCACCTGCTGGTCGTGGAGTTCGTGGCCGCCCTCGCGGTCACCGCCTTCCTGCTGTTCTTCTCGATCTTCGTGAACGCGCCGCTGCTGGAGCTGGCCAACTTCAACGAGACGCCCAACCCCTCCAAGGCGCCGTGGTACTTCCTCGGCCTCCAGGAGCTGCTGACCATGTTCCACCCGATGGTCGCCGGCGTGACCATCCCGGGCATGGGCATGTTCGCCCTGATGCTGGCGCCCTACACCGATCGCAACCCGTCGAACAAGCCCACCGACCGCAAGTACGTCATCTCGCTGATGACCATGTTCCTGATGTTCTGGGCCGTGCTCGTCATCATCGGCTCGTTCTTCCGGGGCCCGGGCTTCAACTTCGTGTTCCCCTGGAACGCCGGCCTGTTCTTCGAGCTCTGAGCAGAGGAAGAAGGTTCTGACCATGGAAACCGCCATCATCGCCATCATCGCCGTCGTCGCCCTCGTGGTGCTGGCCGGCGTGGTCCTGCTGGCTGCGGCGCGCCGCAACCAGACCCAGAAGGCCATCGGCGTGCTGTCGCGCGAGACCCGCTCGCGCGACGCCGGGGCCGCCACCATCACGGCTCGCGAGGAGGGCAAGGCCACCGCGTCGGGGCGTGAGCTCGAGCTCGCCGCCAAGCTCGAGCGCAGCCGCTCCGGCAAGGAGCTGGTCACCGCCGGCTCGTCCGCGCCCACCGCCTGGGTGCCGCCGGACCCCGACACCCTCGGCGCCACCCGCCGCCAGTTCCTCAACCGCGGCATCACCGGCTTCTTCATCGTGGGCCTGTCCGGCTTCGGTGCGGCCTGCATCGCCTTCCTGTGGCCCCAGCTCGGCGGTGGCTTCGGCTCGGTCATCACGGTGGGCAACGTCAGCGACGTCATCTCCCAGATCCGCGACAACAACGGCTTCCTGTACCAGCCCGAGGGCCGCATGTGGCTCACCGAGTATCCCACCAGCGCCCTCGAGAAGGCCCGGTCCGTCTACTCGCCCGGCGAGCTCGCCGGCATGGAGGAGGGCGTCATCGCCCTCTACCAGAAGTGCCCGCACCTGGGCTGCCGCGTGCCCGAGTGCGTCACGTCGCAGTGGTTCGAGTGCGGCTGCCACGGCAGCATGTACAACCGGGTCGGCGAGAAGAAGGGCGGTCCCGCCCCCCGTGGCCTCGACCGCTTCGCCATGAGCGTCTCCGGCGGCGTCCTGTCCGTCGACACCGGCACCATCATCCAGGGCCCGGCGATCGGCACCAACACCACCGGCCAGGAGGCCGAGGGCCCGAACTGCATCGGCGCAGCGTCCCACTGAGACTGAGCCCAGTCCCCACCGAGCCCGGCCCAGAGTCGAGAAGAGCGACCGAACCCCACCATGACTGACCTCACCACAGCCATCTTCGCCGCGAGCACGGTGGAGGCGATCGGCACCGTCATCGCCCTGCTCGCCGTCGTGGCGGTGCTCGTGTACGCGGCGTTCAACGTCCGCGCCGGGCGCAAGGAGGTGGGCAGCGAGCTCGAGCTGGCCGCCAACCTCAAGCCCTACCTGAACGACGACGAGCTCGAGACCAAGAAGCTCGACCGGGCCCTCACCGCCGGCCTCGCCGGCCTGGTCCTCGTCGGCGTCGGCCTCCCCGCCTACTGGCTGGGCGAGCCCGGTCGCCACGAGGGTGCCGAGGAGCAGTTCGCATCGGTCTTCGAGAGCCGGGGTGAGGAGCTCTACACCGAGGGCGCCCAGTGCAACGCCTGCCACGGCCCCGAAGGCGTGGGCGGTGTGGCATCCCACACGATCCTGGACGCCGACAACGAGTTCGTCGCCCAGGTCAACTGGGAGTCGCCGGCCCTCGACACCGTGCTGCTCCGCTACGACCGCGACGAGGTGTACTACATCCTCGAGTACGGCCGTCCCTACTCGCCCATGCCCGCCTGGGGCGAGGGCGGTGGTGGCCCGCTCACCGAGCAGCAGCTCGAGAACCTCATCGACTACATGGCCTCGATCCAGGTGACCTCCGAGGAGTCCAAGGACGCCGTCGAGTCCCAGCTGCGCGCGCAGCTCGAGCTCGGCGAGGACGCCGACATCGACTACTCCGACCTCGCCACCGGTGAGGCGCTGTTCAACCTCGGCCAGGACAACGGCTTCGCCGGGGGCGCCTACTCCTGCGGTCGCTGCCACACCCGGGGCTGGTCCATCAACGCCGACAGCGCCGCGCCGGAGACTGCCGACCTCGACCCCTACGTCGACTACGAGGACGGCTCGGGTGGCTACGGCCCGTCACTGCAGGGCGGCATCATCCCGCGCCAGTTCGCGAACGTCGAGGAGCTCGCCGAGTTCCTGCACGTCGGTGCCGAGCGCGGCGTGCCCTACGGCCTCAACGGCCTGTCCGGCGACGGCATGATGCCCGGCTTCGGTGACAACCCGAACACCGAGGAAGCCGAGGACGGGATGATGACCATGGAGATGATCGAGGCCATCGCCCGCTACGTCGAGTCCCTCGGGGAGGACGACTGATGCAGACCCTCAACCTGATCGCGGGCATCGCGTTCGACCCCACCATCCGCGGCATCCTCGCCGTGCTCGTCGGCGTCGTGGTGCTGATGGGCTCGGTGTACCTGCTGCTCGCCACAAACACCGGCAACCGCC
This sequence comes from Salinilacustrithrix flava, assembly GCF_041228405.1. GTDB lineage: Bacteria > Actinomycetota > Acidimicrobiia > Acidimicrobiales > Salinilacustritrichaceae > Salinilacustrithrix > Salinilacustrithrix flava. Next base: position 1,724,654 of record NZ_CP133888.1, read on the forward strand.
TCGGCTTCCTGCTCGCCCTCACCGGCTTCTTCGGCTGGATGGCGATCATGGGCTCCATCTGGTGGATCTACGGCATCGGCATGCAGGGCCAGGCCCCCGAGTGGGACGTGGTCGAGTACAACGCCGGCGACGTCGAGCAGGCCGTGACCGACAAGGTCACCGAGCTCGAGCTGTCCGACCTGCCCCAGGACGACGACGGCGTCGACTACGAGGCCATGACGACGCTGGCCGAGGAGGACCCCGAGCGCTTCGCCGAGATCAACGAGCAGTTCGAAGAGGACAGCAACGGCTGGCGCTGGATGCCCGCGTCCGACCCCTCCCGCGGCGAGGCCGAGGCCACCGTGAGCGATGCGCTGCCCGAGTGCTCCACCTGCAACTTCGGCATCGAAGGCCCGGCCGACTTCCTCGTCCTCGGTGCCTTCGAGGTCGGGGGCAAGGAGGGCCTGCCCGCCGACCCCAGCCGCTGGGACCGCATCCGCACCCAGATCGTGTCGGCGTTCACCATCAAGAACCCCGAGCGCTACGCCGTGGTCCAGGTCCAGAAGGTCATCGACCAGACGCCCGAGCCCGGCCAGGCCCCGCCCACGCCCGAGGTCGACCCGGCCGAGCCGGTGATCTCGGTCGTGATGATCCGCGACATCGGCGACCGCCGCTTCCCGGCCGCGATGATCACCATCGGCTCCACGCTGATCTTCGCGCTGCTCTGCTGGGTGCTGCACCAGCGTGAGCGGATCCTCGAGTCCAACCTCGCCCACGCCGAAGCGGTCCGCAACGGCACCGCCGTGCCCAGCGGGGCCACTGCCTGATCATGCTGGGCCAGTACCTCCCGCTCGTCGTCTTGATGGTGCTCGCCGCGGTGTTCGTGGCCGGCAGCCTCGCGACGTCGCGGCTGGTCGCCCCCCAGCGCAAGACGGTGGCCAAGCTGGCGCCCTACGAGTCCGGCATCGTCCCCACCCGCGAGCCGCCCGAGCGCTTCCCCGTGAAGTTCTTCCTGGTGGCGATGTCGTTCATCGTCTTCGACATCGAGATCATCTTCCTGTTCCCGTGGGCGACGATCTACCGCCAGCTCGGCGCCTTCGGGCTGTTCGCGATCCTGCTGTTCTCGGCACCGATCGTGATCTCGCTGGCCTATGAGTTCAGCCGCGGCGCCCTCGACTGGGGGCCGGGTCGCCGGCGCGATCCCCTCGACGCAGGCATCGTGTCCCCGGAGCGCACCGCCGCATCCACCGTGCGTCGGGTCGGCCTCGAGGGCCGTCCCGCCAGCACGTCCGAAGTCGCCTGACCGAAGAGCCGAGAGAGGAGTCCCCCATGGGGTGGCAGCTCGACAAGGGCCTCGAAGGGCTCGATCACAACGTGCTCACCGGACGGGTGGAGGACCTGGTCCAGTGGGCCCGCAAGTCCAGCATGTGGCCGGCCACGTTCGGCCTCGCCTGCTGCGCCATCGAGATGATGGCCGCCGGCGGCGCGCACTACGACATGTCCCGCTTCGGCATGGAGGTGTTCCGCGCCTCGCCCCGCCAGGCCGACCTCATGATCGTCGCCGGCCGGGTCAGCCAGAAGATGGCCCCGGTGCTGCGCAACGTCTACGACCAGATGATGGAGCCCAAGTGGGTGCTGTCCATGGGCGTCTGCGCCAGCTCCGGCGGCATGTTCAACAACTACGCCATCGTCCAGGGCGTGGACCAGATCGTCCCGGTCGACGCCTACGCGCCGGGGTGCCCCCCGGGCCCCGAGACCCTGATCCACGCGATCAACACGATCCACGACAAGATCCAGAGCGGCGAGCTGCTCCGGCGCCGGACCGAGAGCGGCGGCGGCGCCGGCGTCCAGCTGCCCCAGCTCGACGGCCAGGGTGCCGAGGGCAGTCGCCCGGTCGGCACGCCCGTCGTCCTCGGGGAGGCCCGGTCGTGAGCGACGCCACGCCCGCCACCGAGGAGCACGACGAGGTCGTCGACGACACCAGCCCCGAGCCCGAGCAGCTCTACGGCCAGTCCGTCACGTGGTCCCGCGGCCAGGCCGTGCTCCACGTCGACCGCGACCAGCTCCAGGACGTCGTGCGCAGCCTGCGCGACGACGAGGGCTTCAACGTCTGCATCGACGTCACCGCCGTCGACTACCTGACCTACGAGGCCCCCCGCGACATGCCGGCCGGCGACGACGCCGAGCGCTTCGAGGTCGTGGTCAACCTGCTCAGCCACGAGCACCGGAGCCGGGTCCGCATCCGGGTGCAGGTGCCCGAGCACGACCCGTCCTGCCCCACCCTCTTCGACATCCACCCGGGCACCGAGGCCTTCGAGCGCGAGGCCTACGACATGTTCGGCATCCGCTTCGACGGCCACCCCGACCTGAGCCGCATCCTGATGCCGGAGGAGTGGGAGGGCCACCCGCTGCGCAAGGACTACGCCGTGGGCCGGATCCCCGTGCAGTTCAAGGGCGTGGTGAACGAGCGATGAGCATGTCGAGCGAGACCGAGATGGCCTTCACCAACGAGGGCAGCCAGGAGCTGTCGGCCCGCGGGTCGGGCACCGCCGCCGAGCTGCTCCGCGAGCTCGGCGCCACCTTGCGCATGACGGAGGCCGAAGCGGCCGCCCTCGTGGGTGAGGAGGCCGAAGAGGGCTCGACCATGATCATCAACATGGGTCCGCAGCACCCGTCCACCCACGGGGTGCTGCGCCTCATGCTGGAGCTCGAGGGCGAGCGCGTCCTGCGCACCAAGACGATCATCGGGTACCTCCACACCGGCATGGAGAAGACCGGCGAGGACCTCACCTTCCTGCAGGGCCCCACCAACGTGACCCGCATGGACTACGCGGCCCCGCTGTTCAACGAGCTGGTGTTCTCCCTCGCCACCGAGAAGCTGCTCGGCATCGACGAGGACATCCCCGAGCGGGCCCAGTGGATCCGGATGCTCATGTGCGAGCTGAACCGGATGACCTCCCACCTGCTGTTCATGGCCACCAACGGCATGGACGTCGGCGCGGTCGGGATGATGATCTACGGCTGGCGCGAGCGCGAGGAGGGCCTGCGCCTGCTCGAGAAGATCACCGGCCTGCGGATGAACCACAACTTCATCCGCCCCGGCGGCGTCGCCGCCGACCTGCCCGACGGCTGGCGCGACGACGTCCTCCACCTGCTCGACTACCTGCCCGACCAGCTCGACGAGTTCGACACGTTGCTCACCGGCCAGCCGATCTACCGGGAGCGCCTCCAGGGCGTCGGGGTCATCACCCAGCAGGAGGCCATCGCCCTCGGCGCCACCGGCCCGGTGCTGCGCTCGACCGGCCTCGCCCGCGACCTGCGCAAGGACGAGCCCTACCTGCGCTACGACCAGGTCGACTTCGACGTGCTCGTGGGCACCTACGGCGACAGCTTCGACCGCTACGCCATCCGGCTCAACGAGATCCGCGAGTCGATGAAGATCGTCCGCCAGATCCTGGACCGCATGCCCTCGGGCGACTACCGGATCCAGGACAAGAAGGTCACCCCGCCACCGCGCGCTCGCATCGACGAGTCCATGGAGGCCCTGATCCACCACTTCAAGATCTTCACCGAGGGCTTCAAGGTGCCCGCCGGCGAGGTCTACGTGCCGGTGGAGAGCCCCCGGGGGGAGCTGGGCTGCTACCTGGTCTCCGACGGCTCGTCGAAGCCGTACCGGATGCACATCTCCGGGCCCAGCTTCCGCAACCTGCAGACGCTGCCCCACATGATGCGCGACGGCCTCATCGCTGACGGCGTGATGATCATCTCCTCGGTCGACCCGATCATGGGCGAGGTCGACCGCTAGATATTCGGGCGGTGGCGGGCGATGTGTCCGCTTAGGGTCCTCGCCGGGCGACGGAGTCCGGGAGGAGGACCATGTCGGGAGCACATGCGCGCGTCCGCCACCCGGCGAGCGCCAACCTCCGCCGGGTCGGCCCCTACTTCGCGCCGCACCGGGGACGGATGTGGTTCGTCGGGCTGTCGGCGGTGGTGTCGATCGCCGCCGGCCTGAGCACGCCGCTGATCGCCAAGGCCGTCATCGACGGCCCCATCGCCCGCGGGGACAAGGGCGGCATCGTGCCCTGGGTCGTCCTCGCCGTCGTCCTCGGCCTCGTCGAGACCGGCCTCGCCCACATCCGGCGCATCCACCTCGCGGTGGCGGCGATGGACGTCGAGACCAACCTGCGCAACGACCTCTACCGGCACCTGCAGCGCCTCGACGTCGGCTTCCACGATCGATGGCAGTCCGGCCAGCTGCTGTCCCGGGCGACCAGCGACATCGCCACCATCCGGCGCTTCACCGCCTTCGGGGCCGTGTTCCTCCTCATCATCAGCCTCGAGGTCGTCGCCATCTTCGGCCTCCTCCTCAGCCTGTACTGGCCCCTCGCCATCGTGGCCGGGGCCTTCGCCGTCCCGGTCCTCGTTCTGTGCGCCCGGTTCGAGGCCCAGTACACCGCCATGGTCCGCCGCATCCAGGACGAGACCGGCGACATGACGACCGAGATCGAGGAGGCGGCCAAGGGCATCGGCGTCATCAAGGCCTTCGGCCGGGCCCACTACGCCTTCGACCGCTACGACGTCCACGTCCGCCGGCTGCACGCGTCCCAGATGGAGCGGATCGGGCTGCACACCAAGTTCGTGTGGCTGCTCGGCATCGTCCCGAACCTGATCCTGGTCGTCACCATGCTCGCCGGCGTGCTCGCCGTCGGCTCGGGTGACCTCACCCTCGGCGGCCTGTTCGCGTTCGTCTCCTACGTGCTGATCCTGGTGTTCCCCCTCGAGGCGCTGGGGTGGATCCTCGCCATGGCCCAGGAGGCCATGACCGCGGCCGACCGGGTCTACGACGTGCTCGACACCCCACCGGTCGTCGACGACCGCCCCGGCGCGACCGACCTGCCCGAGGTGCGCGGGCACATCCGCTTCGAGGGCGTCCGCTTCGCCTACGACGCGGGCCGCGAGGTGCTGCGGGGCGTCGACCTGGAGATCGCGCCGGGGGAGACGCTGGCCCTCGTGGGACCCACCGGCTCGGGCAAGAGCACGCTCGCCATGCTGATCACCCGCCTGCACGACCCCACCGCCGGTCGGGTCACCGTCGACGGCCACGACCTGCGCGACGTCACCCTGGCGAGCCTGCGCGGCCAGGTCAGCGTGGCCTTCGAGGAGGCCACCCTCTTCTCGGCCAGCGTCCGCGAGAACCTGCGCATCGGCCTCCCCGGTGCCACCGACGCCGACATCGACGCCGCCCTCGACGTCGCCCGGGCCGGCTTCGCCCACGACCTCCCGTGGGGCCTGGACACCCGCATCGGCGAGCAGGGCATGACCCTGTCGGGCGGCCAGCGCCAGCGCCTGGCCCTGGCCCGGGCCGTGATCGCCCGCCCGCGCATCCTGGTGCTGGACGACCCGCTCTCCGCCCTCGACGTGCACACCGAGGCCGAGGTCGAGCACCGGCTCCGCCCGCTGCTGGCCGACCGCACCGCGCTCGTGGTCGTGCACCGACCCTCCACCATCGCCCTCGCCGACCGGGCCGCGCTGCTGGTCGATGGCCTGATCGTGGCCACGGGCACCCACACCGAGCTCCTCGCCACCGAGCCCCGCTACCGGGAGATCCTCGCCCAGGCCGCCGACGACGAGGAAGGGGTGCGCGCGTGACCCTCCACCCCCTCGAGGACGAAGGCCACGAGCACGACCCGGTCGGCATCGACCTGGTCGGGACCGATACGACGGGCGACGAGGTCATCGACTCCTGGCGCGGTGTGGCCGCCGAGGACGTCGACGACGTGGAGGGCGGCCTCGCCACCCTGCTGCGAGCCCGCAGCCGGCACCTGCTGGGCTCGCTGATCGCGCCGCACCGTCGGGCGATGGGGTGGGCCACCGCCCTGATCGCGGTGAACATGGTTGCCCACCTGTCGGGCCCGTGGTTCGTGGGCCAGGCCATCGACGAGGGCATCCCCCCGCTGCTCGAGGGCGGCAGCGGGTCCCTGCGCCCCCTCCTCACGGTCGTCACCGGCTACCTCGTGGCGACGGTGGTCGCCGCCGCCACCTTCAACGCCTTCCTGCTCGTGTCGGGCCGCATCGGCCAGGACGTCATCGTCGACATCCGCCGGCGCCTGTCGCAGCACTTCGCCGCGCTCAGCCTGAGCTTCCACCAGCGCTACACGTCGGGCCGGGTGATCTCCCGCCAGACCAGCGACGTCGACGCCATCGCCGAGCTGCTCGGGCACGGGCTGCTCCAGCTCACCACCTCGTCGCTGACCCTCGCCGGCATCACGATCATCCTCGTCGTCCTCGATCCGCTGCTGGCCCTGGCATCGCTGTCCGTGGTGCCCGTGCTGTGGCTGCTGACCCGCTGGTTCCGCCACCACTCCGAGCGGGCCTACCGGGCGACCCGCGAGGCCATCGCCCTGGTCATCGTCCACTTCGTGGAGTCCCTCGGAGGCATCCAGGCCGTGCAGTCGTTCCGGCGGGAGCGGCGCAACCAGGAGATCTTCGAGGACCTCGACGGCCGCTACCGCGACGCCAACGTGTGGTCGGCCCGGCTCGCCGCCATCTACGGGCCGGGCGTGCAGCTCGCCGGCCGGGTCACGGTGGCCGTCGTGCTGCTCTACGGCGGGAGCCGGGTGGTCGACGGCGCCATCGAGATCGGCGTGCTCGCCTCCTTCGTGCTCTACCTCCGCCGGTTCTTCGAGCCGATGCAGGAGCTGAGCCAGTTCTACAACCTGTTCCAGGCGGCGGCCGCGGCCACCGAGAAGCTGTCCGGGGTCCTCGACGAGGAGCCCACGGTCGCACCTCCGGTCGACCCGGTGCCCCTGCCCGAGGCCGCCGGCGCCATCACGTTCGGCGGGGTGCGCTTCGCCTACGGCGACGAGGTCGTCCTCCACGACCTCGACCTCGTCGTGCCGGCCGGGCAGACGGTGGCCGTCGTGGGCCAGACGGGCGCGGGCAAGTCCACCATCGCCCGGCTCACCGCCCGGTTCTGGGACCCGACGGCGGGCACCGTCTGCCTCGATGGCGTGCCCCTCACGGACCTCACCGAGGACGACCTGCGTCGGGCGGTGGTCGTGGTCACCCAGGAGAGCTTCCTGTTCAGCGGCACCGTGGCCGAGAACATCGCATTCGGGCGTCCGGGCGCGAGCCGGGCCGAGATCGAGTCCGCAGCCGAGGCGATCGGGGCCGACGGCTTCATCCGGGCCCTCCCGCAGGGCTACGACACCGACATCCAGGCCAAGGGGGCCCGCCTGTCGGCCGGACAGCGCCAGCTGCTCGCGTTCGCCCGGGCCTTCCTCGCCGACCCCGCCGTGCTCATCCTCGACGAGGCCACCAGCTCCCTCGACATCCCGAGCGAGCGCCTCGTCCAGCGGGCGCTGCGCACCCTGCTGGCCGACCGGACCGCGATCATCATCGCCCACCGCCTCACGACCGTGGAGATCGCCGACCGCATCCTGGTGGTCGACGACGGCCGCATCGTCGAGGACGGCACGCCGGCGGACCTGCGCACCGGGGCCGGCGCCTACGGCGACCTCCACCGGGCGTGGCTGGACTCGCTGATCTAGGCAGCTGGGGCACCGCTACGGTCTGGTCCGTGCACGGACCGCCCGCCTCGTCCGTGGGGGTCGACCTCCTGCTCGCCACCATCCGGCGGCGCTACCGCCAGGTCGATGCCGACGCCCTCGCCGACGAGCTCGGCGCCGGCGCGCTCGTCGTCGACATCCGACCGGTGGCGCAGCGGCGCCGGGACGGCTCGCTGCTCGGATCGGTGGTGATCGACCGCAACGTGCTCGAGTGGCGGCTCGACCCGACGAGCCCGCACCGCATCGACGAGGCGACGCCGGGCCGCCGGGTCGTGGTCGTGTGCAACGAGGGGTTCAGCTCGACGCTGGCCGTCGGGACGCTGCTCGACCTCGGCCTGCCCGACGTCACCGACCTGCGCGGCGGCTACCAGGCGCTGGTCGCCGCCGATCGCGTGCCCGCATCCGGGCCCGAGCCACCTGATCTGAGCCCGCCACCCGCGCCGCGACCGCGGATCTGACCCGAGCCGGGGGCCAGGGGTAGCGTGCCCGATTCGCGGCCCACCCCCGACGTTCGGGCGTCCTCCGACGCTTGTGCAAGGATTCACGACGATGCCCCGGTTCACTGCCGAGAACACGATCCTCGCCAAGGAGATCATCGGTCGGTACCCGCATCCCAAGTCGGCGCTGATCCCCCTCCTGCACCTGGCCCAGGAGCAGGACGGCCACCTGGCCGAGGACGCGATGGTCCACATCGCGGAGCTCATCGACCACACGCCGGCCGAGGTCATCGGCACCGCCAGCTTCTACGAGATGTTCAAGCGCGAGCCGGTGGGGGACTACCTCGTCAACGTGTGCACCAACATCGCCTGCATGCTCATGGGCGGTGAGGAGCTGCTGCACCACCTCGAGGACCGCCTCGACATCCGTCCCGGCTCCACCACCGCGGACGGCATGTTCACCCTCGAAGACGTCGAGTGCATCGCTGCCTGCACCGAGGCGCCGTGCCTCACGGTCAACTACCGCTACTTCCACAAGATCAGCACCGACGAGGCCGACCAGCTCCTCGAGGACCTTCGCGCCGGCCGCCGGGCGCACGAGATCCCCAAGCACGGCACGCTCGCCCGCGTCCGCCAGTCCATCCCCGCCGATCGCCGCGCCGGTGCGGCCGTGCCCGGCGAGTGCGGCCAACCCGTCTGGATGACCCCGAAGGACGATCCCGAGGACGCACCGGCATGAGCGACCAGGCCACCGCCCGCACCGTGCCGCAGATGATCACGGGACGCTTCCAGTACGACGACGCCCACACGATCGAGCGCTACGAGGCCACCGAGGGCTACGCCGCCCTGCGCAAGGCGCTCCAGATGCACCCCGAGGACGTGCACGCCGAGATCAAGGAGGCGTCGCTCCTCGGCCGCGGCGGCGCCGGCTTCCCCGCCGGCGTCAAGTGGGGCTTCTGCCCGCCCGGCGTGTGGCCGCGGTACTTCGTGGTCAACGGCGACGAGTCCGAGCCGGGCACCTACAAGGACCGCCTCCTCATGGAGCGCGACCCCCACCAGCTGATCGAAGGCGTGCTCATCGGCGCCTACGCCACCGGGTGCGCCCAGGCATTCCTGTACGTCCGGGGCGAGATGGCCCTGGCCCAGGAGCGCATCGCCGCCGCCCTGAACGAGGCCTACGCCGCCGGCCTGGTCGGCAAGGACATCCTCGGCTCGAGCTTCTCCTGCGACATCGTCCTGCACTGGGGCGCGGGCGCCTACATCGTCGGCGAGGAGACCGCGCTCATCGAGTCCCTCGAGGGCAACCGCGGCATGCCCCGCCTGAAGCCGCCGTACTTCCCGGCCGCCAAGGGCCTCTACATGCAGCCCACCATCGTCAACAACGTCGAGACGATGGCCAACGTCCCCTGGATCATCCGCAACGGCGCCGAGGCCTACACCGCGTACGGCGCCGAGAGCAGCCGGGGCACGCGCATGTTCGCCGTGTCCGGGCACGTGAAGAAGCCCGGCGTGCACGAGGTCGAGTTCGGCACCACCACCTTCCGCGACCTCATCTACGGCCACTGCGGTGGCATCCGGGGCAACCACACGCTGAAGGCGTTCATCCCCGGTGGTGCCTCGGCCCCGTGGTTCTACGAGGAGCACCTCGACCTGCCCCTCGAGGCCGGCGCCGTCGGTGCGGCCGGCTCCATGCTCGGCTCCGGTGCCATCGTCGTGATGGACGAGACCACCGACGCGGTGAAGGCCGCGTGGCGGGTCGTGCGGTTCTTCGCGCGCGAGTCCTGCGGCAAGTGCACGCCGTGCCGCGAGGGCACCAGCTGGCTCGAGAAGGTGCTGCGCCGCATGCTCGACGGGCAGGGCCGGCCCGAGGACATCGCCCTGCTGCTGGACCTGTGCGACAACATCTCGCCGTCGATCGCCTGGCCGCCGAAGCAGACCACGATCTGCCCGCTCGGGCCCTCCGCGGTCAGCCCCATCGCCAGCGCCATCATGCGGTTCAAGCCCGAGTTCCAGGCCTACTGCGGCGGCGGCGACGTCCCCACCTCGGTGACCATCAACGGCAAGGCCTACCTGCCGCCCGAAGGAGCCCCGGCCGGTGTCTAGTTCCACGGCTATCTCGCCCTCCGGCCCCTGTGGGCCGTTCGAGGCTCGAAACGCTGTCGCCTGCTCGCTGGCGCTCCCGACGGCGACCGTGCTGGGCGGGGGTGCTCATGTCTGACGCTGAATCGAAGACCTCCGTGAAGATCACGATCGACGGGCGCGAGGTCGAGGCCGAGGATGGCGAGCTCGTCATCGCCGCGGCCGAGCGCACCGGCACCTACATCCCGCGCTTCTGCTGGCACCCCCGCATGAACCCGGTGGGCATGTGCCGCATGTGCCTGGTCGAGATCGATACCGGGCGCGGCCCGGCGCTGCAGCCCTCGTGCATGATCCCCGCCTCCGAGGGCATGACCGTGGTCACCGACTCGGACATGGCCAAGAAGGCCCAGGAGGGCGTGCTCGAGTTCCTGCTCGCCAACCACCCCCTCGACTGCCCGGTGTGCGACAAGGGCGGCGAGTGCCCCCTGCAGGACCAGGCGTACTCCCACGGCCCCGGCGAGTCCCGGTTCATCGAGGAGAAGGTCCACTTCGAGAAGCCGATCCCGATCTCGGACCTCGTCGACCTCGACCGCGAGCGCTGCATCCTGTGCGACCGCTGCACCCGCTTCGCCGACGAGGTCGCCGGCGACCCGCTCATCCACTTCATCGACCGGGGCGCGCAGACCCAGGTCAACACGTTCCCCGACGAGCCCTTCGCCTCGTACTTCTCGGGCAACACCGTCCAGATCTGCCCGGTCGGCGCGCTCACCTCCCGGGCCTACCGGTTCAAGGCCCGCCCCTGGGACCTCGACCAGGTCGAGTCCACGTGCACCTCGTGCTCGGTGGGCTGCCGGGTCGCCGTCCAGTCCAGCCGCAACCAGGTGCTGCGCTACCAGGGCGTCGACGTCGACGCCGTCAACTGGGGCTGGCTCTGCGACAAGGGCCGCTTCGACTTCGAGTCCATCCACGCCGAGGGGCGCCTGGGCGAGCCGCTGCTGCGCGCGGATGAGGGCCACGTCACCGCCACGTGGTCCGACGCGCTCGGCCGGGCCGCCGGTGCGATCGAGGCCGCCCTCGCCTCCTCGGGTCCCTCCGGCGTCGGGGTCATCGGCGGCGCCCAGCTCACCAACGAGTCCGCCTACGCCTGGGCCAAGCTGGCCAAGGGCGTCATCGGCACCGACAACGTCGACGCCCAGCTCGGCGACGGCCTGCCGGCCGAGGCCGTGCTCGGCCTGCCCCGCGCCACCATCGACCAGGCGTGCGCCCCGGGCGGCACGGTCGTGGTCCTCGGCGTCGACCCGAAGGAGGAGCTGCCGGTCCTGTACCTGCGCCTCCGCCACGCGGTCGTCGAGGACGGCGTCACCCTCGTCGAGGTCGTGCCCCATGCAACCGGCGTCACCGGCCTCGCTGCCCACTCGCTCGTGCACGGCCCCGGTGCCGTCGCCGACGTCGTGGCCCAGCTGCTGGCCGAGTCGCCCGCCGATGCCGGCGGCATCGGCGCCGCCGCCCTCGCCGCCGCCGGCACCGCCGTGCGGTCCGGTCCGGTCACCGTCATCCTCGGCCGGGGCAACCTCGCCGACCGCGGCGACCTCGTGGCCTCGGCGGCCAGCCGCCTGGCCGAGGGCCTCGACGACGTCCGCTTCCTGTCCGGCCTGCGCCGCGGCAACGTGCACGGCGCCCTCGCCGCCGGCCTGGCGCCGGGCATGCTCCCCGGCAGCGTCTCCCTCGACGACGGCCGCGAGTGGTTCCACGACCACTGGTCCACCGTGCCGAGCGACCGCGGGCTCGACACCGAGGGCATCCTGAACGCTGCGGCCGACGGCAAGCTCGACGTCCTCGTCCTGCTCGGGGCCGATCCGCTGTCGGACTTCCCGGACCACGACCTGGCCCGCCGGGCGCTGGCGGGGGCCCGCACCGTCGTGGCCGTCGACACCCTGCCGAACCCCTCGGTCCGCCAGGCCGACATCGTGCTGCCCGCCGCCGGCTACGCCGAGTCGGACGGGACCACCACCAACATCGAGGGCCGCATCAGCCGCCTGTCCCAGAAGGTGACGCCCCCCGGCACCGCCCGCGCCGACTGGGTCATCGCCGCCGAGCTCGCGTACCGCCTCGGCGACGACCTCGGCCTCGAGAGCCTCGACGACGTCTTCGCCGAGCTCGCCCGGGTCGCCCCCTCGCACCACGGCCTCACCGCGGAGGGCGTCGGCATCGACGGCGTGCTCGTACCGCTGGACCGAGACGACGCCCGCACCGACGCCCGCACCGCCGAGGACCCGGTCGGACTGCAGACCTCGGGCGGCGACGAGGAGCCCACCGCCGACGTCGATCCCGAGGCCGCGGAAGCGGCCGCCGAGGCCGAAGCCGCCGACACCGAGGCCGGCGAGGCCGAGGCGGAGGCCGAAGCGACCGAGGCCCAGGCCGACGCCGAAGCCGCCGACGCCGCCACGCCCGACGAGGGCGACGGCGTCGAGCCGGTCGCCGACGACGAGGGCGAGCCGGCCGGACCGGGCCTGCCCGCACCCGTGCGGTTCTCGGCCACCGCGGTCGCCGTCCCGTCGCCGGACACCTACTCACTGCGCCTGCTCACCACGCGCAAGCTCTACGACCTCGGCACCACCACCCAGGCATCGCGCTCGCTGGCGAAGCTGGCGCCCGGCGCCGTGCTGCACCTGCACCCCCACGACTTCGACCGCCTCGGCGTCGAGGCCGACGGCCAGGTCACCGTGTCCAACCGCGAGGGCGGTCGGGGCTCGGTCACCGTGCCGGTCCGCCCGTCGGGCACCGTGCCCAAGGGCGCAGCGCTGCTCGCGTTCCTCCAGCCCGGGGGCCAGGCCGCTGAGCTCATCGATGCCTCCGCCGTGGTCACCGATGTCCGCGTGGAGGTCGCCCGGTGATCGGGGCCATCTACGCACTGGACCCGCTCTACCTCGACGGGGTCGGCCTCGCCGAGGTCCTGATCACCCTGGGCAAGGTGCTCGTCACCTTCCTGATCCTGCTGCTCTCGGTCCTGTTCATGGTCTGGTTCGAGCGCAAGGTCATCGCCGACATGCAGAACCGCGTCGGTCCCAACCGGGCTGGCCCCTTCGGCCTCCTGCAGACCCTGGCCGACGGGCTGAAGCTGATCGTCAAGGAAGACCTGATCCCGAACCGCTCCCGGCGCTTCGTGTTCGCGCTGGCCCCGTTCCTGTCGGTCATCCCCGCGTTCCTCGTCTTCGCCGTGGTCCCCCTCGGCGGCACGTTCAGCGAGGGTGACCCCGGCATCGTCACCATCGCCGGCCACGAGACCTTCGCCCAGCTGGCCGACCCGCCCATCGGCGTGCTCTGGATCCTGGCCGTGTCCTCCATCGGCGTCTACGGCGTGATGCTCGCCGGCTGGTCCTCCGGTTCGAAGTACCCGCTGCTCGGCTCGGTGCGCGCCACCGCCCAGATGGTGTCCTACGAGGCCGCCATGGGCCTGTCGATCGCCACCTTGATCATGACCACGGGCAGCCTCTCCACCCGCACGATGGTGTCGGTGCAGGCCGGCGAGGGCTTCGCCGGCTTCGTGCCCAACTGGAACGTCATCCTCACCGGCATCGTCCCCTTCGCCATCTTCTTCATCGCCGCCCTGGCCGAGACCAACCGGCCCCCCTTCGACCTGGTCGAGGCCGAGCAGGAGCTGGTCGGCGGCTTCCACACCGAGTACTCCTCGATCCGCTTCGGCATGTTCTTCGTGGCCGAGTTCATGCACCCGGTCACCATGTCGGCCGTCATCGTCACCCTGTGGTTCGGCGGTCCCGCCGGCCCGCTGCTGCCCGGGTTCCTCGAACCGGTGTCGGGCGTCTTCTGGCTGGTGGCGAAGGTCTTCGTCTTCCTGTACATCTTCGTGCTCATCCGCGGCACGCTGCCCCGCTTCCGCTACGACCAGCTCATGGACCTGGGCTGGAAGGTCCTGATCCCGCTCCAGCTCGGCTGGCTCCTGCTGCTCGCCGCCCTCAACGTCGGGCGGGACGAGGGCTGGAACTACGCCGTCGTCATCGGCATCGGGTTCTTCGTCGTGGGCGGCGCCACGTTCTTCCTGCTGAGCCGAGCATCCGAGGTCTCGCGCCAGCGGCGCGAGCTGGGGGAGGTGGACGCCTGATGGGATACCTCGACGGCTTCCTCGTCACGATCAAGAAGACCTTCGCCAAGGGCAGCCAGTCCGGTGAGAACGTCACCTCGCCCTACGTGAAGGACGAGGGCGGCAAGCGGGCCAAGCCCATCCGGCTGCACGGCCGCCACGTCCTCAACAAGTACGAGGACGGGATGGAGAAGTGCATCGGGTGCGAGCTGTGCGCCGGCGTGTGCCCGGCCCGCTGCATCTACGTGCGCGGCGCCGACAACGACCCCGCCGATCCGGTGAGCCCCGGCGAGCGCTACGGCTTCATCTACGAGATCAACTACCTGCGCTGCATCCACTGCGACCTGTGCGTGGAGGCCTGCCCCACCGAGGCCATCACCGAGAGCAAGCTGTTCGAGTTCTCGTTCACGAACCGCCAGGACGCGATCTACACCAAGGACGAGCTGGTCGTCGACGACGACGGCAACCCCCGCCAGCTGCCCTGGGAGGACTGGTCCGACGCCGGCCTCGTGCAGCCCCACACCTCGGCATGGATGCGAGCCACCGCCCCCTCCGGCGACGCCGACTTCGAGGGCATCGTGGCCTGGGCCGGGGAGCTCGGCTGGGGCGAGCGTGCGCCCGAGCTCGGCCAGCGCGCGGATGGCCACGACGCCGGCGACGACGTCTCGCTCGAGCCGTCCACGGCTCGAGGCGTGGCCGCCCACGACGACGCCACCCAGACCGAGGAGGGCACCCACTGATGGAGACCTTCGTCTTCTTCGTCGCGGCCGCCATCTGCCTCGCCGGCGCGCTCGGGGTCGTGCTCTCGAAGAACCCGGTGCACTCGGCGCTGTCCCTCGTCGGCACCCTCTTCGGCGTGGCGGTCCTCTTCGTGGCCCAGAACGCCAACTTCCTGGCTGCGGTGCAGGTGATCATCTACGCCGGCGCCATCGTCGTGCTGTTCCTGTTCGTGATCATGCTGCTCGGCGTGGACCGGGCCGAGAACCTCTCGGTCGACCCCCTCGTCGGCCAGCGCGCCGCGGCCATCGTGGCCGGCGTCGCCATCTTCGCCCTGCCCGTCGCCGCCCTCGCCACCACCGGCTGGGACGCCACCGGCGCCATCGCCAACCTCGGCTCGGTGTCCGACTCGGCGGTGCCCGACGTCGAGGGCATCGGCCGGGTGCTGTTCACCCGCTACATCTTCGCCCTCGAGATCACCTCGATCCTGCTGGCCATCGCCGTGGTTGGTGCCGTGATGCTGGCCAAGAAGAGCCCCAAGGCAGCCGACATGATCGTCGACCTGCCCGCCCGCCCGACGTCGACCGACGCCGACGCCGCCAGCGCCGACGCCACCTCCGAGGAGGGCACCGCCTGATGCTGCTCGCTGCGGGCGTGGAGCCCTCCTGGTACCTGGTCCTGGCCTCGGCGCTGTTCGCCATCGGCGCCACCGGCCTGCTCGTGCGGCGCAACCCGCTCGTGATGTTCATGTGCGTCGAGCTCATGCTCAACGCCGTCACGCTCACCTTCGTCACGTTCTCGCGCATGCTCGACGACATCGGCGGCCAGGCGGTCGTCGTGTTCGTGCTCGTGGTCGCGGCCGCCGAGGTCGTGGTCGGCCTCGGGATCATCGTGGCCATCATGCGACGGCGCCCCGACGCGACCGCCGACGACCTGGCTCTCCTCAAGGGATAGGCGACAAGCATGGAGCTCCTCGACCTCGTCTGGCTCATCCCTGCCCTGCCACTGGCCGGGTTCCTGCTGCTGGTCCTCGGCGGCCGCCTCCTCGGCGAGCCCGGTGCCGGCTGGCTGGCCACGGCCATGATGGCCGGCTCCTTCGGCGCCACCGTGGCCGTGTTCGTCGGCCTCCTCGACCGCCCCGAGGAGGAACGGGTCTTCGGCCAGACGCTCTTCGAGTGGATGCCCATCGGCGGCTGGGACATCGACTTCGGCTTCTACGTCGATCCGTTGTCGGTCGCCATGTGCCTGTTCATCACCGGCGTGGGCACGCTCATCCACCTGTACTCGGTGGGCTACATGCACGGCGACGTGAACTTCTCGAAGTTCTTCCTGTACCTGAACCTGTTCGCCTTCTCGATGCTCATGCTCGTGCTCGGCGACAACCTGCTCCTCACCTTCCTCGGCTGGGAGGGCGTGGGCGCCTGCTCGTACTTCCTCATCAGCTTCTGGTTCACCGACCCGGAGAAGGCATCGGCCGGCAAGAAGGCCTTCGTCACCAACCGCATCGGTGACTGGGGCTTCATGGTGGCGATCTTCGCCTGCCTCGCGGCCCTCGGCTCGATCAGCTACGACGAGATCCTCTCCGGTGCCGGCAGCCTCTCGGGCACCACCGCCACGCTCATCGCCGCCTGCCTCTTCGTCGGCGCCATCGGCAAGTCGGCCCAGTTCCCGCTCTACGTGTGGCTGCCCGACGCCATGGCCGGCCCGACGCCGGTGTCCGCCCTCATCCACGCCGCCACCATGGTCACCTCGGGCGTCTACCTGCTCACCCGGGTGAACCCGATCATCGCCGAGGCCGACACCTGGATCCAGCCCACCATCGCGTGGGTCGGTGCCGGCACCGCGCTGTTCGCCGCCACCATCGCCGTGTCCCAGAAGGACATCAAGAAGGTGCTGGCATACTCCACCGTCTCCCAGCTCGGCTACATGTTCCTCGCCGTCGGTGTCGGCGCCTACGTGCCAGCCGTGTTCCACATGATCACGCACGCCTTCTTCAAGGCCCTGCTGTTCCTCGGCTCCGGCTCGGTCATCCACGGGATGCACGAGGAGCAGGACATGACCCGCATGGGCGGCCTGCGCAAGTACATGCCGATCACCGCCGCCACCTTCATCGTCGGCTGGCTCGCCATCGCCGGCGTGCCGCCGTTCTCGGGCTTCTTCTCCAAGGACGAGATCCTGCTCTACGCCTGGGCCGAGAACCCGGCGCTGTGGGTCGTCGGCCTGGTCACCGCGCTGCTCACCGCCTTCTACATGAGCCGCCAGGTCTTCCTCGTCTTCTTCGGCGACGAGCGCTTCACCGTCGACGCCGACCACGATGCCCACACCGAGGTCGCAGCCGCGGACGAGGGCGACGCCGACACCGCCCTCGACACCGAGGGCGCCGAAGCCGAGGCCCTGGAGCATCCCGACACCGCCGGCGCCCCCCAGCACGACGACGTCCACGTCCTGCACGCCGCGCCGCACGAGTCGCCCTGGACCATGACGCTCCCGCTCGTCGCGCTGGCCGGCCTGGCCATCGTCGGCGGCGCCATCCAGCTGCCCTTCACCTCCGACCTCCACTTCCTCGCCGACTGGCTCCACCCGGTGCTCGGCGACAACGAGGCCCACATCGACGTGGCCACCGGCACCAAGGTCGGCCTCGCCGTCGTGGCCGTCCTCGCTGGTCTCACCGGCATCGCCATCGCCTACGCCATCTACCTGCGCCGCATGCGCGACCCGATCGAGCCCGCCATCCTCGAGGAAGGCTGGCGCTACGACCGGGCCATCACCTCGTTCATGGGCGGACCCGGCCGCGCCGGGTTCGAGGCCGCCTCGAACTTCGACCGCACGGTCGTGGACGGTGCGGTCAACGGCGTCGGCGCCCTGGTGCGACGCTCCGGCGGCGGCCTGCGCGGCCTGCAGTCCGGCTTCGTCCGCAACTACGCGCTCGGCATCGC
This sequence comes from Salinilacustrithrix flava, assembly GCF_041228405.1. GTDB lineage: Bacteria > Actinomycetota > Acidimicrobiia > Acidimicrobiales > Salinilacustritrichaceae > Salinilacustrithrix > Salinilacustrithrix flava. The sequence continues at coordinate 1,742,469 of NZ_CP133888.1, forward strand.
CGGCGGCGCGGTCCTCCTGCTCGCCTACTTCCTCGCGCAGGTCACGCTCTGATGCTCGCCGCCAACCTCGCCTTCCCGCTGCTCACCGCGGCGATCCTCGTCCCCCTCGCCGGTGCGCTGCTGATCGCCCTCGTGCCCGCCACCCGGCGAGAGGTCATCCGGCCCCTCGCCGTGCTGTTCTCGGCCACCACCGGTGCGTTCACCCTGTGGATGCTCGGGGCGTTCGACCGCAGCGATGCCGGCTTCCAGTTCGCCACCTCCCACACCTGGATCGAGGAGTTCGGCATCGGCTGGAACCTCGGGGTCGACGGGATCTCCCTCTTCCTCGTCGTGCTCACCGGCGTGCTGTTCCCGCTCACCTTCGTGGCGGTGACGCCCAAGCACGACCCGAAGGCGTACTACGCCTGGCTGCTCATGCTGCAGGCCGGCTGCATCGGTGCCTTCAGCGCCCTGGACCTGTTCCTGTTCTTCATCTTCTTCGAGATCGTGCTCGTGCCGATGTACTTCCTCATCGGTGGGTGGGGCTACGGCCAGCGGGTCTACGCCGCCCTCAAGTTCTTCCTATTCACGATGTTCGGCTCGGCCCTGATGCTCGTCGGCATCGTCAGCCTCGCCTTCCTCGACCGCGATGCGGCCCTCGAGCGCAGCGAGGTGGCCAGCGAGGAGCTGGCCGGGCTGCAGGAGAGCATCGACGTGCGCGAGGTCTCCGGCGTCGACGTCCCCCAGGAGGAGTACGACCGCCTCGACGAGCTCACCGCGTCCGTCGAGGGCGCCGACCAGCTGACCTTCGACCTCGTGGAGATCGCCGAGGGGCGCGCCGAGGCCCTCGCCGCCGACCAGGCCGCGATCGACGCGGGTGAGATGGAGGCCCGGGACTCCTGGAACCCGCTGGACTGGGAGGCGGCGAAGTGGATCTTCCTCGCCTTCGCCCTGGCCTTCGCGGTCAAGGTGCCCCTGTTCCCGCTGCACACCTGGCTGCCCGACGCCCACACCCAGGCCCCCACGGCCGGCTCGGTGATCCTGGCCGGCGTCATGCTGAAGCTCGGCACCTACGGCTTCGTGCGCTTCGGCCTGTACCTGTTCCCCGACGCGTCGCTGTTCTTCGCCCCGGTGATCGCCACCCTCGGCGTCATCGGCATCATCTACGGCGCCGTCGTGGCCACCATGCAGAAGGACATCAAGCGCCTCGTCGCCTACTCCTCGGTGGCCCACCTCGGCTTCATCGCCCTCGGCACCTTCGCCATGACCACCCAGGGCATCGGCGGCGGCGTGCTGCAGATGGTGAACCACGGCATCTCCACCGGCGCGCTGTTCCTCCTGCTCGGCATGCTCTACGAGCGCCGCCACACCTACGACATCGCCGCCATGTCCGGCCTCCAGAAGGCCACGCCCGTGCTGGCCGGCGTGTTCACGCTCGTGATGCTGTCCTCCATCGGCCTGCCCGGGCTCAACGGCTTCGTCGGCGAGTTCCTGGTGCTGGCCGGCGCCTACCTCACCCTCAAGTGGTGGGCCGTGGTGGCCGCCGCCGGCGTGATCCTCGCCGCGCTCTACCTGCTGTGGGCCTACCAGCGCGTGTTCCACGGCGAGCCAACCGAGGAGGACCTGGCCACGCCGGACATGCGCATCGGCGAGCTCGCCTACATGGCGCCGCTGCTCGTCCTCATCGTGTTCCTCGGCGTGTACCCCAAGCCGGTCCTCGAGCGCATCGAGCCCTCCGTGGCCGCGCTCGTGAGCCACATCGAGGGTGCGACGGACTTCGAGGAGCCCGCCGCCGCCACCTCCGGGTTCTCGGGGACGACCGCTGACGACCACGGGGAGGGCGAGTGACCATGCACGCGCTGCTCGCGAACCTGACCGCGCCGCTCCAGGCGGCCGACGAGGCCTTCGACCCGATCCCGACGCCCGAGATCGAGTGGTTCACGATCGTCCCGCTGCTCGTGCTCGTCGGCGCCGCGCTCGGCCTGATGACGCTCACGGCGATCACCCGCCGGCCCCTGTTCGGCGGCTTCTACCCCCTCGCCACCTCGGTGGCCGCCATCGGCGCCGCTGTGTGCACGTGGCCGATCTGGGACCGCATCCAGGACCCCGAGCGGGGCCCGTTCACCGCCCTCGCCGGCGCGATCGGCGTCGACGGCTTCTCGGTGTTCATGACCGTGGTGATCTGCTCGTCGGTGGTCGTCGCCGCCCTGCTGGCCGACGGCTACCTGAAGCGAGAGGGCCTCGACGGCCCCGAGCTCTACGTGCTGCTCCTGCTCTCCGCATCCGGCGGCGTCGTGATGGCCGCGGCCAACGACCTCATCGTGCTGTTCCTCGGCCTGGAGATCCTCTCGCTCGCCGTCTACACCCTCGCCGCCATGCACCTGCGCCGGGTCACCTCCCAGGAGGCCGGCATCAAGTACTTCGTGCTCGGCTCGTTCGCCTCGGCGTTCCTGCTCTACGGCATCGCCCTCACCTACGGCGCCACCGGCAGCACCAACCTGGTCGAGATCCTCAGCTACCTCACCCAGGTCGCCCTGTTCGACAACGGCCTGCTGCTCGCCGGCATGGCCATGCTGCTCGTCGGCCTGCTGTTCAAGGTGGCCGCCGCCCCCTTCCACGCCTGGACCCCGGACGTGTACCAGGGCGCCCCCTCGCCGGTGGTGGCCTACATGGCCTCCGGCGTGAAGGCAGCCGGGTTCGCCGGCCTCATCCGGGTGCTCTACCTCGGGTTCCAGACCTACCGGGTCGACTGGCAGCCGGTGATCTACGCCGTGGCCATCCTCACCCTGCTCGTCGGTGCCCTGATGGCCGTCGTCCAGACCGACGTGAAGCGGATGCTGGCGTACTCCTCGATCAACCACGCCGGCTTCGTCCTCGTCGCCGTCCAGGCCGCGACCGAGCGGGGCGTGCAGGCGTCGATGTTCTACCTGGCCAGCTACACGTTCCTCGTCGGCGGCAGCTTCGCCATCATCACCATCGTCGGACGCACCGGCGACGACCGCCACTCCCTCGACGACTACCGGGGCCTGGCCAAGGCCCGACCAGCGCTGGCCCTCGTGTTCGCCCTGCTGCTGTTCAGCCAGGCGGGCGTGCCCTTCACCAGCGGCTTCTTCGCGAAGTTCTACGCCATCGCCGCTGCGGTGGACGCCGGCTCGTACCCGCTGGCCGCGGTGGCGATGCTCACCGCCGTCATCGCCGCCTTCCTGTACCTGCGGATCACGGTGTCGATGTTCCTCGGCGACGTCGACGACGCCGACATCCCCGAGCGGCGCACGCTGCCGGTGCCGGTCGGCGCCGCCATCGCGCTGGTCATCTGCGTGGTCGTGACCCTCGGTGTGGGCATCTTCCCGCACGTGCTCACCGGCCCCGCCGGCGACGCCACCGCGGTCCTCGTCGGCTTCTGACCCGCCGCCGGCCGTGGCATCCATCCAGTCGGCCGGCGACGTCGTCGAGGTCGACGACGTGCTCGTCACCATCTCGCCCCGCACGGGCCGCCTGGCCCGACGGCGCTCCACGCTCGACGCGCCCGTGACGTGGCCGGCGCCGCGCACCACCGTCACGCTGCACCGCACCGACACCACCGGCCAATGGCAGGCCTGGTTCACCTACGAGGGCCAGACGGTCACCCTCGTGTTCCCGCCCAAGCGCCTCGACGACCTCGTCGCCTTCGCGGAGGCCCACCTCGGGGGCATGACCAACACCGTGCTGGACGCCGAACAGGACCGGCTCGCCCGCCGCGCCGAGGACCGGTCCCGGTGACCATCGCCGAGGCCGTGCTGATCGCCGTCGCCGGGTTCCTCGCCGGCGGCGTCAACGCGGTCGCCGGCGGCGGGTCCCTCATCTCGTTCCCGGCCCTCGTCGCCGCCGGGCTGCCGACCCTCGACGCCAACGTCACCAACACCACGGCGGTGTGGCCCGGCTACCTGGGCAGCGCCGCGGCCTACCGCAGCGAGCTGCGCACCCAGGGCGCCCGCCTCCGGGGGCTCGCCGTCACCTCCGTGCTCGGCGCCGGAGCCGGCTCCGCGATCCTGCTCGTCGCCCCCGACGCCGTCTTCGACGCGGTGGTCCCGTTCCTGGTGCTCGCCGGCTCGGTGCTGCTCGCCCTCCAGCCCCGCATCGCCAAGGCGGTGCTGGCCCGCACCGAGGCCGGCGGCCAGGGCCAGACCGCGCAGCTCCACGTGGCCATCTTCCTGGCCGCCGTGTACGGCGCCTACTTCGGTGGCGGCCTGGGCGTGATCCTGCTCGCCGTGCTCGGCATCTTCGTCGCCGACCACCTCCAGCGGCTCAACGGGCTCAAGGCTGCCGTCTCCCTGCTGGTCAACACCGTGGCACTGGTCGCGTTCGCCCTGTTCGGCCCGGTCGACTGGGGTGCGGTGGCCATCGTCGCCCCGGCGAGCCTGCTCGGCGGCTACGTCGGCGGCCGCCTGGCCCGACGCCTGTCGCCCGACGTCCTGCGCACCACCATCGTCGTGTTCGGCGTCGTCGTCGCCATCTGGCTCGCGCTGCGGTGAGCCGATCCCGGCTCCGCCAGCGCGGTTGCGTGACCGATGTCATAGATTTCCGGCGAACGGCGGGCGGGGCTGGAGCGTCTCATCGGTGATGGCGAAACCACGATCCCCCCACCGCCGCCCGGGTGCCCGCGCCGCGCTGCTCCTCGCCATCGGCGTGGCCCTCGGCTTCAGCGGCTACCACGCCCTGCGCTCCCTCGACGTCGCCGACACCGAGGCCACCGCGGTCGACGGTGGTGCCCCCACCACCACGGTCCCGGTCACGGCTCCCCCGACCACCGAGGCGCCCACCACCACGACCACCGTCGCGCCGACCACGACGGCACCGGCCACCACGGCACCGACCACCACGGCACCGACCACGACCACGACCACGTCGCCGCCGGCCACGGTGCCCGCACCGCCCACGTACCGCAGCGGCGACGAGGGGCCGGAGGTGGCCGCCCTGCAGGAGCGCCTCCTCGCCCTGGGGTTCTGGGTGCCGGTCGTCGACGGCGACTACGGGTCGGTGACCCAGCAGGCGGTCATGGCCTTCCAGAAGCACGCCGGCCTGTCCCGCGACGGCATCGCCGGACCGGCGACCATGGCCGCCCTCGACACGGCCGGCCCGGTGGCGGCCCGAGAGGGCGGTGACCACGTCGAGCTCGACCTCGAGCGCCAGCTCCTCATCGTCGTGCGCGGTGGGCGCACCCTCGCGTTCAACACCTCCACCGGCACCACCGGCTGGCGCACGCCCCCGGGCCGCTTCACCGTCCAGCGGGAGATCGACGGCGTGCGCGAGGCCCCGCTCGGCGACCTGTACCGGCCCAAGTACTTCAACGCCGGCATCGCCGTGCACGGCTCGCCGAGCATCCCCGGCCACCCTGCCTCCCACGGCTGCGCGCGGGTCCACGACCGGGTGATGGACCTGCTCTGGGCGGAGGGCCTGATGCCCGTCGGGACGCCGGTCTGGGTGTACTGAGACCGGTCCTCGACCGTCCGGAGGGCCCCGAATTCAGGCCCCGATGGGGGGTCTGGGGCCCGGTTGGGCGATCTTGGCCCACTTCTGCACCGGTCAGTAGGGTGCCCCTCCGTGTCGGAGTTCCTCCGTAATTACCTGACGGTTGCCATCTTCGGTGGCGTTGCGGTCGCGCTCCTGGCGGGCGTCCTCGGCCTCGGCTCGCTGATCCGCCCGACCCGTCGCCAGGAAGGCAAGTACAAGAACTACGAGTCCGGCGTGGATCCGGTCGGCGACACGTGGTCGCAGAGCCAGATCCGGTACTACATCTTCGCCCTGATGTTCGTGATCTTCGACGTGGAGGCGGTCTTCATCTTCCCGTGGGCCACCCGCGTCGAGGAGTACGGCGTCTACGGCCTCGTCCTGATGCTGATCTTCATCTTCATCCTCACCCTTGGCCTCGTGCACGCGTGGCGCAAGGGTGTCCTGCGCTGGATCTAGGAGAGGGAACCCCATGGGTCTGGTCGAGAGCGGCAAGCTCCCGAAGCCGCTCACGCAGCTGCTCAACACGTCACGCAAGTACTCCCTCTGGATGTACCAGTGGGGCCTCGCGTGCTGCGCCATCGAGATGGCGGCCGCCATGGCCGGCCCGCGCTTCGACATCATGCGTCTCGGCGTCATCCCGCTGCCGGCGTCGCCGCGCCAGTCCGACCTGCTCTGCGTCTCGGGCACGGTCACCGACAAGATGGTCCCGGCTGTGCGGCGCCTGTGGGAGCAGATGCCCGACCCGAAGTACGTGATCTCCATGGGCTCCTGCGCCAACTGCGGCGGGCCGTACTGGGACAGCTACTCGGTGACCAAGGGCGTCGACCAGGTCATCCCGGTCGATGTCTACGTGCCCGGCTGCCCGCCCCGGCCCGAGGCGCTGCTCGAGGGCGTGGTGCTGCTCCAGGAGCGCATCCAGAACGAGGACATGGCCGACAAGTGGCGAGGTGATCCCATTGTCGTCAGCTGATCCCGAGGCCCCCGAGCAGGAGGCGACCGAGACCGACGAGCGCCGCGAGGCCCTCCTCGCCGGCCTGGCCGAGCGACTCGGCGACGACCTCCTCGGCTCCCACATCCTCCCGGGCCGCGACCTGTGGATACGCGTCACGCCGGCGGCGTGGGTGTCCACCATGCGCCACCTGCGCGACGACCTCGGCTTCCGCTTCTTCGAGTTCCTCTCCGCCATCGACTGGCTGCCCTCGCCCTACGGGCGCTACGAGGAGGCCGCGGTCGACGTCGACCTGCCGGCGCTGCTCGCCGCGGCGCTGGCCGTCGACCCCAGCACCCTCGAGACCGGCGTCGCCGGCGGCGACACCCGCTACCAGGTGTTCGCCCGGGTGATGAACCTGGCCGAGCGCGACCTCGGCATCATCGTCAAGGTCGACGTCCCGCCCGTCGACGCCGACCCCCACCTGCCCGGCGCGATCGGGACCATCGTGGCCATCTACCCCGGCGCCGACTGGAACGAGCGCGAGGTGCACGAGATGTACGGCATCGGCTTCGAGGGCAACCCCAACCTGCGCAACCTCTACCTGCCCACCGGCTTCGAGGGGCACCCGCTGCGCAAGGACTACCCGCTGCTGGCCCGGCACGTGAAGCCGTGGCCCGGCATCGTCGACGTCGAGGCCATGCCCGACGAAGGCGGCGACGAGGAGGAGGGCGACCAATGACCGTCACCGAATCGGAGCAGCTCGCCTACGTCGCCGCCAAGGCCGCGGACGCGCGCGTCAACGTCGAGCTCGAGACCGACGACGGCATGACGCTGAACATCGGCCCGCAGCACCCGGCCACCCACGGCACCCTGCGCATCGTCGCCAAGCTCGACGGCGAGCAGGTCCTCTGGGTCGAGCCGATCATGGGCTACATGCACCGGGGCTACGAGAAGCTCGTCGAGGTGCGGACCTACCCGCAGATCACCACGCTGGTGAACCGCATCGACTGGCTGGCCGCGTCCTGCAACGAGGTGCCCTTCATCCTCGCGGCCGAGCAGCTCATGGGCGTCGAGGCGCCGCTGCGGGCCCAGTACCTGCGCACGATCTTCCACGAGATGGGCCGCATCGCCCACCTCACCATGTTCCTCGGGGACATGGGCGTGCAGATCGGTGCCCTGACGCCGATGTTCTACGCGATGCGCGACCGCGAGTTCGTGCTGAACCAGACCGAGTCGGTCAGCGGCGGCCGCTTCCACCCGAACTTCAACCGCATCGGCGGCCTCAAGGACGACATCCCGAAGGGCTGGCTCGACGAGACCATCCGGATCATGCGGAAGATGGAAGCCTTCTGCGACCAGATGGAGGAGCTGCTCCTCGGCAACGAGATCTTCGAGCAGCGCACACGCGGCATCGGCATCATCCCGGCCGAGATCGCCCAGCAGTACGGCCTCACCGGCGCCAACCTGCGGGCCTCGGGCGTCGACTGGGACCTTCGCCGCGACGTCGACTCGCCGATGGCCTGGAAGCACGCCGACTTCGACGTGATCACCCACACCGACGGCGACTGCTACGCCCGCACCTGGGTGCGGCTGCAGGAGACCCGCGAGGCCTGCAAGATCGTCACCCAGCTCTGCGAGGACCTGCCCGCCGGCCCGATCATGGCCAAGGTGCCCCGCATCATCAAGGTGCCCGCCGGCGAGGCCTACGTGGCCACCGAGAACCCGCTCGGCGAGATGGGCTACTACGTCGTCTCCCAGGGCGACCTCGGCCCGTTCCGGGTCAAGATCCGCACCGCCAGCTTCCACAACATCTCGATCGTGCCGTGGGTGCTGCGGGGCGTCTACGTGCCCGACATCATCTCGATCCTCGGTTCGCTGTACTTCATCCTGGGAGACATCGACCGATGATGTCGTTCGCTTCGCTCACTAACCGAGTTGTTCGGCAGAGCCTCACAACCCGCGGTGACGCACGATGATGCTGGGTCTGGAGCTGGCGTACTGGCAGGAGTCGATCCTGCGCAGCCTCGGCGTCCTCGCCGCGGTGCTGCTGCCCGCGGGCACGTTCGTCTACGTGTTCCTGTTCAAGATGGTCAGCTTCATGCAGAACCGCCTCGGCCCCATGGAGGCCGGCCCGTACGGCTCCATGCAGCTGCTGGCCGAGGTGGGCAAGGCGCTGCAGAAGGAAGACGTCGTCCCCGACGCCGCCGACCGCACGCTGTTCAAGATGGCGCCGTACATCGTGGTCGCCACCGTGCTGCTCACCTACGTCGTGGTCCCCTTCGGACCCGACATGGTGTTCATCGACAACCAGTTCTTCGGCACCGGCATCTTCTACGTGATGGCCGTGTCATCGATCTCGGTGATCGGCATCATCCTCGCCGGCTGGGCCTCGGCCTCGAAGTACTCCCTGCTCGGTGCCCTGCGCGCCGCCGGCCAGCTCATCGCCTACGAGCTGCCGCTGGTGCTGTCGGTGATCGGCGTGGTCATCCAGGCCGGCACCCTCGACCTGCAGCGCATCGTCGTGGCCCAGGCCACCGGCGAGATCTTCGGCTGGGGCGCCATCGGCAACCCCTTCATCCTCACCCAGTTCATCGGCCTCCTGATCTTCATGATCGCCATGCAGGCCGAGCTCGCCCAGACCCCCTTCGACATGCCGGTGGCCGAGTCCGAGGTCGTCGGCGGCTACCACGTCGAGTACACGGGCCTGCGCTTCCTGCTGTTCTTCATCGGCGAGTTCGCCACCGCCGGCGCCTTCGCCGCCATCGCCGCCACCTTGTTCCTCGGCGGGTGGTGGCTGCCCGGCCTCGACCTCGAGGCCAACTACATGAACGTCCTGGGTCCCATCATCCTGCTGGCCAAGATGATGGTCTTCGGCGGGATCATCTTCTTCATCCGGTTCACGTACCCGCGGCTGCGCGAGGACCAGCTCCAGCGCTTCGCCTGGAAGTTCCTCATCCCGCTCGCGCTCGTGAACATCACGGCCACCGGCATCCTCAAGGTGGTGTTCTGATGCCCAAGCCCAAGATCCCCGGCGTCATCTCCGGTCTGAAGGTCACCTTCAAGGAGATGCTGTCGCCGAACGTCACGGTGCAGTACCCGAGGGAGAAGGAGCCGCCCCCCACGCGGGCGCGCGGCGTCATCGCCCTCAAGGAGGAGAACTGCACGGTCTGCATGCTGTGCGCGCGCAGCTGCCCGGACTGGTGCATCTACATCGAGGGCCACAAGGAGAAGGCGCCGCCGCGGCGCCCGGGCGGCAAGCCCCGCACCGTCTCCGCGCTCGACCGCTTCGACATCGACTACGCGCTGTGCATGTACTGCGGCATCTGCGTCGAGGTCTGCCCGTTCGACGCCCTGTTCTGGAGCCCGGAGTTCGAGTACTCCGAGCCCCGCATCGCCGACCTGCTCCACGACAAGGAGCGCCTGGGCGAGTGGATGGAGACCGTCCCGGACTTCGAGCCCTACGAGGCCGGTTCGGAGCAGAAGGTCAAGAAGGTCCCCCGCTGATGGTCGCCCAGAACATCTTCTTCTACGTGATCGCGGCCGTGATGGCGTTCTCCGCCATCCGGGTGGTCACGGTCAAGAACGTGGTGCACGCCGCCATGTACCTCGTGCTCGTGCTGGCCGGGGTCGCCGCCCAGTACGTCCTGCTGGCCTCGGAGTTCCTGGCCGCCACGCAGGTCCTCATCTACATCGGCGCCATCGTCGTGCTGGTCCTGTTCGGCGTGATGCTCACCCGGGCCAAGCTGGGCGAGGACGTCAACCTCACCAACGACTACTGGTACGTCGGCGCCTTCACCGGGGTGATCCTGTTCGTCCTCCTGGCCACGTCGCTGCTCGACCACTTCGGGGACGAGCCCCTCGACCAGGCCAACGCGTCGACGCAGATCTCCGGGAACACCGAGCAGGTGGCCGACGCGCTCTTCGCCCCCTACCTCGTCCCGTTCCAGGCCGTCTCGGTGCTCCTGCTCGCCGCCCTCGTCGGGGCCATCGCGCTGGCGCGGAAGGACTGATCGTGGACGACCTCATGCTCAACCAGTTCCTCCTGCTGTCGGCGATCCTGTTCTCCACGGGCGTCTACGGGGTGCTGGCCAAGCGCAACGCCGTCATCGTGCTGATGTCGATCGAGCTGATCCTCAACGCCGTGAACATCAACCTGGTGGCCTTCGGCGCCCACAACGGCACCATCGCCGGCTCGGTGTTCGCCCTGTTCGTCATCGCCGTCGCCGCCGCCGAGGTGGGCGTCGGCCTGGCCATGGTGCTGGTCATCTACCGCAACCGAAAGAGCGTGGACCTCGATGAGGTCGCGCAGATGAAGGGCTGATCGTGTTCGGAGCCGCTGAAGCTGCCGGGGCCGTCGAGCCTGGCTTCCTCCTCGAGAACGCGTACGTCGTACCGCTGGTCATGGCCGCGTCCTTCGTGCTGACGCTCGCCATCGGCAAGCGCCTGGGCAAGCACGCGTCCTGGATCGGCATCGTGTCGATCGGGTTCTGCTTCCTGTTCGCCGTCGGCGTGAACGTCCAGTGGTACGGCTACGTCCACGACTCCGAGCACGCCGCCGAGTCCCACGCCGAGGACGGCGAGGAGAGCCACGGCGACGACACCGAGGACCCCGCCGAGGACGAGGACGCCGCCCGCGCCGAGGACCCCGAGCTCCCCGCGGGTGACGAGGGCGCGCTGGTCGTGCCCGCCGCCGAGGGCGCCGGCCCGATGGTCGACGGCGAGAGCGCCTCGGCCCGTGGGCCCCCGACGGTCGCAGCCGTCGCCGAGGAGGGCGAGGGCGGTGGCGAGGGCCACGCCGAGTACACGATCGAGCCGGTCACCAAGTCCGTCACCTGGTGGACCAACGGCACCGTCGAGTTCGAGGTCGGCATGCTCCTCGACGGCATGGCCGTGATGATGCTCTTCGTCGTCACCCTGATCTCGCTGCTGGTGCACGTCTTCTCCACCGACTACGTCGCCGGCGACCGCCGCTACACCCACTACTTCGCGTTCCTGTCCCTGTTCTCGGCGGCGATGCTCGGCTTCGTCATGTCCCAGAACACCCTGCAGCTCATCACGCTGTGGGAGCTGGTCGGCGTGTGCTCCTTCGCCCTCATCGGCCACTGGTGGGAGGAGAAGCCCAACTCCGACGCCGCCCTGAAGGCCTTCCTCACCAACCGCGTCGGCGACGTCGGCCTGCTCGTCGGCATGATCATCCTGTTCTTCGCCGCCGGGCAGACCTTCGACATCATCGAGATCAACACCCTCGCCAACACCGGCGACATCACCCACACCGCGCTGCTCGTGGCCAGCCTGTGCCTGCTCGCCGCGGTCATGTCGAAGTCGGGCCAGTTCATCCTCCACACCTGGCTGCCCGACGCCATGGCCGGCCCCACCCCGGTGTCCGCGCTCATCCACGCCGCCACCATGGTCGTGGCCGGCGTGTACATGGTCGCCCGCATGTACGGCGTGTTCTGGAACGGCCTGGTCATCGGCGGCTCGAGCATCAACGCCCTCGCCGTCGTCGGCGGCCTCACCGTCCTCGGCGGTGCCGGGCTCGCCTTCGTCCAGTCCGACATCAAGAAGGTGCTGGCGTACTCCACGGTGTCCCAGCTCGGCTACATGGTCATGGCCCTCGGCGTCGGCGCCTGGACCGCGGCCCTGTTCCACCTCTTCACCCACGCGTTCTTCAAGGCCGGCCTGTTCCTCGGCTCGGGTTCGGTCGCCCACGCCGTGCACAGCTTCGACATGAAGAAGGACATGGGCGGCATGAAGCAGTTCATGCCCAAGACGTTCTGGACCTTCGTCATCTGCACCGCGGCCCTCATCGGCATCTTCCCCTTCGCCGGCTTCTGGTCCAAGGACGAGATCCTCGCCGGCGCCAGCCAGCTCGGCGGCGACGGCTCCTACACGGCGTTCCTCGTGGTCGGCTCCATCGGTGCCCTCATGACCGCCGCCTACATGACCCGCTGCATCTACCTCACCTTCTTCGGGGAGTTCCGCGGCGCCCACCACGGCGAGGTCAGCCACGGCACCGAGGACCACCCGGTCGAGGAGGACCACCTCGCCGCCGACTCCGGCCACGGCGACGACCTCGAGGCCGCCCACGACCCCCACGCCGGCGACCACGGCCTGCCGCACGAGTCCGGGCCCCGCATCCTGGTGCCCCTCTACATCCTCGCCGGCCTCGCCATCGTGGCCGGGTTCGCCAACATCCCGAACTCCGGCGCCCTGTCGTGGTGGCCCGAGGACTTCGCCCTCGTGTTCGAGCACCTCTTCGAGCCCCGCGGCGGCTACTTCCCGTCGCTCACCGAGGCCGGCCCCACCGGTGCGGTCTTCGCCCACCCGAAGTTCGACATCGTCATCGCCCTCAGCTCGACCCTGCTCGGCCTGCTCGGCATCGGCCTCGCCTACGCCTGGTACTTCAAGGGCCTCGGCCCCCACGGCATCACGCAGCGCAACCGCCTCGCGGGCGTGGGCCACCGGATCCTGGTGAACAAGTACTACTTCGACCACCTGTACACCGGGATCATCGCCGGTGGCGTGAAGGGCCCCGTGGCCCGGGCCACCAACTGGTTCAACAAGCACATCCTCGACGGCGTCGTCGACGGCGTCGGCAAGGGTGCCGTCGTCGGTGGACGCTTCGTCTACGAGACGATCGACCAGAAGGTCGTGGACGGTGCCGTCAACGGCTCCGGCTACGCCGCCGAGGGTGGCGGCCAGGTCTTCCGGATCATGCAGACCGGCAAGGTCCAGCAGTACGGCGCGATCCTCTTCGCCGCCACCGTTGTCCTCGCCGGCATCTTCATCGTCGTCATCTAGCCCCTTCTTCCAGCCCAGCAGAGACCAGAGAGACGTACCGACATGGATTTCATCCAGGACTGGGGACTCACCGCGATGGTGTTCGCGCCGCTCGCCGGCGTCGCCATCATGATGCTGTTCCCCAAGGACGCCGACGACACCCACAAGGTGCTGGCCCTGCTGACCTCCCTGGTCACCGCGGCGATCGGCATCGCAGTGCTCGCCGACTTCGACTACGACGACACGGGGTCGCTGCAGTTCCTGCGTGACAACGAGTGGATCAACGTCATCAACTCGCGGTTCATCCTCGGCATCGACGGCCTGTCCGTGCCGCTCATCGCGCTGACCCTGCTCATCACGCCGCTGGTCATCGCCTACTCGTGGAACCACTTCCCAGAGCCGCACAACCCCAAGGCGTTCCTGTCCCTCATCCTCGTGCTGCACACCGGCATGCTCGGCACCTTCGTCGCCCAGGACCTGATCCTCTTCTTCGTCTTCTTCGAGGTCGTCCTGCTGCCGATGTACTTCATGATCGGGGTGTGGGGCGGGCCCGAGCGGCAGTACGCCTCGATCAAGTTCTTCCTCTACACGCTGTTCGGCTCGGCGCTGATGCTGCTGAGCTTCCTCGCGCTGTTCTTCCTGACCGGCGGCGAGACGTTCTCGATGGTCGAGCTGGCCGAGCGGGTCCAGGGCATGGACATCGCCCGCACCACGCAGCTGATCGTGTTCGGCGGCATGTTCATGGGCTTCGCCATCAAGGTGCCCATGTTCCCGTTCCACACCTGGCTGCCCGACGCCCACACCCAGGCCCCCACGCAGGGCTCGGTGATCCTGGCCGCCGTGCTGCTGAAGCTCGGCACCTACGGGTTCATCCGCGTCGCCCTGCCGATCCTGCCCGAGGCCGCCCAGTCCTGGGCCCCGTGGATCGGCGGGCTCGCCGTCATCGGCATCATCTACGGCGCCCTCGGCTGCTTGGCCCAGACCGACATGAAGCGACTGATCGCGTTCTCCTCGGTCGCCCACATGGGCTACACGATGCTCGGCATCTCCACCCTCACCGACTTCGGCCTCAACGCCGCGGTCTTCGGCATGGTCGCCCACGGCCTCATCACCGGCATGCTCTTCTTCATCGCCGGTTCGGTGAAGGAGCGCTACCACACCCTCGAGATCAAGCGCCTCGGCGGCCTGCTGGTCTCGGCGCCCCGCCTCGGCTGGATCCTCGGCTTCTGCACCATGGCCAGCCTCGGCCTGCCCGGCCTCGCCGGGTTCTGGGGCGAGTTCCCCGCCATCCTCGCCGCCTACCAGCCCGCCGAGGGCCTGCCCGTGGAGCTGTTCCGCGGCTACATGGTCGTGGCCGCGATCGGCACCGTGCTCGCCGCCGGCTACCTGCTCTGGCTCTACCAGCGCACCGCGTTCGGCACGGTCAAGGACGAGTTCGTCGACGACCCCAACATCCACGACGTCAACGGGCCGGAGTGGATCGCCTGGACGCCGCTGCTCGCCCTCATCCTCATCCTCGGCGTCTACCCGAACCTGCTGTTCAAGGTCTCCGATGGCTCCATCGTGAACGTGGCCAGCCAGATCGCCGCGGCGACCGGGAACTGATCCGGTGCTCGCCGTGCTCGCCCAGGTCAGCGACTTCGTCGCCCCCAACATCGACTTCCACGCGTTCGGTCCCGAGCTCGCGCTCGTGGGCGCGCTCGTGGCGGTGCTGGTCGTCGACGTGATCAAGCCGGATGGGAACAACCCGTTCCTGTCCTCCATCGCCGGCCTCGGCGTGCTCGGCGCCCTGATCCCGGTGATCACGCTGGCCACCGATGGCGCCGACCGGTTCCTGTTCGACGGCGCCTACGTGGTCGACAACTTCTCGCTGGTCCTCAAGGCACTGTTCCTGGTGTCGGGCTACGTCGTGATCCTCATGTCGACGAACTACATCGCCGAGGGCGACTACGCCGAGGGTGAGTACTACATCTTGCTGCTGTCCTCGCTGATCGGCATGACGCTGATGGCCAGCGCGCGCGACCTCATCACGGTGTTCATCGCCCTCGAGCTGCTCTCGATCCCGGCCTACATGCTCGCCGGCTGGCGCAAGCGGGACCTGATCGGCAACGAGGCCGGCGTGAAGTACTACCTGATGGGCGTGTTCGCCTCGGCGGTGCTGCTCTACGGCATGTCGCTGCTCTTCGGCGTCGCCGGCGACACCCGCCTCACCGAGATCGGCCAGGCCATCGCCGGCGGTGCCGGCGAGACGGCGCTGATCACCCTCGCCATCGTCTTCGTCGTCGTCGGCTTCGCCTTCAAGGTGTCGGCGGTGCCGTTCCACACCTGGGCGCCCGACGTGTACGAGGGCGCGCCCACACCGATCACCGCGTTCCTCGCGGTGGCGTCCAAGGCCGCCGGCTTCGTGGCCCTGCTCCAGGTGATCTACCTCGCCTTCCCCGGGCGCGACGACGTCATCCAGCCCCTGATGTGGGTGCTGGCTGCGGCCACCATGACCATCGGCAACCTGATCGCGCTGCGCCAGACCAACGTGGTCCGGCTGCTGGCGTACTCCGGTGTCGCCCAGGCCGGCTTCATCCTCGCCCCGCTGTCGGTCGCGTCGGAGCTGTCCCTGCAGGCCGTCATCACCTACCTGGTGATCTACGCCGCCATGAACCTCGGCGCCTTCGCCGCCGTCATCGGCATCGCCCGCAAGACCCGCTCGGCCGAGATCACGTCCTTCGGCGGCCTGTTCGAGTACGCCCCTGGCCTCACCGTGATCCTGTCGCTGTTCCTGTTCAGCCTCGCCGGCATCCCGCCGCTGGGCGGCTGGCTGGCCAAGTTCGTGGTCTTCCGGGCCCTGGCCGATGCCAACACCGCATCCGGCTACGTGATGGGTGCCATCGTCGCCGTCAACTCGGTGATCGCGCTGTACTACTACGCGAACGTGGCCCGCGAGATGTGGATGAAGCCGGTCCCCGACGGCGACCGCAGCCCGGTCGTGGTGCCGTTCTCCATCGGCGCGGCCCTGGCCCTCACCGTCGTGGCCACCATGGCCTTCGGCGTGTCGAACCTGGCCACCCGCCTCGGCGACCAGGCCACGTTCCTGGCCTTCTGATCCGGGCTTCCTCACTGTACTTCTGGGGCTTCCTCGCTCCTTCGTCGCTGCGGGGAGCCCCACGTTCCCACGGAGGCCACTTGCACCAACTCGGTCGCTCCGCTGGCGCTTCGCTACCGGTACCGATCCGTGCCTGAGTCGATCGCGCCTGCCTGATGGAGTCCGTCTACGCCTTCGTCGAGCGGGCGCTCTACGGGCCCGATGGCTTCTACGAGCACGGCGGCCGGGCCGGCCGGCGCGGTGCGTCCTTCGTCACCAGCCCCGAGGTCGGCCCGCTGTTCGGTGCCGTGCTCGCCCGAGCCCTCGACCGCTGGTGGGACGACGCCGGCCGACCCGACGAGTGGGTCGTGGTCGACGCCGGCGCCGGTCCCGGGACCCTGGCCCGGGCGATCCTGGCCGCCGCGCCGGCGTGCGCGGGTGCGCTCCGGCTCGTCTGCGTCGAGCGCACCGCCGCGCAGCGCGAGCTCCACCCCGACGGTGTGGCCTCGACGGACCGGCTGCCCGAGGCCGCCGACGTGATCGTTGCCAACGAGCTGCTCGACAACCTCGCCTTCGACCTGCTCGAGCGGACCGACGACGGCTGGGTGCCGGTCGAGGTCCACCCTGACGGCACCACCCGGCCCGACACCGGAGGGCCCCGCGTGCCGGTGGCCACGGCGGCCGCCGCCTGGGTCATCGATGCCCGCAGGCGCCTGCGGCCCCACGGCCGCCTCGTGTGCTTCGACTACGCCGACACCACCGCGGCGCTCGCGGCGCGGCCGTGGACCGACTGGGTCCGGGCCTTCGCCGGCCACGAGCTGATCCCCGACCCCTTCGTCCAGCCCGGCACCCGCGACGTCACCGTCGTCGTCCCGTGGGACCAGCTGCCGACGCCGGATCGCAGCACCGAGCAGGCCACGTGGCTGGCCGAGCACGGCATCGACGAGCTCGTCGCCGAGGGCATCGCCCACTGGCAGGCCCACGCCGCCGCCCCCGACCTCACCGCCATGCGGATGCGCAGCCGGGTGCGGGAGGCAGAGGCACTCACCGACCCCGCCGGCCTCGGTGCCTTCTGGGTGGGGGAGTGGCGCCCCTGACTTCTGGCAGCGGCTGCGGAACGGGGTGACGGAAGCCCGCTGACCCCGCCGACCGGCTCGGGTACCGTCCGGCGCGTGGCCCCGGTGATCCGCTGCTCATCGCTCGTGAAGTCCTTCGGTTCGACCCGCGCCCTCGACGGCCTGGACCTCGAGGTCGCCCCGGGGGAGGTCCACGGGTTCCTCGGCCCCAACGGCGCCGGCAAGACCGTCACCATGCGCATCGTCCTCGGCCTGCTGCGGGCCGACGCCGGTGAGGTCACCCTGCTCGGCGGCGACCCGTGGCGCGACGCTGTCGCCCTCCACCGGCGCCTCGCCTACGTCCCCGGCGACACCAACCTGTGGCCCAACCTCACGGGCGGCGAGATCATCGACGTGCTCGGCGGCCTGCGCGGCGGGCTGGACGGCACCCGTCGCGCCGCCCTGGTCGACCGCTTCGACCTGGACCCGCGCAAGAAGGCCCGCACCTACTCCAAGGGCAACCGCCAGAAGGTGGCGCTCGTGGCCGCGCTCGCATCCGACGCCGAGCTGCTGGTCCTCGACGAACCGACCTCCGGCCTCGACCCCCTGATGGAGGCGGTCTTCCAGGACTGCATCCTCGACGCCCGCGCCGAGGGTCGGACGGTGCTGCTGTCGAGCCACATCCTGGCCGAGGTGGAGAAGCTGTGCGACCGGGTGACCATCATCCGGCAGGGGGCCACGGTGCAGACCGGCACGCTCGACGAGCTCCGCCACCTCACGCGCACGACGGTCACCGCCGAGGTCCGGGAGTCACCCGAGGCGCTCGGCGACCTGGCCGGCGTGCACGACCTCGTCGTCGACGGGCACCGGGCGTCCTTCGACGTCGACAGCGACCACCTCGACGAGGCGATCAGCCGGCTGGCCGCCCTCGGGGTCACCTCGCTCACCAGCCACCCGCCCACGCTCGAGGAGCTGTTCCTGCGCCACTACGGCGACGAGCTGGCCGACATCGGCGTCGCCGGCACCGCCGCTCCCGACGACGGCCGCCCGTGATGCGGACCCTCACCGGCCTCTGGCGGCTCGTCCGCCTGATCCTGCGGCGCGATCGCGTCCGGCTCCCCGTGTGGGTGCTGGGCCTGGCTGCGGTCGTCATCGGCTCCGGCGCCTCGCTCGTGCCGCTGTACCCCGAGCAGGCCGACATCCAGCAGTACGTCGACCTCTTCGGCGACAACCCTGCGCTCATCGCCTTCGCCGGGCCGGGCTACGGGTTCGACAACCCCAACCTCGGCGTGATCCTGGTGAACGAGACCCAGCTCTGGGCCTGCATCGGCATCGCGCTGATGAGCATCTTCCTGGTCAACCGCCACACACGGGCCGAGGAGGACGCCGAACGCACCGAGGTCCTCCGCTCGAGCATCGTCGGGCGCCACGCCCCCACCGCGGCGGCCGTCGTCGTGGTCGCCGCGGCGAACGTCGTGTTCGCCGCCCTGTGCGGGATCGCGTTCGTGGCCCTCGGCTACGGCGCCACGGGCACGCTCGCCTACGCCGCCGGCCTCGCCGGGTGCGGTCTGGTGTTCACCGGCCTGACCGCGGCCCTCGCCCAGCTCGCCGGCAGCAGCCGGGCCACGCTCGGGCTGGCCACGGCCGTGCTCGGCCTCGCGTTCGTGCTCCGGGCCGTCGGGGACATCACGGGCAACGTGCTGCGCTGGCTGTCCCCGATCGGCTGGGCCCAGGGCGTGCGGGCCTACGCCGGCGAGCAGTGGTGGCCGGTGGCCCTCTGCCTCGCCGCCACCCTCCTCGCCGTGGCGGCGGCCTTCTGGCTGGCGACCCGCCGGGACCTGGGCTCGGGGATCCTGCCCCAGCGGCCCGGCCCCGCCCGGGCCGGGACGTGGGCCCGCAGCCCCATCGGCCTCGCGGTGCGGCTCCAGCGGGCAACGATCGTGGCGTGGATGGCCGGGCTCGCCCTCATGGGCGGCGTCTACGGCTCCATCGGTGAGGACGTCGAGGAGATGATCGAGGACAACGAGGCCTTCGCCGACGTCCTCGCCCAGATGGGCGGCGCCGACGTCACCGACTCCTTCTTCGCCACCGCCGTGTCGATGCAGGCCGTGCTCGCCGCCGGCTTCGCCATCTCCGCCGCGCTGCGGATCCGGTCCGAGGAGGCCGCCGGCCGGGTGGAGCCCATCCTCGCCGGCCCGGTCGGTCGGTGGCGCTGGGCGTGGAGCCACCTGCTGGTGGCTGCCGTGGGCACCGTGCTGGTGGTCGCCGCCGGCGGCGTGGGCGTCGGTGCCTCCTACGCCGCCGTGTCCGGCGACGCCAGCCAGGTGCTGCGCCTCACCGGCGCCGCCCTCGCCACCGTGCCGGCCGTGCTGGTGCTGGCCGGGGTTGCCGTCGCCCTGTTCGGGGCATCGCTGCGCCTCTCCCTGGTGGCCTGGGCCGGCCTCGGCGTGGTCGTCCTCGTCGAGCTGTTCGGCGAGCTGCTCCGGCTGCCGTCGTGGTCCCGGGTGGTCTCCCCGTTGCACCACGTGCCCGGGCTCCCCGCCGAGGACCTGCGCGCCGTGCCGCTGCTCGTCCTCACCGTCATCGCCGTGGCCCTCACCGCGGTCGGCCTGGCTCGGTTCCGGTCCCGGGACCTCCAGGTCGGTTAATCGTCGATCGGGTCGGAGATCCGGAGGCGGTTGCCGTCGGGGTCCTCGACCTTGAGCTCGCGGCCCCACGGCACCTCGGTGGGCTCCTGGTCCAGACGCCGGGCGAGGTCGTCGAGCTGGCTGTGGCGGATGTAGATGAGCGTGTCGGGGCTGGCGTCGTCGTCGTGCTCGGAGAGGTAGATGTGCCCCCGCCCGCGCGCGATGGACGCGAACCCCGGCTCGTCGGGCTCGAGGCGGTGCTCCCACTCCTTGTGGAACCCGAGCTGGGCGTACCACGCGACCGACTGGTCGATGGACGTGACGCGCAGGATCGGGATCACCTCTTGTGACACCGCGGTCACGCTAATGGCTGGGATCGACACCCGGCTCGGGGCCGGCCCCCTACGGTGGCGCCATGCGCACCGCCGTCACCGAACGCCTCGGCATCGAGTTCCCGATCCTGGCCTTCAGCCACTGCCGCGACGTCGTCGCCGCCGTCACCAACTCCGGGGGCATGGGCGTCCTCGGCGCGGTCGCCCACAGCCCGAAGCAGCTCGAGATCGACCTCGACTGGATCGCCGCGGAGACCAAGGGCAAGCCCTTCGGCGTCGACCTGCTGATCCCCCAGAAGTTCGTGGGCGCCGACGACGGCGGCCTCGAGGTCGGGAGCCTGCGGGACCTCATCCCCGCCGAGCACCGCGAGTGGCTCGACGGCCTCCTCGCCCAGAACGGCATCCCGCCGCTGCCCGAAGACGACGCCGAGGCGGTCCGCAGCTACGGCGGCATGCGCGTCGATCCGAAGTCGATGGCGCCCCTCGTGGACATCTCCTTCGCAAAGGGCGTGTCGCTCATGGCCTCGGCGCTCGGGCCGCCCCCGCCCTGGCTCATCGAGCGGGCCAAGGCCGAGGGCGAGGTCCCCGTGGCCGCCCTCGCCGGGTCCCTCGAGCACGCCATCCGCCACGACCAGGCCGGCGCCGACCTGATCATCGCCCAGGGCACCGAAGCAGGTGGGCACACCGGCGAGGTCGCCACCATGGTCCTGGTCCCCGAGGTCGTCGACGCCGTCCAAGCGCCCGTGCTGGCCGCCGGCGGCATCGGGCGGGGCCGCCAGATCGCCGCGTCGCTCGCCCTCGGCGCCGAGGGCGTGTGGTGCGGATCGGTGTGGCTCACCACCCAGGAGGCCGAGACCTCCGACGTCATCAAGGACAAGTTCCTCGCTGCCCCGTCCTCGGGCACCGTCCGGTCCCGCTCGCTCACCGGCAAGCCGGCCCGCATGATCCGCACCGACTGGACCGACGCGTGGGAGTCGGAGCCCTCGCCGGGGCCCCTCGGCATGCCGCTGCAGTCGCTGCTGGTGGCCGAGGCCCAGAGCCGCATCGCCCGGGTCGCGGCGAAGGACGAGGGCGCTCGTCGCCTGTCCACCTACTTCGTCGGCCAGATCGTGGGCTCCATGAACACGGTCCAGCCCGCCGCCCGCGTCGTGCTCGACATGGTCGAGGAGTTCATCGACGCCGTCGAGCGCCTCGACGGTCTGCTCCAGGACTGAGCAGGGCACAGAGGACCGATGCCGAGCGAGCTGCTGCGCACCGACCAGGTCACCATCGGCGGTGTGCCGACCCGGGCCGTCCGAGCGCCTGGCGATCCCGACAAGGTCCGCTACCTGTTCCTGCACGGGTTCTCCGACAGCGCCGACTGCTGGCAGCGGGTCCAGAAGCGCCTCGCTGCTGCCGGTCACGGCTCGCTGGCGGTGGACCAGCCCTCCCACGGCCACGCCGACCACCTCCGGCCCGACCTGTCCCTCATCGAGCAGTTCCTCGCCTTCGCCGCCGCCGCAGCGCGAGCCACCGACGACGGCCGCCCGATCGTCGTCGTGGGCAACTCGCTCGGCGGCGCCCACGCCCTGCTCCTCGGCCAGCACCACCCCGAGCTGGTGCACGGCGTGGCGGCCATCTCCCCGGCGGCCTTCGACCACCCGGGCTGGTTCCGGATCCTGGAGTCACGCTTCAACGTGGCCCCCGACGGCGTGGTCCCCGCCGTGGTGCGCCGCGCCCTGGCCGGGCCGGCCATGCGCGCCGTCGGCTTCGGCATGCCGCACCGCGTGCCGTCCGGCTTCGTCCGGACCTGGGCGAAGTCGTGGCACGACCCGGCCCGGCGACGTGCCCTGCACGACCTGGCCACCCGCGTGCCGGCCGAGTACTTCCACGCGGACCCGGTGGACCTGTGCGCCATCGACGTCCCCGTCCTGGCCCTCTGGGGCACGCGCGACCGGCTCACGCTGATCAGCAGCCGCGAGCGGTTCGAGCAGGACTGCGCCGACCTCGAGTTCGTGGCCCTGCCCGGGGTCGGGCACATGGCCCAGGTCGAGGTCCCCGGCCGAACCACCAAGCACCTCCTGGCCTTCGCCGAGCGCGTCGATGCCTCGGCTCCCGGTGCGCGCACCCCCGAGCCCGAGCTGGCCAGCGCCTGATCCTCGCCGTCTGGCTCCGGCCGGAGCGCATCTGCTGGACTGACAACCGCCGTTGCCAGCCTGCACGTCGAGGGGAAGTCGATGACCGTCACCACCACTGCGCCCGGTGCGCTGAGCCAGGACGAGGCCGCCGCCTTCCGCCAGCGCTGCATCGAGTTCCTCGATGAGCACGCCACCGGCATCCACCTCGACGGCGACCCCGATCCCCGGGCCGAGAAGCGCCTCCGCGCCGCGCAGGCCTTCCAGCAGGCCCTGGCCGATGCCGGCCTCGCCGGCATCACGTACCCCGCCGAGTACGGCGGCGCCGGGCTCACCAAGGAGCACGACAAGATCTGGCGCGAGTGCTACGCGCAGTACCCGTTCATGACCAGCGAGCTCACGATCAGCCACGGCATGTGCCTGCCGATGCTGGCCGAGTACGGCACCGAGGAGCAGAAGCAGCGCTACCTGGCCGACAACATCGCAGCCCGCACCGTCTGGTGCCAGATGTTCTCCGAGCCCGGCGCCGGCTCCGACGTCGCCAGCCTCCAGAGCCGGGCCGTCCTCGACGGTGAGGAGTGGATCCTCAACGGCCAGAAGGTCTGGACCACCCTCGCCCACCTGTGCGACTTCGGGATCGTCATCGCCCGCACCGATCCGGACCAGCCCAAGCACGCCGGCATCTCGATGTTCATCGTCGACATGCGCGCCCCGGGCGTCGAGATCCGCCCCATCCACCAGGTCGACGGCGGCCTGCACTTCAACGAGATCTTCTTCACCGACGTCCGCATCCCGGCCGAGAACCTGGTCGGCGATCTCAACAACGGCTGGCGCCTGGCCACGGCGATGCTCATGTACGAGCGCGTGGCCATCGGCGGCGGCGGCACCGACGGCGTCACCCACGCCAACGCCGACGCCCTCATCCTCGAGGCGGAGAAGCGGGGCGTGCTCGGCGACCCGGCCCTGCGCAACGACCTCATGGACCTGTACATCCAGGAGTCGGTGAAGTCCATGAACAGCCTGCGGACCCGGGCCGAGCTGAAGGCGGGCAAGACGCCCGGTCCGGCCGGCTCGCTCGGCAAGCTCCAGGGCACGCTCGTCAGCTACCTCGCGCGCGACCTGTCGATGCGCGTCGTGGGCGCCGACAGCATCGCCTGGGACGAGGAGGGTGGCCACAGGTGGTCGACCCAGGCCATCCGCTCCATGGGCAGCGGCATCGCCGGCGGCACCAACGAGATCCAGAAGAACATCATCGGCGACCGCGTCCTCGGCCTGCCCCGCGAGCCGAGCGTCGACAAGGACGTCCCGTTCAAGGACCTCCGCGTCGGCACCCAGCGCGACTGATCACTCGAGGCCGGCGCCCTTCCGGAACTGCTCGGTCGTGTTGATGTGCGGGAAGGGCTCGGCGGGGACGGGCAGGTCGAGCGCGGCGCAGATCGGCTCCCACCCGTCGCCCGTCTTCCAGACGAGCAGCCGATCGGCCGGGGCGCTGGTCCGCACGTCGGCGTTCCACGCCTCCACCGCGGCCATGAGGGCGTCCCGGGCGAGGAAGTCGGGGGTGAAGTCCTCGAACATGGCGACGGCCATGTCCCACCAGTCGTCGACGCCGGGGGTGGGCCACTCGTCCCGGGGCTTCTTGAACGTCTCGAGGATGGTCTGGTCGGCGGAGCGGAACCACTCGTCGGCCGGGCGCTCGGAGTGCAGGACCAGCGCATCCGGGTAGGCCTCGGCCAGCTCCTTCCAGCACGCGGCCGACGGCCAGTCCACCGTGGCGGCGAAGCCGTCGAAGAGGTCGTCCCAGTCGGTGCGCTCCCCCTGGATCGCCGCGGTCCAGCGGGCCGGGTGCTCGGGCCGGGGGAAGCACTCCATCATGTGGTAGCAGGGCTCGCCGAGCAGCAGCTCGAGCGCGTCCTTGAGCGACCTCGTCCCGGTGCGGCCGAGACCGCTTCCCACCACCCGCAGCGCCATGGCGCCCAGTTTGGCCTAGAGCGTCGGTGCCTGGTTGGCGAACGCGAGCTCCCGGTCCTGCTCGCGCTGGTCGTCGTCGAGGGGACGGGTGCCGCGCACCTCGTAGGTGGCGCGGTACTCGGGGAGCACCTCGCCGTGCTCGTCGACCATCCACCGCATCGCCATGCGGCGCGGGACGCGCACCACGTCGACCTCGACGTAGGTGCCGAAGACGTGGTCCCAGAACGGGGTCGTGACCCCGTGGTTCTTCAACGGCGCGTGGAAGTGGTGGGTGAAGTGGTGCTTGCGCACCATGTGCTCGTAGCGGTTGGCGTACGGGCGGCGGTGCGCCCGCCAGTGGACGAGGTCGTAGAAGCCGTAGGCCACCAGGTAGCCGATCCCGACGCCCCAGCCGAGGTCGGCGGTGCCGGCCAGGCGGCCGAGGAACGGGATGAGGCCGAGGGACACGAGCAGCACGCCGGTCCAGGAGAGGTACCAGCTCTCGAGCACGGTGTCCTCGGAGCCGTGGTGGCGGAGGTGCTCCCGGGAGCCGTAGTTGCTGCCCCGGGCCTCGTGGAACGCGAAGCGGTGCAGCACGTACTCCATGAAGCTCCACAGCACGATCCCGGCCGGCAGGCCGAGGGCGAGGAGGACGGGGGAGTCGGGGGAGGGCATCAGGGATCGGTCCCTTCGGGGATGGGGCGGGCGAGGGGGGCGGCAGCTTCGAGGCCGTCCACGACGTGGTGGGCGGTGTCGAGGGGTCCGGGCGCCGCACCCCAGCCGCGCAGCAGCGCGTCGAGGACGTGGCGTCCGGTGGCGGTCGGGTCGAGGAGGTCGTCGTCCCAGCGCTGCACCACCCGCAGCTGCACGCAGCCGGTGAGGGCGGCGGCGAGGGCGATGGTGCGGCGATCGGCGGGCTCTGTGTCCCCGAGCGCACCGGTCCGGGCGGCTGCGGCCAGGCGGGCCTCGGCCAGGCCGAGCAGGCGCATGGCGGCCGGCACGACGCGGCCGGCCTCCTCCGGCGGGACGGACTCGGTGACGTCGGAGAGCAGCAGGAGCAGCAGCTGCATCTCCTCGGGGTACGCCTGTGCCGCGGTGAGCCAGAACCGGCCGAAGGCCACGACCGGGGCCAGGCGGGCCGCATCGTCGTCGGCGCCGTCGAGGGCGCGGTCGACGTCGGCGCCGAGCAGCGCGGCCGACGTGGCCAGGCGCTCGATGGCCTCCCGCTGCACCTCGGCCACCAGCGCGCCCTTGGACGGGAAGTACGTGTAGACGCTGCCGACGGCGGCGCCGACCTCCTGGGCCAGGCGCTGCATGGTGAGGGCGTCGAGGCCCTCGGCGAACACGAGGGACAGCGCGGCCCGCAGGTAGGCGCGGTGCCGGGCCAGCCGGTTGCGCTCGCGCGCGCCGACCGGCGCCGCCGGCGCGGCGTGGGGGTCGGGGACGGCCGAGAGCTGAACCACGTTCAGAGTCTGAACGACGTTCAGTCTCGGCGTCAACCCCGAGACGGGCCGGCGTGGAGCCGGGTACCGTGTGGCGGCGTGGACTTCGACGACGTGATCCGCATCGGGACCGAGCTGCCCGACGTGGAGGTGTTGACGTCGTACGGCACGCCCGCCCTCAAGGTGCGCGGCAAGGCGTTCTGCCGCCTCTGGGGCGACGACGAGCGCGAGCGCAAGGGCCCCGACGTCGACGGCGAGGTCCTGGTCGTGTTCGTGGACGCGGCCGAGAAGCGGGCCTGGATCCAGACCTCCGACGGCGCCCTGTTCGACCAGGCCCACCACCACGGCCACGGCGCCATGCTGGTGAAGCTGGACGAGGTCGACGAGGACCTGCTCCTCGACGTGCTCGAGCAGAGCTACCGGCTCAAGGCCCCTCGGACGCTGCTGCGCCGGTTGGACGAGCTCGCGGGCCGGTAGGCGCACGCGCGGCGGTCGGCGACGGTGTCCGCTCGCCGGCCGAGCGGAACCAGCGGTGCAGCAGGAGCGCGAGCACGCCGAGGTGCACGGCGGCCGTGGGCACCCACATGATCGCCCCGGCCACCTGCTGGTCGGCGAGCGGGTCGATGCCCCAGCCCTCGGCGCCCTCGGCGTGGGACCCGTACCAGGGTCGGGTCGAGAGGGCGAGGAGGGCACCGAGGGCGCTGCCGTGCAGGGCGCTGAGCCCCAGCGACGCAGCGGACCACAGCATCTGGCGTCGGCGGGCCGCGCCGAGCACGGCAGACCAGAGCAGGGTTGCGCCGCCGAGCAGGGTGGCGTGCTCGAGCCCGTGGACGAGATCGGAGCGCAGCGCGGCCTCGTACAGGGCAGGGACGTGCCACACGGAGAGCACGCCGAGACCGACCGATGTCGCCGCGAGGGGCCACCAGGGGATGCGCGCCACCAAGCGGGCCGCCGGTACCAGCACCTGATCGGCCCTGCGCAACGGCAGCACGCGCCGGATCGTGGCCACGGGTGCGGCGAGCACCAGCAGGGGCGCAGCCACCGCCGTGAGAAGGAGGTGCTGGACCATGTGGGCGGAGAACACCGTGCTGGCGGCCGCGTCGAGCGGCGAGGCGAGCGAAACCAGCAGCACCAGCACGGCGACGGCACCGAAGCCGGCGCGCCGGCGGACGAGCGCGGCGAGCGGTGCCCGGCTGCCGGCAGCCCGCGCACCCGCGGCGTACGCGAGCACGAGGGCGCCCACGGCCAGGAGCGCCAGCGGGTCGCCGCCCCAGGACGTCCGCAGCTCGTCCCGGGCCACGGCGCCGTGGGCGAGCACCGCAGCGGCGCCGACCGCGTTCATCGCAGGGACAGGAGGTAGGCGGCGATGTCCCGGGCGTCGGCATCGGTGACCCCGAGATCGGGCATCGCGGTGCCGGGCTCGACCGAGTCGGGATCCCGGATCCAGCGGACGAGGTTCTCGAGGTCGTTGGCCAGCGTGCCGGCGATGAAGGTCCGGTGACCCCAGCCCTCGAGCGGGGGGGCCACCAGCGAGTCGGCGCGCCGGATGCCGGGGATGCGGTGGCACGCCCCGCAGCCGTAGGCCTCGATCGCGTCGGCCCCGGCGGCCGGATCGCCCACGTCGGCCCCCGGGGGTCTGGGGGTGGGATCGTCCCGGCACCCTGCGACGAGGAGGATCGCCGCAGCGACGGCGGGACCGATGGCACGGCGCCTCAGTGGCACGGGTGCACCACCAGCGCCGATGCCCCGACGAGCAGCGTGGTCAGCGCGAACAACCCGGCGAGCACCACGCCGGCCATGCCGAGGAACCGGACCACGGTCGGTCCGTCGTGCGATCGCGGGTCCCACAACGCCCAAGATCGCCGGCCGGCGCCGCTGATGCCGGCGAGGGCGACGGCGGTGACCACGACGAACGCCCAGCCGTGGCGCCACTCGCAGGAAGGCGGCACGAGCAGGTAGCTGGCGTTGAGGTGGCCGAACCACAGCGCGGGCCCGACGCTCGCGAGGAGCAGGGCACGCACCGCCTCGGGCGGGGAGTGCGGCCGGCTGCCGGCGAACGCCGTGCGGGTGCGCGCCTCGGTGCCGGCCACGTCAGCCCCCGCTCCCGAGCAGCTGAGGCCAGCCGTAGACGACGCCGGCCACGGCGGCCCACGAGAGCGCGATGACCGTCCACCACGTCGCCGAGATCGCCGCGGCCGCCGACACCCACGGGTGGTCCCCGAGGCGGGCCGCCTGGTAGGCGGCGAACGCGTTGATGCCCACGCCGGCCAGTGCGATGACACCGACGAAGGCGTGGAGCACGAGCAGGCTCGCGTCGTGGGCGCGTTCGGTGCCGGACAGCCCGAGATCGGCGAGCATCGACGCGCCACCGGCGAGCGCCAGCACCCCGACCCCGGCCCCGAGGCCCAGCAGGCCCGCACCCGGCAGGCGATCGGCGCCGCGGTGGCGAGGCCGACCCGCTCGCACGGACGCGGCCGCAGCCAGGCAGATGATGCCGACCAGGACGGCGGGGCGCAGGGCGGGCAGCGGCGGTGTCCCTTCCGGCGGCCACGTCTCCACGCTGACCGCGAGGTAGAGGTGGGCGTAGCAGAAGTAGGCGAGGAGTACGGCGAGCACGGCGGCACCCGCCGCGGCACCCCACACGCCGGTGGAGCGCCGACCATCGAGGACGTCGCCGAGCTCGTGGCGCCGCATGCCCACCGTTCCGGCCTCCGGGCGCACCCAACCGACGATGGCGGCAAGGGTCCCGGATGCGCCGACGACCACGAGCGGGACGTTGTCGACCAGCACGCCCACCATCGCGACGGCCATGGCGAGCGCGGTCACGAGGGGCCAGTACGACGGCCCGGGAAGGAGCGCAACGCCGCGGAAGCGGCCGTCGACGGCGGTGGTGATCGGCTGCTCGCGGACCCCGGCCGGCGGGTCGGCCAGCCGGGCCAGCACGGCCTCGGCCGTCGGGTCGGCGCCCGCCGGCGCCGGGTTCCACAGCGGTTGGGCCGATGTCACCACGGGGGGGACGGCGAAGTTGTAGGGCGGCGGCGGCGACGACGTCGCCCACTCGAGGGTGTCGCCGCCCCACGGGTCGTCGACCGCCTCCGGCCCGGACCGTGCCGTGCGCACGAGGTTGGTGACGAAGACGAGCACCCCGGCGGCGAAGGCGAACGCTCCCAGCGTGGACAGCAGGTTCAGCGCACCCCACCCGTACTCGTCGGGGTAGGTGTAGAAGCGCCGGGGCATGCCCCGGAGGCCGAGGATGTGCTGGGGGAAGAACGCCACGTTGAAGCCGACGAACATCGTCCAGAACGCGACCTTGCCCAGGGACTCGCTCGGCTGGCGTCCCACCAGCTTCGGCCACCAGTGGTGCAGGCCGGCGAACAGGGGGAAGACCACGCCTCCGATGAGCACGTAGTGGAAGTGGGCGACCACGAAGTACGAATCGTGGACCTGGGCGTCGAAGGGGAAGGCGGCGACCATCACGCCGGTGATGCCACCGAGGGTGAAGATGACGATGAAGCCGGCGATGAACAGCAGCGGCGTCTCCCAGCGGGGGCGTCCGAACCGGAGGGTGGCGAGCCACGCGAAGACCTGCACGCCGCTCGGGATGGCGATGAGCGCGCTCGACACGGCGAAGAACGCGAGGACCAGGGGTGGCAGGCCCGTGGTGAACATGTGGTGCACCCAGAGACCGAAGCTGAGGACGGCGATGGCGACCTGGGAGATCACGATGGCGGCGTACCCGATGATCGGCCGCCGGGAGAACACCGGGACGATCGCCGAGATCACGCCGGTCGCCGGCAGGAGCATGATGTAGACCTCGGGGTGCCCGAAGATCCAGAACAGGTGCTGCCACAGCAAGGGGTTCCCGCCCCCGTCCGGGTCGTAGAACGGCGCTCCGGTCTTGCGCTCCACCTCGAGCAGCAGCGAGGCGACCACCACGGCCGGGAACGCGAACAGGATCATCGCCGACATCACCAGCTGGCTCCAGGCGAACAGCGGCATGCGGTGCAGGGCCATGCCGGGTGCGCGGTGCCGCAGGATCACGATGACCAGCTCCAGCGCGCCGAGGATCCCCGAGATCTCGACCAACGTGACCCCGAGGAGCCAGAAGTCCAGGTTGCTGCCGGGTGAGTACTCGGGCCCGGCGAGCGGCGTGTAGGCGAACCAGCCCCCGTCCGGCACCGAACCGGTGACGAAGCTCCAGTAGAGGATGAACCCACCGAACACGTACAGCCAGTAGCCGAACGCGTTGAGCCTCGGGAACGGCAGGTCTCGGGCCCCGACCATCAGCGGGACCAGGTACATGCCGAGGCCCTCGAGGATCGGCACGGCGAAGAGGAACATCATCGTCGTGCCGTGCATCGTGAACAGGGCGTTGTACGCGTCGGGGCTGAGCACGTCCTGCTCGGGGCCGCCCAGCTGCCAGCGCATGAACATCGACTGGAGCCCGCCCACGAGCAGGAACCCGAGGGCGGTGAAGACGAACCGCCGGCCGATCTGCTTGTGGTTCACCGCCATCAGCCACCCGGGAAGCCCGGGAGGCGCCTGCCACGCGCTCGTGAGGCGCTCGGCCGGCTGCGCCCTGCCGGTGTCGACGTCGGCGGCGGTCACTCGAGGGACTCCAGGTACGCGACGAGCGCCCGGTGCTGCTCGGCGTCGAGGACGGTGGGCGGCATCCGGTTTCCGGGCTTGATCCGCTGTGGGTCGGCGATCCAGCCGCCGAGGTTGCCCCGGTTGTTGGGGATGGTGTTCGCACCAAGGGTCAAGCGGCTGGCGATGTGGGTGAGGTCGGGGCCGACATCGCCGACGGCGCTGGTGCCGCGCACGGTGTGGCAGCTCGCGCAGCCGAGGGTCGCGAAGGCCTCGGCCCCGTCGCGTTCGGCGCTGGTGCTCGGCGTCCCGGCCTCGGCTGCCTCGCGCTCCGACCACGCCTCGAACTCCTCGGCGTCGTGGGCCACCACGAGCAGCTTCATGTGGGCGTGCTGGATGCCGCAGAACTCCGCGCACAGCCCCTCGTAGCGACCGGGCTCGTCGGCGTCGATCACGATGTGGGTGTCCTCACCCGGGATCAGGTCGACCTTGCCGTGCAGGTTCGGCACCCAGAAGGAGTGGATGACGTCCTCGCTGGTCATGGAGATCCGCACCTCCCGGTCGACGGGGATGTGGATCTCGTTCGCCGTCACCGCCCCGGTGTCGGGGTACCGCACCTCCCACCAGAACTGGTGGCCGACCAGCTCGACGTGGAGCACGTCCTCGCCGCCGCGCGACCACAGCCGGTCGCCGATGACGAGCGTCAGCAGGGACAGGGGGAGGACGACCACCACGGGGAGGAGGACGCCGCCGAGCAGCATCCAGCGGTGACCGGCCCGCTCCGACGCGTCGTCGGCGGTCAGGGGTGCCGAGGACCTGTCGCCGGCAGGCGCACGTCGCCGACTGCGCCAGAGGACCACGAGCACGAGCGCGAAGACCGCCGTCCCGAGGCCGAGCATGATCCACCACAGGACGGCGATCTCCCGGGCTCCCCGTCCGGCCGGGTCCAGCGCGCTCGGGTCTCCGCCGCAGGCGGCGAGGACGGCGCCCGCCGCGAGCAGGGCTGCGCCGCGCCGGGGGCTCACGGCGCCGACCGCCGCTGGAGGGCGTGGCAGACCTGCCACGTGACGGCCGCGACGACGGCCGGGAGCGTCAGCAGCGCCACCCGGTAGCCCCACGTGACGGAGCCCACCCCCGTGTCGAGCAGCATGGCCTGCGTGTCGTGGCTGGCGGCGGCGACGAGGAGCCCGAGCAGCGAGATCCCGGCGGCGCCGATGGCAGTGCGCACGGGCCGGTCCCGGGGCCGGTCGAGCAGGTGGTGGTGGTCCCGGTCGCCCGTCACCCGCTCCTCGAGGAACGGCCACGCGAGCAGCAGGGCGAACCAGGCCAGCGGGAAGGCGACGCCGGCGACGAAGGGCGAGGGGACCTCCCGGCCGAAGACCTCGAAGCCGACGGGGGGGAAGATGCGGAGCGCACCCTCGACCCACTGGAGGTACCAGTCCGGCTGGGCGGGGACGGTGGCCGCCGCCGGGTCGAAGGGCCCGTAGAGCCACACCGGGTTGACCTGCACGAGTGCGCCGAGGAGCGTCAGCACCCCGGCGACGACGAGGAGCAGCGCCGTCGTCTTCACGAGGTAGGCGGGCCACATCCGGTCGCCCACGACGTTGCCCTCGCGCCGCTCGCCCCCGGGGAACTGCGTGTGGGTCCGGGAGAACACCTGGAAGAGGTGGAACCCCAGGAGGCCGGCGATCGCCACGGGGATCACGAGCACGTGCGCCCAGTACAGCTGGGAGATCATCTCCTCCGCCGGGAACTCACCGGCGAACACGAGGTACGCGAGGTCGGGGCCGATGACCGGCACCGACTGGGCGAAGGTGTAGGCGATCCGGACCCCGGTGCCGGACAGGAGGTCGTCGGGGAGCGACAGCCCCATGAAGCCGTTCGCCAGGGCGAGCATCAGCAGCGAGACGCCGACGCACCAGTTGAGGCGCCGCGGCCGCCGGAACGCGCCCGTGAAGAAGATCCGGGCGGCGTGCACGGCGATGGCGGCGGTGAACACGAGCGCAGCCCAGTGGTGGACCTGGCGGGCCAGCAACCCGCCCCGCACCTCGAAGGAGAGCTCGAGCGTCGACGCGTAGGCCGGGCTCATCTCGATGCCACGGAGCTGCTCGTAGGCGCCGTCGTACACCACCTCCCCGGGCCCGCGGTCGAAGTGCAACGTGAGGAACAGCCCGGTGCCGACCAGCACGAGGAAGCTGTAGAGGGCGATCTCGCCGAGCAGGAACGACCAGTGGTCGGGGAAGACCTTGCGGAGCACCCCGGCGACCTTGCGCTCCGCCCGGGTCCGGAGGTCGGTGCCGCTCACCGCGGCCGCCCCCACCAGCCGGGACCGACCGGGCCGGTGAAGCCACCCCCGGCCCGGAGCGTGCCGTCGTCGTCGATCACGAGAGGCAGCTGTGGCAGCGGCCGATCAGCGGGGCCCTGCACGGGCCGGGCACCATCGAGCACGTCGAAGACCGCTTGGTGGCACGGGCACACGAGCACGTCGGGGTCCTGCTGGAACAGGCCGACCGGGCACCCCATGTGCGTGCACAGCTTGGAGTAGGCGACGTGGCCGTCGGGCGCCAGCTCCTCGAAGCGCGGACGGTTCCCGAGGCGGCGGGTGTCGACGCGCAGCAGCACGGCCTGGGAGTCGGCCGCGCCGATGGCGTGGTCGGGGAAGACGGTGAGGAACGAGCCCGGCGCGAGGTCGCCGGCCTGCACCGGTCGGCCGTCGTCGGTGACGACTGCGTCGCCGCGCCGCCACGACGTCTCCCGGAGCTCCCGGCGGGCATCGGTGCGACCCCGAAGGAGCGCGCCACCGCCGACGGCGCCGAGGACCGCGACCGCCGAGCCGCCGACCACCAGACGTCGCCGCGTCTGCGGTCGCGTCTCCGGATCGCAGCCCTGGCACGCGGGTGAGCCAGGGGCGTGCCGCTCCTCCTCGTCGTCGGGTGGACCGAGCAGGTGCTTGGCGACCGTCGCGAAGGCCGCCCCCAGCGCCAGCGCCCCGATGCCGAGGGCCGCGCCGGCCGGACCGTGGTCGTCGCGGGTGAAGAGCAAGGTGACGCCGGTGACGAGCGCTCCTGCGCCGCCCGCCAGCAGCACCGCCAGACGGGCGACCGCCCACGGTCGCAGAGGGAGCACGTCGGTGGGCTTCACGCCCCGTCTTCCGATCTCGGTGGCCGGCGGGCGATCCAGCCGGCCAGCACGAGCAGGACCGGCAGGGCGACCCCGAGCGCGATCAGCGCCTCGTCGGGTCGCCCGGTCCGGAAGATCGGCCACCCACCACGGTCCACCGGCGACTGCAACCGCTGCACGTAGGCGACGATCGCACCCAGCTCCTCGTCGGTGAAGCCGTCGGGCCCGAAGGCGGGCATCGCGCCCGGCCCGCTCACGACGGCGGCGGCCACGACGGAGGGCTCGGCGTCGAACAGCGGTGGTGATCGGCGGTCGTACGCGAGGGCGGCGCCGACGGCGGTGGCGCCGTGGCACGCGCCGCAGTGCAGCCGGTACAGCCGGCCGCCCTCGGCCGCATCGGCGTCCCGCCAACCGACGTCGGGCAGGGTCGGCCCGTCCCCGAAGCCGGCGACGTGGGCGGTGATGGCGGCGATGTCCTCGTCCGAGTACTGCGTCGGCCCGCGCTGCGGCACCGCGTCCGGGTCGTCGAGGGGCATGCGTCCGGTCACGAGCGCGTAGTGGGTGGTGGCCTCACCGGCGTCGGTGATCGGCACGCCACGAGGCGAACCCTGGCCTTCGGCACCGTGGCAGAACACGCAGTCGCGGCCGTAGAGGGCGGCTCCCCGTTCCCCGGGGGCGGCGGTCGGCTCGGCGTCACCCCGAGCGGAGGCGCTGGGGGCGCGCAGACCGGCGATGGCGAACCCGACGGCGACGGCGCCGACCGCGACGAGCCTCGTCCACGTCCTCGCCTGGCTCGCTTCCACCTGCATCGCATCACCCGCTGGTCGGCCGGTGGTGGTCGACCGTACCCCGGAGCCCGTTGGCGCAGACCGGGCCGGTGACCGATCAGGCGGTTTCCTTCCAGCGGTTGAAGTAGGTGATCTCGCCCGCGGGACGGCGGCTCGCCGGTGTGAACCCGCTGCCCTTGTAGTAGCCCACCGGCAGCAGGGCGACCTGCGTGACGGTCTCGGGGATGCCGAGCATCTCGGCCACCTCCTGCTCGTGGAAGAGGTGGAAGGTCGTCCACGCCGACCCGAGCCCCCGGGCGCGGGCAGCGAGCTGGAAGCTCCACACCCCCGGCGCCACCGAGCCGTGGTAGCCGGCGATCTCGGCGTTGCTCGCCCCCTCGGGCAAGCGGTCGAGGCGCAGGGCGATGACCATGGCGGGCACCTCGGCGATGTGGTCGACCAGGTAGGTGGCCGAGTCCAGGACCCGCTGCTGGCCCTCGTCGACCTCGCCGGCGGCGTTGGCGGCCAGGTACGGCCGGCCCACCTGCTGGTAGAGCGGCGCGATCTGCGCCTTGAGCTCGGGGTCGTCGACCACCAGCCACCGGTTGCGCTCGAGGTTGCCGCCCATCGGGGCGTGCTGGGCGATGTCGATGCACTCGAGCAGCAGCTCCCGGGGGACGGGTCGCTCCAGGTCCATGCGCTTGCGGACCTGCTTGGTGGTGGTGAGGAGGCGGTCGACCTGGTCGAGGTCGAAGCGGTCAGCGTCGGAGGTCATGGCGCCAGCCTGACCGACCGCAGGCCCTGACCGCTCGCACTATGGTCGCCTCACCGCCGACGCACGCACTCCAGGGGGATCCTGCGCCATGTCCGACAGCCAATCCGGGGCCGCCATCGAGGCACTGGGGGGCGAGACCCGCACCTTCCCGCCGCCCGCTGACTTCCAGGCCCAGGCCCTCGTCAGCGATCGCTCCCTGTACGAGGAGGCCGACGCCGACCGCGAGGCGTTCTGGGCCCGCCAGGCCCGGGAGCTGCTCACCTGGCGCACCGACTTCGACACCGTGCTCGAGTGGGAGCTGCCGCACGCCAAGTGGTTCGTCGGCGGCTCGCTCAACGTGTCGGAGAACTGCCTCGACCGCCACGTCCAGGCCGGCAACGGCGACAAGGTGGCGTACCACTGGGAGGGCGAGCCGGGCGACACCCGCACGTTCACCTACGCCGAGCTGCTCGACGAGGTCTCCCGGTTCGCCAACGTCCTCAAGGACCTCGGCGTGGCCAAGGGCGATCGGGTGTGCCTGTACATGCCGATGATCCCCGAGCTGCCCATCGCCATGCTGGCCTGCGCCCGCATCGGTGCCCCGCACTCGGTGGTGTTCGGCGGGTTCTCCTCCAACGCCCTGGCCGACCGCATCAACGACGCCGAGGCCAAGGTCCTCATCACCGCCGACGCCGGCTATCGCCGCGGCGAGCCGTCCACGCTCAAGCCGGCGGCCGACGTCGCCCTGGCCGACACCTCGAGCATCGAGCACGTCGTGGTGGTCGACCGCTGCGGCACCGACCCGGAGATGACCGAGGGCCGGGACCACTGGTGGCACGACCTCATGGCCGACGCCAGCACCGACTGCCCGGCCGAGGCGATGGACAGCGAGGACCTGCTGTACCTGCTCTACACCTCGGGCACCACCGGCATGCCCAAGGGCATCATGCACACCACCGGGGGCTACCTCACCCAGGTGGCCTTCACCCACAAGTACGTCTTCGACATCCACCCCGACACCGACGTGTACTGGTGCGCCGCCGACATCGGCTGGGTCACCGGCCACAGCTACATCGTCTACGGCCCCCTCACCAACGGCGTCACCAGCGTCATGTACGAGGGGGTGCCGAACCACCCGGGCAACGACCGCCTGTGGGACATGGTCGAGCGCTACGGGGTCACGAAGTTCTACACGGCACCCACGGCGATCCGGACCTTCATGAAGTGGGGCCGCCAGGAGGTCGACCGCCACGACCTCTCGTCGCTGCGGGTGCTCGGCACCGTCGGCGAGCCGATCAACCCGGAGGCCTGGATCTGGTACCACGAGGTCATCGGGGCCGAGCGCTGCCCGATCGTGGACACCTGGTGGCAGACCGAGACCGGCGGGATGATGATCGCCCCGCTGCCCGGCGTCACCACCACCCGACCGGGCACGGCCACCCACGCGCTGCCGGGCATCTCGGCCGAGCTGGTCGACGACGAGGGCAACCCCGTCGCCGAGGGCGGCGGCTACCTCACGATCACCGAGCCGTGGCCGTCGATGCTGCGGGGCATCTGGGGCGACGAGCAGCGCTACGTCGACACCTACTGGTCCCGGTTCGAGGGCCGGTACTTCGCCGGCGACGGCGCCAAGATCGATCCGGACGGCTACCTGTGGGTGCTCGGCCGGGTCGACGACGTGATGAACGTCTCCGGCCACCGGCTGTCCACCACCGAGATCGAATCCGCACTGGTCTCCCACCCGTCGGTGGCCGAGGCCGCGGTCGTGGGCGCCACCGACCCCACCACCGGGCAGATCCCCATCGCCTACGTCATCGTGCGCGGCGACGTCGAGGTCACCGACGACCTCGGCGAGGTGCTGCGCCAGCACGTCGCCCAGGAGATCGGGCCCATCGCCAAGCCCAGGACCGTCGTGCTGGTGCCCGAGCTGCCCAAGACCCGCTCCGGCAAGATCATGCGGCGCCTGCTGCGAGACGTGGCCGAGGGCCGGGACCTGGGCGACACCACCACGCTCGCCGACGCGGGCGTCGTCGACGAGATCAAGACCCGGGCCCAGGGCGGCGGCGACGAGTAGGCGGCCGCCCCGGGCGAGCACCGCGCTCGCCCCCGGTCGGGCCGGCCGGGACCGCCGGTAGCCTCCCGCGGATGCGCCGATCGCTGGCCTTGCTCGTCCCGCTCGTCGTCCTCGTCGCGTGCGGCGGCGACGACGACGACGCTGCGGACCGTGCGACCACGACGGTCGTCGACGATGCGTCGATCACCGACACGACCGCGCCGCCGGAGGCCGAGGCCGACGAGCCCGCCGAGGGCGCGCCGAGCGAGACGGCCCCCGACACGACGGTGCCCATGGATGCCCCGGCCGGGGACGCCCCGGACGGCGCCGACGGAGGCGATGGCCTCGGCGACGCCGTGCTCGCCAGCGACCTCGACGGCCGCGGCCCGGTGCCCGGCCCCGGTGACACCGCCGCCACCGGCCGCTTCGAGGCCGAGCTCGTCGACGGCACCCTGTGCGTGGATCTGGTGGCCTCCGGCCTGGACGCCGCGGTCACCGAGGCCCACCTGCACGGCGGCCCCGAGGGGGAGGAGGGCCCGGTGCTCGTCGACCTCGGCCCGCCCTCGACCAGCGACGGCGGCGGCACCACCTGGACCGATGTCTGCACCGGCGTGGACGACGACGTCATCGACGACCTGGCTGCGGCGCCCGAGCTGGCCTACGTGGACGTCCACACGGCGTCGTTCCCCGACGGTGCGATCCGCGGCCAGCTCGGCGTGATCTCGATCTTCGACCGGACGCTGGACTGACATGGCCTGGTACGACCCCGACAACTGGGCCTGGCGCGACGGGCACGTGGAGCCCGGCGAGACCGTGGTGTTCGACCTCGACGGCGTCCTCTCCGACGCCACCCGTCGCCAGCACTACCTCGAGTGGCCACGCCGCGACTGGGAGACCTTCTTCGAGGAGTGCGGCGAGGACCAGCTGATCGCCGAGGTCGCCCGGGTCCTGGAGTGCCTCGACGAGGACCTGCGCGTCGTGCTCCTCACCGCCCGCCCCATCCGGGTCCAGCCCCAGACGCTGCGCTGGCTCGAGCACTACGACCTGCGCTGGGACCTGCTGGTGATGCGCGACTGGGGCGACTACATGGCGGCCCCGAGCTTCAAGCGCCTCACCGTCCACCAGCTGCGCGACTACGGGTTGGACCTGCGCCTCGCGTTCGAGGACGACCAGCGCAACGTCGACATGTTCCACGACGAGGGCGTCCCCTGCGTCTACATCCACTCCGGCTACCACACGTGACCAGCGTCAGCGACCACGCCGAGGAGGTGGCGCGCGAGCAGGCCCACATCGACCGGGCCTACGGGGCGCTCGACCGCCTGCGCGAGGGGGCGGCTGCGGCCGGCCCCTCGGCCCTCGACGACGACGAGGGCGCCGGCGGCACGTTCCAGGAGCGCTTCGAGCGCGAGCGTGCCACCGCCGATGCCCGGCGCCGCCTCGGCGAGCTGCGGTGGGGCGACCCGCCGCTGGTGTTCGGTCGGATCGACCTCGCCGGGGCGGTCGAGGGCCAGGAGCGGTTCCACGTCGGGCGCATCGGCGTGTTCGCCGAGGACCAGACCCAGCTGGTCGTCGACTGGCGGGCGCCGATCGCCGAGGGCTTCTACCGCGCGACGCGGGCCGACCCGATGGGCCTGCGCCGGCGCCGGGCCTTCCACTGCCGGGGCCGGCGGCTGCTCGCCATCGACGACGTGGTGCTCGACGCCGACGCCGGCGCACCGGCGTCCGACGAGGACGCCCTGGTCGGGGAGGCCGCGCTGCTCGCCTCCCTGGCGGGGCCGCGCACCGGGCGCATGTCGGACGTGGTGGCCACGGTCCAGGCCGAGCAGGACGAGGTCATCCGCGCCCCGATGGCCGGGCTCACCATCGTCCAGGGGGCGGCGGGCACCGGCAAGACGGTGGTCGCCCTGCACCGGGCCGCCTACCTGCTCTACACCTTCCGAGACGTGCTGGACCGCCAGGGCGTGCTCGTCCTCGGGCCCAACGGCCGGTTCCTCGACTACGTGCGCGACGTGCTGCCCTCGCTCGGCGAGCACGACGTGCGCCTCGCGACCGTCCACCAGCTGTACCCGGGCGTCCGGGCCGTCCCCGACGACGACGTCCGGGTGGCGTCGCTCAAGGCCGACCTGCGCATGGTGCGCGTGGTCCGGCGGGCCCTGCGCATGCGCCAGCGGCGGCTGCGCACCGTGGCGCGCGTGCCGGTCGGGCGCTTCATCCTGAAGCTGGAGCCGGCGGTGGTGAACCACGTGGTCGACACCGCGCGCGGCCTCGAGGGCACCCACAACCAGCGCCGGCGCATCGTGGAGGACGACCTCGTCGCCGAGCTCGCCGCCGAGCTCCGCCGCCGCAACACCGCATCGGTCGACCGGATGCGCGACCCCGGCACCGACGGCCTCCGCCACCTCCTGCGGCGCACGCCGGCCTTCGTCGAGCTGCTCGACCGCGTGTGGCCGCTGCTGCGGCCGGAGGAGCTGCTGCACGACCTGTTCGGCTCCGAGGCGATGCTGCGCCACGCAGGTCGCAACGGGCTGCTCACGGTCGAGGAGCAGCGCCTGCTCCACCGAGACCGCTCGGCCGGCTGGCGCGCCGTGGCGTGGACCCACGCCGACGTGCCGCTCCTGCACGAGGCCCACGCCCGGCTCGGCCCGCTCCCGGTCCCGCCGCCGCCGTCCACGGACCCGACCGAGGACGAGCAGTACCTGGTCGACCGCGTCATCGAGCACGTGCTCCTCGCCATGGAGCAGGGCATGGACCCGGTGATGGAGGCCGACCTGCGCCGCAGCGTCCTCGACGAGATCCGGGTCGACACCGACACCACGATCGAGGCGGCCCGCCGACCCGAGGTGCTGCCCGTGTGGGGCACGGTGCTGGTCGACGAGGCCCAGGATCTGTCCCCGATGGCATGGCGCATGGTCGCCCGGGCCTGCCCGAACCAGTCCATGACGATCGTCGGCGACCTGGCCCAGGGCACCGCCCCGTGGTCGCCGCGCTCGTGGGACGAGGTGGTGACCTGGATCGGGCCCCGTCACCCGGCCCGCCGCCACGAGCTGCACGTCAACTACCGCACCCCGACCGAGATCATGGCGTGGGCCGCGCCGCTGTCGGCCGCCCCCAGCCGCGCTCGCGCGGTCCGCTCGAGCGGGCACGAGCCCCGAGCCGTCGCGGTCGCTGCCGCCGAGCTCTCCGACGCGGCGGCGGCGCACGCCCGCGACCTGCGCGACGCCAGCCCCGACGGGCGCGTCGCCGTGGTGACGGCGCCGTGCGGCGTGGCGGAGCTGCAGCAACGGGTGGGCGACGGGGTGGAGGTGCACTCGCCCGAGACCGCCAAGGGCCTGGAGTTCGACGGCGTCGTGGTGGTGGAGCCCCGCGACCTGCTCGGCCCCGGTGGCACCACGGCACCCCTCTACATCGCCCTCACCCGGGCGATGTCGCAGCTGGTGGTCGTGCACGCCCAGCCGCTGCCCGACGCCCTCGCCGGCGTGGCGGGCTGAGCGCCATCAGCCGGGTGGTGCGACGCCGGCCGCGACGAGTGCCGCCGCGGCTGCGGCGAGGAACGTCTGCTCCTCCAGCGGCTTGCCGAGCACGGCGTGGCACCCCCGCGCGAGCATCCGCTCGACCCGCAGCGGGCTGGCCGCGGCGGTGGCCATGACGATGGGGATGGACCGCAGGTCCGGGTCGTCCCGCATGATCTCGACCAGCTCGTCCCCG
Organism: Salinilacustrithrix flava; assembly: GCF_041228405.1. Taxonomy (GTDB): domain Bacteria; phylum Actinomycetota; class Acidimicrobiia; order Acidimicrobiales; family Salinilacustritrichaceae; genus Salinilacustrithrix; species Salinilacustrithrix flava. The sequence goes on from NZ_CP133888.1 coordinate 1,783,228, forward strand.
GACAGGTTCGGCATCATCGCATCGGTGATGACCAGGTCCGGGAGCTCGGCGCGCACCACGGCCAGGCCCTCGGCACCATCGGCGGCCAGCAGGACCCGGTAGCCGGCGTCCGCGAGCCAGAACTCGACCAGCCCGCGCAGCGGCGCCTCGTCCTCGACGTAGAGGACCGTGGGGGGGTGGCTCACGAGGTCGTCGGCATCGGATCGGGGGGTCGGGGCCCGCCGCCGCCTCGGCGGGAACCACTGCGGGGCACGATACGTTCTCCCTGGTGAGCGGTGCCCGCCCCGGGCACCCGGGCATGCAGGAACGCTGCGAACGACCATGCACAACACGGCCAAGACCGCCATCCTCCTCGCCGGCCTCGGTGGCCTCCTCGTCGTGATCGGCGGGGGCATCGGTGGTGGGAGCGGGGCCACCATCGGCCTGCTCATCGGCCTGGTGTTCGTCGGGGGCTCCTACTGGTTCTCCGACAAGCTCGCCATCAAGGCGGCCCGGGCCGTGCCGGCGAACGAGGCCCAGCACCCCCAGTACTTCGCCACGATGCGCGAGCTCAGCCAGCTGGCCGGCATCCCCATGCCGGCGCTGTACATCTCGCCCAGCCCGCAGCCCAACGCGTTCGCCACCGGCCGCAACCCGGAGCACGCCGCAGTCGCCGTCACCGAGGGCCTGATCCGCACGCTCGAGTGGGACGAGATCCGGGGCGTGCTCGCCCACGAGATCTCCCACGTCGGCAACCGGGACATCCTGATCTCCTCGGTCGCCGCAGCCATCGCCATGGGCATCACCTTCGTGGCGCGCATGGCCATGTGGGGCGCCATGTTCGGCGGCGGGCGCAGCGACAACGACAACAACCCGATCGGCATGCTGGCGATGGCGCTGCTGGCCCCCATCGCCGCCGGGCTGATGCAGATGGCACTGAGCCGCAGCCGGGAGTTCCAGGCCGACGAATCCGGCGCCCGGCTGATCGGCACCGGCGAGCCCCTCGCCCGGGCCCTGCAGAAGCTGGAGCTGTCCGCGCACCGGGTGCCGATGGACATCGATCCCGCCCACGCCCAGGCCTTCATCGTGAACCCGCTCAGCGGCCGCAAGGTGCAGTTCGCCGACCTGTTCCGCAGCCACCCGAGCACCGAGGACCGCGTCGCCCGCCTGCGCAGCGGCACCTGGGCCTGAACCTCCGGGGTCGCCCGCCGACCCCGATGCCGAGCCCATCGGCAGGGAACCCGCCGCTCCGTGGCGAATCGGTCACGGATGGGTGCACACCGACGACTCGACCGGATCCTGGCGCTGGCCGTCGTGCTCGTGGTCCTGGCTGCGGGCGCCGCCCCCGCCTACGCCCAGCTCATCGGCGACGATCCCTTCCGCGAGCCCGAGCCGGCACCGACCACGACCACCACGACGGCGCCGCCCGACACCACACCGACCACCAGCGCCCCCCAACCCAGCGAGCCGAGCCAGCCGCCCTCGTCGGAACCTCCGCCCAGCGAGCCGGCGCCGAGCGACCCCCCGGCGGGTGGCGAGGCCCCGCCGCCCGACGGCGGTGACAGCACCTCCCCGCCGCCGTCCTCCACCGCCCGCGGGATCCCGCCGGAGGCGCAGGCGATCATGGACAGCATCGAGCGCAGCCCGGCGAACAGCTCCCAGGCGCTCCACGACGCTGTGCTCGGCCAGCTGGTCCCTCTCGGCCTGAGCCCGCAGGAGGCCATCCGCGTCGGCTTCGGTCGCTTCCCGATCGCCGGCGTCGCCAACTTCACCCACGACTGGTACTTCCCCCGCTGGGGTCCGGGCTTCCGGTTCCACAAGGGCACCGACGTGTTCGCCGACCACGGCACGCCCGTCCGCTCGCCCGTCGACGGCACCGTCACGTCCGGCAACGGCTCGCTCGGGGGCATCTTCGTCAAGGTCTTCCAGCCCGACGGCACGTACTTCTACATGGCCCACCTGGCCGGCCTCGTCGAGGGGTTCCAGGAGGGCATGGCGGTCAAGACCGGCGACATCGTCGGCTACGTGGGCAACACGGGCAACGCCCGCACCACGCCGCCGCACGTGCACCTCGGCGTGTACTCACCCGGCGGCGAACCCACCGACCCCAAGCCGATCCTCGACCAGATGCTGGCCGACGCGCTCGCCGCCCTGCCCGGCATCGTCGAGCAGGTGAAGGCCCAGCAGCCCGCCGCCCCCGCCGCGGCACCGAGCGCCGCCCCGGCCGCCCGGGTGCCCCGATCCCTGCTCGCCTCCTCGCTGCTGCGCTCGCTCGTCGACGAGCGAGCGGCCGGCAGCCTCGACACCGCGGTGCTCCTCGAGGCGGTCGGCAACCCGTCCTCGGCCGGCCTCGCCGTCGCCGAGGCCGAGGCCTCCGCGTTGGCCGCCAGCATCGACTGGGACGCGCGTGCGGCGCGCACCCGGACCGAGCGCGAGCTGGTCGAGCGGGTCGGTCAGATGTTCCGCTCGGCCCTGGGTCCGCTCGACTAATCGCGGAAGTTCTCGAACTGGAGGGGGACCTCGAAGTCGCCCTCGCGCAGGGCGGCGATGACCTCCTGCAGGGAGTCGCGGCTCTTGCCGGTGACCCGCAGCTGCTCGCCCTGGGTCTGGGACTGGATGCCCTTGACGCCGAGGCCCTTGATGAACTTGTTGAGCTCCCGGGCCTTGTCCGAGGTGATGCCGGCCCGCAGGGCGATGGTCTGGCGGGCCGACCCGCCGGCGGCCTCCTCGACCTTGCCGGGGTCGAGCACCTTGAGGCTCACCTTGCGCTTGACGAGCTTCTCCTCGAGCACCGTGCGCAGGGCGTGGAGGCGGTCCTCGCTGCCCGAGCGCAGCGTGATGGCCTCCTCGCCGTTCAGCTCGATCGAGCTGTCCGTCCCCTTGAAGTCGTAGCGGGTGGACGCCTCGCGTGCGGTCTGGTCGACCGCGTTGCGGACCTCCTGCACGTCGAACTGGCTGACCACGTCGAAGCTGGGCATGGCCCGGAGACTAGCGACGGTCGCTTGGGCACCGGTCAGGTGCCGCTGCTACCTTGAGCGCCCCCTGGGTCGGTGCCCGAGTGGCCAAAGGGAACGGGCTGTAAACCCGTCGGCGTACGCCTTCGTTGGTTCAAATCCAACCCGGCCCACGTTAGGGAACTGGCAGCGACCACGGAACGCACGCTCTTCCGTGTTCCGTGGTCGCTGCCAGTTTCCAGAGTCGGCGCACAGCAGGCGGTTGCACCCGTCGCCAGCTCCCGTCGCTAGAGCAGCAGCTGCATGACGGTGACGTCGAGCCAGCGACCGAACTTGCGGCCGACCTCGCGCTCGACCCCGACGTGCTCGAACCCGACCGCGGCGTGGAGCCGGATCGAGGCGGTGTGGTCGGCCACGATGCGGGCCATCACGGCGTGGAAGCCGCGCTCGCGGGCCACGGCGACGATCTCCTCGAGCAGCGCCCGACCCACGCCGGTGCCCCGGTGGTCGCCGTGCACGTAGATCGAGTCCTCGACCGTGGTGCGGTACGCGGGCCGGTCCCGGTACGGCGACAGGGACGCGAACCCGGCCACCTCACCGTCGACCTCGGCCACGACCACCTCGAGCACCCCCGAGCGCGACCGCAGCCACGCCGCCTGCTCCTCGACCGTGCGGGTCACCAGGTCGAAGGTGACGCGCGACCCCGTCACCTCCGCGTTGTAGATGGCGGCGGTGGCAGCGGCGTCGGCCGGGGTGGCGGGGCGCAGGAGCACGCCCATCATCGTGGCGCCCTCAGGCGGTCGGTGCGGCGATGGCCCCGTCGGTGATGGTCGGCTCGACCAGCGCCATCCGGCCCCGTCCGGCCTCGCCCCGGGCCCAGGCCACCACGTCGTCGTCGGCGGTGACGACGACGAGCTGGAGGTCGCCGGCGCTGGCCGCCAGCATCTCGAGCAGCTGCGGCTTGACCTCCGGATCGAGCCCCTCGAAGGGATCGTCCACGACCAGCGGCAGGGGATCGCCCGGTGCGAGGGCCCGGACCGCTCGGACCCGGGCGAGGATCGCCTGGGCGAGCTCGGCGGAGACGTCGCCGGCCACGTCAATCGCGGCCCCGGAGCGATCGCCGAACCCGGCGTGCAGCTCGGCCGCGGCGCGGACCTCGTCTTCGTGCTCCAGGGCGAAGGGGAGCGGGGCCGGACCCGCCACCTGGGTCCACGCCGCCATCGCGCGGCGGTGGTCGCCGACGGCGCGCATGAAGGCCCGGCGCTCGTGGTCGGTGTCGAGCAGGGCGCTGACCCGCTCGTAGTGGAAGGTGGCGTAGTCGTCGGCACCGGCCTGGCGCAGCACGTTGCGCTCCGCCTTGGCCGCGTCGTCGACCGACCGGCGGAAGCGGAGCCCGAGCGCGAGGCCGAAGAGCGCGACGAGCAGGAAGGGCAGCGCGGCCGGCCCGCCGTCGAGGTTGGTCATCCCCACGGCGCCGAGCGCACCGATGGTGCCGATCGTCAGGGCGATCAGACGGACCCGCTCGTAGCTGTCGGTGGCGGCGACGAGGGCGGCGTGGCGCTCCTCGATCTCGCGCACGATCGGGGCGTCGTCGACGGACACGCCGCCACCGGCGGAGGCCTGCTCGAGCAGCCGCTCCGATGCCCGGCAGCGCATGGCGGTGTCCCACAGCGCCTCCTGGTCGGCGGCCGCGAGCCGGGCGATCCAGGCGTCGGACTCCTGCTCGGGCACCAGGTCGTCGCGGGTGAAGCGGATGGTGCGCCGGGCCAGGGCCCGGTCGACCCCGGCGGCGGCGAACAGATCGATCTCTCCGTCGGGCCCCAGGTGCTCGTCGGTGACGTCGCGGACCGAGTCCGTGTCGATCACGCGGTGGCGGCCGGTCTCCGGGCGGAAGACGGTGAGGCTGCGGCCGCCGGCGCGCAGCTCGAGGTGGACGCCCGGGCGTGCACCCGCCAGGGCATCGATGACCTCGCCGGCGAGGGCCTCGCGCGTGCTCGGGGACAGGCCGCGGACCACCGTGAGCTCCGGGTGGAAGTCGGCGCTCAGCGTGTGCTCGCCTGAGCCGATCACGAGGCGTTCCAGTCGCACCGGGGGATCATCGGCGGATCGGTGCCCCGACTTGAGCCGAATCTGGGCCAGAAGGCCCATGCCGGCGTCGATCTTTGCGCCGGGCGCGGGCGTGCGTAGACTCTCCCGCCGCGCCAGAACCGGCTCTCGGGCCGGCCCGGCGCGCACCGCAACACCGCCCCGTTAGCTCAGTCGGCAGAGCACAGCCATGGTAAGGCTGGTGTCGTCGGTTCGATTCCGACACGGGGCTCGACGTCACCGCCGCTCCGGCGGTGGCGCCACCAAGGGCGACGTAGCTCAGTTGGTTAGAGCACTCGGCTCATAATCGAGTTGTCGTCGGTTCGATTCCGACCGTCGCCACGGACTGCGAGTCGCTCGCAATCGATCACGACACCGTTTCCGGCGCCCGGCACCCCGGCCGCCACCGACAGCGAAGAGGAAGCACGGCCATGGCCAAGGAGAAGTTCGATCGGTCGAAGCCCCATGTGAACATCGGGACGATGGGTCACATCGATCATGGGAAGACGACGTTGACGGCTGCGATCTCGCGGGTGTTGTCGGAGCGTGTCGATGGGAACAATGCGACGGCGTTCGACATGATCGACAAGGCGCCTGAGGAGCGGGAGCGTGGGATCACGATCAATGTGTCCCACATCGAGTACGAGACGGACAATCGGCATTACGCGCATGTCGACATGCCGGGTCACGCGGATTACATCAAGAACATGATCACGGGTGCCGCGCAGGTCGATGGTGCGATTCTGGTGGTGGCGGCCACGGATGGTCCGATGCCCCAGACCCGTGAGCATGTGCTGCTGGCTCGTCAGGTCGGTGTGCCGGCGATCGTGGTGGCGTTGAACAAGGTCGACATGGTCGATGATGAGGAGCTGTTGGAGCTGGTGGAGATGGAGGTGCGTGAGCTTCTCTCCGATCAGGACTTCGATGGTGACAACGCGCCGGTGGTGCCGGTGTCGGCGTTGAAGGCGTTGGAGGGTGATTCGGCGGCTGGTGATCAGGTCATGGAGCTGATGAACCAGGTCGATTCGTTCGTGCCGGAGCCGGAGCGTGATCTGGACAAGCCGTTCTTGATGCCGATCGAGGATGTGTTCTCGATCCAGGGTCGTGGCACGGTGGTGACGGGCAAGGTGGAGCAGGGCGTGATCCATGTCGGTGACGACATCGAGATCGTCGGGATCCGTGACACGCAGAAGACGACGTGCACGGGTGTGGAGATGTTCCGCAAGCTGCTCGATGAGGGTCAGGCTGGTGACAACATCGGTGCGCTTCTTCGTGGCATCGACAAGGACGGGGTGGAGCGTGGTCAGGTGCTGTGCGCGCCGGGTTCGATCACGCCCCACACCGAGTTCGAGTCGACGGTGTATGTGTTGACCAAGGATGAGGGTGGCCGTCACAAGCCGTTCTTCTCGAACTACCGGCCGCAGTTCTTCTTCCGGACGACGGACATCACGGGTTCGATCGAGCTGCCGGAGGGCACGGAGATGTGCATGCCGGGTGACAACACGGACATGACGGTGACCTTGATCAACCCGATCGCGATGGATGAGGGTCTGCGCTTCGCCATCCGTGAGGGTGGTCGCACCGTGGGCGCCGGCCGCGTCACCAAGATCCTCAAGTAGTGCGCCGCCAGTAGATCTGGCAGCGACCACGGAACGTCCGGCCGCCCTTCGGGGCGGCCGTTCCGCGTCCGGGATGCGTTGCTACCCGCGGGTAGGCCTGCAGGCTGTCACCGAGTCGTCACGTAACCACTTGGTGCCCAAAGGGGTCGGAATGCCTGCGATGCGAACCGAGATGGACGAGCTGGTCGCTCGGGCCCAGGAGGGGCACCGGGGTGCCTTCGACGAGCTCGTCCGGCGCACCCACGCCGACACCTACACCTTGGCGTATCGCCTCTGCGGCAACGAGGAGGATGCGCGAGACGTGGTGCAGGATGCCTACCTGCGGGCCTTCAAGGGCCTGAAGCGGTTCCGGGGCGAGGCCCAGTTCTCGACCTGGATGTACCGCATCACCGCGAACTGCGCGAACACGCTCATGTCCAAGCGCCACAAGCACCGCCACGACGAGCTGCCCGACACCGTCGAGGACACCGACCACGACCGCGACCCGGCGGCCCGGGCCGATGCCATGGCCCTGCGCCAGGACCTCGAGGAGGCCCTCGCCGAGCTGTCGCCCAAGCTGCGGGCCGTCGTGGTGCTCCGCGACGTCTACGAGCTGCCCCACGAGGACATCGCCGCCGAGCTCGGCATCAGCGAGACCGCGGCCAAGGTGCGCCTGCACCGGGCTCGCCGCCAGCTCAAGGAGCACCTCTTCCCCCGCCGGGAGGACCAGCCCCTCGGAGAAGAGATCCGTGCCAGCTGAGCGATGGGAGCCCCGGCCGTGAGCGCGGTCCGCTGCACCGACCTCGCCGAGGACCTGGGCGGCGTGGCCGACGGCACCCACCAGCTGAGCCGCACGGAGCGGCGCCACGTGGAGGGCTGCCTGCGCTGCCAGGCCGACCTGGTCCAGTACCGCCGGCTGCTGCGCACGTTGCGCACGCTGCGCACCGACGTCCTCGAACCCGCTCCCGGCCTGCTCGCCGACATCCTGGCCTCCCTCGAGCACGCGGGCGAGCGCCACGCCATCCGCGGGGTGCTCCACGGCCGCCGGGCGGCCTACGTCGGGGGCCTCGCCGCCGCCACCGCGGCCGGCGCCGCCGGGGCCCTGGTGCTGGCCGCTCGCAGCCGGAGGACCGAGCTCGCGAGCTAGTCCGGAGCGGAGCCGCAGGCGAGGCGGGATGGGGTGCGGCGGAGGGCCGGTGCTAGCGTGAACCTTCGCGTCCGAGGGCAGTAGCTCAACTGGCAGAGCACCGGTCTCCAAAACCGGCGGTTGGGGGTTCGATTCCCTCCTGCCCTGCTCGAACCCGTGGGTGCGCCGCCGCGCACCGATCCCCCGCAATCCGAGGTCCACCCGTCATGGCCATGAACCGAGAGCAGCGCCGCCTGCTGAAGAAGCAAGGCGAGCTGAACGAGCAGGGCGAGCCCGTCCGCCAGCCGCGCGGCCAGCAGCAGCGTGGCCCCGCACCCAAGAGCGAGCGGGTCGGCCCCCGGCAGTTCGTCGGCGAGGTCCGGGGCGAGCTGCGCAAGGTCGCCTGGCCGTCGCGCACCGAGGTGGCCAACTACTCCGTCGTCGTGTTCCTCGGCATCGTCGTGCTCACCGCCCTGATCGCCGGGCTCGACTACGTGCTCGGCGAGGCCGTCCTCGAGCTGTTCGCCCGATGAGCGACCTGCCCACCGAAGAGGAGACCCCCGTGTCCGACGTCGACACCGACGCCACGACCGACCACGACGAGGCCGCCGAGGCCGAGGCCCCAGAGGCCGAGACCCCCGACGCGGTGACCGCCGAGGCCGAGGCCGACACACCCGACGCTGCGACCTCCGACGACGACGAGTCCGACGCCGCGGACGATGCTCCCGATGCCGAGGGCGGCGACGTCCAGGTCGTCGACGCCGAGGACCTCGTCGAGCCGGTCCCCGAGGAGGTCGAGGAGGTCGTCAGCCCCTACGACCGTCCCGGCAAGTGGTACGTCGTCCACACCCAGTCCGGCTACGAGAAGAAGGTCAAGACCAACCTCGAGGCCCGCACCGCCTCCATGAACATGGAGGAGCGGATCTACGAGGTGGCCATCCCCCTCGAGGACGTCGTCGAGTTCAAGAACGGCAAGCGCGTCGTCGTCCAGAAGAAGATGTTCCCCGGCTACCTGCTCGTGCGGTGCCGCCTCGACGACGACTCCTGGTACGTGATCCGCAACACCCCCGGCGTCACCGGGTTCGTCGGTGCCGGCGCCAAGCCCTCCCCGCTGCGTCGCAAGGACGTCGAGAACTTCCTCGGCACCAAGGACGAGGCCACCGAGGCCGCCACCGCCAAGATCAAGCCTCGGATGCAGTACGAGCTCGGCGAGACCGTGCGGGTGAAGGACGGCCCCTTCGCCGACTTCTCCGGTGAGGTCATCGAGCTCAACGCCGAGCAGCTCAAGGTGAAGGTGCTCGTGAACATCTTCGGCCGGGAGACCCCGGTCGAGCTCGAGTTCAGCCAGGTCGCCAAGATGTAAGCGGCGCCCGAGAGGGCGCCCCCAAGTACCACACGCGGACCGCCGATTGGCGGATCCGTGCCCTGCCCGACCACACTGGTCGGTCGCTCGCACACCAGAGAGAGAGAAGTCCCATGGCCAAGAAGAAGGTCGCGGCTGTCGTCAAGATCCAGATCCCCGCTGGGCAGGCCACGCCTGCTCCGCCCGTCGGTACCGCGCTCGGTCCCCACGGTGTGGCGATCATGGATTTCTGCAAGGCCTACAACGCCCAGACCGAGAGCCAGCGGGGCACGATCATCCCGGTCGAGATCACGATCTTCGAGGACCGCACGTTCTCGTTCATCACCAAGACCCCGCCCACGCCGGTGCTGATCCGCCAGGCCGCCGGGCTCGAGAAGGGCGCCACCACCACCGGCACCCAGGTCGTCGGGTCGATCACCCAGGCCCAGCTCGAAGAGATCGCCCAGACCAAGATGCCCGACCTCAACGCCTACGACCTCGAAGCCGCCAAGCTCCAGGTCGCCGGCACCGCCCGCTCCATGGGCGTCGAGGTCAAGGCGTAGCTGCGGCCGCTGGGCGGCCTCCGCTCCGTTGAAGTTGCTCGGCTGCGCCTCACAACTTCTCCAACACGCCACTCGCCCGGGAGGACCTCGCCCGGGATGACGCTTCCACTCCGAGGGAGTCTGAAAGGACCAGTCACCATGGCTGCAGGAAAGCGCTACCGCGACGCCACCGCCCGCTACGACCGCGAGGCCGCCCACGCCCCCGCCGAGGCCCTCGACCTCGTCCGGTCGCTGGCCAACGCCAAGTTCGACGAGACCGTCGACCTGATCGCCCGCCTCGGCGTCGATCCCCGCAAGGCCGACCAGATCGTGCGCGGCACCGTCGCGCTCCCGTCGGGCACCGGCACCGACGTCCGCGTCGCCGTGTTCGCCCAGGGCGACGCCGCCCAGGCCGCACGTGACGCCGGCGCCGAGCACGTCGGCGGCGACGACCTCGCCGAGCAGGTCGACGGCGGCATGCTCGACTTCGACGTGGCCATCGCCACGCCCGACATGATGCCCACCGTCGGCAAGCTGGGCCGCGTGCTCGGACCCCGAGGCCTCATGCCCAACCCCAAGACCGGCACCGTCACCACCGACGTGGGCAAGGCCGTCGAGGAGTTCAAGGGCGGCAAGGTCGAGTACCGCACCGACCGCTACGGCAACGTGCACGTCCCGATCGGCAAGTCCAGCTTCGAGAGCGAGCAGCTGGCCGCCAACTTCTGGGCCGTGGTCGAGGAGCTCCAGCGGGTCCGCCCCGCCGCGGCCAAGGGTCGCTACTTCCGCCGGATCGGCGTGAGCTCCACCATGGGCCCCGGCATCCGGATCGACACCGGCCGCCTGAAGCGCGACGTCGACTGACCCGGAGTTGGTGCTGCGACCGGACCGGCCGTAGCATCTCCCACTTCACGACAACCGAACTGCTCGCCGCAGACATCCGGTGCGACCCCACGGGTCGCGCAATGGGCCAGGGGCCCGCCCGACGAGGCGACACCTCCTGAACCGGCTCTGCCGGCTCTGCCCGTGTGCGAGCCCGAGACAGAACGAAGGAGGTGTCCATGGAGAACCCCAGACCCGAGAAGGTGGCGGTGGTCGACGAGGTGCGCGAGCGCTTCGACGGCACGAGCGCTGCCATCCTCACCGAGTACCGCGGGCTCAGCGTCGGCCAGCTGGCCGAGCTGCGCACCCGACTGCGGGGCGCCGGCGGCGACTTCAAGGTGTACAAGAACACCCTGGTCCGCTTCGCCGCCCGCGACCTCGGCCTCGAGATCGAAGAGCTGCTCACCGGCCCGACCGCCATCGCGTTCGTGACCGAGAAGCCCTCGGGAGACGCCGGCGACGCCGTCGATGTCGCCAAGGTCCTGAAGGACTTCGGCAAGGAGTTCCCGGCGCTGGTCGTCAAGGGCGGCCTGCTGGGCGACAAGCTCCTCACCGCCGACGACACCCGCGCCCTGGCCGACGTCGAGCCCCGTGAGGTGCTCCTCGCCAGGCTGGCCGGCGCCATGGCTGCCCCCATGCAGCAGCTCGCCGGACTGCTCCAGGCGCTGCCCCGCAACATGGCCTACGGCCTCAAGGCCCTCATCGACCAGGGCGGCGCCTCCGGCGCCCCCGCCGACGCTGCTCCCGCGGCCGACGCCGACGAGAGCACCACCGACGAGGCCCCGGCACCCGCCGAGGCCGAGACCACCAACGACGACGCCCCGGCAACCGCCGAGGCCGACACCACCGAGGCCGAGGACACCCCCGCGGCCGAGGCAGCCCCCGCTGCCGACACCGACACCCAGGAGAGCTGAACCATGGCCACCAAGGAAGAGATCCTCGACGCCATCGCCAACATGACCGTCCTCGAGCTGAGCGAGCTCCTGTCGGACTTCGAGGAGAAGTTCGGCGTGACCGCCGCAGCCCCCGTGGCCGTGGCCGCAGCCGGCCCCGCCGCCGGTGGCGGTGGCGAGGCCGAAGAGGAGCAGGACGAGTTCGACGTCATCCTCAAGAGCGCCGGCGACAAGAAGATCGGCGTCATCAAGGAGGTGCGCTCCCTCACCAACCTCGGTCTCAAGGAGGCCAAGGAGCTGGTCGACGGCGCCCCGAGCCCCGTGCTCGAGAAGGCCTCGAAGGAAGACGCCACCAAGGCCAAGGAGGCCCTCGAGGCCGCCGGCGCCGAGGTGGAGCTGAAGTGATCTCGGCGGCCTCCGGCCGCTGACCACGAAGACTGCAGTGTCGGGGGTCGCCCAGCCGGGCGGCCCCCGCTCCGCGTCCGGGCCCGGGGCCGCGGGTGTCCTAGCCTCTGCCACATGTTCGACCGCATCAAGAACGCCTGGAGCCTGGCCAAGTCCTCCTGGCGCGTCCTGCAGCACGATCGGGAGCTGGCCTGGCTCCCGGTCATCGGCACCGTCGCCGGCCTGGCCCTCGCCGCGCTGTTCTTCGGTCCGGTGCTCGCCATGCTCGGCGGGGGCGGCGAGGACAACGCCATCCCGATCACCGGCTACGTGCTCGTCTTCCTCGGCTACGTGGCCGTGTCGTCGGTGATCTACCTGGGCCGGGCCGCCATCGTGCACGGCGCCAACCTGCGCATGGAGGGCGGCGACCCCACCGTCGGCACCTCGCTGCGGGGGGCCTCGGCGCACTGGCCGGCCGTGGTCGGCTTCGCGTTCATCGCCACCACCGTGGGCATGATCCTCAACGCACTCGAGGAGCAGGGCGGCATCGTCGGGTCGATCGCGTCCTTCATCGGCGGCGCTGCGTGGCGCCTCGTCACCTACCTCGTGCTGCCGGTCGTGGTCATCGAGGGCGCGGGCACGATCGCGGGCATCAAGGGCTCCTCCGCGCTGGTGAAGCGCACGTGGGGCGAGCAGGTCACCGCCAACGTGGGCTTCGGCCTGCTCGGGTTCGCCCTCGTCGTCCCGGCCGTGGCCCTCGCCGTCGCCCTCTCCGGGCTCGGCACGGCCGTCGCCGTCGTGGCCATCGCCGCCGCCGTGGTGTGGGCCGTCACGGTCTTCGCCGTCACCTCGGCCCTGGAGGGCATCTTCCAGACCGCCCTGTACCGCCAGGCCACCGGTCGCAGCATCCCGACCGAGTTCGACGCCGCCCAGCTGACCGGGGTCATCACCCGCCGCTGAGGTGCCTCGCCGGACGAACGACTGTTCGGGGATCCGGCGGAGAACCTTGACGAGCAAGGGCGCTCGTCCTACCCTCTCACCGATCTCCCACGGCCGTCGGCGCAGGCAACATCGGCGTCGGCGCACAACGTGGGAGGGGAAATCGAGGGCACTGCCGTCCGAACCGGATCTCGGTTCGGGCTGATGCGGGTTGCCCTCGCTTGCGCGACCCCTCTACCATGATCAGGTCGTGCGTGTCTCGGGTCCTGGTGGTCGAACATCAATCGCGTTCCCCCTCCCTCCTGACCGCGTGCGCACCCGCACTGGCCGCCCACGCCGCCCTCTGAGGAGGACCCTTTGACGTCCGCTGGCTCCCGCGAGCGCTACTCGTTCGCGAACCTCGACGAAATCCTTCCGATCCCGGATCTGATCGCGATCCAGACGGAATCCTTCCGCTGGTTCCTGGAGGAAGGCCTCGCCAACACCTTCCGGGACATGTCCCCGATCAAGGACTACAGCGAGCAGCTCCAGCTCGAGCTGGAGTTCGATCCCTTCGACGAGGACCTCAAGCCGTACCCGAAGTTCTCCGTCGAGGAGTGCAAGGAAAAGGACATGACCTACGCGGCGCCGATCTTCGTGCGCGCCAGGTTCATGAACGCCGGCACCGGGGAGATCAAGGAGCAGACGGTCTTCATGGGGGACTTCCCGATGATGACCGACCGCGGGACCTTCATCATCAACGGCACCGAGCGCGTCGTGGTGTCCCAGCTCGTCCGCTCGCCGGGCGTCATCTTCCAGCCGGGTGAGCGGTTCCGGCTGCGAAACCTGAGCAAGCACCAGCTCGTCACCGGCACCATCCACCCCTACCGCGGCGAGTGGATCGAGTTCGACGTCGAGCAGAAGCCGGGCAAGCCGGTCACCGCGGGCACCCGCGTGGCTCGCAAGCGCCGCCTGTCGATGTTCGTGCTGCTGCGCGCGCTCGGCTACGACGAGGAGAACGCCCCCGGCTTCCTCGAGGCCTTCGTGCGCGAGTTCGACTTCCTCGAGGACCAGTGGGAGAAGGACCGCGACATCGCCCCGACCCAGGACGATGCCCTGGTCGAGATCTACAAGCGGGCCCGCCCCGGTGAGCCGCCGTCGGTGGACTCGGCCCGGAACTACTTCCGGTCCGCGTTCTTCGAGAACCGCCGCTACGACCTGTCCCGGGTCGGCCGCTACAAGCTGAACAAGAAGCTCGGTCCCGAGCTCGGCCGCCTGGCCGAGAAGTTCCCGATGATCGAGCTGGACCTGCCCGACAGCGACCAGCCGGTGCTGTCGCGCTGCGAGGTCCTCGCGTCGATGACGTACCTGCTCAACCTGGTGCGGGCTGAGCCCGGCTACCGCCTGGACGATCAGGACCACTTCGCCAACCGGCGCATCCGCTCGGTGGGCGAGCTGATCCAGAACCAGGTCCGCATCGGCCTGTCCCGCATGGAGCGGGTCGTGCGCGAGCGCATGACCACCCAGGACGTCGAGGCGATCACGCCCCAGACGCTGATCAACATCCGGCCCGTGGTGGCGGCGATCAAGGAGTTCTTCGGGACCTCCCAGCTGTCCCAGTTCATGGACCAGGTGAACCCGCTGTCGGGCCTCACCCACCGCCGTCGCCTCTCGGCGCTCGGCCCCGGTGGCCTGTCCCGCGAGCGAGCCGGGTTCGAGGTGCGAGACGTGCACTTCTCCCACTACGGCCGCATGTGCCCGATCGAGACGCCGGAGGGCCCCAACATCGGCCTGATCGGCGGCCTGGCCACCTTCGCCAAGGTGAACGAGTTCGGCTTCATCCAGTCGCCGTACCGCAAGGTCGTCGACGGCACGGTCACCGACGAGATCGTCTACCTCACCGCCGATGAGGAAGAGGACTACGTCGTCGCCCAGGCCAACGCCCTGTTCGACGAGAACGGCAAGTTCATCCGCGAGAAGGTCCTGGTGCGCAAGTCACCCCAGGCCGCCACCCTCGGTGAGCTCAAGCTCATGCTCGAGCGCGACGTGTTCTTCGGTGCCACCACCGAGATCGCCACCGTGCCGCCGGCCGAGGTCCAGATGATGGACGTCTCGCCCAAGCAGATCATCTCGGTGGCCACCGCGCTGATCCCCTTCCTCGAGCACGACGACGCCAACCGCGCCCTGATGGGCGCCAACATGCAGCGCCAGGCCGTGCCGCTGGTACGGGCCGAGGCGCCCTACATCGGCACGGGCATCGAGGGCCGCTGCGCCGTCGACGCCGCCGACACGCTGATCGCCACGGACTCGGGCACCTGCGTCGAGGCCACGGGCGACCGCATCGTGGTGGAGTACGACAACGAGGGCCGCAAGGTCTTCAACCTGCTCAAGTTCGAGCGCTCCAACCAGGACAGCTGCATCAACCAGCGGCCCCGCGTGGTCCCTGGCCAGAAGTTCGCCGAGGGCGACCTCATCGCCGATGGCCCATCCACCGACATGGGCGAGCTGGCGCTGGGCAAGAACCTGCTCGTGGCCTTCATGTCCTGGGAGGGCTACAACTTCGAGGACGCGATCATCCTGTCCGAGCGCCTCGTGCGCGACGACGTGCTCACCTCGATCCACATCCACGAGCACGAGATCGACGCCCGCGACACCAAGCTCGGCCCCGAGGAGATCACCCGGGACATCCCGAACCTCTCCGAGGACATCCTCAAGGACCTCGACGAGCGCGGCATCATCCGCATCGGCGCCGAGGTCGGCCCCGGCGACGTGCTCGTCGGCAAGGTCACGCCCAAGGGCGAGACCGAGCTCACCCCCGAGGAGCGCCTGCTCCGCGCCATCTTCGGCGAGAAGGCCCGCGAGGTGCGCGACACCAGCCTCAAGGTGCCCCACGGCGAGAACGGCAAGGTCATCGACGTCAAGGTCGTGTCCCGCGACGACGGCCACGAGCTGCCGCCGGGCGTGAACCAGATCGTGCGGGTCTACGTCGGCCAGAAGCGCAAGATCAGCGTGGGCGACAAGCTCGCCGGTCGCCACGGCAACAAGGGCGTCATCTCCAAGATCCTCCCGGTCGAGGACATGCCCTTCATGGCCGACGGCACCCCCGTCGACATCATCCTCAACCCCCTCGGCGTCCCGTCCCGCATGAACGTGGGCCAGGTCCTCGAGGCCCACCTCGGCTACGCCGCCCGGTGGGGCTGGAACGTGGACGGCAAGGAGGTCGGCAAGCCGCCGACCTACAACACCGAGACCACGACCCGGACCAACACCGAGCCCTCGGTGCACGTGGCCACGCCCGTGTTCGACGGTGCGAAGTGGGACGAGGTCGAAGACGCCGGCAAGCACCCGACGATCCAGCAGATCCTCGAGAACCTGCACCCCGAGACCCCCGAGGGCGTCCGCCTCATCGGCCGGGACGGCAAGCAGACCCTGTACAACGGTCGCACCGGCGAGTCCTACGACCACCCGATCACCACGGGCTTCATGTACATCTTGAAGCTCCACCACCTGGTGGACGACAAGATCCACGCCCGTTCGACCGGCCCGTACTCGATGATCACCCAGCAGCCGCTCGGTGGTAAGGCCCAGTTCGGTGGCCAGCGCTTCGGCGAGATGGAGGTGTGGGCCCTCGAGGCCTACGGCGCCGCCTACTGCCTGCAGGAGCTGCTCACCATCAAGTCCGACGACGTGCTCGGTCGCGTCAAGGTCTACGAGGCCATCGTCAAGGGCGAGAACGTCCCCGAGCCCGGCATCCCCGAGTCCTTCAAGGTGCTCATCAAGGAGATGCAGGCCCTGTGCCTCAACGTGGAGGTCCTGGCCAAGGACGGCAACGAGATCGAGATGCGAGAGCTCGACGAGGACCTGTACCGCACCACCGAAGAGCTGGGCATCGACCTCAGCCGCCCCGAGAAGGGCACCGACGAAGAAGACGAGCGTCGCCGCCAGCGCCTGTAGGCGCACCAGCGAGCGAACGCCCACCAGTACGTCATACGAGGGATAGAGGAAGCACCAAGTGCTCGACGTCAACAACTTCGACCAGCTCCGGATCGGGCTGGCGACCGCGGATTCCATCCGCATGTGGTCCAACGGCGAGGTCAAGAAGCCCGAGACCATCAACTACCGCACGCTCAAGCCCGAGAAGGACGGCCTCTTCTGCGAGAAGATCTTCGGCCCGACCAAGGACTTCGAGTGCGCCTGCGGCAAGTACAAGCGGGTGCGGTTCAAGGGCATCATCTGCGAGCGCTGCGGCGTGGAGGTCACCCGCTCCAAGGTCCGGCGCGAGCGCATGGGCCACATCGAGCTGGCCGCCCCCGTGGTGCACATCTGGTACCTGCGCGGCACCCGCTCGTGGCTGGCCTACCTGCTCTCGGGCACCGAGGCTCGTGAGGAGCTGAAGGCCAAGCAGCTCGAGAAGGTCATCTACTTCGCGGCCAACCTGGTCACCTGGGTCGACCACGACAAGCTCCACGAGGAGCTGCCCAACATCGAGGCCGAGATGCTCGCCGAGCGCGAGGCCATCGAGAAGGAGCGCGAGCTCGAGATCGCCGAGCGCTACGAGGAGCTCGAGTCCGAGCTCGGCGCGCTCGAGAACGAGGGCGCCAAGGACTCCGAGCTGAAGGCCCGCCAGAAGCAGGCCGAGAAGGACGTCACGATCACCCGCGAGCAGTACGAGGGCGAGCTGGACCTGCTCCAGCGCTCCTTCGACGAGCTCAAGGAGCTGCACACCCGCAAGATCATCGAAGACGAGATGCTGTGGCGGGAGCTCACCGACCGCTACGGCGACTACTTCGAGGGCGGCATGGGCGCCGACGCGCTCGCTCGCCTCATCGACCGGATCGACTTCGACGAGGAGGAGATCCAGCTCCACGCGAACATCAACCCGGCCGAGGGCGAGAAGCCGCTGTCCCAGCAGCGCAAGCAGAAGGCGATCAAGCGGCTCAAGATCGTCGCCGCCTTCAACCGCCGCGACGAGAACGGCAAGCGGGTCAACGACCCCAAGGCCATGATCCTCGAGGTCGTGCCGGTGATCCCGCCGGAGCTGCGCCCGATGGTGCAGCTCGACGGCGGCCGCTTCGCCACCTCCGACCTCAACGACCTGTACCGCCGGGTCATCAACCGCAACAACCGCCTGAAGCGCCTGCTCGACCTCGGTGCCCCCGAGATCATCGTGAACAACGAAAAGCGCATGCTCCAGGAGGCCGTCGACGCCCTGTTCGACAACGGCCGCCGCGGCCGTCCCGTGACCGGGCCCGGCAACCGCGCCCTGAAGTCGCTGTCGGACATGCTCAAGGGCAAGCAGGGCCGGTTCCGCCAGAACCTGCTCGGCAAGCGCGTCGACTACTCCGGTCGTTCGGTCATCGTCGCCGGCCCCACGCTGCGCCTGCACCAGTGCGGCCTGCCCAAGCTGATGGCCCTCGAGCTGTTCAAGCCCTTCGTCATGAAGGAGCTGGTGGACCGCGAGCACGCCCAGAACATCAAGTCGGCCAAGCGCATGGTCGAGCGGCGCCGCGGCCCGGTCTGGGACGTCCTCGAAGACGTCATCAAGGAGCACCCCGTGCTCCTCAACCGTGCCCCCACGCTGCACCGCCTCGGCATCCAGGCCTTCGAGCCCGTGCTGGTCGAGGGCAAGGCCATCCAGCTGCACCCGCTGGTGTGCACCGCCTTCAACGCCGACTTCGACGGCGACCAGATGGCCGTGCACCTGCCGCTGTCCGCCGAGGCCCAGGCCGAGGCGCGCGTGCTGATGCTGTCGGCCAACAACATCCTGTCGCCGGCCAACGGGCGCCCGCTCGTGACGCCGACCCAGGACATGGTGATCGGCGCCTTCTACCTGACCTCGCTGATGGACGGCGAGAAGGGCGAGGGCCGTGCCTTCGGCGACGTGGAGTCCATCCGCCGGGCCTACGAGCACGGCGACATCGCCATCCACGCCAAGATCCAGTACCGCGCCGGCCGCGACGAGGACGGCAGGGCCAAGTGGATCACCACCACGCCCGGCCGCGTCATCTTCAGCGAGTGCCTGCCCGAGTCCTTCGACTTCCTGGGCACCATGAACGACCGCCTCGACAAGCGGGGCCTCGGCGCCATCGTCGACCGCCTCGCGTCGGAGTACAGCAAGGCCGAGGTGGCCGAGGCCCTCGACGCGATCAAGGACCTCAGCTACACGTGGGCGTCCCGGTCCGGTCTGACGGTGTCCATCGACGACGTCAAGACGCCGGAGTCCAAGCGCGACATCCTCGACAGCCACGAGGTCGAGGCCGACAAGGTCGAGACCCAGTTCCGCCGGGGCATCATCACCGACGGTGAGCGGCGCCAGAAGGAGATCGAGATCTGGACCAACGCCACCGAGGAGATCCGGGCCGAGATGGAGATCGGCCTCAAGGCCGAGCGCTTCAACCCGATCGACATGATGGTCGCGTCCGGTGCTCGAGGGAACATGATGCAGGTCCGCCAGATCGCGGGCATGCGTGGCCTCGTGGCCAACCCCCGTGGCGACATGATCCCCCGCCCGATCAAGTCGAACTTCCGCGAGGGGCTCGACATGCTCGAGTACTACATCGCCACGCCTGGCGCCCGGAAGGGCCTGGTCGACACCGCGCTGCGGACGGCCGACTCCGGCTACCTCACCCGTCGCCTCGTCGACGTGGCCCAGGAGCTCATCGTCAACGAGGAGGATCCCTTCGATCGTGCCGAGCGCACCGGCTCGCCCGTGCGCTCGATCTGGATCGAGGACATCCGCCCCGACCTGGCGAACAAGCGCTTCTACATCGAGACCAAGCTGCTCGGTCGCGTGCTGGCCGAGGACGTCACCCTCGCCGAGCCCGACGAGGAAGGTGTCAGCACCTACGAGCGCGGCACCATGGTCAGCGAGGTGATGATGCAGGCGATGATCGATGATCCCGACGTCACCCGGGTCCGGGTGCTGTCGCCGCTCACCGACGACTCCGAGCGCGGCATCTCCGCCCTCGGCTACGGCATGTCCATGGCCACGGGCGGCATGATCGAGCGCGGCGAAGCCGTCGGCGTGATCGCCGCCCAGTCCATCGGCGAGCCCGGCACGCAGCTCACGATGCGCACGTTCCACACCGGTGGCGTCGCATCCAGCAGCGGCGACATCGCCGGCGGTCTGCCCCGCGTGGTCGAGCTGTTCGAGGCCCGCACGCCCAAGGGCAAGGCCACCCTGTCCACCGTCTCCGGCGTCGTCCGGATCCTCGAGGACGAAGGGCGCGGCAAGACCGTGCTCGTCGTCACCGACGACGGCGAGGAGGTCTCCTTCCCCATCCCGGTCGGCGCCCGCCTCGAGGTCACCGACGGCCAGGAGCTCCGGGCCGGCGACGCCATCGTGGAGGGTCCCCGCGACCCCCGCGAGCTGCTCGAGATCAAGGGCCTGCGCTTCACCCAGCAGTACCTGGTCGACGAGATCCAGAAGGTGTACCGGGACCAGGGCGTGTCGATCCACGACAAGCACATCGAGCTGATCGTGCGCCAGATGACCCGCCGGGTCCACATCAACGAGTCCGGCGACTCCGAGTTCCTGCCCGGCGAGCGCATCGACCGCCGGCGCTACACCGAGGTCAACAAGCAGCTGCTGCTCGAGGGCAAGCAGCCGGCCGAGGCCCGTGACGAGATCATGGGCATCACCAAGGCCTCGCTGTCGACCGACTCGTGGCTGTCGGCCGCCTCCTTCCAGGAGACGACCCGGGTGCTCACCGAAGCCGCCATCGAGTCCAAGTCGGACGGGCTGGTCGGCCTCAAGGAGAACATCATCATCGGCAAGCTCATCCCGGCCGGTACCGGCCACGGCGACTACCGGGACGTGGACACCTACGCCCCGGAGTACCGCCAGATGGAGGGCTGGTCCTCCGACGACGACGGCGACGACGACCTCGCCGCCTCGCTCGCGGCGGGCTTCGAGGAGCAGGCCGGCGCCGACGTCGTCCAGCTCCCCACGGCCGGCGACGCCGGCTGAGGCCGCGGCAGGCCCGAAGGGCCGCCTGAAGCGAAATCCCGTGGATCCGGATCACGAAGTGGTCTGGATCCACGGGATTTCGTCCTTTTCAGTCGCCCGGCACCCAGCGTGCCGGGCGCTTCTCGCGGAAGGCGGCCATCCCCTCGGCGGCCTCGTCGGAGGCGAACAGCTCTGCCGACAGCACCTCGGTGGTGGCGAAGGCCTCGTCCCGGTCGAGCTCGGGCACCTCGCGCAGCAGCCGCTTGGCCGCGGCGAGGGCGAGCGGCCCGCCGGCCACGACCTTGCCCACCACCTCGGCCACGGCGGCGTCGAGGTCGTCGCGGGGCACGACCCGGTTGAGCAGACCGGCCTCGACCGCGCGGGACGCGGTGATCCGCTCGCCGGACAGGAACAGCTCGGTTGCGTCGGCCCGGCCCATCTTGGGCAGGCAGACCACCGAGATCATCGCCGGGGCCACCCCGATGCGGACCTCGGTGAAGCCGACCTTGGCGTCGTCGCTGATGACCGAGATGTCGCAGGCGGCCGCGAGGCCGACGCCGCCGCCCATGCAGTGCCCGGCGATGCGGCCGATCACGGGTTTGGGGCTGTCGAGCATCGTGGTGAGGACGTCGACCAGGCTGTGCCGGGGCGAGCGCGCCGCGCCGGCCTTGAGGTCGGCGCCGGCGCAGAACGTGGTCCCGGCGTTGGTGAGGACGATGACCCGGACGTCGTCGTCGGCGACCGCTGCCTCGAGGTGGTCGGCCAGGCCGTCGACGAGGTCGGCGGACAGGGCGTTGCGGGCGTCGGGCCGGTCGAGGGTGATGGTGGCCACGCCCCGATCGATCGTGAGCGTCGTGGCGGTGTCGGGCATGGCAGACCTCTCTCGGATGGCGTCAGTCGGTGGGGGAGCGGTGGCCCTCGGGCAGACCGTCCCGGGCGAGGGCGGCGTTGGCGTAGCGGGGGTCGTCGGAGACCTCCTCACCGAACCAGTCCGGTGCGGTGAAGGCGTCCATGGACGCGTCGTCGTCGAACTCGACCTCGACGAGCACCAGCCCGGCGAGCGAGCCGGCGAACACGTCGATCTCGGCTGTGCACGGCCCGAGGGGCACCTCGTGGCGCACCTTGTCCACCCGGCCGCAGCGGGTGAGCGGCCACAGCGCCTCGAACTGCTCGGCGGTGAGGTCCCACTCGAGCTCCGTGCGGCTCCGGGTGCCCCGCCCCTTGACGGTCATGAGCCGCCGGTCGCCGGCCCGCCGGACGCGCACCGCCACGTCGCCGTCGGCGAGCAGGTACCCCTGCGACACGTGGGTGCCGGCGGGCAGCGGATCGGGGAGCGAGCGCACGAGCCAGGTCCGCTCGCGCTCCACGCTGTCGGACGCCATGGGCGGCGATCCTAGGAGTGGACATCCGCCGCGCCCACTCGCCGGGCTGCGAGGATGGCCCGGGACCGCGCCGTCGCCGGGTTGTGTGCCGCCGAGCCTCGCCCATAGTCTGTCCTGTCGGTCATGCGCGCCCCCGGAGCGAACCTCCTCGAGGTGCGCCAGGCCGTGCGATCGCCCCCGATACCCAAGCACACGCTTTCGATCCGTCAGGCAGAGGACACCCGTGCCCACGATTCAGCAGCTGGTCCGCAAGGGCCGGCAGTCCAAGATGACCAAGGCCAAGACGCCGGCCCTCAAGGGTGCGCCCCAGCGGCGCGGCGTCTGCACCCGGGTGTTCACCGTCACGCCCAAGAAGCCGAACTCCGCGCTGCGCAAGGTCGCCCGCGTCCGGCTCACCTCGGGCATCGAGGTCACCGCCTACATCCCCGGCGAGGGCCACAACCTGCAGGAGCACTCCATCGTGCTCGTGCGCGGTGGCCGTGTGAAGGACGTCCCGGGCGTCCGCTACAAGATCATCCGCGGCACGCTCGACACGTCGGGCGTCCGCGACCGCAAGCAGGCCCGTAGCCGCTACGGCGCCAAGAAGGACGCCTGAGATGCCTCGCAAGGGACCCGCACCACGTCGTGAGATCAAGCCCGACCCGATCTACGACTCCACCGTCGTCACCCAGCTGACGAACAAGATCCTGCTCTCGGGCAAGCGCTCGACCGCCGAGCGGATCATGTACGACGCCATGTCGATCGTCGAGTCCAAGACGGGCTCCGAGCCGCTCTCCACGCTGAAGCGCGCCCTCGACAACATCAAGCCCCAGCTCGAGGTCAAGAGCCGCCGCGTCGGTGGCGCCACCTACCAGGTCCCGATCGAGGTCCGCCCCCGCCGGGCCAGCACCCTCGCCATCCGCTGGATCATCACCTTCGCCCGTGCCCGCCGCGAGCGCACGATGGCCGAGCGCCTCGCCAACGAGATCCTCGACGCCAGCAACGGCCTCGGCGCCTCCGTCAAGCGGCGTGAGGACATGCACAAGATGGCCGAGTCGAACAAGGCCTTCGCGCACTACCGCTGGTAGTGCCCGCACTCCCCCTGATCTGTCCATCCCACGCGGGCCATCGGCCCCACGACCGGGCCGCCTGTCACCAGGCCCCGGTCGTCTTTCTGTGAGAGCCCTCCATGACTGAGAAGCGCACCAACTCCATCGCCAAGACCCGCAACATCGGGATCATGGCCCACATCGACGCCGGCAAGACCACCACGACCGAGCGCATCCTCTTCTACACCGGCCGCAACTACAAGATCGGCGAGGTCCACGAGGGCGGCGCCACGATGGACTGGATGGAGCAGGAGCAGGAGCGGGGCATCACCATCACCTCCGCTGCCACCACCTGCCAGTGGAAGGACCACACCATCAACATCATCGACACGCCCGGCCACGTCGACTTCACCGTCGAGGTCGAGCGGTCGCTGCGCGTGCTCGACGGTGCGGTCGCCGTGTTCGACGGCGTCGCCGGTGTGGAGCCCCAGACCGAGACGGTGTGGGGCCAGGCCAACAAGTACGGCGTCCCCCGCATGTGCTTCATCAACAAGATGGACCGCCTCGGCGCCAACTTCTACGACGCGCTCGCCTCCATCAAGGACCGCCTGCAGGCCAACACCGCCGTGCTGCAGCTGCCCATCGGCTACGAGGCCGAGTACGCCGGCGTCGTCGACCTGATCAGCATGAAGGCCCTCATCTGGGAGAGCGAGGACCTCGGCGCCAGCTGGAACGAGGTCGAGATCCCCGACGACCTCAAGGACAAGGCCGCCGAGTACCGCGCCGAGCTCATCGAGACCGTCGCCACCGCCGACGAGACCCTCATGATGAAGTTCCTCGAGGACGAGGAGATCACCGAGGACGAGCTCCACGAGGCCATCCGCAAGGCGACCATCGCCGGCGAGATCGTGCCCGTGCTCAACGGCACCGCCTTCAAGAACAAGGGCGTCCAGCCCCTGCTCGACGCGGTCATCCGCTACCTGCCGAGCCCGGCCGACCTGCCCCCGGTCAACGGCTTGAACGTCAAGGAGACCGAGAAGCTCACCCGTGAGCTGACCGACGAGGCCCCGTTCTCGGCCCTGGCCTTCAAGATCATGACCGACCCCCACGTCGGCAAGCTCACCTACTTCCGGGTGTACTCCGGCACGCTCGCCAAGGGCGACACCGTGCTGAACGTGCGCTCCGGCAACAAGGAGCGCCTCGGTCGCCTGCTGCAGATGCACGCCAACACCCGCGAGGACCGCGAGCGCATCTTCTCCGGCGAGATCATCGCCGGCATCGGCATGAAGAACACCAAGACCGGTGACACGCTCTGCGATCCGGACAACCCGATCGTGCTCGAGTCCCTCGAGTTCCCCGAGCCCGTG
Source organism: Salinilacustrithrix flava (assembly GCF_041228405.1). Classification (GTDB taxonomy): domain Bacteria; phylum Actinomycetota; class Acidimicrobiia; order Acidimicrobiales; family Salinilacustritrichaceae; genus Salinilacustrithrix; species Salinilacustrithrix flava. The sequence continues at coordinate 1,807,653 of NZ_CP133888.1, forward strand.
ATCCACGTGGCCGTGGAGCCCAAGACCAAGGCCGACCAGGAGAAGATGGGCAAGGCCCTCCAGTCGCTGTCGGAGGAGGATCCCACCTTCACCGTGCGCACCGACGAGGAGACCGGCCAGGTCATCATCGCCGGCATGGGCGAGCTGCACCTCGAGGTGCTGGTCGACCGCATGCTGCGCGAGTTCCGCGTCGACGCCACGGTCGGCAAGCCCCAGGTCGCCTACCGCGAGACCATCACGAACAAGGTCGAGAAGGTCACCTACACCCACAAGAAGCAGACGGGTGGTTCGGGCCAGTACGCCGAGGTGCAGATCACCCTCGAGCCCACCGGCCCCGGTGGCGGCTACGAGTTCGTGGACAACATCACGGGTGGCCGCATCCCCAAGGAGTACATCCCCTCCGTCGACGCCGGCATCCAGGCCTCGCTCGAGGCGGGCGTGCTCGCCGGCTACCCCACGGTCGACGTGCGGGCCATCCTCACCGACGGCAAGTACCACGACGTGGACTCCTCGGAGATGGCCTTCAAGATCGCCGGCACCATGGTGTTCAAGGAGGCGGCCCGCAAGGCCAAGCCCGTGATCCTGGAGCCGGTCATGAAGGTCGAGGTCGTCACGCCCGAGGACTACATGGGTGACGTCATCGGCGACCTCAACTCCCGTCGTGGCCAGGTCGGCGGCATGAGCCAGCGCGGCAACGCGCAGGTCATCGACGCCACCGTCCCGCTCTCGGAGATGTTCGGCTACGTCGGCGACCTGCGCTCCAAGACCCAGGGTCGTGCGCAGTACACGATGCAGTTCGACTCCTACCAGGAGTGCCCGACGAGCGTGCAGGAAGAGATCGTCAAGCGCATCCGTGGCGAATAGGCCGCAACCGAAGCCCGTCAGTCCGCTAGTCACCCACTCGAGAAGCAAGCAAAGGAAGAGGCGCCACCATGGCCAAGGAGAAGTTCGATCGGTCGAAGCCCCATGTGAACATCGGGACGATGGGTCACATCGATCATGGGAAGACGACGTTGACGGCTGCGATCTCGCGGGTGTTGTCGGAGCGTGTCGATGGGAACAATGCGACGGCGTTCGACATGATCGACAAGGCGCCTGAGGAGCGGGAGCGTGGGATCACGATCAATGTGTCCCACATCGAGTACGAGACGGACAATCGGCATTACGCGCATGTCGACATGCCGGGTCACGCGGATTACATCAAGAACATGATCACGGGTGCCGCGCAGGTCGATGGTGCGATTCTGGTGGTGGCGGCCACGGATGGTCCGATGCCCCAGACCCGTGAGCATGTGCTGCTGGCTCGTCAGGTCGGTGTGCCGGCGATCGTGGTGGCGTTGAACAAGGTCGACATGGTCGATGATGAGGAGCTGTTGGAGCTGGTGGAGATGGAGGTGCGTGAGCTTCTCTCCGATCAGGACTTCGATGGTGACAACGCGCCGGTGGTGCCGGTGTCGGCGTTGAAGGCGTTGGAGGGTGATTCGGCGGCTGGTGATCAGGTCATGGAGCTGATGAACCAGGTCGATTCGTTCGTGCCGGAGCCGGAGCGTGATCTGGACAAGCCGTTCTTGATGCCGATCGAGGATGTGTTCTCGATCCAGGGTCGTGGCACGGTGGTGACGGGCAAGGTGGAGCAGGGCGTGATCCATGTCGGTGACGACATCGAGATCGTCGGGATCCGTGACACGCAGAAGACGACGTGCACGGGTGTGGAGATGTTCCGCAAGCTGCTCGATGAGGGTCAGGCTGGTGACAACATCGGTGCGCTTCTTCGTGGCATCGACAAGGACGGGGTGGAGCGTGGTCAGGTGCTGTGCGCGCCGGGTTCGATCACGCCCCACACCGAGTTCGAGTCGACGGTGTATGTGTTGACCAAGGATGAGGGTGGCCGTCACAAGCCGTTCTTCTCGAACTACCGGCCGCAGTTCTTCTTCCGGACGACGGACATCACGGGTTCGATCGAGCTGCCGGAGGGCACGGAGATGTGCATGCCGGGTGACAACACGGACATGACGGTGACCTTGATCAACCCGATCGCGATGGATGAGGGTCTGCGCTTCGCCATCCGTGAGGGTGGTCGCACCGTGGGCGCCGGCCGGGTCACCAAGATCCTGAAGTAGCACCGCAGAATTTTCCGGCCGAGCGCCGGTGGCGGGTAGGGTTTCCTGTCCGACGCCGGCGCTCGTTCGCGCCAGTCGCCCGTTCGCACTACTTGACAATCGAGTCCCGAGAAGAAGGCCCAGGTCACCGTCATGGCTGACAGTCAGAAGATCCGCATCCGCCTGAAGGCGTACGACCACGAGGTCATCGACACCTCGACGAAGAAGATCGTCGAGACCGTCCTGCGCACGCAGGCCGTCGTCCGGGGCCCGATCCCCCTCCCCACCGAGAAGCACCGCTTCACCGTCGTCCGTGGTCCGTTCAAGGACAAGGACAGCCGTGAGCACTTCGAGATGCGGATCCACAAGCGGCTGATCGACATCCTCGAGCCGTCCGCCAAGACGGTGGACTCGCTGCAGCGCATCGAGCTCCCCGCCGGCGTCGACATCGAGATCAAGATCCAGCAGGCGTGAACCTCCGGCCGCAGGGCGGCCTCCGGTTCCCCGAGTTGTTCGGCAGCGCCTCACAACTCGCAGCAGACTGAACGGAGCCCGGCCTCGAGCCGGGCTTCGTCGCGTCCTAGGACCGGGTCAGAGAAGCAGTGACCCAACCATCGACGTCGTGCACGCGGAGCACCGTCCCACCGAGACGCTCCCGCACCGAGGACCAGCGCTCGGCGAGGATGCCCGACACGACCAGCGTCCCGGCGCACACCCGCCACAGATCGTCCGAGAGCTCGATCACGGCCCGGGCGGAGATGTTGGCCACGACCACGTCCCACGAGCCGGAGAGCGCTGACAGGGGAGCAGCGGAGGCCTCCACCTCCACGCCGTTGGCCGCGGCGTTGGCGATCGTGGCCTCGACGGCCACCGGGTCGACGTCGATGGCCGTGACCACGGCTCCGGCGCGCGCCGCCACCACCGACAGCGCCCCCGACCCGCAGCCCACGTCCAGCAGCGTCGTGCCCTCCCCGGCGAGCTCCGCCAGCAGGCCGAGGCACGTCGACGTCGTGGGGTGCAGCCCGTCCCCGAACACCGTCGGCGGGACCTCCAGCTGCACGGGGCCGCCTGCCGCCGGCAGCGAGACCGTCCGGGTGGCGAGCTCCACGAGGTCGGTTGCGGTCACGTCCGTCGGCCCGGCATCGGCCAGCGCGACCTCGAAGCGGGCCACGTCGGCCTCCTCGACCCCCACCCGCAGCGTCACCAGGCCCTCGCCGCCGGCGGACTCCCAGATGCCCTCGGCACCGGCCTGCCAGCACCGGTCGGCGACCAGCTCGGCATCGGGCTCCGGCACGGTGAGGGCGTAGAGGCGCACGCCCAACCCTCCCCGAACGCGACCGTGCACCGCCACTCGGGGCGGTGCACGGTCAGCGTCGGTGGTGGTGCGGGCTCAGGATGCGGGGGCGAGCTCCCGGAGTGCGTCGTAGGCCGCCTGGCGGGACTCGACCATCGCCCGTTCGAGCGCCGCGGCGTCGAAGATGTCGTCTCGCTGGTCGGCCATCCAGGCCGGGTGGTCCAGCGTGGTGCCCTCGAGGTGCAGGTGCTCCGGCATGGGTGCCATTGCACCTGATGGACATGGATGTCCGGTGTCGACCAGATGACGGTCTGTGTCGGTGTGGTGACGCCGGCCCGGACTGCCGTCACGGGGCCTCCCATCCGCGCCCGGGCCGGCGCAGCGTGGTTGCCTGGAGCTGCGATCTGCGGCGCATTGGTGTTCGGCGTGCTGTCCCGCTATCGTTTCCTCTTCGTGCCCCCGGACCCCTGTCCGGAGGCCGCAGCTTTCTGCAATTGAGGCCCGTGCAGGCCTGGTCCGACATCCGGATCGGGAACCGCACGGCACAACCGAACCAGCGCTCCGCTGGGCCAGTACGTGCCCTGCGGAGCGTTTGCGTGAACGAGGACACGCCGCATGGCCACGAAATCGATCGTCGCCACCAAGGTGGGAATGACGCAGGTATGGAACGAGGACGGACACATCGTCCCCGTCACCATGCTCAGCGTTCAGCCCTGCCGGGTGGTCCAGATCAAAACTCAAGAGCGAGACGGTTACAGCGCACTCCAGGTCACCTTCGGCCAGCGTGATGCCCGCAAGCTCACCATGCCCAAGGCCGGTCACTTCGCGGCTGCAGGCGTCGATCCCGGGGAGACGCTCGTCGAGCTTCGCCTCGACGACGTCAGCGCCTACGAGGTCGGTCAGGAGCTCGCCGCGGACGTGTTCGCAGCGGGGGACCTGGTCGACATCACCGGTGTCTCCAAGGGCAAGGGCTTCGCAGGCGTCATGAAGCGCCACGGCTTCGGCGGTCTCCCCGCCAGCCACGGCGCGCACCGGGTGCACCGCAAGCCAGGCGCCATCGGTGCCTGCGCCACGCCGGCTCGTGTGTTCAAGGGCCAGCGCATGGCCGGTCGCATGGGCAACGAGCGGGTCACCACCCAGAACCTGGTCGTGGTCGAGTCCGATCCCGAGCGCGAGATCGTGCTCATCCGCGGATCGGTGCCCGGCCCCAAGCAGTCGACCGTGCTCATCAAGAACGCCAGCAAGAAGGCGGTCAGCTGATGCCCTCCATCGACGTGCGCAACATCTCCGGTGACACCGTGGGCAGCGCCGACCTGGACGAGGCGATCTTCGGCATCGAGCCGAACCTCGCCGTCATGCACCAGGTCGTCACCGCCCAGCTCGCCGCCAAGCGCGCCGGCACCCAGTCGACCAAGACCCGCGCCGAGGTGCGCGGCGGTGGCGCCAAGCCGTGGAAGCAGAAGGGCACCGGCCGGGCTCGCCAGGGCTCCATCCGTGCGCCCCAGTGGCGCGGCGGTGGTGTGGCGCTGGGCCCCAAGCCCCGCAGCTACGCCCAGAAGACCCCGAAGAAGATGATCAAGCTCGCGCTGCGATCGGCCCTCTCGGACCGCTTCGCCTCCGAGCGCATCATCGTCCTCGACAGCTGGGGTCTCGACGCTCCCAAGACCAAGACCGCCCGCGTGGCCCTCGAGACCCTAGGCGCCAGCGGTCGGGTCGTGGCCGTCGTCGCCCGCGACGACGTCAACACGACCAAGAGCCTGGCCAACCTGCAGCACGTGCACGTGGTCCAGCCGGGCGAGCTCAACACCTACGACGTGCTGGTCAGCGACTGGTTGGTCTTCACCACCGACACCCTCCCGTCGTCGGCTCCGGCCGCCACCGAGGAAGGTGCTGCCTGATGGACGCACGATCCGTCATCATCCGCCCGGTCGTCTCCGAGAAGAGCTACGACCTCATCGAGGGCAACGTCTACACCTTCGTCGTCCACCCCGACGCCAACAAGACCCAGATCCGCCAGGCGATCGAGCAGATCTTCGGCGTCCGGGTCCTCAAGGTGAACACGCTCAACCGCAAGGGCAAGCGCATGCGGAGCCGCCGCACCGGCACCTTCTCGTCGCGCCCCACCACCAAGCGAGCCATCGTCACCGTCCACGGCGACGACACCATCGACCTGTTCGAGGGGGTCTGATCATGGCAATCCGCAAGCGCAAGCCGTCCAGCCCCGCCCGCCGCTTCCAGACCGTCGCGGACTTCTCCGAGGTCACCAAGTCGACGCCGGAGAAGTCGCTGCTGGCCAAGAAGTCGAGCACCGGTGGTCGCAACAACCACGGTCGCATGACCTCCCGCCACCGCGGTGGCGGCCACAAGCAGCGCTACCGCATCGTCGACTTCCGTCGTAACAAGGACGGCGTCGAGGCCAAGGTCGCCGCGGTCGAGTACGACCCGAACCGCAACTGCCGCATCCTGCTGCTCCACTACGTGGACGGCACCAAGAGCTACATCCTCGCCCCCCGTGGCGTGAAGGTGGGCGACCGGATCATGAGCGGCCAGGGCGCGGACATCGCGCCCGGCAACGCCATGGAGCTGCGCTACATCCCCGTGGGCACCACCGTGCACAACGTGGAGCTCAAGCCCGGTGGCGGTGGCCAGATGGCCCGCTCCGCCGGCACCTCCATCCAGCTCGTCGCCAAGGAGGGCACCCACGCCACGCTGCGCCTGCCCTCCACCGAGATGCGTCGCGTCGCCATCGACTGCCGGGCCACCGTCGGCGAGGTCGGCTTCGCCGAGGCCGATCTCATCAAGATCGGCAAGGCCGGCCGCAACCGCTGGAAGGGCGTCCGCCCCCAGTCCCGCGGCGTCGTGATGAACCCCGTCGACCACCCCCACGGTGGTGGCGAGGGCAAGACCTCCGGTGGCCGCCACCCGGTTTCCCCTTGGGGCAAGCCCGAGGGCCGCACCCGCAACAAGAAGAAGAAGTCCACCGACATGATCGTGCGCCGCCGCCGTACCCGCGGCTCGCGGCGATAGGAGACGAGCATGCCCCGTTCCCTGAAGAAGGGCCCCTTCGTCGACGACCACCTCCTCAAGAAGGTCGACGAGCTCAACGAGAAGAACGAGAAGAAGGTCATCAAGTCGTGGTCCCGCCGGTCCACGATCATCCCCGACATGGTCGGACACACCATCGCCGTCCACGACGGCCGCAAGCACGTGCCCGTGTACGTCACCGAGGCCATGGTCGGCCACAAGCTCGGCGAGTTCGCCCCGACCAAGATCTTCAAGTACCACGCCGGCATGGAGAAGTCCGCGAAGGGACGCCGATGACCGGGACCAAGACCAACGAGCGCCCGGGCACCCGTGCCCAGGTCAAGAACGTGCGCATGTCGGCCACCAAGGCCCGCGCCGTCCTCGACCTGATCCGTGGCCTGGCCATCGACGAGGCCGCCTCCGTGCTCGCCTACACCGAGCGCGGCGCCGCCGAGGTCGTGGGCAAGTGCCTCGACTCAGCCATCGCCAACGCCGAGCACAACGACCAGATCGATCCCGCCACCCTCTTCGTCTCGGCCTGCTACGCCGACGAGGGCCGCACGATGTACCGCTGGCGCCCCCGTGCTCGGGGCCGTGCCACCAAGATCCGCAAGCGCACGTGCCACATCACGATCATCGTGAGCCCGATGCCGGCTGACATGTTCGCCATCGAGCAGGCCAAGCGCGAGGCCGTGCCCGGCACCCGTGCCGCACGCCGCCGCGGCCAGGAGGCCTCCACCCGGGCCGCTCGCGTCGCCGCCTCCCAGCAGTCCGACGACGTCGCCGAGTCCGCTGAGGACGCCGGCATCGTCGACACCGACGCCGTCGCGACCGAGGCCGTCGAGGGCGTGGACGAGACCACCGAGGTCAGCGCACCCCCGGCCGACGACTCCGTCGCCGAGGTCGCCGAGGACCAGGGCATCGTCGACACCGACGCCGCCGCCACCGAGGCACTGGACGAGACCGACGTGACCGACGACGCCGCTGAGTCGGCCGACGACGACAGCACGGAAGAGAAGTAACCATGGGCCAGAAGATCCATCCCTACGGCTTCCGCCTGGGCATCACCACCGAGTGGAAGAGCCGGTGGTTCGCCGATCGCGACGAGTACCGCGACTTCGTCATCGAGGACTGGAAGATCCGCGACTTCCTCATGACCGAGCTGCCGCACGCCGCGATCAGCCGCGTCGAGATCGAGCGCACCCGCGACAAGCTCCGCGTCGACGTCCACACCGCCCGCCCGGGCATCGTCATCGGCCGCAAGGGCTCCGAGGCGGACCGCCTCCGTGCCGGCCTGACCAAGATCACGGGCAACGCCAAGGTCCAGCTCAACGTCATCGAGATCAAGCAGCCCGAGATCGACGCTGCGCTGATCGCCCAGGGCGTCGCCGACCAGCTCGCCGGCCGCGTCGCGTTCCGCCGGGCCATGAAGCGTGCCGTGCAGTCCGCGCAGAAGGCCGGTGCCCTCGGCATCCGGGTCCAGTGCTCGGGTCGCCTCGGCGGCGCCGAGATGGCCCGCACCGAGTGGTACCGCGAAGGTCGGGTCCCGCTGCACACGCTGCGCGCCGACATCGACTACGGCTTCCGCGAGGCCCGCACCAGCGCCGGTCGCATCGGCGTGAAGGTGTGGATCTACAAGGGCGAGATCCTGCCCTACAAGAGCACCGAGGACGACAAGATCAACCGCGAGGCCGCCATGGCCGTGGGCGAGACCTCGGGTGGCCCGGCCAAGCCGGTCGTGTCCTCCGCTGCTCGCCGCCGCGCCGACGAGGCCGAGGCCGCCGAAGCTCCCGCCGAGGGTGCCGAGGGCGCCGAGGTCGAGCCGCTCATCAAGGAAGCCGATCCCGAGCTCGAGCGCCTCCTCGCCGAGGAAGAAGAGATCGAGCGTCAGACGAAGGAGCGCAGCGAAGCGCCCCACTTCCGAGACGGGCAGGACTGAGGTACCGACATGCTGATGCCAAAGAAGGTCAAGCACCGCAAGCAGCACCGTGGGCGCACCCGCGGCATGGCCAAGGGCGGCACCACCGTCTCCTTCGGCGAGTACGGCATCCAGGCCCTCGAGCCGGGCTGGATCACCGCCCGCCAGATCGAGGCCGCCCGCATCGCCATGACCCGCAAGACCCGCCGTGGCGGCAAGGTGTGGATCAACATCTTCCCGCACAAGCCGGTCACGCAGAAGCCCGCCGAGACCCGCATGGGTTCGGGCAAGGGCAACGTGGAGCACTGGGTCGCCGTCGTGCGCCCGGGTCGCATCATGTTCGAGCTGTCGTACCCCGATGAGGCCCTCGCCCGCGAGGCCATCGAGCGTGCGATCCAGAAGCTGCCCATCCGGGCCCGCTTCGTCACCCGTGAGGAGGCGCTGTAGCCATGGCGAACGACGTCGTACGCGGCCTCGACGACGAGGCCCTCATGACCCGCCTCGCCGACGCTCGCGAGGAGCTCTTCAACCTCCGTTTCCAGAAGGCCACCGGCCAGCTCACGAACACCGGGCGCATCGCCCAGGTGAAGCGTGAGGTCGCCCGTTGCCTCACCGAGGCCCGCAGCCGCGAGATCGCGGCCGCCGAGGACCTCGCCGCCCAGACCACGACTGCCGAGGGTTGACCCCGATGTCTGCAACCGAGACCAACGCCGGTGCGCCGGAGCGGGCCAGCCGCAAGGTGCGCGAGGGCGTCGTCGCCTCCACGAAGATGGACAAGACCATCATCGTCGAGATCGAGTCCCGCAAGCCCCACCCGCGCTACGGCAAGACCATGGCGCGCTCGAAGCGCTACGTCTGCCATGACGAGACCAACGACGCCCGCGAGGGCGACCGCGTCCGGATCATGGAGACCCGCCCGCTGTCGAAGAACAAGCGCTGGCGCCTGCTCGAGATCATCGAGCGGGCCAAGTAGAGGTGCACCGATGATCCAGCAGGAGACGCGCCTGCGCGTCGCAGACAACAGCGGCGCCAAAGAGGTGCTGTGCATCAAGGTCCTCGGCGGTTCCAAGCGCCGCTACGCCGGCATCGGCGACGTGTTCGTCGCCACCGTCAAGGACGCGCTCCCGGGCGCGGCGGTCAAGAAGGGCGACGTCGTCAAGTGCGTCGTCGTCCGCACGAAGAAGGAACGGCGCCGTCCCGACGGCAGCTACATCCGCTTCGACGAGAACGCCGCCGTCCTCATCAACGACCAGCGCCAGCCGCGCGGCACCCGCATCTTCGGCCCGGTGGGCCGCGAGCTGCGCGACGCCAAGTTCATGCGCATCGTGTCGCTGGCTCCGGAGGTGCTCTGACATGGCAGGCATGAAGATCCGCAAGGGCGACACCGTCCGCGTGCTCACCGGCAAGGACCGGGGCAAGGAGGGCGAGGTCATCCGCGCCATCCCCGAGCGCGGCAAGGTGATCGTCGCCGGCGTGAACCTCGCCAAGAAGCACCAGCGCCCGCTCAACGCGACCATGCAGGGCGGCATCATCGACAAGGACATGCCGATCCCGGTCGCCAACGTCGCCATCGTGTGCGGCGACTGCGGCCCGACCCGCGTCGGCTACCGCTTCGACGACGACGGCACCAAGGTGCGCGTCTGCAAGAAGTGCCGAAAGGACCTGGACTGATGGCCACTGCCACCGTTCCCCGCTTCAAGTCCCGCTACGACGAGACCATCCGGGCCAAGCTCCAGAAGGATCTGGACCTGCCCAACGTCATGATGGTGCCCACGGTCGACAAGATCGTGGTCAACATGGGCGTCGGCGAGGCCGTCTCGCAGGCCTCCCTCCTCGAGGGCGCCCAGCGCGACCTGGCCACCATCACCGGCCAGAAGCCCATCGTGACCAAGGCCAAGAAGTCCATCGCCGGCTTCAAGCTCCGCGAGGGCAACCCCATCGGCGCCAAGGTCACCCTCCGGGGTGACCGCAAGTGGGAGTTCCTCGACCGACTGATCTCGGTTGCCATCCCCCGGATCCGCGACTTCCGCGGGCTCAACCCCAACAGCTTCGACGGGAACGGGAACTACACGTTCGGCGTGACCGAGCAGCTCATCTTCCCCGAGATCGACTACGACGCCGTCGACACCATCCGAGGGATGGACATCACGATCGTCACCACCGCACGGACCGACGCCGAGGGCAAGGCACTGCTCGACGCCTTCGGCTTCCCCTTCCGAAAGGACCGTTGAGTTGGCCAAGAAAGCGCTGATCAACAAGGCCAACAAGAAGCCCAAGTACAAGGTGCAGGGCTACACGCGGTGTCGCCGCTGCGGCCGTCCGCGTGCTGTCTTCCGGAAGTTCGGCCTCTGCCGGATCTGCTTCCGTGAGATGGCCCACAACGGGGAGATCCCCGGTGTGACCAAGGCGAGCTGGTGAGGTGAAGACACGATGACCATGACCGACCCCATCGCCGACATGCTCACCCGCGTGCGCAATGCGAACACGGCGAAGCACGACGACGTGTCCATGCCGTCCTCCAAGCTGAAGGAGGCGCTGGCCGAGCTGCTGAAGTCCGAGGGCTACATCCAGGACTTCCAGACCGCCGAGCGCGCCGACAAGCCGGGCAAGATCCTGTCGATCGACATGAAGTACTCGCCTGACCGCGAGCGCACGATCACCGGCATCAAGCGCGTGTCCAAGCCGGGCCTGCGCGTCTACAAGAAGTCCGATGAGATCCCTCGCGTGCTCGGTGGCCTCGGCGTCGCCGTGCTCTCCACGTCGCAGGGACTCATGACCGACCGAGAGGCCCGTCGCCGCAACGTCGGCGGCGAAATCCTCTGCTACGTCTGGTAGGAGCCGAAGATGTCTCGCGTCGGCAAAGCACCGATCACCATCCCCTCGGGCGTCGAGGTCACCATCGGTGACGACGAGGTCACCGTGAAGGGTCCCAAGGGTCAGCTGACCCAGGACGTCCCCGGTGACATCACCCTGCGCCAGGACGGCGACACCATCGTCGTCGAGCGCCCGGACGACTCCCGCACCAACCGCTCCCTCCACGGCCTCGTCCGCGCCCTCGTGTCCAACATGGTCCAGGGCGTCACCAACGAGTTCACCAAGGAGCTCGAGATCATCGGCGTCGGCTACCGCGTGCTGAACTCCAGCCCGAGCTCCCTCGAGCTGGCCCTCGGCTACAGCCACACGGTGAACTACAAGGCCCCCGAGGGCATCACCTTCGAGGTCCCCGCCCCCACCCAGATCCTCGTGCGCGGCATCGACAAGCAGGCCGTCGGCCAGGCCGCCGCCGAGATCCGCGACTTCCGCAAGCCCGAGCCCTACAAGGGCAAGGGCGTCCGGTACAAGGGCGAGTACGTCATCCGCAAGGCCGGCAAGGCAGGCAAGTGACATGAGCAGCATGGCCAAGAAGAAGCAGCTGGGCCGGGACCGGCGCCACCGCCGGGTCCGCAAGAAGGTCCAGGGCACCCCGCAGCGTCCCCGCCTCGCGGTGTTCCGGTCCTCGCGCCACATCGTGGCCCAGGTCATCGACGACATCGCCGGCGTGACGCTGGCGGCTGCGTCCACCCACGAGAAGGACTTCGACGGCTACGGCGGCAACGCCGACGCCGCCGCCAAGATCGGTGCCCTCGCCGCCGAGCGGGCCAAGGCCGCCGGCGTGACCAAGGTCGTCTTCGACCGGGGCGGCAACCGCTACCACGGCCGGGTCAAGGCCCTCGCCGACGCTGCCCGCGAAGCCGGGCTCGAGTTCTAGGACCCGGGTCCCGGGAAGGATCGAGAGAACATGGCAAACGGAAACGACAACCCACGCCGCGGACGCCGGGACGAGCCCCAGGCCAACCCGCGCCAGTCCGGTGATGCCACGCTGCGCGAGTCGCGCGTCATCAACATCAACCGCGTCGCCAAGGTCGTGAAGGGCGGTCGTCGCTTCAGCTTCACCGCCCTCGTCGTCATCGGCGACGGCAACGGCCGCGTCGGCCTCGGCTACGGGAAGGCCAAGGAGGTGCCCCTCGCCATCCAGAAGGGCACCGAGGAGGCCCGCAAGAACCTCTTCGAGGTCCCCCTCGCCGGCGACACCATCATCCACCCGACCGAGGGTGTGCTCGGCGCCGGTCGCGTCATGCTCAAGCCCGCCGCCCCCGGTACCGGCGTCATCGCCGGTGGTGCCGCCCGCATCATCCTCGAGGAAGCCGGCATCCACGACGTGCTGTGCAAGTCGCTGGGCTCGGCCAACCACATCAACGTGGCCCGCGCCACCATCGAGGGCCTGCGTGGCCTGCGTCGTCCCGACGAGATCGCCCGCCTGCGCGGCATCCCGGCCGACACCTTCGTGCCCAAGGGCCTGCTCAACGCGTACAACGAGTCCGAGAAGCTCAAGGGCCGCGCCGGAGCCGTGTCATGAGCGAGGCCACGATCACCGTCACCCAGGTCCGGTCCGCCATCGGCACCAAGCCCAAGACCCGCGGCACGCTGCGGGCCCTCGGGCTCCGTGGCATCGGCCAGACCAACACCCTCCCGGACCGTCCCGAGATCCGCGGCATGATCGCCCGGGTCCCGCACCTGATCACGGTCGTTGAGTCCGTCAGCGACGGAGGCGAGTAGCTCCATGTACAAGATCCACGATCTCCAGCCCCCCGAGGGCTCCAACCGGCGCCGCAAGCGCGTCGGCCGAGGCATCGGCGGCAAGGGCGGCAAGACCGCCGGCCGTGGCACCAAGGGCCAGAAGGCGCGCAACACCGTGCCGATGGGCTTCGAGGGTGGCCAGATGCCCCTCTACATGCGCGTGCCGAAGCGCCGGGGCTTCAACAACCCCTTCCGCGTCGAGTACCAGGCCATCAACCTGGACACGCTCAGCGAGTCCGGCCTCACCGACATCACCCCCGAGGCGCTCCACGCCAAGGGCCTGGTCCGCAAGGGCGCCCTGGTGAAGATCCTCGGTCGTGGCGAGGTCAGCGCTGCGCTGAACGTCACCGCCCACAAGTTCTCGGCGTCGGCTGCCGAAGCCATCACCGCCGCGGGCGGTACGGTCGAGACCCGGCCCCTGCCGTGGGGCGATCGTCGTCCGCCGGCCAAGGGCAACCAGTTCACCAACCGCTGATCCTGCCGGATCGGCTGAGCCGCCACCCCCTGGGGAGCACGTGTTCCAGAGCCTGAAGAGCCTCGCGCGCGTCGCGTCCGTCTCGGACCTTCGCAACAAGATCCTGTTCGTGATCTTCATCCTCGCCCTGTACCGGGCGGGTTCGGCGATCCCGGCGCCTGGCATCGACCTCGACGCCGTCCAGAACCTGAAGGAGCAGGCCGAGCAGGGCGCTGGCGTGCTCGGCTTCCTGACCCTGTTCTCGGGCGGCGCGCTCACCCAGTTCGCGCTGTTCGCGCTCGGGATCATGCCGTACATCACGGCGTCGATCATCATGCAGATCCTCACCGTGGTGATCCCGCGCCTCGAGCAGTGGTCCCAGCAGGGTGCGGTCGGCCAGCGCAAGATCACGCAGTGGACCCGCTACCTGACGGTGGCCATCGCCCTGCTGCAGTCCACCGGCCTGGCCTTCCTGTTCCACAACGGCGGCGGCGGCCTCCTCGGCGCCGGCGGTGGTGTCGATCTCGGCATCGACCTGTTCGGCGGTGACGAGAACTTCAACACCGGCCGCATCCTCATCGTGGTGCTCACCCTCACCGCCGGCACCGCCCTGCTCATGTGGATGGGCGAGCTCATCACCCAGCGAGGCATCGGCAACGGCATGTCGCTGCTGATCTTCGCCTCGGTGGTGTCCAGCTTCCCGGTCGCCGGAGCCCAGATCAACGCCGAGCGGGGCATGGCCCTGCTGCTCCCGCTGCTGCTGCTGGGGGTGGCGATCATGGTGGCGATCGTGTTCGTGGAGCTCGGCCAGCGCCGCATCCCGGTGCAGTTCTCCAAGCGGGTCGTCGGCAACAAGATGACCGGCGGCCAGTCCACCTACATCCCGCTCAAGGTCAACCAGTCCGGCGTGATCCCGGTGATCTTCGCCAGCTCGGTGCTGTACCTGCCGCTGCTGTTCACCCAGGTGCTCCCCGCCGACCGGAGCTGGGCGGTCAGCATCCAGCGCTGGGTCGACACCAACCTGGTCCAGCCCGACTCGATCGTCTACATCCTCGTGTACGGCTTCCTGATCGTGGGCTTCGCCTACTTCTACACGGCGATCCAGTTCGACCCGGCCAAGCAGGCCGACACGATCCGCCGCCAGGGCGGCTACATCCCCGGCATCCGCCCCGGCCCCCAGACCGAGCGGTACCTCGGCCGCATCCTGAACCGGATCACCCTCCCCGGCGCCCTGTTCGTGGCCATGATCGCCCTGCTGCCCTCGATCCTGCTCGTCTCCGCCGACATCACGAACTTCCCCTTCGGCGGCATCTCGGTGCTCATCGCCGTCGGCGTGATGCTCGAGTTCATGAAGCAGATCGACAGCCAGCTCATGATGCGCAACTACGAGGGCTTCCTGAACTAGCCCCCGCAGGAAATCTCGTGGATCGTGACCACCCGTGGTCACCGACCCACGAGATGTCCACGGAGCTGGCGAAGCGCGGCGGCGAGGTCGCTGGCCAAGCACCAGCTGCGGATCCGGATGACCGTCCACCCTGCGTCCTCGAGCGCGCGCTGCCTGACGAGGTCCGCCTCCCGGACGTCGACGTCGTCGCGATGTTGCACGCCGTCGACCTCGACGCAGATCCGGCGCTCCGGATAGGCGAGATCGAGTCGGTACGAGGCGTCAGCGGCGCGCACCCAGTGCTGTGCCACCGGCACGGGCAGGCACGCATCGAGGATGGCGTCCAGGACGAGCTGTTCGAGTCCGGATTCCGGCACGCCGTCGACCTCGAAGTAGCGGTCGAGCCAGTCCCGCAGGGCGGCGCCGCCGTTGCGTCCCCGTCGCTTGTGGCGCAGGTAGGTGCGCAGCAGTGCATCGCTGGTGACGCCGTGCTCGTGTCGCAGCTCGCGCACGGTCTGGCGGTACCGCTTCTCGGAGATGACGCAGCCCAGGTCCATGGCGATCCGGGTCGGTCCCGTGCACGGGATGCCATCGATGCGACACGGCGCGGCGAGCTCGAGGTCGGTCGACTCGTGGACGATCACGTCGGCACGTCGGAAGGTCGTGCCGGCCGGGATGCTGATCTCCGGGGCCGGGACGGGGTCGAAGCCACCGACGCCCGTGAGGTGGGCGCCGGCCCGGTGGGATGCCAGCGAACCGGTCGGAGCGAGCAGCAGGGCAGCCATGAGCCGACGTGGCCAGGTCATCGGAACGCCGGCTGGGCCGTACAGGCCGGCATCGAGACGCATCCAGGTGCCGTTGCGGAGCAGCCGGCGCAGGAGCGGAAAGCCGCCGTCGAGGGCGCTCAGCTGCGGGCGGGTGATGAGCGCCTGCTGGTGCTCGAGCAGCGAGATCGCCGCTGGCGATGGTGCGGGCATGGGTCTTCCTCCGGTGTGTGCCTGGGGGAAGACGGGTCCGATCGTACGAACCCCCACCGACAGCTCGATATCCCGTGGATCCAGCACCACCCGTGGTCGGGATCCACGGGATTTCGGGGTGGGTGGGGGATTTCGGATGGGTGAAAGCGGGGCCGGTAGGGTGCGTGCTCTCATGATCCCCGGTGCTCGACTCGTGATGCTCGGCCGGCAGGGAGCCGGCAAGGGCACCCAGTGCACGCGGCTCTCCCGCCACTTCGTCGTGCCCCACATCTCCACCGGCGACATGCTCCGTGCCGCCGTGAAGGAGGGCACCGCCTTCGGACGCAAGGCCAAGGAGTACATGGACGCGGGCGAGCTGCTGCCCGACGACATCATCATCGGGGTGGTCGAGGAGCGCCTGCTCAAGGACGACACCCGCAACCGGGGCTACATCCTCGACGGCTTCCCCCGGACCGAGTCCCAGGCCGAGTCCCTGGCCGCGATCACCGCCGACCTGCCCCTCGACCTGGTCATCGACCTGGCCGTGCCCACCGACGTCGTGCTCGAGCGCCTGGCCGCCCGGCGGGTCTGCGTCGACTGCGGCGCCAACTACGCGGTGCACGCACCGCCCAAGCACGGCTGGACCTGCGACCACTGCGGCGGCGAGGTCATCCAGCGCGCCGACGACACCGAGGACGCGATCAAGCGCCGCCTCGACATCTACGAGGCCGAGACCGCCCCGCTGATCGAGTGGTACGAGGAGCGGGACCTGCTCATGGTCGTCGACGGCGACGGCGACCCCGACGAGGTCACGGCCCGGCTGATCCGGACCATCGACACCGCCCGGCGGTAGGGGCGATGGGTCGCCGAGATCGGGGCGCTCGCCGGTCCGCCGACGAGATCGCGACCATGCGCAGGGCCGGCCTGGTCGTGGCCGAGATGCACGACGTGTGCCGGGAGGCGCTCCGCCCCGGGGTGACCACCGGCGAGCTCGATGCCCTGGCCCGCGACGTGCTCGACCGCCGGGGCGCCACCTCCAACTTCCTCGGCTACGGCGGGTTCCCGGCCGTGGTCTGCGCCAGCGTGAACGACGAGATCGTCCACGGCATCCCCGGCTCCCGCGTCCTCGAGGAGGGCGATGTCGTCTCCATCGACTGCGGCGCCGTGGTCGACGGGTGGCACGGCGACGCCGCCTTCACGGCCTGCGTCGGGCAGGGGAGCGCGGCGGACCTGGAGCTCATCGAGGTCGGCCGTCGCTCGCTGGAGGCCGGCATCGAGCAGGTGGTGGCGGGCAACACCCTCGGCGACCTCGGCCACGCCGTGGAGTCGGTCGTGCGCGCCGCGGGGTTCTCGGTGCTCGAAGACCACTGCGGCCACGGCATCGGGCGGGCCATGCACGAAGCGCCCGACGTGCTGAACACCGGCACGCCCGGCAAGGGCCTGCCCATCGAGGTCGGCATGGTGCTCGCCATCGAACCCATGGTCTGCGCCGGCACCTCCGACTACCGGGTGCTGGCCGACGGCTGGACCGTGGTCACCGCCGACGGCGCCCGATCCGTCCACTGGGAGCACACCGTCGCCGTGACCGAGCACGGTCCCGAGGTCCTCACCCGACGCTGAGAATCCCCCCATCTCGTGCCCGGATCGGTCATGATGTGGGGGTTCGCGGGCCCCGATGGGCTCGACGGCGCCACCGATCCGGCCCCTCGTCGCTCGTGGGGTTGGCGGTCGTGTGCGCGCTGTCATAGGATCTCCCTTCGGCTCTGGGACAGGCGCGCCTGCCCCTGCAGTGGCCTGTGCTCACCCATGTCTCGTCCTGGGATCGGGTGCAGGTGGAGCTCACCCCCGTACGAGCTCAGTCGTGGCCGGCTCCCGGTGCCACTGAGCAACCACTCTCGAGAGAGCAACCGATGAAGGTCCGACCCAGTGTCAAGCCCATGTGCGAGAAGTGCCAGGTGATCCGCCGGCACGGGCGCGTCATGGTCCTCTGCACGAATCCCCGTCACAAGCAGCGCCAGGGCTGAGGAGCGAACCCGGAACATGGCACGTATCCAAGGCGTCGACATCCCCCGCGACAAGCGGCTGGTGATCTCGCTGACCTACCTGTTCGGCATCGGCAACACCACTGCCGCCCGCATCTGCGACGAGGTCGGCATCGACCCGAGCACCCGCGTCCGAGACCTGACCGACTCCGAGGTCAACAAGGTCCGCGAGTGGATCGACGAGAACGCCGAGGTCGAAGGCGACCTGCGGCGTGAGGTCCAGCAGAACATCAAGCGCAAGATCGAGATCGGCTCCTACCAGGGCATCAGGCACCGCAAGGGCCTGCCCGTCCGCGGTCAGCGCACCCACACCAACGCACGGACCCGCAAGGGCCCGAAGAAGACCGTTGCCGGCAAGAAGAAGGTGAAGAAGTAGTGGCCAAGCCCTCCTCGGGCGGTCGACGCCCCCGCAAGCGCGAACGCAAGAACATCTCGCACGGCATCGCCCACATCAAGTCGTCGTTCAACAACACGATCGTCGCCATCACCGACCCGGCAGGCAACGTCTTGTCCTGGGCATCGGCCGGCAACGTGGGCTTCAAGGGCTCCCGCAAGTCCACGCCCTTCGCCGCCCAGATGGCGGCCGAGAAGGCCGCCCGCGGCGCCATGGAGCACGGCGTGCGTCGCGTCGAGGTCCAGGTCAAGGGCCCCGGCTCCGGCCGCGAGACCGCCATCCGCTCGATCCAGAACGCCGGCATCGAGGTGTCCGGCATCAAGGACGTCACCCCCGTCCCGCACAACGGCTGCCGCCCGCCCAAGCGCCGCCGCACCTGAGGAACAGAACATGTCTCGTTACACCGGACCCCGCAGCCGCATCGCTCGTCGACTCGGCGTCAACATCTTCGGCACCTCGGGAGAGGTGCGCGCCCTCGACCGTCGCCCCTACCCGCCCGGCGAGCACGGCCGCAGCCGTCGCCGGGGCCAGCCCTCCGAGTACCTCGCCCAGCTGCAGGAGAAGCAGAAGGCCCGCTTCTCCTACGGTCTCTCCGAGCGCCAGTTCCGCAACCTCTACGAGGAGGCGAACCGCCGCAAGGGCGTCACCGGCGAGCTCATGCTCCAGATGCTCGAGCGCCGCCTCGACAACGTCGTGTACCGGGCCGGCCTCGCCGCCACCCGCCCGCAGGCACGCCAGTTCGTGAACCACGGCCACTTCGACGTCAACGGCAAGCGGGTCACCATCCCCAGCTACCGCGTCCGCGTCGGCGACAAGGTCTCGCTGCGCACCAAGTCCCGCGACATGGTCACCGTGCAGTGGAACAAGGACGTCCTCGACCGCCAGGCCCCGGGCTGGCTCGAGACGGGCGACGACGGCTTCGCCGTCACCGTTCGGGCCTACCCCGAGCGTGAGCAGATCGACGTGCCCGTGCGAGAGCAGCTCATCGTCGAGCTGTACTCGAAGTAGCACCCTGCACCGCCCACACCGCCCCTCCTTCTCCACCTGACGAGGTACCTCGCTCCATGCTGGTCATCCAACGCCCAACCGTCGAGCCCCAGGGCGAAGAGGCCGACAACCGTCAGCGGTTCGTCATCAGCCCCCTCGAGCCCGGCTTCGGGCACACCATCGGCAACTCGCTGCGGCGCGTCCTGCTGTCCTCGATCCCCGGCGCCGCCGTCACCCAGGTGCGCTTCGACGAGGCCCTGCACGAGTTCGACACGATCGGCGGCGTGGTCGAGGACGTCACCGACATCATCCTCAACCTCAAGGACCTCGTCGTGGTGTGCCACAGCGACGAGCCCGTCTCCCTGCGCCTCGATGCCCGCGGCCCCGCCGAGGTCACCGCAGCCGACCTGCAGGACAACGCCGACGTGGAGGTCCTCAACCCGGACCTGCACATCGCCACGATGAACGGCGACGGCCGCCTGGCCATCGACGTCACCATCGCCAAGGGCCGTGGCTACGTGTCCGCCGACCGCAACAAGAGCTCCGACACCATCGGCGTGATCCCGGTCGACTCGATCTTCTCGCCGGTGCGCAAGGCCACCTTCTCGGTCGAGCCCACCCGCGTCGAGCAGGACACCAACTACGACAAGCTCGTCATCGACGTCCACACCGACGGCTCGATCAGCCCCGCCGAGGCCCTCGCGTCCGCCGGCGACACGCTGCGCAGCCTGGTCGGCCTGATCGCCGACATGAGCGAGGAGCCCCAGGGCCTCGAGCTGGGCGAGGTGCCCGTCGCGGGCACCGGTCCGTCCGACCTCGACCTGCCCATCGAGGACCTCGAGCTGTCCGAGCGGCCGCGCAACTGCCTCAAGCGTGCGCAGGTCAACACCGTCGGCGAGCTCGTCAACAAGACCGAAGACGACCTGCTCGCCATCACCAACTTCGGCCAGAAGTCCCTGGACGAGGTCGTCGAGAAGCTGGATGAGCGCGGCCTCACGCTGCGCATCCGAGGCTAGGAGAACAACATGCCCGCACGTCCCCGCAAGGGCAAGCGCTTCGGCGGCTCGTCCTCCCACCAGAAGGCCATGTTCGGCAACCTGGTGGCCAGCCTCATCGCCGCCGAGTCGATCGTGACCACCGAGGCCAAGGCCAAGGCCGTCCGCCCGGTGGCCGAGAAGCTGATCACCAAGGCCAAGAAGGGCGGTCTCCACAACCACCGCCAGGTCGTCGCGTACCTGCGCGACGAGGAGATGGCCCACAAGCTCATGACCGACGTCGGCCCCCGCTACGTCGACCGTCCGGGTGGCTACACCCGGATCCTCAAGCTCGGCCCCCGCCACGGCGACAACGCGCCGATGGCTCGCATCGAGCTCGTCTAGGACGAGGCGACCGAGTTCTGAGGCCCAGCCGAAGAACTCGATGGCGACGAGGCGCCCTGCGCCGAGGAGCGGCCCGGCGCGAGTGCGCCGGGCCGCTGCGCGTTCTGTGCGAAGTTGTTGCCCGCCATGGCGACGCCCCTCACCCTCTTCGACGAAGACGACATGACCGAGGCACCCCTGCTTCCCCACGTCCGCGTCCGGATGACGGTCGCCTACGACGGCACCCGCTTCCACGGGTTCGCCGTCAACCCCGGGGTCCCCACCGTCGGCGGCCGCCTCACCGAGGCCCTCGAGCGCTTCCTACGGCACCCCATCGAGCTGACCTGCGCTGGTCGCACCGACAAGGGGGTGCACGCCCACGGCCAGGTCGTGGACTTCGTGACCACCGAGGGCGTCGACCTCGACGGCTTGTGCCGGGCGGTGAACGCCCTGTGCGGCCCCGAGGTCGCGGTCCGGGAGCCGGCGATCGTGCCGATGGCGTTCTCGTCCCGCTTCGACGCCACGTCCCGCACCTACCGGTACACGATCCACAACGACGAGGTGCCCGACCCGTTCTCGGTGCACCGGGCCTGGCAGGTCAAGGAGCCCCTCGAGCTCGACGTGCTACGCCTGGCCTGCGACCCGCTGATCGGGACGCACGACTTCACCTCGTTCTGCCGGCGCCCCAAGCGCAGCGATGGCACGGAGGCCTCCCTGGTGCGGGAGGTCCGCTCCGCCCGCTGGGAGGTCGTCGACGACCAGACCCTGCGCTTCTGGATCCAGGCGTCGTCGTTCTGCCACCAGATGGTCCGCTCCGTCGTCGGCACCCTCGTCGACGTCGGCCGGGGCAAGCTGACCGCCGGCGACATCCGGGGCATCCTCGCCGCCGAGGACCGCCGGGCCGCCGGCACCGTGGCCCCGCCCGAGGGCCTCACCCTCTGGCACGTCGGCTACCCGGACTGACGCTCTCAGCAGCGGCCGCCGACCTGTTCGTCGAGGGCTTGTCCGAGCGGGCGCGGGCCCGACGCATCAGTCGAGCGACACCCGCCCGGTACCGGCCGATGCGACCCGTCCGATGACGGCTGCGGTGTGACCGCTCGCCACGAGGGAGGCGACCGCCTCGGCGGCTGCGTCCGCGTCGGCGGCGCCGAAGAGGAGGCCACCGCTCGTCTGGGCGTCGGCGAGGAGCAGCGCGTCGTCGTCGTGGCGGCCGGGGTCGAGGTGGGGCCGGACGTGGTCGAGGTTGCGCTGGCTGCCGCCCGGCACCACCCCGTCGGCCAGCAGCTCGCGTGCGCCGTCGAGCACCGGCACCGAGGCCACGTCGACGGTGACGTCGACGCGGGACTCCACGGCCATGCGCTGCAGGTGGCCGAGCAGCCCGAAGCCGGTGACGTCGGTGCATCCGGTGGCGCCGGCGGCGCGAGCTGCGTCGCGGGCGAGGTCGTTGAGCCGGGTCATGGACGCGACGGCGGCGTCGGTGAGCGCGTCGGAGGCGAGCCCGCGCTTGATGGCGGTGGTGGCGATGCCGACGCCGAGCGGCTTGGTGAGCACGAGCACGTCGCCCGGGCGCAGGCCGGCGTTGGTGAGCACCGCGTCGGGGTGGACCTCGCCGATGACGGCCATGCCGTACTTGGGTTCGGGGTCGTCCACCGTGTGGCCGCCCGCCACCACGAAGCCGGCCTCGGTGGCGATGTCGAGGCCACCCTGGAGCACGTCGCCCAGCAGGTCAGTGGGCAGCTCGTCGACGTTCCAGCCCACCAGGTTGAGGGCGAGCAGCGGCGTCCCGCCCATGGCGTAGACGTCGGAGACGGCGTTGGCCGCGGCGATGCGGCCCCAGGTCCGGGCGTCGTCGACCACCGGGGTGATGAAGTCGGCGGTGACCACCAGGGCGCGCTCGTCCGAGAGGCGCCACACGGCGGCATCGTCGCCGGACAGCGCCCCGACCAGGAGGTTCGGATCACCAGGAGGTGCCAATCGGCGCACGACGTGCGCCAGCTCGCCCGGAGCGAGCTTGCACGCTCAGCCGGCGCCGTGGGAGAACGCCGTCAGGCGGGGTCGTCGGGTCATCTCGTGGCACGCTACCCCGGTCGGGATCCCCGCCTGACCGGGGCCGCATCGGCCACGATGGTGGGCTCGAGGCCGCCCAGGTTGCAGCAGATCCACGCCCGCCCGTAGATTTGTCCCTTGCGCCTCGGGGCCTCCCGCGCCCCGAGCAGCTTCGCATCCGCAGTCGCGAGACATTCAGAGAGTCAGGTCGCACCCGTGCGCACGTATTCACCGAAAGCCAGCGAGATCACCCGCGAGTGGTGGGTCATCGACGCCGAGGGCATGGTCCTCGGCCGTCTGGCCACCGAGGTCGCCCGGGTGCTGCGTGGCAAGCACAAGGCGATGTTCGCCCCGAACCTGGATTGCGGTGACCACGTGATCATCGTGAACGCCGAGAAGGTCGTGCTGACCTCCGGCAAGGCCGAGAAGAAGAAGGTCTGGCGCCACTCCGGCTTCCCGGGCGGCATCAAGTCGATGAGCTACAGCGACGCCCTCGACCGCAAGCCGGCCGAGGCCGTGCGCCGCACCATCAAGGGCATGCTGCCGAAGAACCGCCTCGGCGCCCAGATGCTGACCAAGCTGAAGGTGTACGCAGGTCCCACGCACCCGCACGCCGCTCAGCAGCCCAAGGAACTCGAGATCGACTCCCGGGCCCGCGCCCGCGTGAGCTGAAGGAAGCAATCGTGAGCACCAAGCCACTCGTCCAGGCCACCGGCCGTCGCAAGCGCGCCGTCGCCCGCATCCGGCTCCGTCCCGGTACCGGCACCGTCACGGTCAACGGCAAGGACGTGAAGGTCTACTTCCCGACCGACGCCCTGCAGAGCCTGGCCATGGCCCCCATCGCCGTCGCCGAGGCCGAGGAGCACTACGACATCGACTGCACCATCGCCGGTGGTGGCACCACCGGCCAGGCCGGCGCCATGAGCCTCGGGCTCGCCCGTGCCTTCGCCGAGCTCGACCCCGAGCGCCGTGGCGAGCTGAAGCACGAAGGCCTCCTGCGCCGCGACCCGCGCAAGAAGGAATCCAAGAAGTACGGCCTCAAGAAGGCCCGCAAGGCGCCGCAGTACTCCAAGCGCTAGTCCGCCCCGGCGGATGCTGTCCTTCGGCACCGACGGCGTCCGCGGCGTCGCCAACCAAGACCTGACACCGGAGCTCGCCCTGGCACTGGGGCGAGCTTCGGCGCGCGTGCTGGGCGGCGACGCGGTCGTGATCGGCCGGGACACCCGGCGGTCCGGCCCCATGCTCGAGGCCGCCCTCGCCGCCGGCTACGCGTCCGAGGGCGTGGCGGTCACGCTGCTCGGCGTGGTGCCCACGCCCACGGTCGCCCACGCGGCCGCCGCCCTCGGCGTGCCCGGCGCCATGATCTCGGCCTCGCACAACCCCTTCGCCGACAACGGCATCAAGCTGTTCGCCGCCGGGGGCACCAAGCTCTCCGACGAGGCCGAGGACCAGCTCGAGGCCGAGCTCGCCCACCTGCTGGGCAGCGGCGGCGGCGAACGACCGACCGGCGCCGGTGTCGGGCCGGTGACCGCCGACGACGGGCGCCTCGCCCGGGCCTACGCCGACGACCTGCACCGGGCCGTCGGCGGGCGCAGGCTCCAGGGGATCTCGGTGGTGCTCGACTGCGCCCACGGCGCCGCCTCGGCCCTGGCGCCGGAGGTCCTGCGCGCTGCCGGCGTCGAGGTCACCGTGGTCCACGCCGACCCCGACGGCGTGAACATCAACGACGACGCCGGCTCCACGTCGCCCGCGGCCCTGCAGCGGGCGGTGATCGACCACGGCGCCGACGTCGGCCTCGCCCTCGACGGCGATGCCGACCGGCTGCTCGCCATCGACTCCGACGGCGCCCTGGTCGACGGCGACCACGTCATCGCCATCCTCGCCATCGACCGCCAGGCCCAGGGCCGCCTGCCCGACGACACCGTGGTGGCCACGGTGATGTCGAACCTCGGGTTCCGCCAGGGCATGGCCCGCCGGGGCATCACCGTCGTCGACACCAAGGTGGGGGACCGCTACGTCCTCGAGGCCCTGGCCCGCACGGGCGCGGCGCTCGGCGGCGAGCAGTCCGGCCACGTGATCCAGGCCGACATCGCCACCACCGGTGACGGCCTGCTCACCGCCCTGACCCTGCTCGACGTGGTGCACCGCACCGGACGCCCGCTCGCCGACCTGGCCGCCGACGCGATGACGTCGCTGCCCCAGGTGCTGGTGAACGTGCGCCTCGACCACCGGGACCCCGATCTGGTCGAGAGGCTGGCCGCCGACGTCGCCGATGCCGAGGCCCGCCTGGGCGACGAGGGCCGCGTGCTGGTGCGCCCCTCGGGCACCGAGCCCCTCATCCGGGTGATGGTCGAGGCCCCCACCGCCGAGCGGGCCCAGCAGGAGGCCGACACCCTGGCCGCCGCCGTCCGACGCCTCGCCGGCGCCTGAACCCGCCCATCGGGGCGCGCCACCCCGGAACTGGCAGTCGCTGCGTAGCGTCCAAGGGGCATGAGGTACGCGCTGGCCCTGCTCGCCCTGATCGTCGTCGCGACGGTGAGCGCCTGCGGTGACGACGACGCCTCGGTGGGCACCGGGGGCGGCACGGCGGACCTGGCGGCCGAGTACCTCTCGATCGAGGTGACCGAGGCCGGTGCGCCGCGCCCACTGGTCGAGGGGACGGTGATCTCGCTGCGCTTCGACGACGGCCGGGTGGGGGCGTCGCTCGGCTGCAACCAGCTCGGCGGTCCCTACGAGCTGGACGGCGACCGGCTGCTGGTCGAGGACCTGAGCATGACCGAGATGGGCTGCGATCCCGAGCGCCACGCCCAGGACGAGTGGTTCGCCGGCGTGCTCCAGGCCGAGCCCACCGTCGTGGTGGAGGGCGACACCATGGCGCTGACGGCGGGGGAGACCGTCGTGCGCTTCGTCGACCGCGAGGTCGCCGAGCCGGACCGGGAGCTGGTCGGCACCACCTGGGAGGTGGACGGGTTCGCCGACGGCCAGGACCCCGACGATGCCGCCATGTCCATGGCCGTGGACCAGCCGGGGATCGTGCGGTTCGAGGAGGGCGGCTTCGTCACCGGCAGCGACGGCTGCAACGGCTTCGGCTTCAGCACGATCGAGGGCGAGGGCACCGACGGCCTTCGCTACGAGGTCGACGGTGAAGAGGTCGTGTTCACCGGCGCGGTGGTGAGCGAGCTGCAGGCATGCCCCGAGCTCGAGGAGTACACCGACCGGTTCTGGGCCGTGCTGACCGGCACGGCCACCTGGTCCGTCGACGCCGACCAGCTGACCCTGGTCGGCGAGGACGGCCGGGTCGTGACCTTCCGCGCCACCGACTGAGCGCTACAGGAGAACTGCCAGTTCCAGAAGGTGGGGCCGTCCGGTGGGCTCCGGGGCCGGACCGGGCAGAATGGTCGGCCATGTGCGGAATCATCGCCGTCCTCCGGCGCCCCGTCGACCGGGTCGATCTCCCGGCCGAGCCGGTGGTGGCTGCCCTCGACCGTGGCGTGCAGTCGCTGCGCCGCGCCATCGACGACGCGCCCGCGGCCGGGCCGGCGATCGACGCGCTGCAGGAGGTCGCCGTCGACCTCGAGCAGGTGGCCGATGACCTGCACGGCCCCCGGGGCGTGCGCCTGCTGCTCACCGACACCGCGGCCTCGTCGCGCATCCGGGGTCTGGCCAAGACCCTCGGCCAGACCGTGGTCGAGCTCGACGCCGCGCTCGGCCTCCTGGTCGTCGACCACGACACCGAGGCCCGCAACGCCGCTGCCGTCCGGGTCAAGGACGCCGCATGGACCATCGAGCGGGACCGGCTGCGCCTCGCCGACGGCGTCGCCACCCTGGTCGGCCGAGACACCGGCTGGTCTGCGATCGAGGCCTGCACCCAGATCGAGCAGGCGCTCTCGGCCATCGACCGCCTCGAGGTCCGGGGCCGGGACTCCGCCGGCGTCATGGTGCTCGTCCGCGACCACGGGCTCGACCCGTCGGACCCGGCCGTCGCCGGCCTGCTCGACGGGCGCGCGGACGACCCCCTGCTGCGCTCGCGCGCCGTGCGCCTCGTCGACGGCAACGGCGGCCCGGCCAGCCAGCTGGCCTTCGCCTACAAGGCCGCCGCCGAGATCGGCGAGCTCGGCGACAACACCGCCGCCATCCGCGCCCACATCGTCGGTGACGAGCTGCTGCGCCTGGCGCTGGCGTCGCCCGACGCCCAGGCGGTCGTGCTCGGCCACACCCGCTGGGCCAGCGTCGGCATCATCTCCGAGGCCAACGCCCACCCGCTCGACTCCCTCGAGCACGAGCAGGCCGAGGTCGGCCCGTTCGTGGCCGCGGCGCTCAACGGCGACGTCGACAACTTCGCCGACCTGAAGTCGGTGAACGGCCTCTCCATCCACGCCGAGGTCACCACCGACGCCAAGGTCATCCCCACGCTCGTGTCCCGCCGGGTGGTGGCCGGCGACGACGCGCTCGAGGCCTTCCGCGCCAGCGTGGCGTCCTTCGAGGGCAGCGTCGCCATCGCCGCCACCGTCGCCGAGCGCCCCGACGCCCTCGCCCTGGCGCTGCGCGGCTCGGGTCAGGCGCTCTACGTCGGCCTGGTCGACGACGCCTACATCGTCGCCTCCGAGCCCTACGGCCTCGTGGAGGAGACCAGCCGCTACGTGCGCATGGACGGCGAGACCCCGGCCAACCCGGACAACCCCAACGCCAGCCGCGGCCAGATCCTGCTGCTCGACGGGACCAGGGCCGGGAGCCTCGAGGGCATCGAGCGGATCGCCTACGACGGCACCGTGCTGCCCGTCACCGAGGACGACGTGGTCACCGCCACCATCACCACGCGGGACATCGACCGGGGCGACTTCCCGCACTTCCTGCTCAAGGAGATCACCGAGTCGCCGGTGAGCTTCCACAAGACCCTGCGCGGCCGCCTGGTCGAGGACGGCGACGAGCTGCGGGTCGTGCTGCCCGAGGACTCGTTCCCGTCCGACATCCGGGCCCGGCTCGCCGACGGCTCGATCACCCGCATCCTCGCCATCGGGCAGGGCACCGCGTCGATCGCCAGCCGCGGGCTCGCCGCCCTCCTCGCCGACGCCGCCGACCGCCGCGGCGTCCAGCTCGAGGCCATCCCGGCCACCGAGCTGTCCGGCTTCCGGCTCCGCAGCGACATGTCCGACACGCTGATCATCGCCATCAGCCAGTCGGGCACGACGACGGACACGAACCGCACCGTGGACCTGGTCCGCGGTCGGGGTGCGTCGGTCATCGCCATCGTCAACCGGCGGGGGTCGGACCTCACCGACCGGGCCGAGGGCGTGCTCTACACCTCCGACGGGCGCGACGTGGAGATGGCGGTGCCGTCGACCAAGGCGTTCTACGCCCAGATCGCGGCCGGGAACCTGCTGGCCATCGCCATCGCGGCCGAGTGGGGCGAGGAGCCCGACCAGAGCCTGCTGCGCGCCATGCGGGACCTGCCCGACGCCATGCGGGCCACGCTCGAGACCCGGCCCGCCATCGCAGAGGCCGCCCACGAGTGGTGCCCGCCCCGGCGCTACTGGGCCCTGGTCGGCAACGGCACCAACCGCATCGCCGCCGAGGAGCTGCGGATCAAGCTCTCCGAGCTCTGCTACAAGTCGATCGCCTGCGATGCCACCGAGGACAAGAAGCACATCGACCTGTCCTCCGAGCCGCTGATCCTCGTCTGCGCCGCCGGCCTCACCGGCTCCAACGTCGACGACGTGGCCAAGGAGGTGGCGATCTACCGGGCCCACAAGGCGGCACCGATCGTCATCGCCACCGAGGGCGAAGCCCGCTTCGCCGCCGCCCTGGCCGTGCTCACCGTGCCCGAGACCCACGAGGCGCTGGCCTTCATCCTCGCCACCATGGTCGGGCACCTCTTCGGCTACGAGGCCGCCCTCGCCATCGACGCGCAGGCCACGCCCCTGAAGGAGGTCCGCGGCGGCATCGAGTCGGCCATCGAGGGCGGCGCCCTCGACGGCGAGCGCGTCCTGTCCGAGCTGCGCGGCTCCGTGATGCCGCCGGTGCAGGCGTTCTTCGACGGCCTCCGTGCCGGTCGCTACGACGGCCACCTCGAGGCCTCCACCGCGGTGCGCACCGCGAACCTGCTCCGCTACGCCATCGGTGCCGTGTCCCTCGACGCCTACCAGCTCGACCACGGCAAGGTCGGCACGCCCTCGGTGCTGGTCGAGGACCTCACCGCTGCGCTCACCCGCGCCATCGACGAGCTCACCCGGCCCATCGACGCCATCAAGCACCAGGCCAAGACCGTCACCGTGGGCATCTCCCGCACCGACGAGTCGATGCTCGAGGTCCCCCTCGTGCGCGAGGTCCTGGCTGCCGGTGCGCCTCGGGACCGGCTCACGTACAAGAACCTGCGCACGCTCGCCGACGTGTCGCCGGCCGTCGAGGAGGTGGTGGGCTACACCCGCTACCGCATCGAGGGCACCGTCGACGACACCTCCGGCGCCGGCGCCACGATCACCGTGATCGACCGGGGTGGCATCGCCCGCGACCTGCCCCTGCGCACCGAGCAGAACCCGGTGCTGCGCGGCACCAAGCACCAGGTGGCCGCCGACCAGGAGCTGCTGGTCGGTCGGGGCCGCAGCGACGACCGCACCATCGTCATCGTCCCCGAGGTCAAGGACGGCACCACCACCGGCATCACGCTGCTGCACGTGCGCTTCGCCGACCGGCTCTCCGTCGCGTCGGCCCGGGGCGTGCTGTCGGGCTACCGCCGCCGCCTCGCCGCGCTGCGCGACGCCGTGACCGAGACCGAGCCGACCTTCCGCGACGACCTGCTGGCCGAGGTCCCCGTCGTCGACCTGCTCACCCTGCCCATCAGCCTCCTGGCCGATCGGTGGCGGTCCTGAGCGAGGGATGCCGGTCGTGAGCCCGGTGGGCGTGCTCGGTGTCGGCATCGACCTCGTCGACGTCGACCGCTTCCGGGTGTCGC
The DNA here is from genome assembly GCF_041228405.1 of Salinilacustrithrix flava. Lineage (GTDB taxonomy): Bacteria > Actinomycetota > Acidimicrobiia > Acidimicrobiales > Salinilacustritrichaceae > Salinilacustrithrix > Salinilacustrithrix flava. The sequence goes on from NZ_CP133888.1 coordinate 1,837,175, forward strand.
TGGCGCGCACGCCGTCCATGCGGGCGCGCATGTTCACCGACGGCGAGCGGGCCTACGCCGAGACGGCGAACGACCCGACGGAGCGCTACGCCGCCCGCTTCGCCGCCAAGGAGGCGGTGATGAAGGCGATGGGCGTGGGCCTCGGTGCCTTCGGGTTCCACGACGTCGAGGTGCTCCGGGCCGACGGCGGCCAGCCGTCGCTCCGCGTCGTCGGCGCGGCCGAGCTGCTCGCCGTGGAGCGCGGGGTGCTGGCCTGGCAGCTCAGCCTCACCCACACCGCCACCTCGGCGGGCGCGGTGGTCGTCGCCCTCGGCTGACCCGCGAACTCAGCGGGGGAGCAGCTCGGGCCGGAAGCGGTCCTCGGCGTGGCCGCGCAGCTCCTCGGGGATCGTCACCGCCCGGCGGCTGACGGTGTCCAGCGCCACGTCGACGACCTCGAAGGCCACGAGCAGGTCGCCGCGGTCGAGGTCGTAGCCCCACATGACCCGGTGGGTGGTCTTGTCCCGGATCTCCACCACGGCGCCGAAGGACTGGATGCGGTCGCCCCGGCGGGGGAGGCGGTGGATCACCATCCGGTTCTCCATGGTCGCCCACCCCACGAGCTGGCCGTCGGGACCGGGGTGCAGCGTGGGGCCGGTGGCGCCCTCCAGGGCCTCGCCGCCCCACAGCAGGAAGGGCGCGGCGGCCGGGTCGTAGCTGCCGTCGGGGCGGCACTCGTCGCCCTCGATGGTGCGGGGGCGCCGCATCGCGAGCAGCGCGTCCGCCTGCACGTCGTCGAGGCTGGGCGCGGTCTCGAGCGGCGCGGTGTCGAGGGCGATGCTCCGGGGTCGGCCGTGCTCGGGGATCTCGCCGGTGGTGAGATCGGCCGCCGGGGGCCAGGCCGCGACCAGGTCGACGCCGTGCCGTGCCTCGAGGCGGTGCACGAAGCTGGCGGCGAGCTCGTCGGTCTCGGTGTTGCGCAGCTCGTGGTAGAGGCGCAGGACGCCGCCGCCGTGGGACAGCACGGTGCTGCGCACCTCGAGCCGGGCGTCGAGCAGCTGCTCCCGGAAGTGTCGGGTGTAGATGTCCACGGCCTGGACCGACAGGTCACCGGAGCCGCCGAGGTCCCGGACGACCGCGTCGCTCGCGGCCCGGGCGGCCACGCCGTAGTACCGCACGTTCATGTGCCCGAGGTGGTCGATCATCTCCTCGGTGACGGTGGTGCGGTGGGTGGTCTGCAGGTCGCTCATGTGGGGCTCGGTCCCTCCTCGTCAGCCGGACGACGGTAGCGGTGGGCCCCCGGGAACCCGTAGGCCGGCCACCGGTGGCAGGATCGGTCGGTGCTCCCCGTCGTCCGGATCGCCGAGATGCAAGCCATCGACGCCGACGCGCCCGAACCGGTCGACGTCCTGATCGACCGGGCGGGCGCGGCTGTGGCCCGTGCCGCCCTCGACCTGCTCGGCGGGGGCTACGGCATGCGGGTGGTCGTGCTGGCCGGCCCGGGCAACAACGGCGCCGACGGGCGCTCCGCAGCGCGCACGCTCCGCCGGCGGGGCGTGCGCGCCGACGTGATCGAGCTGGCCGATGCGCCCGACGTGCTGCCGGCCGCCGACCTGGTCATCGACGCGGCCCTCGGCACCGGCGCCAGCCGGCCCCACCACGCGCCCGACCCGGGCGCCGCGCTGGTCCTCGCCGTCGACATCCCGTCGGGCATCCACGGCGACACCGGCGAGGCCGTCGGGTCGCCCATGCGGGCCGACCTCACCGTCACCTTCGCCGCCCTGAAGCCGGGCCTGCTCCTCGGCGACGGCCCCGCCCACACCGGCGCGATCCGCATGGCCGACATCGGCCTCGACGTGGCCCGCGCCCGGATCCACCTCCTCGACGACGCCGGCGCGGCCGCGCTGCTGCCCCGCCGGGACAGCGGCGCCCACAAGTGGCACCGGTCGGTGCTCGTCGTGGCCGGCAGCCCGGGGATGACCGGCGCCGCCTCCATGGCCGCCGAGGCCGCCCAGCGGGCCGGCGCCGGCATGGTCCGCCTCGCCACCCCCGGCGGGGGGCACGGTGCGGACGTGCCGCGCGAGGTCGTCACGCTCGACGTGGCGGAGGCCGGCTGGGCTGACGCGCTCGCCGAGGATCCCGGCAAGCTGCACGCGCTCGCGGTCGGACCGGGCATGGGCACCGCCATGGCCACCCGCCACCAGATCCGCACGCTGGTCGCCGGCATCGACGTGCCGGTGGTGGTCGACGGTGACGGCCTCACGGCGCTCGGCACGGAGGCGGCGTCGGTCATCGGCCGGCGGCGCTCCGGCACCGTCCTCACCCCGCACGACGGCGAGTTCGAGCGCCTCGCCGGCCACCGGCCGGGCGTCGACCGCGTCGCCGACGTGGTGACCCTCGCCGAGCGCACCGGCGCGGTGGTGCTGCTGAAGGGTCCGACGACGGTGGTCGCCGCGCCCGACGGTCAGGTCCGCCTCGTCCGCGCCGGCGACGACCGGCTGGCCACGGCCGGCACCGGTGACGTGCTCACCGGCATCGTCGCCGCCCTCCTCGCCGGTGGCCTCGACCCCCTCGACGCCGCCGCGGTCGGCGCCCACGTGCACGGCCTCGCCGGCCGGGCCGGACCCCGCCACGGCACGGTGGCCTCCGACGTGATCGATGGCATCCCGGTGGCGCTCGGGCACCTGCTCGGGGACGAGCGGTGACCGCTGTTCCCGACCAGGGCGGGTCGGTCGCCCAGATCGACCTGGATGCCGTCGCCCACAACGTCGGGGTGCTCGCCGATCACGCTGCAGGCGCTCAGGTGTGCGCGGTCGTGAAGGCCGACGGCTACGGGCACGGCGCCGTCCCCGTCGCCCGGGCGGCCCTGGACGCCGGCGCGAGCTGGCTCGGCGTGGCCCAGGTGCAGGAGGCCCGCGCGCTGCGCGCCGCGGGCATCGACGCCCCCGTGCTGGTGCTGAGCGAGTGCGACACGTCGACCGACACCCTCGACCACGCGCTGGCGATGGACCTGCACCTCGTCGGCTACCGGTCCGCGTTCCTCGAGGCCGTGTCCGAGCGCGCCCGCGCCCTGGGCGCGCGGCCGGCCCGGATCCACCTCAAGGTCGACACCGGCATGCGCCGGGTCGGGTGCGAGCCGCACGAGGCGGTCGATCTGGCCCGCCGCATCGTCGAGGACCCGCACCTGGCGCTCGCCGGCACCATGACCCACCTCGCGGTGGCCGACGAGCCCGGGAACCCCGGCACCGGCGTGCAGATCGACCGGTTCGAGGGGGTGCTCGCCGCGCTCGACGGGGCCGGCATCGACCCCGGGGTCCGCCACGCCGCCAACTCGGCCGCCGCCCTCCTGCACCCACGCGCCCACCTCGACCTGGTCCGCACCGGCATCGCCGTCTACGGCATCCCCCCGTCGCCGGTGCTCTCCGGGGTCGCACCGCTGCGACCGGCCATGCGCTGGACCTCCGAGGTCCGTTTCGTGAAGCCGGTGGCGCGCGGCGAGGGCGTCTCCTACGGGCACCGCCACGTCTTCGAGGAGGCCACCGTGGTCGCCACCGTGCCGGTGGGGTACGCCGACGGCTACCGCCGGCGCCTCGGCCTCGTCGGGGGCGTCGTGCTCATCCGCGGCCGGCGGTGCCCGATCGTCGGCGTCGTCACGATGGACCAGCTCGTGGTGGACGTCGGAGCGGGCGGCGACGTGGCCGTCGGGGACGAGGTCGTCCTCATCGGCGCCCAGGGGGACGACGAGGTCAGCGCCACCGAGCTGGCCCTGCTGGTGGACACCATCGGCTACGAGATCACCTGCGCCGTCAGCCCCCGCGTGGCCCGACACCACCTCGGCGGCCTGGAGGCCCCGGCCTGATGGTCACCGACGTCGAGGGCGTGCGGGTCGGTCACTGGACCGACGCCGAGGCTCGCACGGGCTGCACGGTGGTCCTGCTCCCCGAGGGCACGGTCGCCTCCGGCGAGGTCCGCGGCGGTGCCCCCGCCACCCGGGAGTTCGCCCTGCTCGACCCGACCCGCATGGTCACGCGCCTGGATGCCGTGGTGCTCAGCGGGGGCTCTGCGTTCGGCCTCGCCGCAGCGGACGGGGTGATGGCCCACCTGGCCGAGGCCGGCGTCGGGTTCGAGACCGTCGGCGGCCCGGTGCCCATCGTCGTCGGGATGTCGCTGTACGACCTGGCGGTCGGTGATCCCGCCGTGCGACCGACCGCCCAGCACGGACGGATCGCCGCCGAGGCTGCGACCGGGGGCGCGGTGAGCACCGGCCTGGTCGGCGCCGGCACCGGTGCGACCGTGGCGAAGTGGCGCGGCCCGGAGCACCGGCGACCGGGTGCGCTGGTGGCCGCGACGCGCCGAGGCCGGGACGGGCTCGTCGTCGCCGCCCTCGTGGCCGTGAACGCGTTCGGCGAACCGGGGGCCGACCCCGGCGACGTGGCCGAGGGGAGCGTGGCGGGTTCGGATCTCGCCCGGGGTGCGCCCGGCACGAACACGACGATCGGCGTGGTGGTCACCAACGCCCGGCTGGACAAGGTCGCCTGCCACCTCCTGGCCCAGTCCGCGCACCACGGGCTCGCCCGGTCCGTGGCGCCGTCGCACACCTCCGTCGACGGCGACGCGTTCGTTGCCGCGGCGACGGGGAAGGTCGATGCCGAGGTCGCCGTGGTCCGCAACCTGGCCGTCGCCGCGGTGAGCGATGCCGTCCTCACCCTCGCCGGGTCCGGCTGAGGGGTCGACACGCTGGTGAGCGCCCACCACCCCGGCGGTAACGTTGCCCGCGTGCTGCGCCCCGTCGACGCCGCCGTCCGCATCGGACCCCAGGCATGATCCTGCGCGCCCGCACCACCGGTGCCGACGCGACCCGTGCGCTCGCGGGAGCGATCGCCGAGCAGGCCGCCGGGGGCGACCTGATCCTGCTCGCCGGTGAGCTCGGCGCCGGCAAGACCGCCTTCGTGCAGGGATTCGGCGCCGCCCTCGGGGTGGACCAGCCCATCACGAGCCCGACGTTCACGCTGGCGCACCACTACGAGGGCCGCCTCGTGCTGCACCACCTCGACGTCTACCGCCTCGAGCGCATCTCCGAGATCGACGACATCGGCGTGTCCGAGCTGCTCGACGGCAACGGCGTCGTGCTCATCGAGTGGGGCGACGCGGTCGCGCCGGCCCTGCCCAACGACTACCTCGAGATCACGCTGCGCTACGGCGAGGGCGACGACGACCGGCACCTCGAGCTGCGCTGCGTCGGCGGTCGGTGGTCGGCTCGACACCGCACCCTCGGCGAGAAGCTCCAGCCCTGGGCGGAGGACTAGATGCTCATCCTCGGGATCTCCACCTCGACCAAGCAGGTCGGTGCGGCCATCGGCGGGCACGAGGGTGTGCTCGCGTCGGCGCACTCGGCCCGCGGCAAGCGCCACGCCGAGAACCTGGCCCCGTCCATCGACTTCGTCCGGCGCCAGGCCCGCATCGAGCTCGACGAGATCTCCGTCGTCGCGGTCGACATCGGCCCTGGGCTCTTCACCGGGCTCCGGGTCGGCATCGCCGCCGCCAAGGCGATGGCCCATGCCCTGCGGGTGCCGATGATCGGGATCTCCAGCCTCGACCTGCTGGCCTGGCCGGTCCGCCACACGTCGCGGGAGATCGTCGCGGTCATCGACGCCCGCCGGGGCGAGGTGTTCTACGCCCGCTACCGGCCCACGCCCGGCGGCGTGCAGCGCCTGGGCGAGCCCGTCGTGGCCTCCCCGGACGACCTGCGGGCCGACCTGGAGGCCACCGACAGCGACTACCTCATCGTCGGCGACGGTGGGCTGCGCTACGCCGACGAGCTCGACCGCATCATCCGGGTCGAGGTCGCCGAGCAGCACCTTGCCCACCCCAACGCCGCCTCGCTCGTGCAGCTGGCCCACGCCAAGGCGATCCGGGAGGACTTCGTCCAGCCCTGGCAGCTCGAGCCCCTGTACCTGCGCCCGCCCGACGCCGAGATCAACTGGAGCACCCGCGAGGGCCTCACGCCCGGCGAGGCCCGCTGACCATGGTCATGCACGAGCTCGACGACCGTCGTGCCGCGTCGGCTCCGGTCCGCATCGGCCCCATGCGGCGCCGCCACCTGCGTGGTGTGCTGCGCATCGAGGAGCTGGCCAACCCGCGGCCGTGGTCGCTGAGCCTGTTCCTGTCGGAGCTGCGCTACACCGAGTCCCGGGCCTACCTGATCGCCCGGGTCGGCACGGAGATCGTCGGGTACGCCGGGTTGATGCTCGTGGCCGGCGACGGCCACGTCACCAACGTCGGCGTCGACCCCGACCACCGCCGCCGCGGCATCGCCACCCGGCTGATGCTGGAGCTGGTCCGCCGGGGCCTCGAGGAGGGCGCCGAGGCGCTCACGCTCGAGGTGCGGGTCTCCAACGTCGCCGCCCAGGAGCTGTACCGGCGCTTCGGGTTCGTGCCCGCCGGCGTGCGCAAGAACTACTACTCCGACGCCAACGAGGACGCCCTGATCATGTGGGCCACCGACATCGACACCCCCGACTACCGCGCCCGGCTCCAGGCCATCGAGCAGGCGCTGCCCACCCCCACCCTCCGGGAGGCGACGTGAACCAGCCCACCCGAGACCTCTCGACCGTGCGGACCGTGCTCGGCATCGAGAGCTCGTGCGACGAGACCGCAGCCGCCGTCGTGCGCGACGGGCGGATGCAGCTCTCGTCGGTGATCTCCAGCCAGATCGACCGCCACGCCCGCTTCGGCGGGGTCGTGCCCGAGATCGCCTCGCGCGCCCACGTCGAGATGCTCAACCCGGTGATCGCCGAGGCCATCGTGCAGGCCGGCATCGCGGATGCCGAGATCGACGCCGTCGCCGCCACCTACGGACCCGGCCTGGTCGGCTCCCTGCTGGTCGGCGTGTCGGCGGCCAAGGCGCTCGCCCTGGTCTGGGACGTGCCCTTCGTGGCCGTGAACCACCTCGAGGCCCACCTGTACTCGTCGATGCTGGAGGACCCCACCTTCGAGCTGCCGGTCGTGGTGCTGCTCGTGTCCGGTGGGCACACGATGCTGGTCCACTGGGAGGCCGAGGGCAGCTACCGGGTGCTCGGCGGCACCATCGACGACGCCGCCGGCGAGGCCTACGACAAGGTCGCCCGCTACCTGGGCCTGGGATACCCGGGCGGCCCGGTCATCGACCGCATCAGCCTCGACGGAGACCCGGAGGCCATCGCCTTCCCCCGGGCGCTGCCCGACCGGCCCTACGACTTCTCCTTCTCCGGGCTCAAGACCTCGGTCGTGAACCACGTGCGCAAGCACCCCGACGTCAGCGCCGAGGACGTGGCCGCGTCGTTCCAGGAGGCCGTGGTCGACGTGCTCGTCACCAAGACCCGGCGCGCCGCCGCCGACGTGGGCGCGAAGGGCATCAGCATCGGAGGTGGCGTGGCCGCCAACTCCCGCCTGCGCGAGCAGATCCTCACGGTGTGCGCGGAGGACGGGCTCGCCGCCTACCTCCCCGATCGCGCCAACTGCACCGACAACGCGGCGATGGTCGCCGCGGCCGGGTGGTGGCAGCTGCAGCGGGCGGGTGAATCGCCGCTCGACACGGGTGCCGACCCGGGCCTGGGCCTGGGGTCGCCCGCCGCCTGAGCTGCGCTAGCGGGTCGGGCCGGCCGGTCCGCCCGGAGGTGTGCCGTCGGCGGTGCCGGTGCCGGGATCGTCACCCTCGTCCTTGACCTTGTCGAGGTTGCGGGCCACGGAGTCCTCGACCTTGTCCAGCTTGTCGCGGTACTTGCCGCCGGTCTTCTGGTCGATCGTGGACGTCGCCTTCTCGACCGTCCCCGTGATCTTGTCGGCGTTCTTCGCCGCCAGGCCCTTGGCCTTGTCGACGTTCTCCTTCGATGCCAGCTTCTTCACCTTGTTCATCAAACCCATCGGGGTCTCCTTCGTTCGCGGGACCCCACCTTTACCCGCCGAGGGGCCGGGGTACCGTCGGCCCGTGCCCGACTCCCCCCTCGACATCGACGTCGTCGACCTCGAGTCGCTCGTCCTGGCCCGCAACGACGCGCACCCCGACGGCGACTGGTGGTTCGATCCGCGCACCGGCGCGGTCCTGTACTTCGGGGTCGACGACGACGAGGACCTGCCCCGGCTGGTGCAGGGCGTGCACGTGCTGATCCCGCGGGAGGCCCAGCCGCGGGAGGACATCGACGACTTCCTCGCCTCCGACGAGCTCGCGTCGGTGGGGGAGGACGTCGTGGTCCGCCTGCTCGAGGCCTACCGGGGCCGGGGTGGCCTGAGGCGGTTCCGTGAGGTCGTGGCCCGCACGGCAGCGGCGGAGGCGTGGGGTCGGTTCATGCTCGCCCGCGAGGGCGGTCGAGCCATCGACTGGCTCATCGAGCGCGGCCTCGTCGACGTGGCGTCCGCTCGCCGGCGCCAGCGGGAGCTGCGGTGGTCAGCCGACGCCGGAGCGGATACGGAGTGACCCGAACCTCATCCGAGGGAGGAGCGCTGTGAGCGACCACGACGATGCACAGGACCTGACCGGGGTCCTCCCCATCCAGCAGCTCCGCCTCTCGGACCTGCTCGACGGCGACCCGCCGCTGCCGCACGCCGTGCTCGTGGTGCTCAGCGGACCGGCGCGGGGGACGACGCTGGTGGTGGGCGCGCTGCCCGCCGAGATCGGGCGGGCCCCGGAGGCCGACCTGGTGCTCGAGGACGACACGGTGTCGCGCCACCACGCCGTGCTGCGGGGCGACCGGGGCGGGCTCGAGCTCGAGGACCTCGGCTCCTCCAACGGCACCAACATCAACGGCAACCCGATGGCCGGTGCCCTCAGCCTGCTCGACGGCGATCTGGTCACGTTCGGGTCGGCCACCTGCCTGGTGAAGCGGATCGGGTGACCGCTGGTTAGCAGTCTCGTCTTGCGAGTGCCAGCCCGGTCCGTTACCGTTAGCACTCGTCCGTACCGAGTGCTAACGCGTCACCCATGGAGGCGTCCCCGATGAACCTGCAGCCCCTCGAGGACCGCATCGTCGTCCGTCCGAGCGAGTCCGAAGAGACCACCGCAAGCGGCCTGGTCATCCCCGACACCGCCAAGGAGAAGCCCCAGCAGGGCGAGGTCCTGGCCGTCGGCCCCGGCAAGCGCTCCGAGCAGTCCGGTGAGCTCATCCCCGTCGACGTCTCCGTCGGCGACACCGTCGTCTACAGCAAGTACGGAGGCACCGAGATCGCCTCCGGCGGCGAGGATCTCCTGATCCTGAACGCCCGCGACGTGCTCGCCATCGTCAAGTAAGGAAAAGACTCACACATGGCAAAGATCCTGAAGTTCGGCGACGAAGCTCGCCGCTCCCTCGAGGCCGGCGTCAACCGCCTGGCCGACTCCGTGAAGGTGACGATCGGCCCCAAGGGCCGCAACGTCGTGCTCGAGAAGAAGTTCGGCGCACCGACCATCACCAACGACGGCGTGTCCATCGCCCGTGAGGTCGAGCTCGAGGACCCGTTCGAGAACATGGGCGCCCAGCTGGTGAAGGAGGTGGCCACCAAGACCAACGACATCGCTGGCGACGGCACCACCACCGCCACCGTGCTGGCCCAGTCGCTCGTGCACGAAGGCCTCCGCAACGTGGCCGCCGGCGCCTCCCCGATGCAGCTCAAGAAGGGCATCGAGGCCGCCGTCAAGGCTGCGGTCGACTCGATCGCCGAGCAGGCCAACGAGATCGACGACAAGAGCGAGATCGCTCAGGTCGCCGCCATCTCCGCTGCCGACCCGACCATCGGTGAGATCCTCGCCGACGCCATCGACAAGGTCGGCAAGGACGGCGTGGTCACCGTCGAGGAGTCCAACACCTTCGGCATGGACCTCGAGTTCACCGAGGGCATGCAGTTCGACAAGGGCTACCTGTCGCCGTACTTCGTCTCCGACGCGGAGCGCCAGGAAGCCGTCCTCGAGGACCCCTACATCCTCCTCTACGGCTCCAAGATCTCCTCGGTCCAGGACGTGCTCCCGGTCCTCGAGAAGGTCATGCAGTCCGGCAAGCCGCTGGTGATCGTCGCCGAGGACGTCGAGGGCGAAGCCCTGGCCGTGCTCGTGGTGAACAAGATCCGTGGCACCTTCACCGCCGCTGCGGTCAAGGCCCCCGGCTTCGGCGAGCGCCGCAAGGCGATGCTGCAGGACATGGCCATCCTCACCGGTGGCCAGGTCATCTCCGAAGAGGTCGGCCTCAAGCTCGAGAGCACGACCCTCGACCTGCTCGGCACCGCCCGCAAGGTGATCATCACCAAGGACGACACCACGATCGTCGAGGGTGGCGGCTCCGAAGCTGACGTCGCCGGCCGCATCGAGCAGATCAAGCGCGAGATCGACGACACCGACTCCGACTGGGATCGCGAGAAGCTCCAGGAGCGCCTCGCCAAGCTCAGCGGCGGCGTCGCCGTGGTCCGCGTGGGTGCAGCCACCGAGGTGGAGCTCAAGGAGAAGAAGCACCGCATCGAGGACGCCCTCTCGGCGACCCGTGCAGCCATCGAGGAAGGCGTGGTCGCCGGTGGCGGCACCGCCCTGCTCCGGGCCCGCGCTGCCGTGCAGAAGGTGATCGACAGCCTCGAGGAGGACCAGCAGACCGGCGCTCGCGCCGTGTACACCGCGCTGGCCGCCCCGGCCCGTCAGATCGCCGTCAACGCCGGCCTCGAAGGCGCCGTGGTGGTCGAGGCCGTCGAGCGCGAGACCGGCACGAGCGGCTTCAACGCCGCCACCGGCGAGTACGTCGACCTGGTCAAGGCCGGCGTCATCGACCCGGCCAAGGTCACGCGTGCGGCGCTGCAGAACGCGGCGTCCATCGCAGCCATGGTCCTCACCACCGAGTGCCTGGTCGCTGACCAGCCCGAGGACGAGCCGGCGATGCCCGGCGGTGGCGACATGGGCGGCATGGGCGGCATGGGCGGGATGGGCTTCTAGCCCCCTCCCCCTGATCGACCCAGATCCGACGGTGCCGGGCCCGAGTGGCCCGGCACTCGCCGTTTTCGCCCGGGGCGTGGCTAGCCTCGGTCCGGTATGGAGATCCCCCCGCCGAACCCCGAAAAGCTCCTCGACCACTGGATGGAGTGGGAGAAGGGTGAGATCCCCCCGGGCGAGCTCATGAAGCAGCTGAAGATGCACGGCATGCGCCAGCTGCTCGAGGGCATCGTCGCCGATTCCGAAGGCGGCGGTGAGACCGTCGGTGACGTGCTCGGCTGACCGTGCGCCAGCCCCGGCACCCTCGCCGACCGTGAGCCGGGGCGGGCCCCAGCGCATCCCCCGACCGCCGGGCACCCGGCCCGGAGGGCCGCCGTCCTGGGCGTCGCTGCCCGAGGACCACCGCCATCCGAGCCTGGACCAGGTGCGTGCCGCGCTGGCGGCAGGCCCCGAAGCCCGTCGCTCGCCGGTGGAGGGCCTGACCAGCCGGTGCTCGGCGGTGCTCGCTCCGCTCTACGAGCACGACGGCGAGACCCACGTGGTGCTCACCCGTCGGGCCTGGCACATGCGCTCCCACACCGGAGAGGTCAGCTTCCCGGGTGGCAAGCAGGAGCCGGGGGAGACCCCGTGGCAGACCGCGCTCCGGGAGGCCCACGAGGAGGTCGCGCTCGACCCTGCCTCCGTCGAGCAGGTCGGCGAGCTCCACCACCTCGCCACGGTCACCAGCCGCTCCTCGATCGTGCCCTACGTGGGTGTGCTGCCCGGCCGGCCCCGGCTGGCACCGAACCCCGACGAGGTCGACGCCATCCTCCACGTCTCCCTGGCCGACCTGCTCGACCCGGAGGCGTACCGCCAGGAGCGCTGGGGCCTCCCGGGCATCGACCGGCCGATCCACTTCTTCGAGATCGTCGGGGACACCATCTGGGGTGCCACCGCCTCCATGCTCGTCGACCTGCTGAACCGCATCACCACTCCTACGCCGACGAGCTGAGCCCCGACGTCAGACCAGCGCCTCCTCCGACACCAGGTGGGTGAGTGGGAGGTCGGGGTACGCCGCGGCCATGCGGCGGGGGACGTCGAAGCGCCACCAGCGGGAGATCCCGCGCGGGAGCGTCGACAGCACGAGGCCGTCGAAGGTGCCCGCACCCTCCCGGCGCAGGACGACCCCGACGGCGTAGACCGGGTTGGCGTCGCCGACCTCGCCGGTGGCGCCCATCCCCATCGACGCCAACCGTTCGAGCATCTCGTCCAGGGTCTTGTTCGCCCCCGCGTGCACCTCACCCTCGGTCCACGCGTGGTCCGGGTGGTGCATCGGCACCACCAGGTGGAACCGGCAGCCCGGATGCGCTGCTCGCAGCTCGCGCAGGTGCTCGACCAGGTGCGCGCCGCCGAGCGTCTTGTGGGCAACGACCAGGTAGCGGCGCATCGCAGCCTCCCCCCGTCATGCTCGGCCCTCGTGTGCCGAGCGGCTCTGCCACGAGCATGCGCCCGACCGGTGCGGCTGTCCAGCCCCGGGCAGCGACCGGGGGCGTCCCCGGGTCCGGGCGCCTAGCCTCGACGACGTGCTCGCCGCCTTCGTGCTGATCCAGGCCCGCCCCGACGCCATCACCGAGCTCGGCCACGCGCTGGCCGACACCGAGGGTGTGCGGGAGGCCCATTCGGTCGCCGGATCCGGGTTCGATCTGGTGGCTGTGCTCGCCGTGCCCGACCACGAGGCGATCGCCACCGTCGTCACGGAGCGCATCTCCAAGCTCGACGGGGTGATCGACACCACGACGATGATCGCCTTCCGGCAGTACTCCACGGCCGAGCTCGACGCCAGCTACGACGACTTCGTCGGGTAGGCGGCGCTGCGGGGTCAGCTGCCTGGCTTCTCGGCGACGAACAGCAGCGCGCCGCCCTTCGACCGGGCGGAGAAGCCCTCCAGGCCGGCGGCGCTGCACATCTCCTCGAGCTCCCGGGCTCCGAAGTACCGCAACCCCGAGAGACGGGCGAAGGCCTGCTCGGCTGTGCGGCCGATGCTCCCGAGCGGCTGCAGCGGTGCGACCAGGGTCATGCCGATGAACCTGCCTCCCGGCCGCACGACACGCGCCACCTCGTCGATGACCGCAGCTGGGTCGCCGAAGAGGTAGAGGGCAGCGGCGCAGTGCACCACGTCGACGGTCGCGTCGCCGATCGGCAAGGTGTGGGCATCGACCCGGGCGAACCCGATGGAGGAGCTGTCCGGCGTGGCCTGCACCGCCTGCTCGAGCATCGGTACGGACAGGTCCAGCCCGACGACGGAGGCGCCGTCGAGCCCGGCGGCGAGCCGGCGCGTGGTGTTGCCCGGCCCGCAGGCCAGGTCGAGGACGGTCGCACCCACTGTGGGCTCGAGCCACTCGATCAGCTGGTCGGTCTCCGCGGCGGGATCGGTGCCGCCGGCGAGGCGGGTGAACAGCGGGCGCCAGATGGACTCGTAGATCGAGACCAGGGGTCGGAACCGCATCGCTCGCTGTCCCGGCGTGTCGCGCTGGACCACGGCCCGGACCAGGTCTGGCGCCCGGCCGGCGATCAGGTCGAAGCGGTGACCGGCGCGGCAGGTGACGGCATCCGGACCCGCCGGCTCCAGCGCTGCGCCGCAGTCGGGGCAGCGGAGGACATCCAGCACCGGCCGGAGGGAGGCAGCCACACCGCCACGGTAGGCGTCAGGTGGCGGAGAAGCCGCCGTCGACGGCGATGGCCTGCCCGGTGACGAAGGCGGCGGCGTCGGAGCAGAGGAACACCGCGATGCCGGCGAAGTCCCCGGGCGTGCCGTTGCGGCCCACCATGGTGCGGGCCGCGAGTGCCTCGGCTCGTTCGGGCTCCTCGACGAAGATGCGCTCGGTCATGGCCGTGCGGACGAAACCGGGGATCACGCAGTTCACGGTGACGCCGGCGGGGGACCAGGCCTCGGCCTGCGAGCGGGTCAGGCCGAGGAGCCCGGCCTTCGACGCGCCGTAGCCGCCGCTGTTCCCGAACGCCCGCCACGACTGCTGGGAGCCGACGTGCAGGATGCGACCCCAGCCTCGCTCGACCATGCCCGGTGCCAGTCGCTGGCCGAGCAGGAAGGGCGCGGTCAGGTTCACCGCCATCGTGGTCGCCCAGTCGTCGGTGGTGAGCTCCCGCATCGGCGGGCGGAGGTTGACGCCGGCGGCGTTGACCACGATGTCGATGTCGCCCACCTGGCCGCAGAGGTGGTCGATCTGCCCCTCGTCGCCGACGTCGGCGACGGTCCAGCTGGCGCGCTCGCCGATCTCGTCGGCTGCACGCTCCAGGTCCGCCGGGGTTCGTGCCACGAGCACCACCTCTGCGCCCGCAGCGGCGAGCGCACCGGCCATCGCCCGGCCGATGCCGGTGCTTGCCCCGGTGACGAGCGTGCGTCGACCGTCGAGAGAGAACACCGCGGCAGCCTTGCTGATGGCTGCCCCGTCGGCACGGTGACTTCCCGGCGATGGATGGCGCCGGTGGCAGGCTCGGCCCGTGGGCGAGGACGAGGCAACCGTGCCGGGCGGATCCGCGAGGCGGATCCTCATCTACGGGGTGACCGGGTCGGGCAAGACGACGTTGGCACGGGCGATCGGCGAGCGGGCGGGCATCCCCTGGCACTCCGCCGACGACGAGCTCGGTTGGCTGCCCGGCTGGGTGGAGCGCCCGACTGACGAGCAGCGCGCGATCGCCGCCGAGATCGCCGCCCGTGACGCATGGGTGCTCGACACCGCCTACAGCCGCTGGCGCGACGTGGTGATGCCCCGGGTGCAGCTGATCGTGGCCCTCGACTACCGCAGGTCGGTCTCCCTGCGGCGGTTGCTCCGCCGGACGGTCCGCCGGGTGGTCCGGCGGGAGCGGGTCTGCAACGGCAACCAGGAGACGTGGCGACGGGCCGTCAACCGTGACTCGATCATCCGCTGGCACTTCCGGACGTTCCCCACGAAGCTGGCGCAGATCGACGAGTGGGTGGCCGACCCATCCGGGCCGCCGGTGATGCGGCTGCGGTCGCCGGCGGAGACCGAGCGCTGGTTGGAGACGTTCGGCGCACCGATGGCCTGAGCACGAGGTCCGGGACGGGTTCGACCGCTCACCGGGGCGCGCCGGTGACCCGGCCTGGGCGTGGCCGGGTCAGCTGGCGCTCTTGGCGACGGGTTGGTCGGGGGCGCGGGGCGGCCGGTCCAGGTGGTGCCGTGGCGGTCGGTGGCCACCCATCGTCCGTCTTCGATGGGTGCGCAGGTCGATGTGGACGTTGACCCGCACGGCGGAGCGGGCGCGGGTGCGGCGGCGGGCCCGCCGCCGCCGGCAGGTCTCGGCTCGGCGCAGCCGGCGGCGGACGGCGTCGAGCCGTTCCAGCGGGTCGGTCAGGTCGAGGTCGGTGTCGAGGGCTTCGTCGAGGGTGTCGATGGGGGCCCAGCCGTCGAAGGTGTCCTCTGCGTCGCGATCTTCTTCCCGCTCCGACCGCTCGTCGTCGCCGTCGGTGGGGGTGGCGCCCCAGCGGGTGTCGTCGGGGTCGAGGGCGGCGCGGCACACGTCGTCCAGGGCGTCGGCTCGGCGTTCGCCGAGCCCCCGCTGGTACGGCCCCTCCTTGGGGTCGGGGTCGTCGGTCCAGGCGTCGAGCGCGGCGGCCACGTTGAGGAACGCGGACGGGGACAGGTCGGCGTGGACCTCACCACCGCCGAAGAGCCGTTGGGTCATGGTGAGGCTGTGGCGGGGGACCTGGCGAACGGTCCGTTCCTGGTCGACCAGGCCGGTCCAGTGCCGGATGGCGGTCGACCAGTGCTCGGCGGGGCAGCCCCGGGCGTTGAGGCGCAGCAGGGCATCGAGGGAATCGGCCAGCCACGGTTCGCGCTCGTCTGTGACAGCTCGGCCCAGCGTGTCGGCCCGGGACAGGGCCAGCGCACCGGACAGCACGGCCTCGGACAGGGCCGGGTGGCGGTGGCACAGGCCGGCGATGCGTTCGAGCCGGTGGGCCTCGGGCTCGGAGCAGTGTGTGTAGGCCAGCAGCCACCGCTTGGCCGACGTGGCACCGGCGGCCCGCCACGCCGAGGTCGGCCACAGATCGAGCAGGTCGGCGACCAGGGTGCGCTGCGCGTGCTCGACCGCAGCGGCCGAGGCCGCCGCCCGGTCCAACCGCGCACGCGCCGTGGACGCGACGTCGGCGTCTCGGGCGAAGGTGGCGGGACCGGGCATGACCCCATTCTCCTCAGAGGGTCCGACAGGAACGGTGCGAACCGGACATCGCCCGACGAGATCCGAGATCGCGTCGTGGCGCAGATCGAGCCCCTCCGCCCCGTGGGCGCCCGAGCTACTTCACCCGGTAGTTCGGGGCTTCCTTGGTGATGGTGATGTCGTGGGGATGGGACTCGCGCAGCGCCGCCGAGGTGATGCGCACGAACTGGCTCTCGGTGCGCAGCTCGTCGATGGTGGGGGTGCCGCAGTAGCCCATGGCCGCACGCAGGCCGCCGGCGAACTGGTGGATCAGCGGGGCGACCGGGCCCTTGTAGGCGACCCGGCCCTCGATGCCCTCGGGCACGAGCTTGGCGACCTCGTCCACGTGGCCCTGGAAGTAGCGGTCCTTGGAGAAGCTGCGGGCCTCGGCCTGCTCGTCGCCTCCGGAGGAGCGGTCGCCCATGGCGCCCATCGAGCCCATGCCCCGGTACTGCTTGAAGCGCTCACCCTGGTGGACGATGACCTCGCCCGGCGCCTCGTCGGTGCCCGCGAGCATGGAGCCGAGCATGACGGTGCTGGCGCCGGCGGCGAGGGCCTTGGCGATGTCGCCGGTGTGCTGCACACCGCCGTCGGCGATGACCGGCACGCCCAGCTCGTTCGCCGCCTCGGCGCAGTCGGCGACGGCGGTGATCTGGGGGACGCCGACGCCGGTGACGACCCGAGTTGTGCAAATGCTCCCCGGCCCCACGCCGCACTTCACGGCGTCGGCGCCGTTGGCGACCAGGGCCCGCACGGCCTCGGCGGTGGCGATGTTGCCGGCCACGACGTCGACGTTCCAGCGGGACTTGACCTCCTTGACCGTGTCGAGCACGCCACGGGAGTGGCCGTGGGCGGTGTCGACGATGAGGACGTCGACCCCGGCGCTGACCAGCGCCTCGCAGCGGTCGAGGGCGTCGGCCCCGACGCCGACGGCGGCGCCGACCCGGAGGCGACCCCGCTCGTCCTGGGTGGCGTGGGGGAAGTCGTCGCGCTTGGTGATGTCCTTGATCGTGATGAGGCCGCAGAGCTTGCCGGCGTCGTCGACGATGGGCAGCTTCTCGATGCGGTTCTGCCACAGGATCCGGCGGGCCTCGTCGAGCGTGGTGCCGACCGGAGCGGTGACCAGCGGGGGCTTGCGCATGACCGCGCTGATCGACTGGTCGTGGTCGTCGACGAAGCGCAGGTCGCGGTTGGTGAGCAGGCCGACGAGGGTGCCGTCGCGGTCGGTGATGGGCACGCCGGAGACCTTGTACTTGGCCATCAGGTCGAGCGCGTCGTACACGTGGGCGTCGGCGCCGAGGGTGACCGGGTCCTCGATCATCCCGGACTGCGAGCGCTTCACCCGGTCGACCTCGACCGCCTGGTCCTCGATGGAGAGGTTGCGGTGCACGATGCCGATGCCGCCGAGCCGGGCGAGCGCGATGGCCATGCGGGCCTCGGTGACCGTGTCCATCGCCGCCGACACGATGGGCAGCGCGAGGCGGATGCCGGGCGTGAGGATCGACGAGGTGTCGACCTCGTGGGGGAGGACGTCGGACTCACCGGGGACGAGCAGGACGTCGTCGTAGGTCAGACCCAGCTTGGCGAACCGGGGATGGACGGCGTCGGACTGGTCGAATCGCGCTCCCATGGAGCGAGGGTAACGCGCTCGCACCGACCCGGCCTCCACCGGCCGCCGCTACCGTCGCCGCCGATGACCGGCGAGCACATGAGCCCCGACGAGTTCCGGCGCCTCGGACACGAGTACGTGGACTGGGTGGCGTCCTACTGGGAGCGGGTGGGGGAGCTGCCGGTGCAGTCCACCGTCGCCCCCGGCGAGGTCTTCGCCTCGCTGCCGGCCAGCCCCCCGTCGACGGGCGCCGACGACCTCGCAGCCGTGCTCGCCGACGTGGACGAGCTGATCCTGCCCGGCCTCACCCACTGGCAGCACCCCTCGTTCTTCGCCTTCTTCCCGGCCAACACCTCCGGGCCGGGGGTGCTCGCCGACCTGCTCTCCTCGGGCCTCGGCGTGAACGGCATGAACTGGGCGACGAGCCCGGCCTGCACCGAGGTCGAGATGCGCATGCTCGACTGGTTCGTCGAGCTGCTCGGCCTGCCCGACCACCTCCGCCACGACCACGACGGCCCCGGCGGCGGCGTGCTGCAGGACTCGGCCTCCTCCGCCACCCTCGTCGCGCTGCTCGCCGCCCGGAAGCGGGTCACCGACGGCGGCGATCTCTCCCGGCTGCGGGCCTACACGTCCGAGCACGCCCACTCGTCGGTGGTGAAGGGCGCCCGGGTGGCCGGCCTGGCCGACGACCAGGTGCGCCTCGTCCCCGCCGACGCCACCCATGCCATGCGGGCCGACGCGCTCGCCGACGCGATCGAGGCCGACGTGGCCGCCGGCCTGGTCCCGTTCTTCTGCTGCGCCACCGCCGGCACCACGTCCTCGATGGCGTTCGACCCGGTGCCCGAGATCGCCGACATCTGCGCTACCTCGGGCATCTGGTGCCACGTCGACGCCGCGATGGCGGGGTCCGCGGCGGTGTGCCCCGAGCTGCGCTGGGTGACCGACGGCGCCGAGCGGGTCGACTCCTGGTCGTTCAACCCGCACAAGTGGCTCTTCACCACCTTCGACTGCACCTGCCTCTGGTTCCGTGACGCCCGGCCGGTGGTCGACGCGCTGTCGATCACGCCGGTGTACCTGCGCAACGAGCAGAGCGAGTCCGGCGCGGTGGTCGACTTCCGCGACTGGCAGGTCCCGCTCGGGCGGCGCTTCCGGGCGCTGAAGCCGTGGTTGGTGATGCGCCACTACGGCGCCGACGGCCTCGCCCGCCACATCCGGGAGCACGTCCGGCTCGGCCGCCTGCTGGCCGACCGGGTGCTGGACGATCCCCGGTTCGAGCTGGCTGCCCCGCCCGCGCTGAACCTGGTGGTGCTGCGCTGCACGGGTGACGACGCGGACCGGCGCACGACCGAGCTGCTGGAGCGCGTGAACGCGTCCGGGGAGGCGCTGCTCACCCCGACCGTGCTCGACGGGCGGCCGGCGATCCGCGTCTGCGTGGGCCAGACCTGGACCACCCAGGTCCACGTCGACGCGCTCTGGGCGTTGCTGGAGCGTTCGCTCAGCAGCTGATGGTGAACGACGCGGTGATCTCCGAGCCGTCGTCGAAGTTGATCATCGGGAAGTCCGTCGCGGACACGACGTTCCCGTCGACCGAGACGGTGCCCTCGGCCTCGCTGCCGGAGTAGCCGACCGACTCCCCGAGCGCGCCCACGTCGACCGACACGTCGTCTCCGGCGAACTGGCTGTCCTCGCTGTAGCGGGTGAAGTCGATGCGGACCTCGTCGCCGGCGGCGTTGGTGCCCTGGGCCTGGGCGGTGGCCAGGATCGAGCCGCCACCGGCCGCCGCCGGTTGCTCCTCCAGGAAGCAGAGGCCGGGGCCGAGCTCGATCTCCTCCCCGCCGAACACCAGCATCCCGCCCCCGCCGCCCGGCGCGGCCGACTGGTCCTCCGCCTCAGCCTCCGCGTCGTCGGCCCCGACGTCTTCGACGGCTCCCACGTCGACGTCGTCGACGGCGGTGCCGTCGTCGTCGTCGCCGCAACCAGCGAGCAGCAGGACGCTGCTCACCCCCATCGCGACCACCAGTCGCGTCGTGCGTGCGCCCATGTCGCCTGCCCCTCTCGCTCGCCTCCCGGGACCGTACGACGGATCCCGACCGGCTGCAGCGCTGGTGCGGCCGCTGCCACACTGCGTGGCATGCGCCCCGATGACGCCGACCTCGACCCGGACCGCTTCGAGGTCCACCGCTTCGAGGGTCGGGGCTTCCGCCAGGCCTACGTGCGGGAGAACCCCGGCGGCGTGCCGCTGCTGTGCGTGCACGGCTGGCCGGAGACGAAGCGGATCTGGTGGCGGGTCATCGAACCACTGGCCGCGGCCGGCTTCGAGGTGATCGTCCCGGACCTGCGCGGCTTCGGCGACTCCGACGTGGCGCCCGACGGGTTCCACGACGTGGCCAGCCACAGCCGCGACCTGCACGCCCTGGTCACGGCGCCGGAGCGCGAGGGGGGCCTCGGTCACGAGCGGGTGGTGCTGTGCGGCGGCGACCTCGGCGGCCCCGTGATCCAGGACCTGGCGCTGCGCTTCCCCGAGGTCGTCGAGCGGATGGTCCTGTTCAACTCGCCGCTGCCCTACGACAAGGAGACGATGGCCGGGATGGACACCCGGCCCCGGGCCGGCGCCGCCGACTACTTCCTGCGCCAGGGCACCGACCCCGATGGCCTCGCGGCCGAGCTCGACACGCCCGAGCAGCGGCGGTCCTACATCGCCACCTTCTACACGTCGCGCTTCTGGGCCCACCCCGGCTCCTTCACCAGCGGCCAGCTGCCCGGGGGCCCGGCCGTGGACTTCCACACCGAGCCCTTCGCCGACGCAGCCAAGCTCCGGGCGTCGTTCGGTGGGTACGAGTCCGCGTTCTCGGAGGCGGCTCGCTCGGAGCCGCCCCTGCTGGCCCGCAACCCCGACGTGGAGACCCTGCTGCTCTTCGGGCCGAGCGACCACGTGCTCTACCCGGCCTTCGACCAGATGGCGGCCGTGACGTTCCCCGACCACGTGGGACCGTTCCTGCTCCGCGACTGCGGCCACTTCGTGCCGTGGGAGGCGCCGCACCAGCTGGTGTCGGCCACCCGGGCGTTCTGCCGCGATCTGCTGGCCTGAGAGGCCACCTCACTACACTCGCCCCTTTCCCTGAAACCGCCGACAAGGGGCGCACCACGTGGGTGAGATCGAGATCGGGCTCGGCAAGGCCGGCCGTCGTGGGTACGGGCTCGACGAGCTGACCATCGTGCCGAGCCGCCGGACGCGCGACGCCGAGCTGGTCGACCTGTCCTGGGAGCTGCAGGGGTACCGCTTCGAGCTGCCCGTGCTGGCCGCCCCGTGCGACTCCGTCGTCAGCCCGACCAACGCCGCCAGCTTCGACGAGCTGGGCGGCCTCGCCGTCTTGGACCTCGAGGGCCTGTGGAGCCGCTACGCCGATCCGGCCGCGGCCTTCGACGAGATCGCCGACCTCCCCGACGAGACCGCCTCGGCGCGGCTCCGCGAGCTGTACCAGCAGCCGGTGGACCACGACCTCGTCGTCGAGCGCATCCGCGCCGTGCGGGCGTCGGGCGCGGTGGCCGCCGGCTCGGTCACCCCGCAGCGCATCGAGGCCCTGCTGCCCCGCCTGGTCGAGGCCGAGCTCGACATGCTCGTCATCCGCTCCACCGTGCTCTCCGCCGAGCACGTCACGAAGACCTCCGCCGACGGCGGTGAGCCGCTCAACCTCAAGACCTTCATCCGCCAGCTCGACGTGCCGGTGCTGGTCGGCTCCTGCACCAGCTACCAGGCCGCCCTGCACCTGATGCGCACCGGGGCCGCCGCGGTCCTGGTCGGTGTCGGCACCGCGGTCGACGCCACCACGGCCGACACCTTCGGGGTCGGCGTCCCCCTGGCGACGGCCATCGCAGACGCGCGCGCCGCCCGGATGCGCCACCTCGACGAGACGGGCGTCTACGTGCACCTCATCGCCGACGGTGGCATGCACACCGGCGGCGACGTCGCCCGGGCCATCGCCTGCGGCGCAGACGCCGTCATGCTCGGCGCACCGTTGGCCGCCGCGTCCGACGCGCCGGGCCGCGGCCGCCACTGGGCGCCGGTCGCGGCGCGAGCCGAGGTCCCGCACTCCACTTGCGTGCGCGTCGAGCAGCACGGCACCCAGCGCGAGGTGCTGGTCGGCCCGTCGGACTCGAGCGACGGCCGGCTGGACCTGATGGGATCGCTGCGCTCGGCCATGGCGCTGTCGGGCTACGAGAGCCTGAAGGAGTTCCAGAAGGCCGAGCTCATCGTGTCGCCGGGCGACCGTCGGGGTCAGTCGTGACCACCCCTTCGATCGGCACCGAGTTCGACACCGTCCTCGTCGTCGACTTCGGCGCCCAGTACGCCCAGCTCATCGCCCGGCGCGTGCGCGAGGCGCACGTGCACTCCGAGATCGTCCCGCACGACATCACGGCTGCCGAGATCCGCGAGCGTGCGCCGCAGGGGATCATCTTCTCCGGTGGCCCCGCCTCCGTCCACGCCGACGGCGCCCCGACGATCGACCAGGAGATCTACGACACCGGCGTGCCGATCCTGGGCATCTGCTACGGCGGCCAGCTGGTGGCCCGCGACCTCGGCGGCGAGGTGGCCAAGACCGGTCGCGGCGAGTACGGCCGGGCCGACCTCGAGCGCGCCGACCTCGGCACCGACGGCCGGTCGCTGCTCTTCGGCGACGACGCCCCCGACAGCCAGGTCGTGTGGATGAGCCACTTCGACACCATCACCCGGGCCCCCGAGGGCTTCCAGGTCGTCGCGTCCACGCCGGACACCCCGGCGGCCGCCTTCGAGTCCCCCGAGCGGGGGCTCTACGGCGTCCAGTTCCACCCCGAGGTGGTCCACACCCAGATGGGCCAGGACCTGCTCAAGCACTTCCTCTACGACGCCTGTGGCTGCCGCCCCAGCTGGACGATGCTCTCGGTCATCGAGACCCAGGTCGAGGCGATCCGGGCCCAGGTCGGCGACGGCCGCGCCATCTGCGGTCTGTCCGGTGGCGTGGACTCCGCCGTGGCCGCCGCGCTCGTGCACAAGGCCATCGGCCACCAGCTCACGTGCGTCTTCGTCGACACCGGCCTCATGCGCAAGGACGAGGGCGACCAGGTGGTCGAGACGTTCAAGCGCAACTTCGGCATCGAGCTGATCCACGTCCGGGCCGCCGACCGCTTCTTCGACAAGCTCGCCGGCGTCACCGACCCCGAGGACAAGCGCAAGGCCATCGGCGAGCTGTTCATCCGCATCTTCGAGGACGCCAAGGGCGGGATCACCGACGCCGACTTCCTCGTCCAGGGCACGCTCTACCCCGACGTCATCGAGTCCGGCGGCGGCGCCAAGGCCGCCACCATCAAGAGCCACCACAACGTCGGTGGCCTGCCCGAGGACATGGACTTCGACCTGGTCGAGCCGCTGCGGGACCTGTTCAAGGACGAGGTCCGTCGGGTGGGCGAGGAGCTCGGCCTGCCCGAGGAGATCGTCTGGCGCCAGCCGTTCCCCGGGCCGGGCCTGGGCGTGCGCATCATCGGCGAGGTCACGCCGGACAAGGTCGCGCTGCTGCAGGAGGCCGACGCCATCGTGCGGGTCGAGCTGCACAAGGCGGGGATGGACCGGGAGATCTGGCAGGCCTTCGCCGTGCTGCCCGACATCAAGGCGGTCGGCGTGATGGGCGACGAGCGCACCTACGGGTACCCCTGCATCATCCGCGCCGTCACCTCCGACGACGCGATGACCGCCGATTGGGCCCGCCTGCCCTACGACCTGCTCGAGAAGATGTCGAGCCGGATCATCAACGAGGTGCCCGGCATCAACCGGGTCGCCTACGACATCACCTCGAAGCCGCCCGGCACCATCGAGTGGGAGTAGCGGCGCACTTCGTCCCAATTGGGTGTTGGTGCGCAGAAGGTGGAGATCGTAGGGTGTCGACCGTCCAGGCAGGTTGACAGCGCGAGCGCGGCGAAGTGTCCCTCGCACGGCGGACCCCTTCTCCGGAGGAACACATGACCCACACATCTCCCGAACAACGGCGCACCGCGGTCGTCGCCACGCTGCTCGGTGCCCTCGCACTGGTCGTCGCGACCGCCACGCCGGCGGCTGCGGACACCATCGGCGCCGGTGAGGCATCCGCCTTCGGCGGCACCATCAGCGCCGGCGGCCAGGAGGTGGCCCCTCCCACGCCGACCGCCAGCGCCACGCTGCCCGGCGACGCGTCGGACACCACCGTCGACATCCCGGCCGAGCCCGTTGCCGTGTCCGGCACCCTGAACGCCGACGCGGCCGTGCACGCCGCCTCCGACCTCGACTCGGCCCTCGACGTGGCCACCCAGGAGGTCGCCGGCCCGTACAACGCGGTGGCCACCGGCTCCATCGAGGAGGCCGACGTGCTCATCGACGCCGTCGGCGAGGGCGTGTCGCTGTTGAGCGCGGATGCCATCCGCGCCGAGGCCGTGGGCGTCTGCGTCGGTGGCGAGGTGCAGTACAGCGCCACCTCCGAGATCATCAACCTGGACGTCGGCGGCGAGGACATCCCGCTCAACGCGCCGCTCGAGCAGATCCTCGACGCCGTGGGCGACCTGCTCGAGCAGACCACCCTCGAGCAGGTGGTGGACATCGAGCGCAACGTGGTCACCGAGCTCGAGGACGGCATCGCCGTCGACGCCCTGGTCGTGACCGTGCTCGCCGTGGCCGGTGACCCCGTGGCCGAGGTGCGCCTGGGCCACGCCGAGGTCAGCGGCCTCGCCTGCGGCGCCGCCCCCCAGTGCTCCGACGGCGTCGACAACGACGACCCCGAGGACGAGCTGGCCGACGCCGACGACCCCGGCTGCCACACCGACGGTGACGCCGGCAACCCCGACAGCTACGACCCCACGAGCGACAGCGAGCTGGACGGGCCGACCACCGACGACGACGGCGCGACGCCGACCACCACGCCCGCGGTCCAGGCCCAGCTGCCCTCCACCGGTGGGGACGCGGCCAGCACGGCCGGCCTCGCCGGCGCCATGGCCGCCGCCGCCCTCGGCGTCGTGGCCCTGCGCCGTCGCCTGGGCTGACACCTCCGACGACGCAAGCACGGGCGGTCCCTCCAGCGGAGGGGCCGCCCGAGCCGCGTCCGGCCTCAGGTGGGGGCGAGCAGGGCCCGCACGCCCGAGGTCCACGCCCGGTCGACGAGCTGGCGGCTCCGCCCGTGGGTGCCGGTGAGCAGGTCCCAGGACTCGAAGGCGGAGAGGCAGTCGATCAGGGCCACCCGGTCGTCGACGTCGGCGCGGGCGAGGCCGTCGAGGTCGGGGGCGAAGTGGGTCCGGACCTGGGCTGCGAGGTCCCGCCGGGTCTCGGCCAGCACGGCGGCGAGCTTGGGCTGGTCCGCAGCCCGGATGCGCGCCATCCGGGCGATCGGCCCGATCGCCTCCCAGAGGTCCAGCCGGGCGGCGACGAGCGCGGCGATGCGGTCGTCGACGTCGCCATCGGGCACGGCCGGCACCTCGAAGAGGGGGGCGAAGCGCTCGAAGTAGCGGGCCACGGTCTGCTGGAGCAGGTCGTCGAGGTTGTCGAAGTACCGGAAGACCGAGGACACCGAGACCTGGGCGCGGGACGCGACCTCGTCCACCGACGGCGGCAGGTGGCCGTCGCCCATGAGCTCGAACATCGCATCGATGACGGCGGCGCGGTTGCGCTCCCGTCGAGCGCGGCGCCCGTCGGCAACGACGGTCTGGTCGGTCACGTCCTGCACGGTAGCCCCGGCCCGGATCCTGGGAGGACGACTCGCAGAATGTATTGACAGTCCGACTCTCAGGTGTTTCGATGGTCGGGAAGGGGAGGTCGGACGTGCGCGCAGACGAGTTCCGGGGCCGCATCGGCGCCACGGTGGCGGAATCAGAGCCGTGGTTCGACGAACCGCCGCACCCGGGGGAGGGCGCGCCGAACGTCGTCGTGGTCCTCCTCGACGACACCGGATTCGCCCAGCTCGGGTGCTTCGGCTCCGAGATCGACACCCCGAACATCGACGCCCTCGCCGCCGACGGTCTCCAGTTCACGAACTTCCACGTCACCCCGCTGTGCTCGCCGACCCGGGCATCGCTGCTGACCGGCCGGGCGCCGCACGCCGTCGGGATGCGCGCCGTGTCCAACTTCCGCACCGGCTTCCCCAACCAGCTGGGCCACATCTCCAACCACGCCAGCACCGTCGCCGAGGTGCTCCACGACCAGGGCTACGCGACCTTCTGCGTCGGCAAGTGGCACCTCGCGCCGATGGAGCAGTGCTCGGCCGCAGGGCCCTTCGACCAGTGGCCCCTGGCCCGGGGCTTCGACCGCTTCTACGGCTTCCTCGAGGGTGAGACCGACCAGTTCCACCCCGAGCTGGTCTCGGACAACCACCCGGTCGATCCGCCCGGCCGCCCCGAGGACGGCTACCACCTGTCCGAGGACCTGGTCGACCAGGCGCTGCGGATGATCGCCGACTCCACGGGCGTGCGTCCGGACCGGCCGTTCTTCACCTACCTCGCCTTCGGTGCCACGCACGCGCCGCACCAGGCGCCGCCGGCCTACCTGGACAAGTACCGGGGTCGCTTCGACGAGGGCTGGGACGTGGTCCGTGAGCGATGGTTCCGACGCCAGCTGGAGCTCGGGGTGATCCCGCCCGACACCCGCCTGGCCCCGCGCAACCCCGGCGTCGAGCCGTGGGAGGAGCTGCCCGACGACCAGCGCCGCCTGGCCGCCCGGCTGCAGGAGGCCTTCGCCGCGTTCCTCGACCACACCGACGTCCAGATCGGCCGGCTCGTCGACGGCCTGCGACGGCTCGGCCAGCTGGAGGACACGATCCTCGTCGTGCTGGCCGACAACGGCGCGTCGCAGGAGGGCGGGCCCTACGGCGTGCTCCACGAGATGAAGTTCTTCAACGGCATCCTCGAGACGCCGGCCGAGGCGGTCGCTCGCATCGACGACATCGGCGGGCCCCGCAGCCACACCAACTACCCGTGGGGCTGGGCTCAGTGCGGCAACACCCCGTTCCGCTGGTACAAGCAGAACACCCACGAGGGCGGCGTCCACGTCCCGATGGTCGTGCACTGGCCCGGCGGCATCGACGCCGCCCAGCGGGGCACGAAGCGGGACCAGTTCGCCTTCGTGGCCGACATCGTCCCCACGCTCTACGACCTGCTGGACATCGAGCCGCCAGCGGTGCGCAACGGGCTCGAGCAGCTCCCGGTGACCGGGTCCTCCTTCGCCGCAGCGCTCCACGACCCGGCCGCCCCGACGACGAACCCGGTGCAGTACTTCGAGAACGCCGGCAGCCGGGCGATCATCGCCGACGGCTGGAAGGCGGTCACCAAGCACGCGGCCGGCGCCGACTACGACACCGAGCCCTGGGAGCTGCACCACCTGGCCGCGGATCCCTCCGAGACCGAGGACCTCGCCGAGCGCGAACCGGAGCGTCTGCAGGAGCTGATCCAGCTGTGGTGGGCCGAGGCCGAGCGCCACGGCGTCCTGCCCCTCGATGACCGCACCATCGAGCTGTTCGGCGCCCGCTTCCGGCCCCGCTCGCCGCACCCGCCGGACCGCCGCTACGTGTACCGGCCGCCGATGTCGCCCCTGCCGGGCCAGGCCGGTGCCGCCATCGGTGGCCGCAGCTTCGACCTGACGGCCGCGGTCACCCACGACCCGGACGCCGAGGGCGTGCTGTTCGCCACCGGGACCGAGAACGCCGGGCTGTCCCTCTTCGTGCAGGCCGGCCGTCTGGTCCTCGACTACAACGCGTTCGGTGACCGCACGATCGTCGAGTCCGACGCGGAGATCCCGGTGGGCGACGTCCACGTCGGGATCCGGCTCCGCCGCCTCGACGGCTTCGCGGGCACGGCGACGCTGACGGTCGCCGGTCGGGACGCCGGCCACGCGGACCTCTCGCTGTTCATGCGCATGATGTCCTCCATCGGGCCCAGCATCGGTGCGGACCACGGCTCCGCCGTGTCGGACCGCTACGTCGCGCCGTTCCCCTACGGCGGCACGCTCCACGAGATCGTCATCCAGGCCAGCCCCGACCGGTACGGCGACACGGCCGCCACCACCGCACGCGCTGAGATGTCCCGCCAGTAGCCGCAGACCCCCGAAGAAGGAACACCATGCAGACCCTCCGCACCCCCGACGACGCCTTCGCCGACCTGCCCGACTTCCCGTTCGAGCCCCACTACGTGGAGGTCGACGACGGCGAGGGCGGCACCCTCCGGATCCACCACCTGGACGAGGGGCCCGCCGACGCCGCGCCGGTGCTGCTCATGCACGGTGAGCCGACCTGGAGCTACCTCTACCGCCACGTCATCCCCGGCCTGGTCGACGCCGGCCACCGGGTGATCGCCCCGGACCTCGTCGGCATGGGCCGTAGCGACAAGCCGACCGAGCAGTCCGACCACACCTACGCCCGCCACGTCGAGTGGATGCGCCAGGCGCTGTTCGACCGCCTCGACCTGCGCGACATCACGTTCTTCGGGCAGGACTGGGGCTCGCTCGTGGGGCTGCGCCTCGTCGCGCTCGACCCCGATCGCTACGCCCGGGTCGCCATCGGCAACGGCGGCCTGCCCACCGGCCACGGCCCGGCCAGCGACGCGTTCCTCGCCTGGCAGAAGTTCTCCCAGGAGACCGAGCACTTCCCCGTCGGCGGGATCATCAACGGCGGCTGCACGTCCGACCTCGCTCCCGAGGTCATCGCCGCCTACGACGCCCCCTACCCCGACGACTCCTACAAGGCCGCGGTGCGGGTGTTCCCGAGCCTGGTTCCCACGAGCTCCGACGATCCGGCCACGCCGGACCAGGAGGCGGCCTGGCGGGTGCT
Organism: Salinilacustrithrix flava; assembly: GCF_041228405.1. Lineage (GTDB taxonomy): Bacteria > Actinomycetota > Acidimicrobiia > Acidimicrobiales > Salinilacustritrichaceae > Salinilacustrithrix > Salinilacustrithrix flava. The sequence continues at coordinate 1,865,703 of NZ_CP133888.1, forward strand.
CGAGCAGTTCGAGCGGCCCTTCCTGCTGTGCTTCAGCGACTCCGACCCGATCACCAAGGGCGGCGACGCACCGTTCCGGGCCAAGGTCCCCGGCGCCCAGGGCCAGGCCCACACGACGATCGAGGGTGGCGGGCACTTCCTGCAGGAGGATCGCGGACCCGAGCTCGCTCGCGTCCTCGCCGAGTTCATCCAGACCACGTCGTGACCGCGGACGGCACCGACTGGCGGGCGCTCACCGCGGACGTCGCGCTTGCGTCGCACCGCCTCGTCGGCTGGATCTACTGGGACCCCACCGCGGTGGCGAACTACGCCGCACTCGGCGTCCCCGACGGCGCCGGCTACTACATCGCGACCCGCGCCGCGTCGATCGCCGCCGCAGGCGACCACGTGGTGACGGCGGTGTTCGGGTCGATCCACCCGGACTTCGTCTCCGTCTGCCTGGACCTGTGCCGCCGGCACACGACCTTCGAGGCCGCCGCCGAGGCGCGGGACGCCGCCGTCGAGCCCGGCCTGCGAGCGATCGCCCCCGACCTCTGCGACGGCCTGACCGAGCTGGGGCCGGACCTGTGGGCCGCCGCCGACGAGCTCGTGCTCACCGCTCGCCCGCTCTGCGCGTCGCTGCTGGACCGACGCCGGGAGGAGCAGCCGCTGCTGTCGGCCTGGCTCGCCGTGAACTGCATCCGCGAGTGGCGGGGCGACACCCACTGGGCGATCCACGCCGCCGAGGGCATCGACGGCACCATGGCCGGGCTCCTCGACGGCGCCTGGCGCGGCCACGACGACGACTGGCTGCCTCGCTCCCGGGGTGCCGATGACGGCGCGCTCGCCGCCGCCCTGGCCCGGCTCGAGGCCCGGGGGCTCGCCAGCGACGGCCGGGTGGACGAGGCCGGCATCGCCTACCGCCAGCAGCTCGAGGACCGCCTCGACGACCTCTGCGCGCCGAGCTGGCAGACCCTCGGCGAGGCGCGCACCCGCCGGCTCGTCCAGCTGGTCGAGCCTCACGGAACGGCCTTCGTCGAGCACATCGACCGGACCGCCGGCCCCCGGTGGATGCCGGCGGCGCGCGATCGGACCTCGCGGCCGTGAGCGCAGAGGTGTCGCGCACCGCCGTCGTGGCCGCGCCGGCCGAGGATGTGTGGTCGGTCCTGGCTGACTTCGGCGACCTGGCCCGCTGGGTGCCCGAGGTCGACCACTCCTGCCTGCTCCGTGCCGGGTCCCCGGGGATCGGCACGACCCGGCGGGTGCAGGTCGGGCGCACGACCCTGCTGGAGGCGGTCCGCGCCTGGTCGCCGCCGGCGCACCTCGGCTACGACATCACCGGCCTGCCGCCGGCGCTGCGGGTGGTGCACAACGACTGGCACCTCCGCCCCGTGGAGGCGGGCACGGAGGTCACGATCACCACCACCGTCGACGCCGGCCCGCGACCGCCCCAGCAGCTCGTCGCCCGCCTCGTCGCCCGCCGCATGGCCACCACCTCGGAGAAGATGCTCGCCGGCCTCGCTGCCGCCCTCACCACCGGAGACCGCACCCGTGCCTGACACCCGTCCTGACATCGTCGTCCTGCTGACCGACGAGGAGCGCGCCGCGCCCCCGTACGAGACCGACGCGGTCCAGGCGTGGCGGCAGCGCGCCCTGCCCGGCTGGCGGTGGTTCGACGAGCACGGGGTCCGGTTCACCCGCCACCACACCGGTTCGCTCGCCTGCGTGCCGAGCCGCCCGACGCTGCTCACCGGCCAGTACCCCGACCTGCACGGGGTCACCCAGACCGACGGCCTCGGCAAGATGGCCGACGACTCCCGCATGCGGTGGCTGCCGCCGGACGAGGTGCCCACGCTCGGCAGCTGGTTCCGCGCCGCCGGCTACGACACGCACTACGACGGCAAGTGGCACGTGTCCCACGCCGACATGGTCGACCCGGACAGCGGCGAACCGCTCGCCACCAACGACGCCCACGGCAACGTCGACGCCGAGGCGGTGCAGGCGTACCTGGACGCCGACCCCCTCGGCCCATACGGCTTCTCCGGCTGGGTCGGCCCGGAACCCCACGGCGCGCCGATGGCCAACAGCGGCCTGGTGCGCGACCCGCTCATCGCCGACCGGGTGGTCGCCTGGCTGGAGGACCGCTACGCCCGGCGGCGGGCCGGCGACGCCGACGCCCTGCGGCCGTTCCTGCTCGTCGCCAGCTTCGTGAACCCGCACGACATCGTGCTGTTCCCGGCGTGGGTGCGGGGCCGCTGGCCGCTCGAGCCGTCGCCGCTCGACCCCCCGCCGGTGCCGCCCTCGCCGACCGACGACGAGGACCTGCGGGACAAGCCCGCCGCGCAGGTCGCCTACCGCGCCGCCTACCCCTCCGGGTACGGGCCGGCCCCGGCCGTCGCCCGCATCTACCGGCGCGGCGCCCAGCGCTACCGGGACCTGTACCACCGGTTGCACGTGGAGGTCGACGGCCCGCTCGACCGCGTGCGCCGGACCGTCACCGACGGAGGCTCCGAGCAGGCGGTCCTGGTGCGGACCAGCGACCACGGCGAGCTCCTCGGCGCCCACGGTGGCCTGCACCAGAAGTGGTTCAACCTCTACGACGAGGCCACCCGCGTCCCCTTCACCGTCGCCCGGGTCGGCGACCGAGCCACGGCGGCGCGCACCGTCGACGCCCCGACCTCCCACGTCGACCTGGTGCCGACGCTGCTGGCCGCAGCCGGGGTCGACGTCGAGGCCACCGCCCGCACGCTCGCCGCCACCTTCTCCGAGGTCCACCCGCTGCCCGGTCGCGACCTGCTCCCGGTGGTCGACGGCGCCGAGCCCGACCCGGACCGGGTCGTGTACCTGCAGACCAGGGACAACATGCTCGAGGGTGACTCGGGCGCATCCGGCGTCGCCCGCCGGCTGGGCCGCACCGTCCGCCCGCCGGCGCCGCTGCGCATCCGCGTGCCCGCCCACGTCGCGTCCAGCTTCGAAGGGGTCGTCGCCCGGGTCCCGGAGGAGGCGGCCGCCGGCGGTTCCGGCCACCGGTGGAAGCTGGTCCGCACCTTCGACGACCCGAGCACCTGGACCGAACCCGGCATCCGGCACCTGGCCGACACCGGGCCGGGCGGGCCCACCCACCGGACCGAGCCGCTCGATGACCAGTGGGAGCTCTACGACCTCGACGCCGACCCGATCGAGGTCCGCAACCGCTGGCACGACCCGGAGGCCGCCGCCGTCCTCGCCCACCTGCGCGACGTGCTGAAGGCCGAGGCGGCGCGCTGCATCCCGGAGCGCAACCAGCCGCTGGTCACCGCCCGTCGCCACCCCAGCGACCGCCCGGCCAAGACCCCACCACGGCCTGCGCTCGCGCTGCGTCGCCTCGTCCAGCGCCTCGGCATGCACCCGGACGACCCCGCCGCCGACCCGTCCGTCGACCGGTCCGGCCGCCGGGCCCTGGTCGTGTGCACGAACCACGGCGTGCTCGACGTCGGCAAGCCCACCGGCGTGTTCGCCAGCGAGATGACCGTGCCCTACTACGCCTTCCGGGACGCGGGCATGGCGGTCGACGTCGCCAGCCCCGCCGGTGGGACGGTGCCGATCGATCCGCAGTCCCTCAAGCCGGTGCTGCGCTGCGCGGCCGACGACCGCTTCCTGGCCGACCCGGAGCTGCGGGAGAAGGTCACCGACTCGCTCGCCATCGCCGACGTGCAGATCGGCGACTACGACCTCGTGTACCTCGCCGGGGGCTGGGGCGCAGCCTTCGACTTCGGCACGTCCGAGGCGCTCGGCGCCCAGCTCAGCCGGGCCGACGAGCTCGGGTTGCCGATCGGCGGGGTCTGCCACGGACCGCTCGCGCTGCGGCTCGCCACCACCTCCGACGGCCGTCCGCTCGTCGAGGGGCGCCACGTCAGCTGCGTCACGGACAAGCAGGTGCACGAGCTCGGCATCGCCTCGACGCCGATGCACCCCGAGACCGAGCTGCGGGCCCTCGGCGCCCGGTTCGAGGCCCGGCACCGCTTCCGCGACCCGTTCGCCAACCACTGGGTCGTCGACGGGAACCTCGTCACCGGGCAGAACCAGAACGCAGGACCGATGGTCGCCCGCGAGCTGCTGGCGCTCGTGCCGCCGGCGGAGTCGGGCAGGAGCGCGACGTGAGCGACACCCGGAGCCCCGGCTACGGCCAGGTCGACCGCGAGTACGGCATCCGCCTGGCCACCACCGCGCCCGACGAGGACGGCCCGATCTGGATGGTCAACCTCATGTCCTACCGGGACCAGGCGGTGTACGACGGGGCCGAGTCGGCGGTGAGCGGTCGCGAGGCCGACGACCGATACGCCCCGGTCGACGTGCTCGCCGACATCGGTGCCGAGGTCGCGTTCGTGGCCGACGTGGAGGACCAGCTGCTCGGCGACTCGCCCCGGTGGGACCGCATCGGGGTCGTGCGCTACCCGACCCGGCGCTCGTTCATCGAGATGCAGTCCCGTCCGGACTTCAGGGCCAAGCACGTGCACAAGGAGGCGGGGATGGCCGAGACCATCGTCGTCGGCGGCACGCCCATCCCCTCGCCCCAGGACCGGCCCGACGCCCCCGCACCGGTTGACTGGTCGTCGGTGCCCCACCCCCCGAGCGATGACGACGGGCCGGTGGTGGTGCTGCACCTCATCCGCTTCCACCCGGGCAAGGCCGACACCGACATGGAGCGGTACCAGGACGACGCCGCCCTCGTCGCGGTGCCCCACGGCGTGCGCATCGCCGGCTGGTTCGCCATCGAGGGCACGATCGTCGGCGACGGGCGGCGGTGGGACCAGGTCCGGTTCAACCAGTTCCCGTCGAAGGCGGCCTTCCTCGCCGTGGCCACGGACCCCCGGCGCCTCGAGTCGCAGGCCACCCACCGCGAGGCGGCGATCGCCGACACCTACGCGCTGATCCTGCGCCCCACCATCGACCGGCTGGCCGAGTCGGTGGCCGGGTCCTCCTAGGCCAGCGGACGGCCGGAGCGCGCCGGTTCGAGGTCGAGGCCCCGGTAGCGGCTGCGGATGCCCCGGTCCTTCATGCGATCGGCATGCCCCCGACGACCACGGCCAGGGACACCGGGGCCCACACGGCGAGCGCGGCGGGGAGGCGCCGCCCGGCGGGGGCACTGAGCGCCACGGCGCCGCAGGCCACGGGCAGCACCGCCACGTAGAGCGTGGGCACCACGACGGCCGCGAGGGCGGCGACCGCGGTCACGGTGAGGGCGAACAGCTCGCGGCGCCGGGACAGGGCGGGTCCGGTGATGGCCAGCACATCGGAGCCCATGCCCGCCCATCGGGCCGGCAGACGCCGGAACGGGCGGTTTCGGGCTGATCCGACGACAGGTCGGTCCGATCCGAGGCTGAGGGCGCCCGCGTCCGGACGGATCGTGTCGCTGCCACCCCGATCCGCACGGCTCGGATGCCGGCGGCGATCCAGGTCTAGGCCAGGGGGCGTCCGAAGGGGAGCTCGTCGCGCCAGGTGCGCAGGAACGCCTCGGCCTCCTCGACGGCGGCCAGCCACAGTCCGGTGCCGTGGGAGGCGAGGCCGGCGACCTTGTCGGCGACGGCGGTCACCGGGTCGGCGACGTCGTCGCCGTGGGCATGCAGCAGGGGAGCGGCGGTGGAGAGGAAGTCGGGCACGTGCACCTTGCCGGCCTTGGTCAGCTCGGCGTGGGCCCGGGCGGTGACCGGCACGGGGGTGAGCGGCACGACGACGCCGGCCGCGATGTCGGGGACGACCTCGTGGTCGAGCACCCCGGACTTGCCGGCGACGAAGAGGACGTCGGCCTCGGTCGCTGGGGAGTCGCCGTCGGCCACGGTGCCGCCGGCGGCCTCGACCGCGGCGCGCGCGGCCTCCACGACCGGGCCCTTGCCCACGAAGGCGCACGTGGCGCCGGTCAGGCCGCCCTCTCGGACGGCGCCGGCGGCCGCCACCGCGCCCTGGGCGGTGAGGGTGTCGGCGAGGCCGTCGGTCCACAGCTCGGACGGGCGGCGGTCGTCGATGCGCAGCGGGGCGAGGTCGGCCTCGGAGAGGCCGAGGGCAGGATCGGTGACCCAGCGGCCCTCGGCGACCGCTGACCGCATCTCCTCCACGAACGCGGCGACCGCCGGGTCGCGGTCGTCGCCCTCGGCGTTGATGCCGGCGGAGCCGCCGCCCATCTGGATGCCGAAGCTGGCGAAGGCGTAGGTGGTGGAGCGGGCCAGGAGCTCGGCCCCGTCGGTGAGGACCTTGCGGGCCAGCCGGGTGACGCCGACGGACGGGGCGTCGTCGAGGTCGAAGGCGACGAAGGCATCGGTGGACGACAGCTTGTGGATGCGCACGGCGGCGATTCTGGCACGGGGCTGCCGCCGGGCTCGCGGGCGGCGGGGCTGTCAGGGGTGGCCGGTAGGGTCGCCACGGTGCCTGCGTCGACCGAGGAACCCCTGCCGAGCGAGCCGACGGACGAGCTGTTCCCCGAGCCGACCGACCGCATCGGCCCCGGCTCCGGCCCGTTCGGCGCGCCCCTGCTCGATGGCCTGAACCCGGCCCAGGAGGAGGCGGTCACCCACCTCGGCGGGCCGCTGCTCGTGCTCGCCGGCGCCGGCTCGGGCAAGACGAGGGTCCTCACCCGGCGCATCGCCTGGCTCATCCAGGAGCAGGGCGTCAGCCCGTTCGAGATCCTGGCGATCACCTTCACGAACAAGGCCGCCGACGAGATGAAGGCACGCGTCGGCACCCTCGTCGGCTCGGTGGCCCAGAAGATGTGGGTGTCCACGTTCCACTCGGCCTGCGTGCGCATCCTGCGCCGCGACGCCGACGCCATCGGCTTCCCGTCCTCGTTCACGATCTACGACCAGGCCGACGCCGTCCGCCTCACCGGCTACGTCCTGCGGGACCTGAACCTGGACACCAAGAAGCTGCCGCCCCGCTCGGTGCACGCCCAGATCAGCGCGGCGAAGAACGACTACGTGCTCGTCGACGAGTACGCCGACCGGGCCGGCTCCTTCACCGAGCGCAAGCTCGCCGACGTCTACCGCGAGTACCAGGCCCGCCTCCTCCGGGCCGGCGCCATGGACTTCGACGACATCCTCCTCAACGCCGTCGAGCTGTTCCGCCGCCACCCCGACGTGCTCGCCCACTACCGCCAGCGATTCACCCACGTCCTCGTCGACGAGTACCAGGACACCAACAAGGTCCAGAACAGCCTCGTCGTCCAGCTCGCCAAGGAGCACCGCAACGTCACGGTCGTGGGCGACTCGGACCAGTCGATTTACCGCTTCCGAGGCGCCGACATCGCCAACATCCTCCAGTTCGAGGAGGCGTTCCCCGACGTCACCACGATCCCGCTGGTGCAGAACTACCGGTCCACCCAGACGGTGCTCGATGCCGCCAACGCGGTGATCGCCAACAACATGGGTCGCAAGCCCAAGGACCTGTGGACCGAGGCCGGGCCGGGCGACAAGATCCTGCGCTACCACGCCGAGGACGAGCACGACGAGGCCCAGTGGGTCACCCAGCGCATCTCGGCCTTCCACGAGGCCGGCGACGTCCGCTGGGGCGACATCGCGGTCTTCTACCGGACCAACGCGCAGTCCCGGGTCATCGAGGAGTACCTGGCCCGGGGCGGCATCCCGTACCGGGTCATCGGAGGCACCCGGTTCTACGACCGGCGCGAGATCAAGGACGCCCTCGCCTACCTGAAGGCGGTGGTCAACCCCACCGACGAGGTCAGCGTGAAGCGGGTGCTCAACGTCCCCAAGCGCGGGGTGGGGGACACCTCGGTCGGGCGCATCGACGCCTGGATCCAGGGCCGGGGCATGTCGTTCCTCGACGGGTTGCGCCGGGCCGACGAGGCCGGCGTGTCCGGGCGGGCGCTCAACGGCATCGCCCGGTTCACCGAGCTGCTCGACGGGGCCGTCGACCGCATCGAGGACGGGCCCGGGCCGCTGCTCGAGCACCTGCTCGAGGGCAGCGGCTACCTCGACGAGCTCCGCAACGAGCGCACGATCGAGTCCGAGGGGCGCCTCGAGAACCTGGCCGAGCTGCTCGGCACCGCATCGGAGACCGAGGACGTGGCCGAGTTCCTCGAGGCGGTCAGCCTCGTCGCCGACACCGACCAGCTCGATCCCGACCAGTCCGAGGTCACCCTGATGACCCTGCACTCGGCCAAGGGCCTCGAGTACCCCATCGTCTTCCTCGTGGGCCTGGAGGACGGCATCTTCCCCCACCTGCGCACCCTCACCGAGCCCGACCAGCTCGAGGAGGAGCGTCGCCTCGCCTACGTGGGCATCACGCGGGCCATGCACCACCTGCACATCACCCACGCCTGGAGCCGCACCCTGTTCGGCGGCACGCAGTACAACCCGCCCAGCCGCTTCCTGGACGAGATCCCACCCGAGCTGGTGGAGGAGATCGGCGGTCGCCAGCGGGCGAGCCGGGGCGGGCGCACCTACTCCGGCGGCGGCTCCGAGCGGGCCGGGCGCCGCGCCGGCGGCTGGACCGAACCCGAGGGGCGCACCTTCGGGCGCGGCGACCGCAAGGAGCGCATGGACGCGGGCCGGGATCGCATCGTCGAGAACGCCCTGGCGGCCCGGGACGCGCCCGCACCGAGCAGCGGCGCCGAAGCCCTCGGGCTCAAGGTCGGCGACGACGTGCACCACGCCACGTTCGGCGACGGTGTGATCATCGACATCGAGGGCGCGGGCGACAAGGCCGAGGCCACCATCCGCTTCGTCGACGTCGGCGAGAAGCGCCTGCTGCTGTCATGGTCCCCGCTCGAGAAGCGCTGACGGAGCCACACGTCACGGCGCCGCGGGCAGGAGAAGTCCGGCGACTGCCAGAACCTTCGAGGGTGAGCGAACGAGGGGGCGAACCGATGGTGCCGGCGCGGCAGCCGGCGCCGCGCCCCTCCGACGACGACCGGGCCCGGGTCGTCGACCGACTCCGCGACGCAGCGGGTGATGGCCTGATCACGCTCGAGGACCTGGAGGACCGTCTGGCAGCCGCCTACGCCGCCGACACGCTCCCTGCGCTGGTCCCCCTCACCGCCGACCTACCCGACGTCGAGCCGGTCCCGATCGATGCGCCCGTCGTACCGGACGATGTGGCGTTCCGGATGCACCTGACCATCTACAGCCTCGTGATCGGCATGCTCGTCGTGATCTGGGCCGCGTCCGGCGGCGGGCTTCCGTTCTGGCCGCTGTTCCCCGCGGCCGGATGGGGCGTCGGTCTGGGCGCCCACTGGCAGGTGGCCCGCCTCTCGGCGCAGCGACGCAACCGCCGCCGCTCGCCGCGGGCGCAGCGCGACGCCGAGCACCACGTGCTGGGGGCGTCGGCACCGGGCATCCCGGCGATCGCAGCCGGTGCTCCAGCGAGCGAGGTTCCCGGACCACGCTTCGTGGTCGCCATGTTCGTCGACGTGGTCGGCTCCACGAGCCTGAACGAGGCCCTGGGCGACGAGCGGTGGGTGGCGGTCCGCCGAGCCCTGCGGGACCAGGTGACCGCGTGCGCCGAGGCCCACGGCGGCTGGGAGGTCAGCACCGCCGGCGACGGCGTGCTGCTGCGCTTCCCCGATCCCGCGTCCGCCGCCGCGGCCGCGACCGAGCTGCTGCGCCGGCTCGAGCGCCAGCGCACCGGGACCGGCTTCGCTCCCTCCGTGCGCGTCGGCATCCACAGCGGCGACGCGGTGGAGGACGGCGACGACATCATCGGCAACGTCGTGAACCTCGCCGCCCGGGTCACCGATGCCGCCGATCCAGACGAGATCGTGGTCACCGAGCACGTCGCCGATCACCTCGACGGCCGCCACACGACCACCGGCCGAGGCCTGCACACCCTCAAGGGCATCAGCCGCCCCCGGCACCTGCTCGCGCTCGTCTGGCGCTGAGGCCGCCCACGGGGGTACACCGGTGCTCCATGCGTCGGATGCTCGGGCGGGCCTCCTTCCTCGTCCGCAAGGACCTCAACCTCGGCAACGTGCTCGAGCGCCTCGCCGCGGTCCACGGCGATCGGCGCCTCGTGACCGAGGCGCGGGGCGGCCTGGCCCTCACCCACCGCCAGGCCGCCAAGCGGGTCGCCCGCTGGGCCGGCGGCATCGCCGCCCGCACCGAGCCCGGCGACGTCGTCGTGGTCGCCACCCCGAACGGCTACCACCAGCTGCTGCTGTGCCTCGCCGTCGCCCGCGCCGGGTGCATCCCGGCCCCGGTGAACGATGCCATGCGCCCCGACGAGGTCCGCCACGTCATGGAGGACTCCGGCGCCGCCTTCGCCCTGCGCTCGGCCCACGAGGTCGACGGCCACGAGCCGGTGCGCCAGGCCGTCGCGGCCAGCGGCTCCGACGTCGCCGCGCTCTTCTACACCTCGGGCACCACCGGCAAGCCCAAGGGCGCCGCCCTCACCCACGATGCGCTGCTGGGCTCGCTGCGGGCCGGCGCGCTGGTACCGGCGGGCCTGCGCGGGGACGAGGCCGTGGTCAGCCTCCCCGTCGCCCACATCATGGGCTTCGTCACGCTGCTCGGCCTCGCCGCCACGGGGACCGCGACGTGGTTCTCGCCGCGCTTCCGCGCCGAGGAGATCCTCGACGCCATCGAGTCGCGGCGGCCCTCGGTGTTCATCGGCGTGCCCGCCATGTACCGCCTCCTCCTCGAAGCCGGCGCCGAGGAGCGAGACCTGGGCAGCATCCGCGTGTGGGGCTCGGGGGCCGACGTGATGCCGGCCGAGCTGGCCCAGCGGTTCAAGAAGATGGGGGGCACGGTCCGCCTGCCCGGCGTCGGCGACATCGGCGAGGCCGCGTTCGCCGAGGGCTACGGCCTGGTGGAGACCGGCGGCGGCGTCGCCGCCAAGATCAGCCCGCCCTTCATGCGGCTCGGCACCGGCGACGCCATGGGGTTCCCCGTGCCCGGCTACCGGCTCCGGGTCGTGGGCGACGACGGCGAGACCGTCGCCACCGGCGCCACGGGTGAGCTCCTCGTCAAGGGGCCGGGCGTGCTGCGCGGCTACTGGCACGACGAGGCCGCCACCGCCGCCGTGCTGGACGACGAGGGGTGGCTGCACACCGGGGACCTGGCCCGGCGCGGCCCGCTCGGCTCCATCGTCTTCGCCGGTCGCAAGAAGGACGTGATCATGCGGGGCGGCTTCTCCGTCTACGCGGTCGAGGTCGAAGCGGTGCTCGAGGACCATCCCGACGTGCTCGAGGCCGCGGTCGTGCCGCTGCCCGACGACCGCCTCGGCGAGGTCCCCGCCGCCGCCGTCCGGTTGCGGGACGGGGTCGAGCTCGACGCGGCCGCGCTCGACGCCCACGCCCGCGAGCACCTGGCGCACTACAAGGTGCCGGCGCGCTACGTGGCGGTCGACGACCTGCCTCGCACCGGGACCAACAAGGTCCAGCGGCGCGAGGTCATCGCCCTGCTCGCCTAGCCAGCGGGTGCGATCAGGCCGTAGTGGCCGTCGTCGCGGCGGTAGAGGACCCGGCCCCGATCGTGGTCGGCGTCGACGAAGAACAGCCACGGAGCGCCGCTGAGGTCGAGGTGCTCCCGGGCCTGGTCCACGGTGAAGCGGGGCGCCGGGTCCGGCTGGACCTCGACCGCCGCTGCCGTCGGCTCCGTCGGGTCCTCGTCGACGCCGCGGGCGTACTGCAGGCCGTAGGTGCCGTCGTCGCGCGCGTGGACGACCGCGTCCTGCCCGCTGGCGAGGTCGGTGAACAGGAAGAAGTCGTGGTCGAGCGCTTCCATGTCGAAGATGGCCTCGTCGACGGTGGCCTCCGCCGTGGTGAAGCTCTTGCGGCGCACGATCTCGCGCTCCGCCGCGGGGCGGGGCAGGTGGGGAGGCCGCTCCGTGGGGGCGTCGCCGCGGCGCCACTGCCCCTCGGGGCTGGATGGCCCTCGGCGCCGCAGGGTCTGGCGGTGCTCGGCCAGCTGGGTCAGGCGCCGACGGGCCCGGGCGTCCAGCAGGTCGATCGCCTCGGTCATCTCCGCCGCCCGCACCTGGGCGCGGACCGGTTCGCCGTCGACCAGCACGATGAGACGGGCCATCGCCGGGCGCTCGAGCGACGTGTCCGCCGACCGCTCCAGCCGGATGTCGGTGTGGAGCACCGGCCGGCCGACGTCGGCCAGCACCTTGGCGACCTTGTCCTCGGCGTAGGCGAGCTCGGACGACGTGACGGACCCGGCGGAGGAGATCTCGACCGTCCCGACGACGCTGCGCCCCTCGTCGTCCACGTCCTCGCCCGTCGCGACGGCCGCGGCCTCGTCCCACTGCTCCGAGATCAAGCCGTGCGCCACCCGGACGTGGATCCGGTTCGGCGACGGGTCGTCCCAGGCCAGCTCGAAGGTGTCCGGCCCCACGCCGGTGACCGTCGGGATGGCACCCGCGCCCAGCTGGGGGCTGGCGTCCCACCAGCGGCGGAGGGCCTCGACACCGGCCAGATCGTCGCCGCCCTCGTGGAGGACGACGTCGGGCGCGCACTGCAGGATGGCGTCGTCGAGCCGCCCGTCGGCGAGCAGGCGTGCCCAGTCCTCGACGGCCCGCGCCGGGTGGTGGTCGTAGGCCACCACGGGTGCGGGGTTGCCCCGGGACGAGGCCGCCCCACCGGTCGCTGCGGGCTGTCGAGCACCGCTCAGGTCCCCGAAGCGGCTCTGGCGTGGGGACGTTCGTGTCCCGCGGCGGAGCACGACGTTCTCGGCGCGCAGGACGCCGTCGTCGCGCTGCACGTCGAAGTGCACCCGGGCCCCTCCGACCCGAGACGCGGGATCCATCGCGCTGGCGCGGACGGCGTACCGCCGGCCGCCGCGCCGGATGACCCCCTCGCCGGTCGAGGGGTCGAACCACTGCACCACGCCATCAGGCATCGGACTGGCCTCCTGGGTTGCGACTCGGCAGGTGCCGACCACCCTAGGGAGGGCTGGCCGGGCGTTCCGCTCGCCCCCAGGCTGCGCCGCCGGCCCCGGGTGGGGAAGGGTCCTTCGTCATGCGCTCGGGGTGGCGCGGATGCCACCGCGGCGCGCCCCTGGCTCGATCCGTGCCACGCTCCCCGCCGCATGTCACGTATCTCCCGATCGTCTCGTGGGTATCGGTCCCCGGTGACCGACGAACCACGTGAGACCTGGCCCGGACAGCCGTTCCCCCTGGGAGCGAGCTACGACGGGCTCGGCACCAACTTCAGCGTGTTCTCCGAGGTCGCCGAGTCCGTGACCCTGTGCCTGATCGGCGAGGACGGCACCGAGGAGCGGGTGCCCCTCACCGAGGTCGACGCGCACTGCTGGCACGAGTACGTCCCCGGCATCGGACCGGGGCAGCGCTACGGCTACCGCGTCGAGGGCCCCTGGGACCCGGCCGACGGGCTGCGCTGCAACGCCTCCAAGCTGCTGCTCGACCCCTATGCCAAGGCGGTCACGGGCGAGGTCGAGTGGGGCCAGGAGGTCTTCGGCTACGACTTCGACGACCCCGACCAGCGCAACGACCTCGACAGTGCGGGCAAGGTCCCGGTGGGGGTGGTCCACAGCCCGTACTTCCACTGGGGCGACGACCGCCTGCTGAACACCCCGCTGCACGAGACGGTGATCTACGAGACCCACGTCAAGGGCCTCACCATGACCCACCCGGACGTCCCCGAGCGCGAGCGCGGCACCTACCAGGGCCTCGCCCACCCGGCCGTCATCGACCACCTGCTCGACCTCGGCATCACCGCCATCGAGCTCATGCCCGTGCACCAGTTCATCCACGACGGGCACCTGGTCGACAAGGGCCTGCGCAACTACTGGGGCTACAACACGATCGGGTTCTTCGCACCCCACGCCGACTACTCCGCGTCCGGGACGACCGGTGAGCAGGTCCAGGAGTTCAAGGGCATGGTGCGGGCCATGCACGAGGCCGGCATCGAGGTGATCCTCGACGTCGTCTACAACCACACGGCCGAGGGCAACCACATGGGCCCCACGCTCTCGTTCCGTGGTCTCGACAACCAGGCGTACTACCGGTTGGTGCCCGACGACCGCCGCCACTACTTCGACACCACCGGCACCGGGAACAGCCTGAACATGGCGCACCCGCACTCGCTGCAGCTGATCATGGACTCGCTGCGGTACTGGGTGACCGAGTGCCACGTCGACGGCTTCCGGTTCGACCTCGCGTCCACCCTGGCTCGCCAGTTCTACGAGGTCGACCGGCTCTCCGCCTTCTTCGACCTCGTGCACCAGGACCCGATCGTGTCCCAGGTGAAGCTCATCGCCGAGCCGTGGGACGTCGGCGAGGGCGGCTACCAGGTCGGCAACTTCCCGCCGGTCTGGTCGGAGTGGAACGGACAGTTCCGCGACACCATCCGCGACCACTGGCGCGGCGAGCCCCACACCGTGCCCGAGCTGGCGTCCCGCCTCACCGGTTCGGCCGACCTCTACTCCGACGAGACGCGCTCGCCGGTCGCCAGCATCAACTTCGTCACCGCCCACGACGGGTTCACGCTGCGCGACCTGGTCTCCTACAACGAGAAGCACAACGACGCGAACGGCGAGGACGGCAAGGACGGCGAGTCGCACAACCGGTCCTGGAACTGCGGTGTCGAGGGCGAGACCGACGACCCCGAGGTGCTCGCGCTGCGCGCCCGCCAGCAGCGCAACCTGCTGGCCACGCTGCTGCTCTCCCAGGGCGTGCCGATGCTGCTCGGCGGCGACGAGCTGGGGCGCACCCAGGGCGGCAACAACAACGCCTACTGCCAGGACAACGAGATCAGCTGGTTCGACTGGGACGAGGTGGACACCGGCCTGCTCGAGTTCACCCGCCGCTGCATCGGCATCCGGCGCGAGCACCCCGTCCTGCGCCGGCGCCGCTGGTTCTTCGGCCAGGAGATCCGAGGCAACGTCGACATCGAGTGGTACAAGCCCGACGGCGCCGCCATGGAGGACCACGACTGGGAGGGCGCGCCGCGCACCATCGGGCTGTACATGGACGGCCGGGGCATCCGCAGCCGGGACACCCGCGGCCGGCCCATCATCGACGACTCCTTCCTCCTGCTGATCAGCGCCGAGGCCGACCCCATCGACTGGAAGCTGCCCGAGATGGACGGCGCATGGGTCGTCGAGCTCGACACCGCGCTTCCCACCGGCGTCGCCGACGAGGTGCGCACGGTCACCGAGGACATCGAGCTGGTGCCGCGCTCGACGGTCCTGCTGCGGTTCCGCCCCGCCGACGAGGACGGAGCCGACGAGCGGTGACGCCCACGGCGACGTACCGGCTCCAGCTGCACGGCGGCAACACCCTCGACGACGCTCGGGCCCGCCTCCCGCTGCTCGCCGACCTCGGCGTGTCGCACGTGTACCTGTCACCGATCCTGCGGGCGGTGCCGGGCTCGATGCACGGCTACGACGTGGTCGATCACGCCAGCGTGGCCCCTGACCTCGGTGGTGACGAGGCCTGGCAGCGCTTCAGCGACGAGGCGCGCCACCTCGGCCTCGGCGTCGTCGTCGACGTCGTGCCCAACCACGTGTCCATCGAGGGCGGGCACAACCAGCGCTGGCTCGACGTGCTCGAGCACGGCGCGTCCTCGTCCTCCGCCGAGTGGTTCGACATCGACTGGGTCGGGCGGGAGGACTACCAGAAGGGCATCGTCGTGCTGCCCGTGCTCGGCGATCTCTACGGCGAGCTGCTCGCCGCCGGGGACCTGGCCGTGGGGCGGGACGGCGTGCGGTTCCGGGCCGAGGCGCCCGGCCACCGCTTCCCGCTCGCCCCTCGCAGCCTGCCGCTGCTTCTGCACCCCGCAGCGGACCGCCTCGCCGACACCCCCGATGCAGATCCGCTCGCTGCATCCTCGCTGGCCTTCGTCGCCGACACCCTCGACGACCTCGAGCCGGCGACCACCGACCGGGCCCGTCGACGCCGCGCCCGGCACCTCGACGTGGTGCAGGACCTGCTCCGTCGCCTCCTCGGCCAGCCGGCCGTCGCGGCCGCGGTCGATGCCGAGATCGACGCGGTGAACGCCGACCCCGACGCCCTCCACCGGCTCCTGGACGAGCAGCACTACCGCCTCGCCTACTGGCGCACCGGCGCACGCGAGCTGGACTACCGGCGCTTCTTCGACATCACCACCCTCGTGGCCATCCGGGTGGAGCGCGACCGCGTGTTCGACGCCGTCCACGAGCTCCCGCTGCGCTGGCTGGACGAGGGCCGCATCGACGGGCTCCGCATCGACCACCCAGACGGCCTCGCCGACCCCGGCGGCTACGTGCACCGGCTCCGCCACGCGGCACCCGACGCGTGGATCGTCGTCGAGAAGATCCTCGAGGGCGACGAGTGGCTGCCCGAGGACTGGCCGGTCGACGGGACCACCGGATACGAGGCCATGCGCCTGCTCAACGGCGTCCTCGTCGACCCGGACGGGCTCGGTGCCCTGGCCGCGGTGGAGCGACGGGCGCACGAGCTGTGCGGCATGGAGGCGCCCGAGCCCGAGGAGGTCGTGCTCGAGTCCAAGCGGTACGCGGTGGAGGAGCTGCTCGCCGCCGAGCTCGAGCGCGTCGTCGACGTGGCGCTGCGCGTCGCCGAGACCCGCCCGCTGCACCGGGACCACCCCCGCGACGACCTCCGCCGGGCGATCGCCGCGCTGGCCGTGGGCTTCGACGTGTACCGCTCCTACGTCGTGCCCGGCGTCGACGGCGGGGCGAGCACGGTGAGCGCCACCGACGTCGAGCACATCGACGAGGCGGCCAGGAAGGCCAAGGACGCCACCGACGTCGACCCGAGGCTCATCGACTTCCTGGCCGACGTGCTGACGCTGCGGGCGGTGGACCCCGAGGAGGGTCCGACCGACGACGAGCGGGCGCTGGTGGTGCGGTTCCAGCAGCTGACCGGCCCGGCCACGGCGAAGGGCCTGGAGGACACCGCCTGGTACCGGCTCGGCCGCTTCATCGCCGCGGCCGAGGTCGGGGGCGACCCGCTGCACCCCGCCGTCTCCGTCGACGACCTCCACGACGCCTGCCGCCACCGCCAGGCGCACTGGCCCCGCACCATGACCACGCTGTCGACCCACGACACCAAGCGCAGCGCCGACGTGCGAGCCCGGCTCGACGTGCTCAGCGAGCCCACGCTCGAGCCGTCGTGGCCCGCGCTGGCCGAGCGATGGCTGCCCCGCCTGCTCCGACGCTGGCCGGACGATGTGGAGCCCGACGCCACCACGCTCCTCGTCGCGCTGCAGACCCTGCTCGGCGCCTGGCCCATCAGCAGCGACCGCCTCGAGGCCTACCTGGTGAAGGCCGCCCGGGAGGCCAAGCGCCGCACGTCCTGGACGAAGGTCGACGAGGGGTTCGAAGCCGGCCTGGCCGCGCTCGCCGGCATCGCCGACGACCCCGAGGCGGTCGACGACCTCGCGGCCGACGCGTCCGTCCTCGAACGCCACGGCTGGTGGAACAGCCAGGTGCAGGCCGCCATCGGCCTGCTGCAGCCCGGCATCCCGGACGTGTACCAGGGCACCGAGGTCATCGACCTGTCGCTGGTGGACCCGGACAACCGGCGTCCGGTGGACCACGAGGTCATCGCCGGCGAGCTCGACGACCTGGACCCGATGCGCGCGCCGGCGCTCGGACCAATCGCCAAGCTGGCGCTGACCACCGCCTGCCTCCGCCTGCGCCGCCGCCGCCCGGATGCCTTCGGCGCCGGTGAGGCCGGTGCCCACGTCCCGCTGGTCGCGTCCGGCCCCGATGCCGACCGGATCGTCGCGTTCACCCGAGGCGACCAGGTGGCGCTCGTCGCCGTCCGCTTCCCGAGCCGCGGCCCGGTCGCGGCCGGCACCACCGTCGATCTGCCGGCGGGGGAGTGGTCGCCGGTCTTCGGCGGTCACCCCGTCGAGGGCGGCACGATCGACCTCGCCGACCTCCTCGGCGAGGCCCCCGTCGCCGTCCTGGAGGCCCCGTGAAGCGGTTCAGGGTGTGGGCGCCGGACGCGTCCGAGGTGGCGCTGCACGTTGATGGACACGACGTCCCGGCGACGCCGGCCGACGGCGGCTGGTGGGTGGCCCATGCCGAGGCCGGCCACGGCACCCGCTACGGCTGGCGCCTCGACGGTGCCGACCCGTTGCCCGACCCGCGCTCGCGCTGGCAGCCCGACGGCGTCCACGGCCTCTCGGCGGTGGACGCGCCGGACGAGACCGACTTCGCGTGGACCGACCAGCACTGGCGGGGGTTCCACCTGCCCGGAGCCGTGCTCTACGAGCTCCACGTCGGCACGTTCAGCCCCGAGGGCACCTTCGACGGGGTCGTCGAGCGGCTGCCCCACCTGGTGGACCTCGGCGTCGACGCCATCGAGCTGCTACCGGTGGCCGCCTTCCCCGGCGACCGGGGCTGGGGCTACGACGGCACCTTCCCCCACGCCGTGCACGACGCCTACGGCGGCCCCGCCGGGCTGCGCCGGCTGGTCGACGCCGCCCACGCCGCCGGCATCGGCGTGGTGCTCGACGTCGTGCACAACCACCTCGGTCCCGACGGCAACCACCTCGGTGCCTTCGGCCCGTACTTCTCCGAGCGCCACCAGACGAACTGGGGCGCGGCCGTGAACCTCGACGGCCCGGGCAGCGGCGAGGTGCGCCGCTACTTCGTCGAGCACCTCACCGGCTGGCAGCGAGACCTGCACCTCGACGGCTTCCGGCTCGACGCCGTCCACGCCCTGGTCGACGACTCCGCCACCCACCTGCTCGAGCAGCTGGCCGACGAGGTCGCCGCCACGGCCGCCCACACCGGCCGGTCGTGCTGGCTCATCGCCGAGAGCGACCGCAACGACCCCCGCTACGTCCTGCCGGCCTCCGCCGGTGGCATGGGGCTCGATGCGTCCTGGGCCGACGAGTGGCACCACGCCCTGCACGCCGTGCTCACCGGGGAGACCGACGGCTACTACGAGGACTTCGGCACGCTCGACCACCTGGTGCGGGGTCTGCAGCAGGCCTGGGTCTACGCCGGCGACTGGTCCGAGCACCGCCAGCGGGTGCACGGCCGCTCGCCGGCCGGCCTGCCGGGCCACGCCTTCGTCGTCTCGGTGCAGAACCACGACCAGATCGGCAACCGCGCCACCGGTGATCGCATCGGCCACGGCACCTCCGACGGCCGGCTCCGCATCGGTGCCGCCCTGCTGCTCACCAGCCCGTTCGTGCCGATGCTGTTCCAGGGCGAGGAGTGGTCGGCGTCGTCACCGTTCCGCTACTTCACCGACCACCAGGACGCCGCGCTCGGCCAGGCCGTCACCGAGGGGCGCACCCACGAGTTCGCCCACTTCGGCTGGGACCCCACCGACGTCCCCGATCCCCAGGACCGGACCACGTTCGAGTCCTCGGTGCTGCGCTGGGACGAGGTCGGGGAGTCCGGCCACGCCGAGTTGCTGCAGTGGCACCGCGACCTCATCGCCCTGCGCCGCCGCCACCCGTCGCTCACCGACGGCCGGTGGAGCGCGCAGGAGATCGACCACGACGCTGAGGTCGGCTGGATCCGCATCCGCCGCGGCGACGTGCTCGTGGTGGTGAACCTCGGGGCGGCCCCGGTGTCGGTCCCGGTCCCCGACGGCTTCGTGCTCGCCGGGGTGGAGGGTCGCCCGCTCGCCGCCGGCGCCACCCGCAACGCCGATGTGGTCGCCCTCGACCCCGACGGCGTCGCCATCCTGAATCTGGCAGCGGAGGCGGAACGCCAGTCCTGAATCCGGCCCCGAGCTGAAGCGGCAGTGTTCCGCAGCCGCTGCCAGATTCCCGCGGAGGTCCCGAACTGGCGCAGGGTTCCGATTCAGTCGGGGGCGTTCGCCGGGTCCTGCAGGTCGATGGTGAGGCGGTCGTCGACGACCTCGGTGGCGTAGACGCGCAGGCCCGCGCCGGACCGGGGGAAGGTGGTGTCCCGGTCGCACGACGCCGGCTGGGCGTCGTCGATGGTGAACAGGTCGACCTCGGGGTCGAAGGTGAGCGTGCACTCGGGCCGGTCGGGCACGAAGGCGCTGAGCGCGATCCAGCCCGTGGTTGGGTCGCCGCCCTGGTGGTCGACGTAGATGGAGCGGGAGAAGTTGGCCGGGTCCGGGAACAGGATCGGCTGGCCGTCCTCGTCGATGATGCGGGCCAGGTTCTCGACCCGGCCGGCGTCGAAGCGGTCGTCGCCGAGGCGGACCTGCACGTCGCCGCGGCTGGCCAGGTTGGCCACGAGGAAGGCGGTGCCCAGCGCGACGACGACGCCGACCACGGCGACGGCGACGGCCCGACCGGTGTGGCCTCGGCCGCGTCGCTTGGCGACCGGGCTCATCGTGATTGGCCGGGGCTGGTGGGCATCCTCCTAGTATCCGGCCGAAGGCCGCCCCGGCCCAAGCCAGACAAGGGAAGCACGCATGGACCTCCTCGAATACCAGGGCAAGCAGTTCTTCGCCCGCTACGGCATCCCCGTGAGCGACGGCGAGGCCGTCACCACGGTGGACGACGCAGTGGCGGTCGCCGACCGCATCGGATACCCGGTCGTGGTCAAGGCCCAGGTCCACGTCGGTGGCCGCGGCAAGGCCGGCGGCGTGAAGCTGGCCGACGACGCCGACGCGGTGCGCGAGCACGCCGGCAACATCCTCGGCCTCGACATCAAGGGCCACGTCGTCCGCACGATCTGGATCGAGGTCGCCTCCGACATCGCCGAGGAGTACTACGCCTCCTTCACCCTCGACCGCTCCGCCAAGAAGCACCTCGGCATGCTCTCCGCCGAGGGCGGCGTCGAGATCGAGACGGTGGCCGAGGAGAACCCCGACGCCATCGCCAAGATCTGGATCGATCCGGTCGACGGCCTGTCCGAGGCCGACGCCCGCGACTGGGTGGAGCGGGCGAACCTGAACCCCGACGCCACCGAGGGCGCCGTCGACATCCTCCGCAAGCTGTACACCGCGTACACCGAGGGCGACGCCGATCTCACCGAGATCAACCCCCTCATCCTCAAGCCCACCGGCGAGGTCCACGCCCTCGACGCCAAGGTCACCCTCGACGGCAACTCCACGTTCCGCCACGAGGACTACAGCGAGTACGAGCAGACCCAGGTGCGCGACGAGCGCGAGGAGGACGCCCACAGCAAGGGCCTCCAGTACGTCGGTCTCGACGGCTACGTCGGCGTGATCGCCAACGGCGCCGGCCTGGCCATGTCCACGGTCGACATCGTCAACCAGGTGGGCGGCAAGCCGGCGAACTTCCTCGACATCGGCGGCGGCGCCAACGCCGAGGTCATGGCCGGTGCCCTCGAGGTCATCAACAACGACCCGAAGGTCAAGGCCATCTTCATCAACATCTTCGGTGGCATCACCAAGGGCGACGAGGTCGCCAACGGCATCGTCACCGCCCTCGAGCGCGTCGACATCGACGCCCCGATCGTCATCCGCATCGACGGCACCAACGCCGCCGAGGGCCGGGAGATCCTGAGCCGTCACGAGTCCGCCTCGCTCATCAGCAAGCCCACCATGGTGGAGGCCGCCGAGACGGTCGTCGCCCTGGCCAAGGAAAGGGGTGGCCAGTAATGGCGATCTTCGTCGACGAGAACACCAAGGTCATCTACCAGGGCCTCACCGGCTCCCAGGGCTCCTTCTACGGCCAGCGCAACGCCGAGTACGGCACGCAGGTCGTCGCCGGCACCCACCCCAAGAAGGCGGGCACCGAGGTCAACGGCGTGCCGATCTACGCCACGGTCGCCGAGGCCGTGAAGGAGACGGGCGCCACGGCCAGCTGCATCTTCATCCCGGCACCAGGCGTGAAGGACGCGGTCATGGAGGCCGCCGAGGGTGGCGTCGAGTTCATCGTCGTCATCACCGAGGGCGTCCCCGCCCACGACGAGGCCTGGTTCTACAACAAGCTGCAGCGGGACTTCCCGAACGTGCAGCTGCTCGGCCCGAACTGCCCCGGCATCATCAGCCCCGGCAAGTGCAACATCGGCATCACCGCCGGTGAGATCGCCAAGGAGCCCTCGGCCGGGGGCCCCAACGTGGGCATCGTGTCCCGCTCCGGCACCCTCACCTACCAGGCGCTGTACGAGCTCAAGCTGAAGGACATCGGCGTGTCGACCTGCGTCGGCATCGGCGGCGACCCCGTCCCGGGCACCAGCTTCATCGACTGCCTCGAGCGCTTCGAGGCCGACCCCGAGACCCAGGCGATCATGATGATCGGCGAGATCGGCGGCTCGGCCGAGGAGGAGGCGGCGGACTACATCAAGGCCAGCGTCTCCAAGCCGGTCGTGTCCTACGTCGCCGGCGTCACCGCCCCTCCCGGCAAGAAGATGGGCCACGCCGGCGCCATCGTGTCGGGCGGCAAGGGCACCGCCGCCGCCAAGCGCGAGGCCCTCGAGGCCGCCGGCGTCAAGGTGGGCAACAACCCCACCGAGGCCGGTGCGCTCATGGTCGAGGTGGTCGACGGGCTCCGCTGAGCCCACCACCGCCAGCGCCTCCGTTCTGGCCTGCATCCGTGCCCCTGGTGGTCATGGATGCAGGCCAGAGCCGTTCCCGGGCTGCGGTCGGCGTTGGGGCCCGGTGCCGGCGCCCCCATCCTTGGAGGGATGCCCCGTTCGTCCCGTCTGATCCTGCTGAGCGCCGTGGTGCTGCTCGCCGCCGGCCTGGTCGCCGCGCTCGCCGCAGCCAGCGATGGCGATGCGGTCACCGGTCCCAGGACGGACGCACCGGCCGAGTCGTCGCCCGAGGCCGCCGCAGCGCCCACCTCGACCGCGCCCTCCTCGACCGCCGTGCTCGGGTTCCCCGCCATCGCCGACCACGGCGAGGTCCGGGCCGTGCGCACGCCCGCGGGCTTCGTCCTGCCGGTCCTCGGCGGCGAGCAGGGCGCGTGGCAGGTGCTCACGCCGTGCGCCACCGCGGCGGTCGTGCCCGGCGAGCCGGTGCTCGGCGCCCACGTCGTGCTCGACCCCGGCCACGGGGGTGCCGAGCCCGGCGCGGTCGGGCCCACGGGCCTGCGCGAGGCCGACCTCAACCTCGACGTCGCCCGGCGGGTGCAGGCGCTGCTCGAGGCCGAGGGCGCCACCGTCGTGCTGACCCGGGATGCCGACGTGCGCATGACCCTGGCCACCCGGGCATCGATCGCCAGGACCATGTCACCCGTCGCGTTCCTCTCGATCCACCACAACGCCGCCCCCGTGGGCCGCTCCGGCGTGCCCGGCAGCGAGCTGTACCACCAGCTCGCCGACCCGGAGTCCAAGCGCCTCGCCGGTCTGCTGTGGGAGGAGATGCAGGAGCACCTCGCCCCCTTCGGCACCGACTGGGCCATCGGCGACGACCCCGGGGCCCGGGCCCGCCGCTCCATGCGCACCGGCGACGACTACTACGGCATCCTGCGCCACGCCCAGGGCGTCACGTCGGTGCTCACCGAGGCCGCCTACCTGTCGAACCCGGCCGAGAACGCGCTGCTCGAGACCGAGGAGTTCCGCGACGCCGAGGCGCGGGCCATCGCCGACGGCGTCCTGCGGCTCCTGCGCACCGAGGATCCCGGCTCCGGCTTCAAGCCGACCAAGGAGGTCGCCGTGCCGGCCGGCTCGGGCGGCGGCACCAGCGGCTGCGTCGACCCGCCGCTGGCCTGAGCGGGTCCAACGATCACGCCACGTCGCCGTGGCACCATGGTCGGGGCGGTCGGAGCGATGAGGAACTCGCGCCCATGAGCACCCCCTGCACCACCTGTGGTGAGCCACTCGCCGACGATGCCGCCCGCTGCCCGACCTGCGGGGCACTGGCATCGCCGGCCGTCGACGAGACCCGTGCGGTCGACCAGACCCGTTCCATCGACGACGCCCCGCCGTGGGCGATCCCGATCCGGGAACCGGCACCGGCGTCCGGACCGGAGGTCAGTGCCGGTTCAGGTCGCACGATCGCCCTGGCCGCGCTCGCCATCGGCGTGTTCGTCCTGACGGTCGTCGCTGGTTCCCAGCTGCTGGGCGACGACGACTCGGGCGCGTCATCCGGGGAAGCCGACGCCGATGAGGTCGCCACCCCGGACGAATCCGGTGGGCTCGACGGCGTGGAGATCGAGGACACGACCACCACGAGCGCCACGGCACCGACCACGACGGAAACCACCGTCGCCGAGACGACCACGACGACAAGCACACCCACCACGTCGACGGCACCCACCACCACCGCGGCCTCGTTCCGCACCGAGCCGAACGGCACCGGGTCCGTGCCGGCCCTGTCGACGAGCTTCCGGGGTTGGCTCGCCCAGCTCAAGTCGGTGCCCTACGACGCCGGCACCGCCGCCCTGGCCGAGGAGTGGGAGCGCACCCGCGCCGATGCCCCCGGCGTCGTGGCGGCGCGGAGCAGCGACTGGTCCGCCTTCGGCGACGGCTTCTGGGTGCTGGTCGACCCGGGCCCGTTCTCCTCGGGCGATGACGTCCGCTCGTTCTGCGAGTCCGCCGGCCTCACCGCGGAGGGCTCCTGCCTGGCCCGGGAGCTGCGCGGCTGACCAGCCGTGCGGGGGATCGGGAGGCCGCTTGCTACCTTCCGCCCCTCATGCGCATCGCCGTGCTCGCCTCCGGCAGCGGGACCCTCCTCGACGCGATCCTCACCGACGGCATCCCCGTCGAGCTCGTGGTGGTCGACCGCCCCTGCGCCGCGACCGACGTCGCCGAGCGCCACGGCGTGCGGGCGGTGTGCCACGAGCGCACCTCCTTCGGCGCCGACTTCGACCGTGAGGCCTACACGGCCGAGGTCACCGAGGTGCTGGTCGACGCCGGCATCGACCTGGTCGTGATGGCCGGGTACGGCACCGTGTTCGGGCGCGCCATCCACGACGCGTTCCCGCACCGCATCCTCAACACCCACCCGGCGCTGCTGCCCGCGTTCAAGGGCTGGCATGCCGTCGACGCCGCCCTCGACTACGGCGTGAAGGTCACCGGCTGCACGGTCCACGTCGCCACCCTCGAGATGGACGCCGGGCCGATCCTGGCCCAGGAAGCCGTGCCCGTCCTGGCCGACGACACCGCGGACTCCCTGCACGAGCGCATCAAGCAGGTCGAGCGCCGCCTCTACCCCGACACCATCCGAGCGGTGCTGGCCGAACCCGGCATCCTCGACCGGTCACCCCGAGCAAGCGAGGAGTCCGCATGAGGGCCTTCCTGTCCGTGTACGACAAGACCGGCGTGGTCGACCTCGCCCGTGGGCTGGTCGACGCCGGCTGGCAGCTCGTGTCCAGCGGCGGCACCGCGGCCGCGATCCGCGACGCCGGCCTCGAGGTCACCAGCACCGAGGAGGTCACCGGCTACCCGGCGATCCTCGGGCACCGGGTCGCCACCCTGCACCCCAAGATCCACGGTGCGATCCTCGCCGACCCCTCCGATCCGGAGCACCAGGCCGACCTCGAGACCTACGAGATCGAGCCGTTCTCCCTCGTGGTGTCGAACCTGTACCCGTTCGGGCAGCCCGACGCGGCCGGGGACGCCGGCGGCCGTCGCCTGGCCGAGGGCGTCGACCTCATCGACATCGGGGGCCCGGCCATGGTCCGGGCCGCGGCGAAGAACCACGCCCACGTCGGCATCATCGTCGACCCGGCCGACTACGACATCGTGCTCGCCGAGATCCGCCGGGACGGCGCGCTCGGCGCCAACACCCGCTGGCGCCTCGCCCGCAAGGCCTTCGCCCACACCGCGGCCTACGACGCCGCCGTCGTGTCCTGGTTCGACGAGACCGCGCCCGAGGACAGCGACGAGGCGGACGCCCTGCCCATCACCGTGCACCTCGCCCTCGAGCGGGTGGACGAGCTGCGCTACGGCGAGAACCCGCACCAGCGCGGCGCCCGCTACCGGGAGATCGGCCGGTCGTCGTGGATGGACGGCATCACCCAGCACTCCGGCCTGCCCCTGAGCTACCTCAACCTCTTCGACGCCGACGCGGCCTGGAACCTGGCCCACGACCTGGCCCGGGTGTCGCCCGGCAAGGCGGCCGTGGCCATCATCAAGCACGCCAACCCGTGCGGCGCCGCGGTGGCCGACACGCTGGAGGAGGCCTACCGCCTCGCCTTCGAGTGCGACCCGCGGTCGGCCTTCGGCGGCATCGTCGCCACCAGCGAGTCCATCGACGACGCCACCGTCGAGCGGATGGTCGGCGCGGCCCAGGCCGACGTCGTGATCGCACCCGGCTACGGCGACGGCGTGGTCGAGGCCCTCATCGCCAAGCGCAAGAACACCCGCATCCTCACCGCCCCCGCGCCGGGGAAGCCGGGCCTCGCCCTGCGCCAGCTGAACGGCGCCTGGCTCGTGCAGGAGCCGCACCACTTCTCCTCGGCCCAGGACGAGTGGCGCGTCGTCACCGAGCGCCAGCCGACCGAGACCGAGCTCGCCGACGCCGCCTTCGCCTGGCGGGTCGGGGGATGGGTGAAGTCGAACTCCATCGTGCTGGCCAAGGACGGCACGGCGTGGGGCATCGGCGCCGGCCAGCAGAACCGGGTCGAGGCCGGCGAGATCGCCGCATCCAAGGCCGCCGGCCGGGCCGAAGGCGGGGCCTGCGCGTCCGACGCCTTCTACCCGTTCCCCGACGGCATCGAGGCGGCTGCGGCCGCCGGCGCCGCGGTCATCATCCAGCCCGGGGGATCGGTCCGGGACGAGGAGTGCATCGCCAAGGCCGACGAGCTCGGCGTGGCCATGGTCTTCACCGGCGAGCGCCACTTCCTCCACTAGCGCCGGGGGCGACTGAGCCCGTCTGGTTCTGGCAGCGGCTACGGAACGGGCGGCGGCGTCCAGTACAGGACGTCGTCGCTGACCACGCCCTGCCATCCGTCGTCCCGGCACAGGATCGGCGCGTGGGCGTGGCGGGCGATGCCCTCGACGTCGGCCGCGTCGGCCACCTCCACGCTGCTGGCGGAGAGCGGGTGGTACAGCTCGGTGGTGCGGATGCGGACCACGGCGTCGGGGTCGTCCTCTTCGTCTCCGGTCGGCCACACGACGGCCGTGATGCCGACGCCGAGGAGCAGTGCGCCGAGGGCGGGCCGGGTGAGGTCGGGTCGCTCTTCAACGGGCTCGTCGTCAGCCGGCGCCACCGGCAGCTCGACGGTGGAGGTCACGGCCGGGCTGTCGTCGGTGTCGGTGGTCTCGGCGCCCGAGAGCGTGAGGGTCTGGGGGCCGAGGCGCAGGGGCAGCGTGGCCTCGAGGTCGACCGGCTCGCTGTCGCCGACGTGGGCCTCCCCGACGAGGGTGACCGTGAGGTCGAGGGTGCCGGCGCTGACACCGGTCTCGGAGGTGATGCGCTCGGCGAGGCGATCCATGTGGAAGAAGGGGATCGCCGAGGTGAGGTCGAGGTCACCGTCGAGCTCCGTGCGCTCGACCAGGGGGGCGGTGCGGGACCAGCCCGCGCTGCTCGACACGGTGAGGTCGAGCTGGACGAAGCCATCCACGACGACGCCGTCGGGTCCGACCGTGCGGGCGAACACCTCCGCCTCGTCCGCGAGCATCCGGAAGACGGTGTCGCCGGTCTCGATGCGCCCGTCGGGGTAGGTGTCGGTCGACGCCACGTCGGCCCCGTAGCCGAGCTCGACGTGGTGCTCGAGCGGTTCCGCGTCGGCCGGCGGCTCGGCACCGGCCGGGGTCGGGCGCAGGGAGAACGCGGCGAGGACGCCGGCCACGAGGACGGCGTCGACGACGAGGCTGGCCAGCCACACGCGGCGGACCCGGGGGTGGGCGCGCCGGTGGCGGTCCTTCCGGGCCTTCGGTGCGAGGTGTGCGGCCATGGTGCGGGCCTTCGTGTGCGATGGGAGGGCGAGCGAGCCGACGAGGCCGGCCACGGCGAGGGTGATGGCGCCCTTGGCGGCCGGGGACCCCAGGACCCCGCCCACCGCGGGCACGTGCCCGATCGCCCGGCCGGTCAGCTCGTCGGCCGTTGGCTCGTGGGGATCGATGGATTCGTTGTTGTCGCCCTGCAGGACGAAGCCCTCGGCCCCGCCCCCGCCGATGATGCGGTGCAGGACGGTCGCCCCGGTGCCCGGGTCCCGGTAGGCGACGGCGTCTCCGACGCCGTAGTCGCCATCCCGGGACACGAGCACCAGGTCCCCAGCGGAGTACGTCGGCTCCATGCTCACGCCCGCCGTCGAGACGTAGCCGACCCGGCCGCTGGCGAGCACGAGCACGCCAGCGGTGATCAGCCCGACGAGGGCGAGAGCGAGGAGACGACGCATGCGCATGGTGGCGCTACTAGCTCTGCGACTACAGGGTGACGTTGTTGGTTGACGAGACGTCGATTGCCAGCTTGACGACGCTGCTGGAGGAAATGGTGTCGGTGGTCAAATCGCAGTTGTAAGTCATGCCGGTCGTGTCACTGAGATCTTCGGTGCACTGACCGTCTTCGGCGGTGTACAACGACACAGCAGGGTCTGCTCCGTCCAGAAGGTCGACGGAGACGGAGTTGGTGTCGGTCAGGTCGTCGACAAAGGTCAGTTGGACACCCTCGACGACGCCACTGTTGATGTCGTAGGCGATGTCACTGAGCGTTGCTCCCGTGACGGTCACCTCGCCGACGCCGCCGACCATCTTGGCGTCAGCGTCTACGCCGGCGACGTCGAGGCCGCCGGCGGTGAATGCCCCGCCCATGGCGATGGCGGCGCCGCCGATGGCGACGGCGCCGACCAGGGCCTTTGCTCGGGTGCTGATGTTCATGTTGGGTCCTCCCCAGTTGGAACGAATGGTTCGTTCCTCCGATCATCGGCTGCCACGGAGCGTGCGGAAATGGTGCCCTGACACCCTTCTCTGGGGGCATCGGTGTCACTCTCCGTGGGGAATCCGTGTCATGCCGGCCGGGGATCTGGTGTCCCGGGCGCACCCGGCACAGCGCTTCGACCGGCCAATTCACGGGCTGGAGCGAGCAGGCCGGGTCAGACTGCGGCCATGGTGGGACGGCCCTACGACGAGGAGCGCGACCTGGCCGCGGTGACGCGGATGTGGCGCGAGGTCGGCTGGATCGACGACAGCGACGGCCAGGCGGCGGGACTGAAGACGTTCCTGTCCATGAGCAAGGGCCTGGTGGCCGACGTCCACGGGGAGGCCGAGTGCCTCGTGCACCGCAGCGTCGGCACCGTGCACCACACCGGCACCGACCTCCCGCTCTGTGCCATCTCGGCGGTGACCACCAGCCACGTCGGTCGGCGCCAGGGCCTGGCGTCGGCCCTCATGGCCGAGGCGCTCGCCGAGGCGGTCGAGGAGGGAGCGGCCGTCGCCACCCTCGGGTTCTTCGAGCAGGGCTACTACGACCGGTTCGGCTTCGGCACCGGCCCCTACCAGCACCGCCTCAGCTTCGATCCGGCGTCGCTGCAGGTGCCGGTGCCCGACCGGCCCCCGGTCCGCCTGGGTGCCGAGCACATGCGGGAGGTCCACGCCCTCCTGGCGCGGCGACCCCGTGGCCACGGCAGCGTCGTGCTCGACCCACCGCAGTGGCTGGAGCCGGAGTGGTCGTGGCTCGAGAACCCCTTCGGGCTCGGCTTCCGGGCCGATGATGGTCGGCTCACCCACGCCCTGATCGGCTCGGCCAAGGACGAGCACGGTCCGTACGTCATCGACGTCCTCGCCCACGAGGAGCCCCACCAGGTGCTCGAGCTGCTCGGCCTCGTGAAGGCCCTCGGCGACCAGGTCAACCTCGTCGTGGTCACCGAGGAGCCGGCCGGGATCCAGCTGCAGGACCTGATCCGGGAGCCGGCCCGCCAGCGCCGGGTCGCCCGGCTGGCCGGCGGCAGCGGTGCGCTGCACGTGACCATGGCCAGCCAGCAGGACCGCATCCTCGACCTCGGCGCCTGCATCGCCGCCGTCGAGGTGGCGACCCCGGTGGCGTTCGGCCTCCGCCTGCGCGACCCCATCGGACGGTTCGGCACCTGGGGAGGCATCGGCGGCGAGCACACGGTGCGGCTCGGGCCGACGTCCAGTGCGGAGCCCGGCCTCGATCCCGACCTGCCCGTGCTCGACGCCTCCGTCGGAGCCTTCACCCGGCTGTGGTGGGGCGTCCGGCCGGCATCCAGCCTGGCGCTGACCGACGACCTCCACGGACCCACCGACCTCCTCGCCGACCTCGACGCTGCGCTGCGCCTGCCCACGCCGCAGGCCGGCTGGATCTACTGATCCGACCGCGTCCCGGCGCCCGGATCGCAATCGGACGTTCCGGGCGGGTTCCGTAGGATGCCCGTCGTGACCGCACAGCTGCTCGCCGGGGCCCCCGTGGCCGAAGCCGTCCTCGACGAGGTGCGCTCCCGCGTCGCCGCCCTGGGCGACCAGGGCAAGACCGTCGGCCTCGGCACCATCCTCGTCGGCGACGACGAAGCGTCCGCCGGCTACGTGCGCAAGAAGCACGAGACGTGCGAGACCGTCGGCGTGCAGAGCCACAACATCGAGATCGGTGCCGACGAGGACCCCCAGGCCCTGCTCGACGCGGTCGACCGCTTCAACGCTGACCCGGCCGTCGACGGCTACCTCATCCAGTACCCGGTGGCCGATGGCTTCGACTTCGACGCCGCGATCAACCGCATGGACCCGGCCAAGGACGCCGACGGCCTCCATCCGGAGAACCTCGGCCGACTCGTGCTCCAGCAGGACGGGCCGGTCCCGTGCACGCCAGCGGGCATCCGGGCCATGTTCGTCCACTACGGCATCGACCTGCGCGGCAAGGACGTCGTCATCGTCGGCCGCGGCCCCACCCTCGGCCGTCCGCTGTCGCTGCTGCTCACCCTGAAGGGCGAGGGCGCCAACGCCGCGGTCACCGTCGTGCACTCCGCCGTCCCCGACATCTCCGTGCACACACGTCGGGCCGACGTGGTCATCGCCGCCGTCGGCTCGCCCTCGATCGTCACCGCCGACATGGTGAAGCCGGGCGCGGTCGTGGTCAGCGGCGGCATCTCCTGGGAGGGGCGCAAGCTCCTGCCCGACGTCGACGAGGACGTCAACGAGGTCGCCTCGTGGGTCACGCCCCGCCTCGGCGGCGTCGGCCCCACCACGGTCGCCATGCTGCTGCGCAACACGGTGGCGGCGGCCGAGGCCGCGCACGCGAGGAACGGGTCGTGACCCGCATCGGCGACCTGCTCGCCGACGGCCCGTCCATCTCGCTGGAGTTCTCGCCGCCCAAGGACGACGAGGCCGAGAAGCAGCTCCTCGCCGTGGTCGACGAGCTGGCCGTGATCGAGCCGACCTTCACCAGCGTCACCTACGGCGCGCTCGGCTCCACCCGTGAGCGCACCCGCGACGTGGTCATCGAGCTGAACCGCCGCCACCCGTTCCCGACCATGGCCCACCTCACCTGCGTCGGTCACACCAAGGACGAGATCCGCGAGCTGCTCGATGCCTACGCCGAGCAGGGCGTCCACAACATCCTCGCCCTCGGCGGCGACCCGCCCGCCGACGCCCCGCCCCCCGGCGGGGACTTCCGCTACGCCCTCGAGCTTGTCGAGCTGGTCCACGACCACCCCGGCGACTTCAGCGTCGGCGTCGCCGCCCACCCCGAGAAGCACCCCCGCTCGCCCTCGCTGGAGACCGACCGCCGGTACCTGGCCGAGAAGCTGGCCGCCGCCGACTTCGCCATCACCCAGTTCTTCTGGTCGGTCGAGCCCTACCTGCGCCTGCGCGACGAGCTCGCCGCCCTCGACTGCGACACGCCCGTCATCCCCGGCGTGATGCTGTTCATCAACGTGCACTCGATGCGGCGCATGGCCGACATGAACGACGCCACCGTCCCCGACGAGCTGTGGGACCGCTGCCTCGCCGTCGACGGCGATCCCAAGGCCGTGCGCCTCCTCGGCACCGAGGTCTGCGCAGAGCTGTCGCAGCAGCTACTCGACGCCGGCGCCCCCGGCCTGCACCTGTACACGATGAACCGCTCGGTCGCCGCCATCGACCTGGTCCAGCGCCTCGGCCTCGCCCCTCACTGAGCGTTCGCTGGTCCGGAATCGACCAGATGTGGTCGGTCCAGGACCACCGAAGCGAGTGGTGGTCGGTCTTCCTGTCGGAGGGGGTCGCGTAGGCTCGCTCCATGAGCGAGGGCCTCGACACCGGTGACGAGCCGCGCCGGCGGTCGACGGCCACGTCGAACTTCGGGGTCGGCAAGCGGGAAGGCCACGACGCGTCCGCCTTCTACGCCCGGTTCGTGCCCCCGGTCCTCAGCGACGACGACCACGTCAACCCCCCCAAGGCCACCGACGAGATCTGGGTCGGCGACTCGCGCGACATGGACACCTTCGGCGACATCGCCGACGACTCCGCCGCCCTGGTCGTCACCTCGCCGCCCTACTTCGCCGGCAAGGCCTACGAGGAGGCCCTCGGCACCGACGGCATCCCGGCCGACTACCTCGAGTACCTCGGCATGCTGCGTGACGTCTTCGCCGAGTGCGTCCGCAAGCTCGAGCCCGGCGGCCGCATCGCGGTCAACGTCGCCAACCTCGGCCGCAAGCCCTACCGGTCGCTGTCCTCCGATGTCGTCGCCATCTTCGAGGAGCTCGGCCTGCTCCTGCGGGGCGAGATCATCTGGCAGAAGGGCAAGGGCGCCGGCGGCTCCTGCGCCTGGGGCAGCTTCCAGCGACCGGGCAACCCGGTGCTGCGCGACGTCACCGAGCGGGTCATCGTGGCATCCAAGGGTCGCTTCGACCGCGCCGTCGATGCCAAGGACCGCGCCTCGTCCGGCATGCCCAGCACCGGCACCATGACCGTCGACGACTTCCTCGAGGCCACCCTCGACGTGTGGGAGCTGGCGCCGGAGAGCGCCAAGCGGGTGAACCATCCGGCCCCGTTCCCGGTCGAGCTGCCCCAGCGCCTGATCGACCTCTACACCTACGCCGGGGACCTCGTGCTCGACCCGTTCATGGGTGCCGGCTCCACCGCGGTCGCCGCTGCACGCACCGGCCGGCACTTCGTCGGCTTCGACACCGACCCCGCCTACGTCGAGGCCGCCCTCGCCCGCGTCGAAGCCGAGCGCGGCGACGGGCCGCCGGTCGAGGTCCGCCCGGGCAAGGGCACCCTGCCCGACGATGCGCCGGCCGCCGAGGCCATCCGCGTCGGACGCAAGGCCACCGACGTGGCGAGGCGCCTGCTGGGCGAGGCCGGCTTCACCGACATCGTCGACAAGAAGGTCCCGGTGCGCGAGCTCGGCGTCGAGTTCGACCTGGCGGCCACCGATACCGCCGGGCGCCGCTGGCTCGTGACCGTCGCCGGCTCCTTCACGCCCTCGCCGTCCGGCCTGCGCCGCTCCGAGGTGCTGTGGCGCACCCTGGCCCAGGCCGCGGTGGTCCACGCCGCCGAGCGACCGGAGGGCGTGCTGGTCCTCACCACCGAGCGCCCGACCCGCTCCACCGCGCAGGGCAAGGCGCTGGCTGCCGTCATCGGGCGGGGCATCGACGCGGTCGTCGAGCTCACCGCCGAGGGCGCGGTCGACGAGCTGCGGTCCCTCCACCCGGCCTGACGCACCGGTGGCCGACACCCGGACCGCGGTCTCCGAGCTCGCCACCGCGCTCGGCATGCTCGTCCACGGCACGGTGGGCTGGGCCGTGCTGCAGCGACCCGCCGAGGTGCTCGTCGGCCCCGACGCCTGGGACCAGCTCGAGCACGGGCTGCACGACCCCGACCTCCACCTGCTGGCCGAGGCCGCGTTCGCCAACGGCACCGCGTTCGCCGAGCACGCCGAGGGCCTCGGCGGTCGCCGCCCGAGGCGCATCGAGTGGACCGGCGGGCACCGGCCGCCCGGCGACCAGGTCATCCCGGCCGACCTGCGGGTCGACCGGGTCTACCTGGTGTCGTGCAAGTACCTCTCCAAGGTGCTGCACAACGCGGCGCCGGCCCGCGTGTTCGACCACCTGCTGAAGGCCACCGACAGCCACGACCGCGCCGACTGGTACGGCCAGGTCGCGCCGGACGCGCACCGGCGGCTGGCGACGGTCGCCGCCGAGGCGGTGGGCTGCCCGTTCCCCGCCGACCCCTGCGACGCGGACGTGACCGAGCGACGCCGCCTGCGCGATGCCCTCCGCGAGCACGGCCGTGCCTGGCCCGACGAGGCGAAGGATCCCTACCGCGAGATGTGCGCGGAGGTGAGCCGGGCCTCGGCCGAGCGGTGGCGGCGGTCGGCGTCAACGCCCGGTGCACGGGAGCAGCTGCTGTGGCGGCTCCTCCGGCTCGCGTCGGCGCCGTACTTCGTGCTCGGGGCGTCCCGCGCCGACGTCATCCGCCTGCGCATCGACACCCCCTGGGACTGGCGCCAGCGCCACGAGCTGCGTGCCTTCGACATCGAGCCCGACGACGCCGGCCAACCCCAGGTGCGCTGGGCGGCCACGGTGCTCGACCGCGAATCCGGCGCGGACGTGGTCGTCCACGGCCACGTCGAGGTGCGTTGGAGCCACGGCCGCTTCGGGGGCCCGCCCGAGGCCAAGGTGTACCTCGACACCCCGCCGGCCGAGGTGCCCGGCTACGTGCCGCTCACCTGAGCGGCGGCGTGTTCCGCAGCCGCTGCCAGTTCCCACTGGGGCCGCTCCCGGGCGGGGGTCAGGGCAGACCCGCGCCCGGGACCGCGACGTCGATGGCCTCGATGCGCCCGGCCCGGGCCGCCCGGGCACCGACCGGCTCGCTGTCGATGGCCGTGCACACGTAGAGCGTGCGCCGGTCGGGGCCGCCGAGCATGCAGGCGAAGGGCTGGCGCTCGTCGTTGGTGCGCACCTCGTCGAGCACCTCGCCGCCCTCGGCGACGCGCAGCACCTGGTGGCTGATCGGGGAGGCGAGCCAGATGGCACCGTCGGCGTCGAGGCAGATGCCGTCGGGCACCGCACCCCGCACCCGCGCCCACTCGCGCCGGTCGTGGAGCGAGCCGTCCTCGGCGATGGTGAACGCCGTCAGCCGGCCGCTGAACGACTCGCCGACGACCAGCGTGCTGCCGTCGGGCGTGACCACGCAGCCGTTCGGGAAGAAGAGGTCGTCGGCGACGATGCGCGCGTCGCCCTCGGGGGTCACGAGCACGAGGTTCGTGGTGCGCTGATCGGCGTCGGGGTCGTGCAGGTCGAAGCCGAAGTTGCCGACGTAGGCGTTGCCCCGACCGTCCACGACCATGTCGTTGCAGTGGAACGGTGCGAGGTCGCTCAGGTCGGCGACCTCCTCGGTGGTGCCATCGTGCACCGCCAGCAGGCGCCGGTCCGTCATCGACACGACGAGCAGGGTGCCGTCGGGACGCCAGCCGAGACCGGAGGGCTGCCCCGGCACCTCGACCACCACCTCGGTCTCCTCGGTCGCCGGGTCGAAGGCCAGCACGTGCAGGTCGTGCATGTCGGAGAACCAGAGCCGGCCGTCGTGCCAGCGCGGGCCTTCGGCGAAGCAGAGTCCGTCGAGGACGGGCACGAGGGCGGTCACGGCGCGGAACCTAGCCCCCGTCATCGGCCCACCGGACGAGCAGCGCCGCGTCGGCGCCGAGGCGGCCGGCCTCGGCCGGCGCGATCCACGTCGCACCCACGGCCGGGATCCGGCCCTGCGCCTCGACCTCCCAGGCCCCGCCCACCACCTCCCGCACCGGCCGGATCGCCGTGCCGACCACCCGCTCGGCCGCGGCCAGCAGCTCGTCGTCCCACGTCACGTCCGCGCCCTCGGCCACGGGCAGCACGGGCAGCGTCCAGCCGGCGAGCCCGTTCGGGCGGGCCAGCACCCGGGTCCGGTCCGGGGTCGGCACCAGGAGGCGCAGCAGGCGGCGGGGCACGGGCGGGAGCGTACGCAGGCCGGTGAGGCCGGGTGGCAGGTCGAGGCCCAGAGAGATAACGTCCGTTACCAGTTCCGCGATCCACATTCCACAGGGGGATGACGACACCGTGCAGACGTACGACAAGATCTACATCGATGGGGCATGGGTGGCATCCACCGGCTCCGACACGCTCGAGGTGTTCGACTCCACCGACGGCTCGGTGATCGCCACCATCCCGAGCGGCACCGCCGAGGACCTCGACAAGGCCGCCAAGGCCGCCAAGGCCGCCTTCGACGGCTGGGCCGCCAAGTCCAGCGAGGAGCGGGCCAAGTACTGCACCCGCATCGCCGAGGGCCTCGGTGCCCGCATGGACGAGATCGCCACCGTGGTCACCCGCGAGGCGGGCATGCCCAAGTGGCTGAGCCAGATCGTCCAGGCCGGCCTTCCGATCAACTCCTTCAGCCAGGCCGGCGCCATCGCCGAGAGCTACGAGTACGAGCAGACGGTGGGCAACAGCCTCGTCGTCAAGGAGCCCGTCGGCGTCGTCGGCTGCATCACGCCGTGGAACTACCCGCTCCACCAGATCGCGGCCAAGGTCGCCTTCGCCATGGCCGCCGGCTGCACCGTGGTGCTCAAGCCCAGCGAGATCGCCCCGATCGACGCCTACATCCTCACCGAGGTCATCGACTCCGTGGGCCTGCCCCCGGGCGTGTTCAACCTCGTGCCCGGCGTCGGCCAGGTCGTGGGCGAGGCCATCTCCGGTCACCCCGACATCGACATGGTGTCCTTCACCGGCTCCACCAACGCCGGCAAGAAGGTGGCTGCCAACGCCGCCGCCAGCATCAAGCGCGTCGCCCTCGAGCTCGGTGGCAAGTCCGCCAACATCCTCCTCGACGACCTCGACGACGCCGGCTTCGAGGCCGCCGTCCGCGACGGCGTGGGCAAGTGCTACATCAACTCCGGCCAGACCTGCACCGCGCTCACCCGCATGCTCGTCCCCCGGGGCCGCCTCGCCGATGCCGAGCGCATCGCGGCCGAGACGGTCGAGACGATGTACCAGCCCACCGACCCCTTCGCCGAGGGCGCCATGCTCGGCCCGCTGTCCAGCCGCATGCAGGTCGAGCGCGTCACCGAGTACGTCCGCAAGGGCATCGACGAGGGCGCCAAGCTGGTCACCGGTGGTCCCGAGAAGCCCGAGGGCGTCAACCCCGACGGCTACTTCGTGCGCCCCACGGTGTTCTCCGAGGTCACCAACGACATGACCATCGCCCAGGAGGAGATCTTCGGCCCGGTGCTGTCGATCCTGCCCTACGACACCGAGGAGGAGGCGATCGCCATCGCCAACGACTCGCTGTACGGGCTCTCCGGTGGCGTCCAGGGCGGCGACGTCGAGCGGGCCAAGGCCGTCGCTCGCCAGATCCGCACCGGCCAGATCGAGGTCAACCAGGGCGCGTTCAACCCCAACGCCCCCTTCGGTGGCTACAAGCAGTCCGGCTACGGCCGCGAGTACGGCACGCACGGCTTCGAGGAGTTCCTCGAGACCAAGAGCATGCAGCTCTAGCTCTTCCTGGCTGACGAACGCATCGGTGGCGGGCCCTCGGGCCCGCCACCGGCGCGTCTGGAGTCAGAACGTCGGGCCCGGAGGGGCGCTCAGAACGTGGGGTCGACCCTGCGGATGGCGATGGCGGCCAACTCGGTGGCGGCCTCGACGGTGTGGCGGAAGCCCTCGACGTCCACGCCCTCGGTGGAGAGCTGGCCGTCCAGGTAGCGCCGGTACACGCCCTGCACGATGCAGGCCGTCTTCCAGTTGGCCCACGCGACGTAGTAGTCGATGCTCGACAGGTCCGCGCCGGTGGCCGACTCGTAGGTCGCCAGGAGCTCGGCGCGCTCGGGGAAGCCGGCCGCCATCGAGGTGGCCGAGGTGGTGGCCACGTGCTCGTCGCCGGGCCGGGGCCAGGTCGCCAGGACGTAGCCGAGGTCGGCGAGCGGGTCGCCGAGCGTGGCGATCTCCCAGTCGAGCACCGCGGCGATCCGGGCGTCGGGGCTGCTGATGGTGTTGCCGAGCCGGTAGTCGCCGTGCACGACCCGGGCCGGGCCCTGCTCGGGGATGTTCCCGTGCAGCCACTCGTTCACCTGACCGAGCAACGGGTCCGACGCCGTGCGGGACGCCTCATACTGGCGCCACCAGGTCTTGAGCTGACGGGCGATGTAGTCCTCCTTGCGCGACAGGTCGCCGAGACCGACGGCATCGGGATCGACCGCGTGCAGCCGGGCCAGGACGTCGATGAAGTCGCGGCCGATGCGTGCCCGCTCGGGCTCGTCGAAGGCGGCCTCGGCGTCGGCGGCGGTGTGCAGGACGACGCCGTCGACGTGGGCCATCACGTAGAAGGGGGCACCGATGACGGCGGCGTCGGTGCAGGTGGCCAGCGCCTCGGGCACGGGCACGTCGGTGGGGCCGAGCGCCTCGATCAGGCGGTGCTCCCGGCCCATGTCGTGGGCGGTCGGCAGCAGCTCACCCTCGGGTGGCCGCCGCAGCACGACGCGCCGGCCCTCGGCGTCGTCGATCCGGTAGGTCAGGTTGGAGTGGCCGCCGGCGAGGCGCTCGAAGCGGAGCGGTGCGGTGGTGCCGACGTGCTCGGCGAGCCACTCGGTGACCGGTCCCACCCGGATGCCTGCCGGGTCGCCTCCGGTCTCGGGGTCGGGCTCGGGTGGGCCAGGTACCTGGGTCACGGTCGAAACCTACTCACGCCTCCCGGATCCGGGCCGCCCTGACGGGACTCGGTGGCGGGTGCACCGATACCGTCTGGCCGGGCGCGGGCCCCGGTGCCACCGGTAGCGACGGACTGGAGTGAGCGAATGGACGGCGAGCACGCCGCGAACGTCAGCGTCCGGGTCGGCGGTCAAGCCGTGCTCGAGGGCGTGATGATGCGAGCCGGTCAGCGGGCCTGCGTGGCCGTGCGCCGCCCCGACGGTGGCATCGACACCCGGATGCTCGACGTGCCGGGCTGGGCCCACCGGGCCGAGTCGATCCCGTTCGTGCGGGGCCTGGCCGGCCTGGGCGAGTCCCTGGTGGTCGGGGTCGAGGCGCTGCGGTGGTCGGAGGGCGCGGCCGGGTTCCGGCCGAGCGACCGGACGCCGGCGCCCAAGTGGCTGCTGGTCAGCATCGCCCTCGTCGCCGTCGTCGTCCTGATCGTCGTGCTGCCCACGGGTCTGGCCGGTCTGGTCGCGGGGGGCACGGCGTGGTTCCCGGTGGTCGAGGCCGCGGCGCGCATCACCGTGCTCGGCACGTACGTGGGCCTGGTCGGCCGCCGCCGCGACGTGCGGCGCGTGTTCGAGTACCACGGCGCCGAGCACCTGGTCGTGTCCGGCCACGAGGCCCGGAAGGTGCTGCGCCCCGAGGTGCTGCGAGGTGGGTCGATCCACCACCCCCGCTGCGGGACGAGCTTCTTGTTGGTCGTGGCGGCCATCGCCGCCGTCGTCCACCCGTTCCTGCCGCACGGTTCGCTCGTGCTGCAACTGGCCGGCCGCATCCTGGCGGTGCCGCTCATCGTGGCGGTGTCCTACGAGGTGCTGACCGCGCTCGGTCGGGTGGCGGGGCTCCGGCCCGGGAGCCGGCTCGATCGCGTGCTGGTGTGGCCGCAGCGCTTCACCACCCGCCGACCCGATGATTCCCAGGTCGAGGTGGCCATCGCGGCCCTCCAGGGAGCACTCGGCCCGGTCGGCGTGTCGCCGACCGGGCCAGGGGTGCTCGCTGCATCGCAGTCCTAGAAGATCAGGATCAGGATGAGGATGAGGAGGATGAGGCCGCCGATTCCGATGTACATGAGTTGGTCCTTTCGAGGTGGGTGGGGACGCCCGAACCCGTACCCCTGGCGGGCGTTCGGCAGAACGACCAGGTCCGGAACCACCCGTTCGGGTCAGTCCCGGCCGGGGTTCCCGTGCCATGACGAAGCGGAATAGGGTCCGCTCCATGCCTGCCTCCAAGCCTCCCGTCACCGTCGCCGTCACCGGTGCAGCCGGCCAGATCGGCTACTCGCTCCTCTTCCGCATCGCGAGCGGCGCGCTCCTCGGTCCGGACCAGCCCGTGCACCTCAAGCTCCTCGAGATCACGCCCGCCATGGGCGCCCTCGAGGGCGTGGTGATGGAGCTCGACGACTGCGCCTTCCCGCTGCTCGAGGGCATCACGACCTCCGATGACCCCAACGTCGCCTTCGACGGCGTCCAGATCGCGCTGCTCGTCGGCTCGATGCCCCGCAAGGCCGGCATGGAGCGCGCCGACCTGCTCGAGGCCAACGGCGGCATCTTCACCGTCCAGGGCAAGGCCCTCAACGACAACGCCGCCGACGACGTGAAGATCCTCGTCGTGGGCAACCCGGCCAACACCAACGCCCTCATCGCCATGCACTCGGCTCCCGACATCCCCCGGGAGCGGTTCACCGCCATGACGCGCCTCGATCACAACCGGGCCATCGCCCAGCTGTCGAAGAAGGCCGGGTCGACCGTGAACGACATCCGCAAGATGACGATCTGGGGCAACCACTCGGCCACCCAGTACCCCGACGTGTTCCACGCCGAGGTCAACGGCACGAACGGCTTCGAGGCCGCCGGCTCGGACCAGTCCTGGCTGGAGAGCGACTTCATCCCCACCGTGCAGAAGCGCGGCGCCGCCATCATCGACGCCCGAGGCTCGAGCTCCGCCGCGTCGGCCGCCAACGCCGCCATCGACCACGTGCACGACTGGGTGCTCGGCTCGCCCGAGGGCGACTGGGTCTCCATGGCCGTGCCCTCCGACGGCTCCTACGGCGTGCCCGAGGGCATCATCTCCAGCTTCCCGTGCACCACCAAGGACGGGCAGTGGAGCATCGTGCAGGGCCTCGACATCGACGACTTCAGCCGGGCCCGCATCGACGCCTCCGCCAACGAGCTCGTCGAGGAGATGGAGACCGTCAAGGGCCAGGGCCTCATCTGATCACTTGAGGAACTTGGACGTGGTGTTGTCGGCGAGCACCTTGCCGCCGGTCTGGCACGTCGGGCAGTAGTGCACGGTGTAGCGGGTGTAGGCCACCTCTCGGATGGCGTCCCCGCACACCGGGCAGGCCTCGCCGGTGCGGTGGTGCACGGCGCCGGGGCGGTCCTTCGAGGACGACATGTCGTCGCGTGACCGCTCGTAGGCCAGGCCCTCGTCGACGGCGTCGGTGATGGCGTCCACGAGCGCCGCGGCGTCGTCCGGGCCGAGCTTGGCGGTCATGGCGAAGGGCGACAGCTTCGCCCGGTGCAGGACCTCGTTGGCCAGGCGCCGACCGAGGCCGGCGAGGCGACGCTGGTCGCGCAGGAACCCGTGCACCCGTGTGTTCTCCTCGTGCAGGAGGGCGAGCATGGCGTCGGCGTCGACATCGGTGGCGTCGGGGCCGAGGTGGTCCAGGGGCTCGTGGTCCTCGGGGTTGCCGTCGACCACCCAGACGCCGGCCTTGCGCTCGGTGCCGGCCTCCGACAGCAGCAGCGCCCGACCGTCGTCGAAGGTCCAGCGGGCCTGGCCGCCCTTGGGCTTGGCCGCCTGCTTCGGGTCGGGTCGCAGCCGACCGCCCTGCATCAGGTGCACGACGTGGGTGGCCGACGGGAACCGCAGCAGGAGCAGCTTGCCCCGGCGCCCCACCGATTCGAGCGCCTCGCCGTGGGTGACGGCCGGGTCGGGGGAGAAGGTCTTCAGGGCGGTGAAGGCGATGGGCTGGAACCGCTGCAGGACCGCGCCGGCGAACCCCTCGGTCAGCCGCTCGGCGTGGGCCTGGACCTCGGGGAGCTCGGGCACGTCAGGAGAACGCCGTCTCGGCCTTGACCTCGGCGAACAGATCGCCGAGCACCTCGAGTGCGGCCTTGTTGTCGAGGAGCGCCCGCACATCGCCGCCCAGCACCAGGTCGCCGGCGATGAACGCGTCGAGGGCGGGTCGACGACCCGTGGCGATGTCCACGGCGGTCTCGCGGTCGCTGGTGAGGCGCACGTCGGGGTCGCCGTCGCCGCCGGCCACCACCGAGCAGCGCCCCTGGTCCACGACGAGGCGCCAGCGGGGGCCATCGCGCACGACCTGCTCGATGGTGACGCTGGCGTCGGCGAGGGGGTCGGGGTCGGGGACGGGTCGGGCGCGGGCGGCACCGTCCATGGCGGCGAGCCACTCGTCGGAGAGGAACTGCACGTCGTGCATCGTGGCACGCGACGATGGCGCCGTGGCCCCCCGACCAGCCGACGAGCACC
Organism: Salinilacustrithrix flava; assembly: GCF_041228405.1. Classification (GTDB taxonomy): domain Bacteria; phylum Actinomycetota; class Acidimicrobiia; order Acidimicrobiales; family Salinilacustritrichaceae; genus Salinilacustrithrix; species Salinilacustrithrix flava. The sequence continues at coordinate 1,907,515 of NZ_CP133888.1, forward strand.
CCCACGACCCGCTCGACGCGGGCTGGAGCGAGACCTGGTCCTTCGACTTCACCTCGGCCGACGGCGACGTCGGCGGCTGGGCCGCGTTCACCCGCTTCGCCGACCACGCCTGGTACCAGGCCGCCCTCGCCGGCCCGCGCCGCCAGCTGCTCATGGTGCTCGACCACCACGTGCCGTTCCGCAGCAACCCGATGGAGGTCCGCACGACGGGGCTGTGGGCCGACCACATCTGCGAGACGCCGCTCGACCACTGGACCCTGGGCCTGGAGACCTTCGCGCTGGGGGTGGACGACCCCCGAGAGCTGCACGGGCGCCAGCACGGCGACAACGTGGCCCTCGGCTTCGACCTCGAGTGGGAGACCGACGGGCCCGTCGTCGAGCACCCCCAGGACGCCGGCGTCCACGGCTACGAGCTGGCGTGCCGGGTGTACGGCGAGGTGCTCGTCGGCCGTGACGTGATCGACGTCGAGGGGGTCGGCAGCCGATCCCACCACTGGGGACCCATCGACTGGGTCGTCGACGACGGGTGGCACCTGAGCGGGGTGGTGGAGGGGCCGACCCGCTGGTCGGTCGACAGCCGCGGCGGGACGACCACCGCGCTCGTCGAGACCGACGGCACCGTGCGGCGCGTGGCGGCGAGCGGCGAGGTGGAGGTCGACGACGAGGGGCTCCCGGTGGCCGCTCGGGTCGACGCCGACGGCACCGAGCTGCGGGTCGAGGTCCTGGCGGTGACGCCCGTGCCCGTCGAGGTGGCCGGCCGACAGGTTCGTCGCCCGCGCGCCCTGTGCCGGCTGCGGTCGTCCGGCGGGTGGACCGGGGTCGGGTGGCTCGAGCTGCGCGCCGGCGCCGGAGGTTCGCTCGGCGCCGGGTGACCGGTGGTCAGCGGGCCGGGACCTCGGCGTGCTCGACGGCCTCGCTCGCACCGGCCAGGCGGGCCACGATGACGATGGCTGCCCCGGCGAGGAGGGCGAGCCCGATCGGCCACCACACGTCGCCGGCGGGGAGGGCGAGCTCGGCCCCGTTGGTGGACTCCTCGCTCCCGGTGCCGTTCGGCCAGGGCCACAGCACCCGCAGCGAGCCGAACATCAAGCCGATGAGCCCGGCCAGGATCGGCTGCTCGTGGCGCTCCAGCGCCCAGCTGAGCAGCGACGAGAACAGCGCCAGCCCGAGGACCGCTCCGGTGCCGAAGACGGCGATGACCACGAGGTCGCGCTCGTCGACCGAGTCGAGGACGAACTGGTAGAGCCCCAGCATCAGCAGGAGGAACGAGCCGGAGATGCCGGGCAGGATCATGGCGCAGATGGCGATGCTGCCCCCGACGAACACGAACGCCAGCGGCGGGTCCTGGATCTGGCCCGAGCCGAGCCCGAGGACCAGGAACGTGGTGACGGCCACGACGACGGCGGTCGTGACGTTGCGGGCGTCCCAGCGGTGCACGAGGTGCACGGTGGAGAACAGGGAGCCGACGACCAGACCGAAGAAGACCGCCGCGGTGCGGATCGGCTCCTCCTCCAGGAAGTGGCTGATGACGCTGGCCAGGGACACCAGGGCGACGCCGATGCCGAGCAGCAACGGGAGCAGGAACAGCCACTCGACCTTGCGGAGCTCCTCGACGAAGCCGCCGGGTCGGCCCCGCACCAGCTGCCCGAGGGCACGGGCACCCTGGCGGATCTGGGCGACGAGCGTGGCGTAGATGCCGAAGACGAGGGCCACCGTGCCGCCGGACACGCCGGGGACGACGTCGGCGGCGCCCATGCAGAAGCCTCGGAAGACCTGCACGGGGAGCTGGGAGCGGGATCGCACGGCGGAACGCTAGCGACCGGTGCGCCGGGGGCCCGAAGGCGGGGTCAGGCCGAAGCGGCCGGTCGGAGCGCCACCTCGAAGGCGTGGGCGACCCGGTCGGCCCACACGGCGTAGCCGGCGCCTGAGGGGTGGTAGCGGTCGCCGGAGAGGAAGTGGGCCCGGTGGCGACGCTCGATCCACGGCGGCCGCTGCCAGACGTTGGCGTAGTGGATGCGATCGCTGCGGCGCGCCGCCTGCTGCAGGACCCGGTCGAGCCAGCGGCCCCGGACGGACGCGAGCGCTCGCAGCGGGTGGGGGAGGCGGATGGCGTCGGCGAGGCCGGGGATGGAGACCACGATCAGCGGCGCATCGGCGGCGGCGGCGATGGTTGCGATGTTGCGGCGGAAGCGGCGCCGGCTCGTGAACGCGGCGATGTCGTTGGCGCCGACGGTCACCCCGACGGCATCGATGTGCTGGCCGATCTGGCCGAGGCCGTGGCGCAGCTGCAGGAGCGCCGGCAGCTGGACGTCGACGACGTCGTTGCTGTTCGCCCCCGGCGTCGCGAACACGTGCAGGCGGGTGCGCCGATCGCTGTGGGAGGCGACGAGCCGGGGAAGCGTGACGTCTGGGGCGATGGCCCCGAGGCCGGCGGCCAGGCTGTCCCCCAGCCACACCACGCGGTGCGCCGAGGGGTGGGCGGGGCCGACGTCGCCATCGAGCCAGTGCACCGGGTACGACGCCGCGCCCCCGATGCCGGCCAGGCGAGCCTGCACGAACGCGAGCAGGCCGACCCCACCGACCGCGCCGGTGCCGGCAGCGGCGCCGATGGCCGCGTGCTTCAGGAACCGGAGGGGATGGTGGGGCATCCGTTCCGAGGCTACGGCGGGATCAGCGCTGTCCGGCGAGCTTGCGGTTGCGGAGCTGGGCCCGGACGTAGTCGCGGTTCATGAACGCGATGTAGTCGAGCGGGATCTCCTTGGGGCACGCTGCCGTGCACTCGCCGTGGTTCGTGCAGGAGCCGAAGTACTGCTCCATGGTGTCGACCATCTCCAGCACCCGGGAGTCGCGCTCCGCCTGGCCCTGGGGCAGCAGGTTGAGGTGCTCGATCTTGGCGGCGGTGAACAGCTGGCCGGCCGAGTTCGGGCACGCCGCGACGCACGCGCCGCAGCCGATGCAGGCCGCGGCGTCGAACGACGCGTCGGCTGCGTCCTTGGGGACCGGGATCAGGTTGGCGTCGGGGGCCGAGCCTGTGGGGGCGGTGACGTAGCCGCCGGCCGCGACGATGCGGTCGAACGCGGTCCGGTCGACGACGAGGTCCTTCACCACGGGGAAGGCCGCGGCCCGCCACGGCTCGATGTCGATGGTGGCGCCGTCGGCGAACTTGCGCATGTGGAGCTGGCACGTGGCCGTGCCCGTCTGGGGGCCGTGGGCCTGGCCGTCGATCATGAGCCCGCACGAGCCGCAGATGCCCTCGCGGCAGTCGTGCTCGAACTCGACGGGCTCCTCGCCCTGGGCGATGAGCTGCTCGTTGAGCATGTCGAGCATCTCCAGGAAGGAGATGTCGTCGGACACGTCGTCGAGCTGGTACGTGCGCATCTCGCCCTTGGCCTGCATGCTGCCCTGGCGCCAGATGTTGAGGGTGAGCTTCATCAGGGGTCCTCTACTTGTAGCTGCGCTGGGTGAGCGCCACGTTCTCGAACACGAGCGGCTCCTCGTGGCGGATGGAGGTGGCCGGATCGCCCGTCCACTCCCACGCCGACACGAACGAGAAGTTCTCGTCGTCGCGGAGGGCCTCGCCCTCCGGGGTCTGGGATTCCTCGCGGAAGTGCCCGCCGCAGGACTCGGCGCGGTCGAGCGCGTCCTTGCACATCAGCTCACCGAGCTCGAGGAAGTCGGCGACGCGGCCGGCCTTCTCCAGGCTCTGGTTCAGGCTCTCGCCCGAGCCGAGCACGCGCACGTCCTTGTAGAACTCCTCGCGCAGGGCGGGGATCTCCGACAGCGCCTTCTGCAGGCCGGCCTCGTTGCGGGCCATGCCGCAGTAGTCCCACATGATCTTGCCGAGCTCCTTGTGGAAGTGGTCGGGGGACTTGGTGCCACCGATCGACAGGAACTGGTTCATGCGGTCGGCCACGTCGGTCTCGGCCTGGGTGAACACCGGGTCGTCGGTCGGCACGGCGCTCTCGCCGAGCAGGCCCGACAGGTAGTTGGCCAGCGTGTAGGAGATGACGAAGTAGCCGTCGGCCAGGCCCTGCATGAGGGCCGAGGCGCCGAGGCGGTTGGCGCCGTGGTCGGAGAAGTTGGCCTCGCCGAGCACGAACAGGCCGGGCACGTTGGACATGAGGTGGTAGTCCACCCACAGCCCGCCCATCGTGTAGTGGACGGCGGGGTAGATGCGCATCGGCTCGTGGTACGGGTTCTCGTCCGTGATGCGCTCGTACATGTCGAACAGGTTCCCGTAGCGCTCCCGGATGGCGTCCTCGCCGAGGCGGCTGATCGAGTCCGCGAAGTCGAGGTAGACGCCGTTCTTGCGGGGACCCACGCCCTGGCCGGCGTCGACCGCCGTCTTGGCGTTGCGGGAGGCGACGTCGCGGGGGACCAGGTTGCCGAAGCTCGGGTACTTGCGCTCGAGGAAGTAGTCGCGGTCGGCGTCGGGGATCTGGGATGCCGGACGGGTCTCGTCGGGGTTCTTGGGGACCCAGACGCGACCGTCGTTGCGCAGCGACTCCGACATGAGCGTGAGCTTGGACTGGTACTCCTCCGACGGCGGGATGCACGTCGGGTGGATCTGGGTGAAGCAGGGGTTGGCGAAGGCCGCCCCCTTCTTGTGCGCCCGCCACGCCGCGGTGGCGTTGGAGTACTTGGCGTTGGTCGACAGGTAGAAGACGTTGCCGTAGCCGCCGGTGCAGAGCAGCACGGCGTGGGCCGAGTGGCGCTGCACCTCGCCGGTGCGCAGGTCGCGGGTGACCACGCCCCGGGCGACGCCGTCCTTGACCACCAGGTCGAGGACCTCGGTCTTGGTGATGAGCTCCACGCTGCCGGCGTGCACCTCCTTCATGAGCGCCTGGTAGGCGCCGAGGAGGAGCTGCTGGCCGGTCTGGCCCCGGGCGTAGAAGGTGCGCGACACCTGGGCGCCGCCGAAGGAGCGGTTGTCGAGCATGCCGCCGTACTCGCGGGCGAAGGGCACGCCCTGGGCGACGCACTGGTCGATGATGTCGCCGGACACCTCGGCCAGGCGGTGCACGTTGGCCTCGCGGGAGCGGTAGTCGCCGCCCTTCACCGTGTCGTAGAAGAGGCGGTACACCGAGTCGCCGTCGTTCTTGTAGTTCTTGGCGGCGTTGATGCCGCCCTGGGCGGCGATCGAGTGCGCCCGGCGGGGCGAGTCGTGGTAGGTGATCGCCTTCACCTTGTAGCCCTGCTCGCCGAGCGTGGCGGCCGCGGCGGCGCCGGCGAGGCCGGTGCCCACGACGATGACCTCGAACTTGCGCCGGTTGTTCGGCGCCACGAGCTTCATGTCGAACTTGTGCTGCGTCCACTTGTCACCGATGTCCCCCGGGGGGACTGCGGAGTCCAGGTTGCCGATCACGACGTGCCCTCCTCGAAGCGGAGCTCTTCGTTGGCCTCGTAGGCCTTGATGATCCTGAGTCGTTCGCCGTCGCTGAGCTCGTCGTACTGCTCGATGCTCAGGCGGCCATCCTCGATGGCCTCGGCGAACACGGTCTCGCAGGTGACGATGCGGTCACCTTCCTCGTAGCAGACGTCGTCGGAGGCGGCCCCCGAGACGACGGCCAGCGGGAAGCTGAGGTTGCCGATGGTGATGAGGCCGGCGAAGCCCATGGCGAACCCGCGGCGCCAGCTGTTGTACTTCGGGTTGTTCAGCCCCAGGCTCTGGAACAGGCTCCAGGCCCCGTGGAACAGGTGCACGCCGAGGGCGAGGGTGGCCAGCACGTAGATGGCGGCGGGGATCGCGTTGGTGAGGCTCGCCTGCACGTTGCGGTAGACGTCGCCTCGCACGAAGTCCGGGTTGACCCAGCCCCAGGTGAAGTCGGCGAGGTGCCAGATCAGGTAGGCGAGGATGACGATGCCGGTGAAGCGCATCGATCGGCTGGCCGTGTTGGCCGCCTGCCAGGACCGCTTGCTCTCGTAGCCGCCGGCGTTGGCCCGGCGGTTCATCAGGGTGAGGCTCGCCGCCGCGTGGATGTGGAACACGAAGGCGAGGATCAGCCCGATGCGGATGATCCACAGGGTGAGCGTGCGGGGGAGCAGGGGGTAGAGCAGCTCTCGCAGCGACTCGCCGTAGACGTTCAGGGCGTGGGCGCCCTGGTACATCTTGAGGTTGCCGACCATGTGGCCGAACACGAAGCCCATGAGCATGATGCCCGTGATGGCCATGACCCACTTCTTGCCCACGGCCGATCGGTAGAACTGCACCGGCCACGGCGCGGGGCGGCGTGGGGGGTTCACGGGCTCGACCCCAGCGCCCGCACCCCCTGACGAGGCTGACTGCTCCATGGTCTGCATGGATTCGCACGGTACCCGCACCCCCACGACGGGGGGCAATCACCCCGGGGTCAGGCGGTGATGGTGGTGCGGTACTCGTTGGTGGGCCGGTCGTCGCCCACCTCACCGCAGAGGGCGATCACGAGCTCACCCGGTGCGTCGGGGACCTCGAGCTGCACCGTGCCGACGAGCACGCAGGCGTCGGCGGGCACGTCGCCGGTGAAGGACCATCGGTGGCCGCCACCGTCCCAGCGCGCCTCGACCTCGACAGTCCCCGTGAGGTCGACCCTGCGGTCCGAGACGACGTGGACGTCGAGGGCGAGCGCCCGGCCGGGCGCGACCGCGGCCGGCGGTCGGTCGGCGACGACGATCACCGGCCGGCACGCATCGGTGAGGGCGGCGAGGCCGGCCTTGGGCACCCGCTCGTGGTCGAGGACGGACCAGGTGACGCCTGGATGGGCGTCGGCGAAGGCGAACTGGCAGAAGCCGCCGGTCGGGCGGTACTTGAGCCGACGCAGCGTCTCCACGTGGTGGCGGAGCAGCGTGGCCTGGTACGTCTGCGTGGCGTCCTTCCACTCCTCGTAGGTCCGGCCGTCGCGGGGCACGTGGCGGTCGAGCAGCGCGAGCTGCAGGTTGTGCGTGCGCCCCAGCCGCTCCCAGTCGAGGTCCGGCCACTGCGTCGCATCCATGAAGCCGTCGGTCTCGGGCACGGCCTGGGCGCCGAACTCGGTCGGGAAGCGGACCTGGCTCGGCATCGCCCGGGCGAAGCCGGGGAGGTCGCGCTCGTCGCCCCAGTACCAGCCGAAGTAGAGGTGGCTGTCGGTGCCCTCGAGCGTGGGCAGGCGGGGCAGGACGCCCGAGTGCTTGATGACGGGCCGGGTGCCGTCGGCGGCCTCGATGGCGCGCTTCACGGTCCGGTCCAGCACCGTCTTGTTCCACGTGGGCAGCTGCTGGGACACCACGGCCCGCAGTCCGAGGCCGGCGAGGCGGTGCGGTTCAGCGAAGGCCTCGGGCGAGATGTCGAGGCCCATCGGCTCGTTGTGCCCGCACCAGATGGCCACGGACGGGTGGTGGGCCAGCATGGCCACCATCTCGGTGGCCTGGCGCTGGGCCTGGCGCCGGATCGAGCGGGCGTAGCCCCACTGCAGCGGGAAGTCCTGCCACAGCAGCATCCCGGCCCGGTCGGCAGCGTCGTAGGTCTCGGGCCGGCCGACGTGGCCGTGGACGCGCAGCAGGTCCAGGCCGGTCGCCTTGGCCGTCTCGACGTCGGCCGCGAGCTCGTCCGGCGTGGCCTCGCCGAGCGCCATGCGGGTGGGCCCGAGGTTGGCCCCCTTGCAGAACAGCCGCTCGCCGTTGACCGACAGCACCCACTTGCGCATGGACACCTGGCGCAGGCCGGTGCGGAACCGCCGCCGGTCCGACACGCGGCTGCCGGCGGCGTCGCGGACGCGCACCTCGACCGTGGCCTGCTCGAGGTGCGGCTCCCCGAGGGCGTGGGGCCACCACAGCTGCGGGCGCTCCACCGTGACGGTCCACTCGACCGTGTTGGGGCCGGCGGCCAGCGTGCGGTCGGTGCCGTGGTCGGCGGCGCCCACCGTGGTGCGCAGGTGGACCTCGATCGCCTCTGCGGCATCGAGGTCGGCGGTGAGCGACAGCACGGCCCGGGCGGGGGTGGCCTCGAGGCAGCGGGTGACCAGGTGGCGGATGCGGACCGGCCCGGACTCCTCGACGTGCACCGGCCGCCAGATGCCGCCGGGGTTCCAGTCCGGGTCCAGGCAGTCCCAGTGCTGGAACACGCCGGTGATGTTGCGCTTGTGGGCGCGGTTCGTCTGGGGCGCGCACGCCACCTCGACGGCGAGCTGGTGCTCGCTCCGGGCGTGCAGCTGCTCGGTGACCTCGAACTCGTGGGCGAAGAAGTACCCCTCCGTGGCGCCGAGGTAGGTGCCGTCCAGCCACACGTCGCCCTCGTAGAAGAGGCCGTCGAAGCGCAGCCACCACCGCCGGTCGCCGGCACCGGGGGGTTGCTCGAAGCGGGCGCGGTGCAGGAGGGGGCCGTCGTGGTCGGCGAAGGCCGGCGTGGACCGCCAGTGGCCGGGCACGGCGATGGGCTCCCAACCGGAGTCGTCCAGATCGGGGTCGGCGAAGGTGCGGCGCAGGTCTTCGTCGGCCGGGGCGGCCAGCCAGCGGTCGGGGAGCGTCATCGGCGCCGGAGCCTACGAGGACCGAGGTCGACGCCCTCGGGGTGACCGATAGGTTGGCCCCCATGGCAGCACCGTCCAGCCTCCCGTCCACCCTCGGCGCGCTCCGGGAGTCCGGTTGGGAGTCCCGGCCGGTGAAGGAGGAGGTGCGGCGCAACGCCGTCACCAAGATCCGGGCCGGTGAGCCGCTCTTCGAGGGCGTGCTCGGCTACGAGCAGACGGTCATGCCCCAGCTCGAGAACGCGCTGCTGGCCGGCCACGACGTGGTCTTCCTCGGCGAGCGCGGCCAGGCCAAGACCCGCATGATCCGCTCCCTCACCCGGCTGCTCGACGAGTGGATGCCGATCGTCAAGGGCTCCGAGATCCACGACGATCCGTACAACCCGGTGTCCCGCTACGCCCGCGACCTGGTCGAGGAGATGGGCGAGGACACCGAGATCGACTGGGTCCACCGGGACGAGCGCTTCGGCGAGAAGCTCGCCACCCCCGACACCTCCATCGCCGACCTCATCGGCGAGGTCGACCCGATCAAGGTCGCCGAGGGTCGCTACCTCTCCGACGAGCTCACCCTCCACTACGGCCTCGTGCCCCGCACCAACCGCGGCATCTTCGCCATCAACGAGCTGCCCGACCTCTCCGAGCGCATCCAGGTCGGCCTGCTGAACGTGCTCGAGGAGCGCGACGTGCAGATCCGGGGCTACAAGGTGCGCCTGCCCCTCGACGTCATGCTCGTCGCGTCGGCCAACCCCGAGGACTACACCAACCGCGGCCGGATCATCACGCCGCTGAAGGACCGCTTCGGCAGCCAGATCCGCACCCACTACCCCCTCGACGTCGAGACCGAGATGGTCATCGCCGCCCAGGAGTGCACGCCGCTGCAGGCCGAGGGCATCCACTCGGCGATGCCGAGCTACATGAGCCAGATCGTGGCCACGCTCTCGCACCTGGCCCGCCAGTCGCCCCACGTCAACCAGCGCTCCGGCGTGTCGGTGCGCCTCACCGTGTCCAACCACGAGGTGCTCATCGCCAACGCCGCTCGGCGGGCCCTGCGCCACGGCGAGGACATCGTCGTGCCCCGCGTGTCCGACCTCGATGCGCTCGCGGCGTCGACGATGGGCAAGATCGAGATCGAGTCCCTCGACGACGGCCGCGACGAGGTCATCGCCGAGCACCTGGTGAAGGCCGCGGTGCTCACCGTGTTCCGCGAGCGCACCGACGCCGCCATGCTCCGCGACGTCATCGACGCCTTCGAGGAGGGCCGCATCGTCGACGCCGGCGACGACATCTCCTCCGCCGACCTCGCCGCCCTCGCCGAGGAGATGCCCGGGCTCAAGGCCCAGGTCGTCGGCCTCACCGACGGCGACGAGTCCGCCGCCGCCATGGCTGCCGCGGTGGAGTTCCTGCTCGAGGGCCTGCACCTCGGCAAGCGGCTGAACAAGGAGCACGTCGGCTCCCGGTCCAGCTACCGCGCGCGATCCTGATGGCGGTCGGCTCCGCGCGCCGCGTGCCGGCTGCTCGCTGGCGCTCCCGACGCCGGCCGGCTGACGCCGGTTCCGCGACGTCGCCGCGGTCCTACCGATCCATCTGCTCCTCGGCCTGCTCGCGCAGGGTGGCCAGGGTCTTGCGCAGCAGCCGGGACAGGTAGGACTGGGACACGCCCAGCTCGTCGGCGATCTCCTGCTGGCTGCGCCGGTGCACGAAGCGCATCTCGATGATGGTGCGGTCGCGCTCGTCGAGGCCCTGCAGCAGCGACTCCACGTCGATGCGGGTCTCGACCTGGCCCATGTCGCCGTCGCTGCCGGCGATCATCGCGCCCTTGGTGGTCGTGCCGTCGCCGATGGGGGCGTCGAGGCTGTCGGCCCGGTACGACGCGCCGGCCGACAGCGCCTCGAGGACGCGGTCGGTGGACTCCTCGAGCCGATCGGCCAGCTCCTGCACCCGAGGGGCCCGACCCAGCTCCTGGGTGAGCTCGGGCTCCAGGCGGCGGGCCTGGACGGCGAGCTCCTGCAGGCTGCGGGGCGGTCGGACCGACCATCCCTTGTCGCGCAGGAGCCGCTTCAGCTCGCCCTCGATGGTGCGGTTGGCGAAGGTCTTGAACGTGACGCCGACCTCGGGGTCGAAGCGCTCGACGGCCTTGATGAGGGCCATGAGCGCCTGCTGGCGCACGTCGTCGGCCTCCATGTGGCCCTTGCCGTAGCGGCTGACGTAGTACTCGACCAGCTCGAGGTTGTCCTCGACCAAGCGGTTCCGGAGGCGGCGCGACCGCGACGTCTGGTACTCGACGAAGCGGTCCTGGGTGTCAGCGGCCGCCATCGACGCCAGCCGTGGGCCGCGATGCGCGCAGCTCGAGGTGCACCGTGTCGCCTTCGAGGCGCAGGGCGTGGTGGTTGGAGCCGGCGCGCAGGAGCTGCTCGGCGATGGGGTCGAGCATCGGCTCCTCGGTGACCGGGCTGCACCGGCCCTCGAGGTCGATGCCGTCCTCGGTGGTGGTCATCGCGATCGTGAGCTCGGCGGTGTCGGTGGCATCGGCCATGGCCAGGGCGCACAGCTCGTCGACGGCGACCCGCAGGGACTCGATCGCCTCGACGTCGAACGCGCAGTCGTCGGCGATGGTGGCGGCGAGGATCCGCACGTGGCGGAGGTAGGCCGTGGTGGCCGGGACGGTGAGCTCGGCGGTGGCTCGGCTGGGGAGGTCAGGCATGGTCGTTCCGTTCTACAGTGCTGTGGGCTCGGGTACGTGGCCCGTCGATCGAGATGTCCTTGCAACCCTCCACTCGCCGCTTCTCCAAGCGACCTGTTCCGTCGCTCGCCGCCCTCGCGGCGGTCCGTGAAGCGTTCGTGGAGTGGCTCGCCGGCGTGACCACGTCGGAGGACCGGGTCGAGGACCTCTCCGTCGTCATCAGCGAGCTGGGCGCCAACGCGGTGCGAGGCACCCCCGAGGGCGCCGAACCGGCGTCGGTCAGCGCCTGGGTCGAGGACGGGTTGCTCGTCCTCGAGGTCGCCAACCGGGTCGAGGAGATCACCGTGCCCGACGCGGACTGGGACTTCGAGGATCCGCTGCGCACCGGCGGCCGAGGGTTGCTCCTCGTGTCGGCGTTCGTGGACGACGTGCACGTGGACGTCGAGGACGACGTGCTGATCATCCGCTGCACCACCCGGCTCTGACCGCCCGCAGGGCGGGGCGCTGGTGCGCCCGCCCGCATCAGTGCTCGATGGTGACGTGGTCCGACAGACCCGTCACCGACAGCAGCTTCTCGAGGCCCTTCGACGGGTTCCGCAGCACGAGGCCGCCACCGGCGTTCATGAGCCGACGGTGCGTGTCGGCGATGACCCGCAGCCCGGCGGAGTCCACGAAGCTCACCTCACCGACGTCGAGCACCGCGGTCGTGGCGCCCTCCTCGAGGGTGGCGTCGATGCGCTCCTGGAGGTACGGCGACGTGTGGGGGTCGAGGTCGCCGCTCAGGACGAAGGTGGTGCGATCGCCCTCGTCGACGGTGACCTGGAGGCGGTCCTGCGGGGTGGGGGTGGGTTCGGTCATCGTGGCTCCACGGTGTCTCGCGTACGGGCAGGGTGGGGTGGGGTACAGCAGTCGACGGCGCCGAGCGCAGGGGTCATGGCGATCACGGCCGGCGCGAACCTACTCGGCTCCGGATCGCGGTGCGATCGGTCAGCCATCGGAGCGCAGCAGCCCCTTGACCTTGTTCGCGACGCGCTCGATGTTCTTCGCGACCGTGCCCTCGTCGCGTGCGCGAGGGCGGTCGGATCCGTCGCCCGACCGCTCCGGCGCCCGGCGGGACGCCGCGTCGGTGTCGGTTCGTTCGTCGTCAGCAGCCATTGGTCCTTCCCTGCGATGGCGCGCCGCACCGCGGCGCCAGTCGGCACGCCCTCCATCTCCGGTCACCGATGCAGGCAGAACCTCCTGCGCGGCCTTGTGGCCGCGCCGAGCGGTTGTGCGAACATCGAAGGCCATGGCGGCAGATCGGTCGGAGGTGGAGACGGTGCTGCGCGCCCTGCCGTCCGCCGTCGCCCTCCTCGACGACGAGGGCACCGTGGTGGAGGCCACCGAGCGGGCGGCTGCGGCCGTGGGCTGCGCTCGGGCCGATCTGGTGGACACCCCGCTCGCAGACCACCTCGGCGTCGGCGGCGATCGCCTCGGCGCCGCGCTGCGCGACCTGGGTGCCGACGAGGTCGAGATCCGGGTCGCCGACACCTACGGCGGCAGCCTGTCGGAGGTCCACCTCCGCCTGGCCCGCAGCCCCCACGGCCCGGTCTGCGCGATCGAGCGGCGCAACCCCACCGCGGAGGACCTCCTGGCCGCCGTCCTGCACGCGGTGGCCTCCTCCGACGTCGGACCCGAGGTCCTCGAGCGTGCGCTCGGCCAGATCGGGGAGTCGAACCACTGGGACCTCGGCGCGCTGTGGGCCGTCGACGATGCGGCCGGCCTCCTGCGCCCCGTCGCGACGTGGACCCGGGACCCGGACGGGGCCGACGCGCACCGCCGGCGCACGATGCAGACCAGCCTGGCGGTCGGCGAGGGGCTGCCCGGCCGGGCGTGGGCCGAGCGCGGGCCGGTGGTCGACGGCGACGCCGGCGACGACGACCGCCTCGGCGCGGACGCCGGGCGCTTCGCCACCCGCCTCCACCACCCCATCCGGGGCGGGGGCGATCAGGTCGTCGGGGTGATCGAGCTCCTGGCCGAGACCGACGAGGATCCGGCGGCGTGGGCCGACTCGGCCCTGCGGGCCGTCGAACCGGTGCTCGCCCACGTGCTCGACCGGCTGCGGGACCGGATGGCCGTGCGCGCCGCGGAGGGGCGCCTGGCCGCTGCGCTCGATGCCGGCCGCTTCGGCGTGGCCGGTGTGGACGCGGGGTCGGGTCGGGTCGAGTGGTCCTCTCGCATGGCCGCCCTCCACGGCCAGACCGCTGTCAGCGGCGCCGGCCCGCTGTCGGCGCTGCTCGCCAGCGTCCACAGCGACGACCTGGACGAGATCCAGCGGGCGCTCCGGAGCCTGCCCGACCCGGCAGCCGTCGACGGCAGCCCCCTGCGCCAGGTGGAGTACCGGGTGCGCCACGACGAGGGGCAGCTGCGCTGGCTGTCGACCCGCATCACCGCCACCGTCCTGCCGAGCGGGCAGACCCAGGTCGCCGCCATCACCTCCGACGTGACCGACCGGAAGCAGGCCGAGCAGCGCACCCAGCGCCGCACGATGGCCATCGAGGGCCTCCAGTGGGTCAGCCAGGCGATCATCGCCGGACGGGAGCTGCGGGACACGGCCATCGCCGTGGCCCATGCGGCCACGGGCGTGCTCGGCGCGGTCTACGGGGTCGTCCTCTACCAGGTCCCCGGCGACACGGCCGACGAGCTGGCCTGGGCGCTCAGCGGGCTGCCACCCGGCTCCGAGATCCCGTCGCCCCCGGCCGAGCTCGACGTCCCCACCGACCTCGACGCCGCCCACGGCCCGGCGCTGGTCGACCTCCGCAGCCAGCCCGACGTCCGGGCGTTCGTGCTCGGGCTCCGGCTGCCGGTGGAGGTCGGCACGATGCGCTCGGCGCTCGTCGTGCCCATCCGCGGCGAGGGTCAGGGCCGCCTCGGCACCATGGTGTTCCTGCACCCCGACGCCGGCTACTTCACCGAGGACGACGTGCGCCTGGCCCGCTCCATCGGGACCTCCACCGGGGTGGCCGTGGAGAACGCCAAGCACCACGAGCAGCAGCGGCTCGCGGCGACGGCCTTCCAGCGCGAGCTGCTCCCGGATTCCACGGCGACCATCGAGGGCGCCGACGTCTGCGTCCGCTACCACCCGGGACGCGACGGCATCGAGGTCGGCGGCGACTGGTACGACGTCATCGACCTGGGCGACGACCGGGTCGGCCTCGCCGTCGGCGACGTCTGCGGCCACGGCCTCACCGCCGCGGCCCACATGGGCCAGTTCCGCCACTCCTTCCGGGCGCTCGTGCAGTCCTCGGTCTCCCCCGAGGAGGCCCTCCGGGTGCTGAACCGGCTCGCGCTGGAGGAGCTGCACACCACGATGACGATCGTCTACGTGGAGCTGGACACGACCACGGGCGAGTGCCGCACGTGGCGCTGCGGGCACCTGCCGCCGCTCATCGCCGACCGCGACGGCGGCGTCGTGCGCTGGCTCGGCGACGACGACCACCGGGGACCGATGCTGGGCTTCGTGCCCGAGCTGCGGGTGTCGCCCACCGCCGACCGCGTCGCACCGGGAGAGCTGCTGTTCCTCTACAGCGACGGGTTGGTGGAGCGCCGCGGTGAGTCCATCGACGAGGGCCTCGACCGCCTGGCCTCGTCCTTCGTCGGTCGCTCGGCCGACATCGAGACGGCGTGCGACGAGCTGTACCAGCTCCTCGCCGACCAGGGCCCGGCGGCCGACGACACCGCCCTGCTCGCCGTCCGCCGGCACTGATCCCGCCGCGCCGGAAAGTGGCGTTGGTCTAGGCGCTTCCGGGGTCGGGTACCGATGCAGCCACACCAACGGGCATGCAACGGGCAGCCCCAGAAGGAGTGATTCCCCATGGCTACCGGCACTTCCATCTTCCTCATCGCTCTCGGCGCGATCCTCACCTTCGCCGTCGACGTCACGGTCTCCGGACTCGACCTCGCGGCAGTCGGCATCATCTTGATGATCGCCGGCGTGATCGGGGTCATCGTGTCGCTGATCTGGATCGATCGGGCCACCGCCCCCCGCACCGACCGCACCGTGGTCGAGGAGCGCCGCGAGCGCATCTGACCCCCCAGGGGTCCCCTGAACCCACCCGGAACCACTCCGCAACCGAGACGAGGCAGCGCTCCCCAGCGCTGCCTCGTCCGCGTCTGCGGTCCCTCCGTCCCGGCTCGCCGCTACCGTGCCGAGCATGGCTCGTCCCACGTTCCGCTACTCGCGCTGGGATGGCACGCAGGTCGGCTTCGATCTCGATGCCGACGCGATCTTCGACGAGATCACCGACGACCTGCTGTACCACGGCGACCTGAACGCCGCCCTGCGCCGGCTGATGCAGCAGGGCTTCGAGGACGATCAGGGCAACGACGTCCAGGGCATGCGCGAGCTGATGCAGCGGCTGCGCGACGCCCGCCGGGAGCGGCTGGAGAACTCGAACCTCGGCGGCGTGTACGACGAGATCGCAGAAGCCATCCGGGAGGTCGTGGACCAGGAGCGTGGTGCGCTCGACCGGCGCCTCGACGAGGCCCGCGAGTCGGGTGACGCCCGCCAGCAGGAGCTGGCCGAGGCCACCACCACCGAGAAGCACATGCACCTCGACATGCTCCCGTCGGACCTCGCCGGCCAGGTCCAGAGCCTGTCGCAGTACGACTTCGAGTCCTCCGAGGCCCAGCAGCGCTTCGAGGAGCTGATGGACCAGCTCCGCCAGCAGCTGGCCCAGCAGTACTTCGACCAGATGGCCGGGGCCATGTCCAACCCCGACCCGGCGGCCATGCAGCGCACCAAGGACATGATGGCTGCGCTCAACGAGCTGCTCGAGAAGCACCAGCGGGACGAGGACACCCCCGAGGACTTCCAGCGGTTCATGGACGAGTACGGGGACTTCTTCCCGGAGAACCCCGAGAACGTCGAGGAGCTCCTCCGGGCCATGGCCGAGCGCATGGCCCAGATGCAGGCGATGCTCAACTCCATGACGCCCGAGCAGCGGGCCCAGCTGCAGGGCCTCGCCGAGCAGCTGCTCGAGGACATGGACCTCAACTTCCTGGCCAGCCAGCTCGGCCAGAACCTCCAGCAGATGTTCCCCCAGCTCGACTGGGACAAGCAGTACGACTTCTCGGGCGACAACCCCATGGGCTTCGCCGAGGCCGCGCAGATGATGGCCGAGCTCGGCGACCTCGACCAGCTCGAGAACCTGATGCAGTCGGCCACCCAGCCGGGCGCGCTGGCCGAGGCCGACCTGGACCGGGCCCGGGAGCTGCTCGGCGACGACGCCGCCCGGTCCCTCGAGCAGCTGTCGAAGCTGGCCAAGCAGCTGGAGGAGGCCGGGCTCATCCAGAACAAGGAGGGCCGCCTCGAGCTCACGCCGCGGGGTCTGCGTCGCATCGGCGACAACGCCCTGGACGACCTGTTCTCCAAGCTGGCCAAGGACAAGCTCGGTCGCCACGAGCTGTCGTCCACCGGCATCGGCCACGAGCGCACGTACGAGACCAAGGCCTACGAGTGGGGCGACCCGTTCAACCTCCACATCGGGCGGACCGTGCGCAACGCCGTCAGCCGGGCCGGGTCCGGCACGCCGGTGCAGCTCACCCCCGAGGACTTCGAGATCGAGCGCACGGAGACCGTCGTGCGCTCGTCGACGGTGCTGATGCTCGACCTGTCGCTGTCGATGCCCATGCGCGACAACTTCCTGCCGGCCAAGAAGGTCGCCATGGCGCTGCACGCGCTGATCTCGGGCCAGTACCCGCAGGACTACCTGGGCCTGGTCGGGTTCTCGAAGGTCGCCCACGTGCTCACGCCCGCCCAGCTGCCCGAGGTGAGCTGGGACTACGACTACGGCACCAACATGCAGCACGGCCTGCAGCTGGCCCGCCAGCTGCTGTCGCGCCAGAGCGGCACCAAGCAGATCATCATGATCACCGACGGCGAGCCGACGGCCCACTTCGAGCCGGGCATGTCCCAGCCGTACTTCAACTACCCGCCGGTGCAGGAGACCATCGACGCCACCGTGCGCGAGGTCATCCGCTGCACCAAGGACGACATCCGCATCAACACCTTCATGCTGGACGCCACCCAGTACCTGAAGACCTTCATCGAGCGGATCTCGCGGATGAACGGCGGTCGCGCCTTCTTCACCACGCCCGAGACGCTGGGCGACTACGTCCTCGTCGACTTCGTCGAGCACAAGCGGGCACTGCGCACCAACGCCCGTCGCTAGCGGCCGACCCGCAGCACCTCGCCGGCCCAGGCCACCTTGTGGCACAGGTTGGCGAACGCGGCCACGGCCGACCCGGTGGCCTCGGAGCGCCGCTGCTCCAGCTCGGCCACGAGCGCGTCGGCCAGCTCGAGCACGACGTCGTTGACGCCGTCGTCGGCGATGGGCGCCGCGTCGGGGGGCCGGGACCCGGTGCGCGACGTCGCAGCGAAGGTCTCCACCGCGTCGGCGAGCAGGGCCACCGCCCGGAAGTCGTGCCCGGCCAGCCAGCCGGCCGTGCCCGCCTGGCGCGCGGCGTGGGCTTCGCGGAGCGCGACCTCGTGGCTCAGGTGGTAGAGGTCCCGTCGCGATCGCCGCAGCTCGTGGTGCTCCCAGTCCTGGATCACGCGGCCATGGCTACCAGGTGCCGGTGCCGGGCAGGTGCTTGACACGGCGACCCGGCCGGGGGAGGGGGTCGGTCGGCCGTGGGGGACGCGGTCCGTCAACATCAGTTGGAGACGAATCCCATGTCTCCCTTGCATCTGGCCGCGATCTCGGCGATGATCACACTGTTGTAATTACACGTCTGGTATGGGCGTCGGCCGAGGGGGAGACTCCGGCGGTGCCACCCAGCTGAAACGAACGAGAGGTCCTGGCATATGAGCGTCCCCGTGGACATCGGTGGCCAGTCCGAAACCCGAGTGTGGCAGGAGTACGCGAACTGCCTCGGCGTCGATCCCGACCTGTTCTTCCCCGAGCGGGGCGCATCCACCAAGGAGGCCAAGGAGGTCTGCCGCGGCTGCGTCGTCCGCGAGGACTGCCTGGAGTACGCGCTGCAGAACGGTGAGAAGTTCGGCATCTGGGGCGGCATGAGCGAGCGTGAGCGCCGCCGCATCCGCCGGGCCCGGGCCATCGCCCGCCGCGCCGCCGCCGAGACCGCCTGACCCACCGTCAGACCCGCTCTGCGGGCCCCACCCTCCCGACCGCGCCCCGCGCCGCCTCCCCCTGCGGCACGGGGCGCGGCGCGTCCGGGCCCGGTCGGCGCCGCGACCGTCGCCGGTAGCCTCGGCCCCGTGCGACGCGAGCGGCGGGAACCTGCTCCCGGCGACGGTCGTTGGGAGGGGTGCGACCGCATCCCCACCTGGGAGGAGGTCGCGCGCCACGAGGGCGACTTCATCTACACCGTCGCCTACCGGTTGACGGGCGACCACGACGACGCGCAGGACCTGGTGCAGGAGGTGCTGGTCAGGGTGCAACGAGGACTGCGGACCTACCAGCCCGGCTCGCTGCGGGGCTGGCTCAGCCGGATCACCACCAACGCCTTCCTCGACGACGTCCGCCGGCGGTCCCGTCGCCCGTCGGTGGCGCTGCCCGAGGATCCAGACCTCGTCCTGCCGCCGAGCCCGGACGCGGCCGACGCGGCCGAGGCCGAGCGGCTGCCGGACCACGCGCAGGCGGCGCTGGCCGGCCTGCCCGAGGAGTTCCGTGTCCCGGTGGTGCTCGCCGACGTCGTCGGGCTGTCCTACGCCGACATCGCCGAGCAGCTCGACATCCCCCTCGGCACCGTGCGGAGCCGCATCCACCGCGGGCGACTGGCCCTGCGGGAGGCCCTCGCATGAGCGGGGTCGGCGGCATCGGCCCGGACGGGCACCCCGACGAGGCGCTGTCAGCCCACGTCGACGGCGAGCTCGACCCGGTGACCGAGGCGTGGGTGGTCGAGCACCTCGAGAGGTGCCCGGGCTGCCGGCGCGCGGCGCAGGAGCTGGCCGAGGCGCGGTCGCTGCTGCGCGGCCTGCCCGAGGTCGATGCCACGCCCGTGATCGAGGGCTTCCTCGCCCGGCACCGCCGCGTCGTGCGCATCGGGGCCGGCTTCGTCGTGGTCGCCGGCCTGGTGCTCGCGGCCATCGGCGCCACCACCGCCACCGAGCACCCCCGTCTGGTGCCCGACCTCGCCGTGCTCACCGCCGGTCACGTGGAGCAGGCCCACGGGGAGATGGTCGGGATGCAGCGCCAGGATCGATCGTCCTACGAGGCGCCGCCCGGCCTCATCGGCTCCGCGGTGGCCCTGAGTCGTCAGGAGGTGTGGGACGGCACCGATCTCGCCGCGGTCGTCTACCGGGACGGGGACGTCGACGTCTCCGTGTACCAGCAGCCCGGCCGGCTCGACTGGGAGGCGCTCCCGCCCGGCGAGGTGGCGCTGGTCGGCGACGGGGAGGTGTGGCTCGGTCGGGGGATGCCGGTCGTGGCCGTGACCCAGCGCGGCGACATGGTCGTCACGGTGGTGTCCGCCGACCGGCCGGCCGTGCTGACCGCGGTGGCCGGCATGCCGGAGTGGCGCCGTGGTGCGACCTGGGATCGGGTGCACGACGCCTGCCAGCGGTTGGTCCGGGTCTTCGCCCTGGAGGGCTGATCCGGCTCGAGGGCTGACCCGAGGTCAGGTGCCGGACGCGTACGCCTCGATCGGCTCACGACGGGCCTTGAGGATCCGCCGGCGCTCCCGCTCCGACGTGGCGCCCCACACGCCGTGGTCGATGCGGTTCTCGAGGGCGTACTCCAGGCACGGCTCCCGCACCGGGCACGTCGCGCAGATCCGCTGGGCGATCGTGACGCCCACCCCGTCGCTGGGGAAGAAGACCTCGGGCGGGTGGTTGCGGCAGCTGCCGTCGTTCATCCATGGCGTGTCCATCAGGTGACCTCCACCTGTTCTACGAAGCCGATGCTCGTTCGGTTCCCAATTCAGCGCACTTTAGCATCAAATAATTCCCGAACCTTCGATCGACGCGGTCGCATCCGGCGCAGGAGCAGCGAGACTGGGGCAATGCACCCCGAGCAGCCCGCGAGCGGCACCGGCATCCCCGCGGCCCCGCCGACCAGGGAGTCCATGGCCGAGCTCGGCGCGCCACGCGCCTGGCCGAGGCTGGATCCGCCGCCCCACCCGGGCGACCGGGACCGGGCCGTGGGCCGTTCGGCGCTGGTGGGCGGCGTCGTCGGTGCCGTGATCGCGCTGCTGATCCTCGGTGTGGCGGCGCTGTGGCCCACCGGCGGGGGAGACGGGGACGTCGCCGCCCGCGACCAGCCCCCGATGACGACCGCCACGGGCGGCGTCGACGTGGGTGCGGTGCTGTCCGCGGTCGAGCCCTCGGTCGTCTCCATCGAGATCCGCAGCTCGCTCGCCGACGGGCAGGCCGGCGCCGGCACGGGGATCATCCTCACCCAGGACGGCCTGGTGCTGACCAACGCGCACGTCATCGCCGGCCTCAACGAGATCCAGGTCGGCCTCTTCGGCGGCGAGCGGGCCCCGGCCCGGCTCGTCGGCTCCTTCCCCGAGTCCGACATCGCGCTCATCCAGATCGAGGGCGAGTCCGACCTCGTCCCCGCTCAGCTCGGCTCCTCGGCCGCGCTCCAGGTCGGCGAGGAGGTCATCGCCATCGGCAACGCGCTGAACCTCGGCGGCCGCCCGACCGTGACGCGAGGGATCGTCTCCGCCCTCGACCGCAGCCTCTCGGCCGAGGGCGTCACCCTGTCCAACCTCATCCAGACCGACGCGGCCATCAACCCGGGGAACTCCGGCGGGCCGCTCGTGAACGCGGCCGGCCAGGTGGTCGGCGTGAACACCGCGATCATCGGCGACGCCCAGAACATCGGGTTCTCGATCGAGATCGACACCGTCAAGCCGCTCATCGAGGAGATCCGCAACGGCGGCGGCGACGTCCGGGGCGACCAGGCCTTCCTCGGGGTGAACACGACCGACGTGGCCAGCGAGTCCCCGGCGAACCGGGCCCAGTTCGACGTCACCGTCGACGAGGGCGCGTTCGTGCAGAGCGTCGTCCCTGACAGCGCAGCCGCCGACGCCGGGCTGGAGCCCGGCGACGTGATCGTGTCGGTGAACGGTCGATCCACGCAGGACTCCGCCTCGGTCGGCGCCATCGTGCGAGAGCTGGAACCGGGTGACCAGGTGACGATCAGCGTGCTGCGGGGCGGCGATCCCGTCGAGGTGACGGCGACGCTGGGCGAGCGCGGCTAGCGAGGTCCCCTGTGGAGGCACCCGGGCCGGGCACTACGGTGGACGATCCCGTAGCCGCGTCCCGTCCCGGAGTGCACATGTCAGACGTCGAGATGGAAGAAGCCCCGCTCCCGCCGGTCGCGCACGCACGACTCGTGTACCTCGGCGCGGTCGCGCCGCACTGGGAGATCCAGTCCGACTGGGGTGACGAGGCCATGATCGAGGCGTTCCGGTCCCGTGTCCGGGCCCGCCTGGTGCTGCTCCCGCCGCACGACCCGCAGTTCCGCCGCAACCGCGAGCGCGTGAACCGCGACGCCGAGCGCGAGCGCATCGCCCTCGACTGGGACCTCGGCTACTCCGAGGACAGCTGACGTCGGGCACGTGACCGTGCCGGTCGTCGGCGTCGACCTCGGCGGCACCAAGATCTTCGGCGCGCTCGTCGACCCGGCGGGCACCGGCCTCGACGCGGTGCTCGAGGACGCCAAGTCCCCGACCCCCACCGACGGGGTCGACTCGATCCTCGACGCCGTCGAGGCCCTGGTCCGGCGGCTCGATCCAGCACCGACCGCCGTCGGCATCGGGACGCCCGGCGTGGTCGACCCCGGCACCGGGAGCGTCCTGCTCGCGCCGAACCTGTCCGGGTTCGACCGGCCGGTGGACGTGCGCCGCCTGCTCGAGGAGCGGCTCGGATGCCCGGTCTCGGTCGGCAACGACGTGAACGTGGCCGCCCTGGGTGAAGCGCGCGCCGGCGCCGGCGTCGGCTACGACGACGTCCTCGCCGTGTGGTTGGGCACCGGCCTCGGGGCCGGCCTGGTCCTCGACGGCCGGCTGCGGATCGGACCCCACGGGTTGGCCGGTGAGCTCGGGCACGCCGTGGTCATGCCGGGTGGCCGCCGCTGCGGCTGCGGCGGCCTGGGGCACCTCGAGGCCTACATCGGCCGTCGTGCCCTGGAAGCCCTCGCCCGCGAGCTGCACGCCGCCGGTCGCTCGACCCCGCTGGTGGAGCTCGCCGGCGACGGGCCGATGAAGTCCAAGGTCTTCCGGGCTGCCTACGAGGCCGGCGACCCGGTCGCCCGGGAGCTCCTCGACGAGGGGTTCCTGCTGCTCGCCGTGGCGGTGGTCAACGTCGCGGTCACCGTCGACATCGGCGCTGTCGTGGTCGGTGGGGGTCTGGGGGAGCGCTTCGGGGACCTGGTCACCGAGCAGCTCGCGTCCGCGCTGCGCACGCTCGGCCACGCCGGCATCGAGCCCGACGTGCACAAGGCGGTCCTCGGCGACCACGCCGGCGCGCTGGGTGCCGCCCGCCTCGCCCTCGAAGCGGGTAGGGATCTGCGTTGATGACGCCCAGCGACGACCTCGCACCCGATGTGCCGCCCCGCCGCCAGCGGGCGGTGGTGCCCGACGCCCCTGATCCCGCGCTCGGCGCCGATCCGGGCCGCTACTTCAACCGCGAGCTGTCGTGGCTGGACTTCAACGCCCGGGTGCTGGCCCTGGCCGACGACCCCACCGTGCCGCTGCTGGAGCGAGCCAAGTTCCTCGCCATCTACGTGTCGAACCTGGACGAGTTCTTCCAGGTGCGGGTGGCCGGTCTGAAGGACCAGGTCTACGCCGGCGTCGACCAGACCTCCCACGACGGCCGCACGGCCGGCGAGCAGCTGGTGGCCATCCGTCGCGACGTGCTCGCCCTCGGCGTCGAGCAGCAGCGGATCCTGCTCGAGGAGGTCCTTCCCGGCCTGGCCCAGGAGGGCATCCACCTCACGGCCTGGGACGATCTCGAGGAGGACGCGCGCAAGGCCCTCTACGAGGTCTTCGAGGAGCACATCTTCCCGGTGCTGACGCCCCTCGCCGTCGACCCCGGACACCCGTTCCCGTACATCTCGAACCTGTCGCTCAGCCTCGCCGTCTCGGTGAACGACCCCGAGACGGACGAGACCCGCTTCGCCCGGGTCAAGGTGCCGTCCAACCTCGACCGCTTCGTGCGCATCCCCGGGTCGCCGACCACGTTCGTGCCGCTCGAGCAGGTGATCGCTGCCCACCTCGACGAGCTGTTCCCGGGCATGGAGATCCACGAGTTCGCCACGTTCCGGGTGACCCGCAACGCCGACCTCACGCTCGAGGAGAACGAGGCCGACGACCTGCTGGCCGCCGTCGAGGTCGAGCTGCGCCGGCGGCGCTTCGGTCGGGCCGTGCGCCTCGAGGTCGAGTCGACCATGAGCGAGGAGCTGCGCGACCTGCTGGTCCGGGAGCTCGACATCGCTGACGAGGACGTCTACGAGGTCGTCGGCCCCCTCGACCTGTCCGGGCTCTGGGTGCTGCACCGCCTCGATCGCAGCGACCTCAAGGACCCGCCGTGGCAGGGGATCACGCAGGCCCGCCTGCTGAAGGAGGACGACACGCCGGCGGACTTCTTCGCGGAGATGCGTCGGGACGACATCCTCGTCCACCACCCGTACTCGAGCTTCCACAACACGGTGGAGGCCTTCCTCGCCCAGGCTGCCGCCGACGACCGGGTCGTGGCCATCAAGATGACGCTGTACCGGACCTCCGGTGACAGCTCGATCATCCGGTCCCTGGTGCGGGCGGCGGAGTCGGGCAAGCAGGTGGCGGTGCTGGTCGAGCTGAAGGCCCGCTTCGACGAGGCCCGCAACATCGAGTGGGCCAAGGCGCTCGAGGAGGTCGGCGTCCACGTGGTCTACGGCCTGGTCGGGCTCAAGACCCACACCAAGACGCTGCTCGTGGTGCGCGAGGAGCGCGACGGCCTGCACCGCTACTGCCACATCGGGACGGGCAACTACAACCCGAAGACGGCGATGATCTACGAGGACCTCGGCCTGTTCACGACCGATCCCGCCATCGGCACCGACCTGTCCCAGCTGTTCAACTACCTCACCGGCTTCGGCCGGGCCGTGGACTACGAGAAGCTCATCGTGGCGCCCGACCACCTGCGTGGCCGGCTCGAGGAGCTCGTCGCCAACGAGGCGGCCTACGGCAGCAGCGGCAAGATCGTGGCGAAGATGAACGCCCTGTCCGACGCCGGCATGATCGACACCCTCTACGAGGCCTCCCGGGCCGACGTGAGCACGGACCTCGTGGTGCGGGGCATCTGCTGCCTGCGACCGGGGGTGCCGGGGCTGTCCGAGAACATCCGGGTGCGCTCGATCGTCGGCCGCTACCTCGAGCACAGCCGCATCTACTTCTTCGCCAACGGCAACGGCCGGGGGTCGCCGGCGTGGTTCATCGGGTCGCCCGACCTGATGGGGCGCAACATCAACCGGCGGGTCGAGGCCCTGGTGCCGGTGGAGACCCAGTCGAACCAGCTGCGCCTGCAGGAGATCCTCGACGTCGTCCTCGCCGACGACCGCCTGGCCTGGGAGCTCGACGGGGACGGACGCTGGAACCGGGTGCCCGACACCGGCGCCGGGATCGACTCCCACGTCCGCCTGCAGGAGCTCGCGCTGCGCCGGACCCGGCGCCGGGAGGGCTGAGGTCGTGGCCGGCGAGATCGAGGTCCGCGCCGCGGGCGGCATCCCGTGGCGACGGGAGGGAGACGCCCTCGAGGTGCTGGTCATCCGCCGGCCCCGCTACGGCGACTGGACCTTCCCCAAGGGCAAGCTCGACCCCGGTGAGACCTGGGAGCAGGCCGCCGTGCGGGAGGTCTGGGAGGAGACGGCCATCGTCGCCGTGCTCGACGCCGAGATCGCCGGCACCGAGTACCGGGACCGCCACGGCTGCGCCAAGCAGGTCCGCTACTGGTCGATGCCCGTGGCCGCCGACGCCGGCTTCGAGCCCAACGACGAGGTCAGCGAGCGCCGATGGGTCTCGCTGGGCGAGGCGGCCCGGCTCCTCAGCTACGACCACGACCGGGGCGTCCTCGACAGCCTCGTCCGGCTCCTGGAGCGCTGAACCCCGAGCCCGGGGAACCAGCCCCGTTCGTTCACCTCCGCGCCACCGGCTCCCCACCCAGTTCGCGCCCCGGCCGCTGTTCGTTCACCTTCCGTTCACCTCGGACGGGGTTCCCGTCAACCTTGGATCCGTAGCGTGCGCAGCGACCCACACGACGACCCGGCCCCCACCTGGAGGACGCCGCTTTGTCACGCACCCGGCGCCGACTCCGGTCCGCCGCACTGCTGCTGCCCGTCGTGCTCGTCGCTGCGGCATGCGTCCGCGACACCGAGACGGTGGTCGTGAGCGGATCGTCGACGGTCGAGCCCATCTCCATCGCCGTCGCCGAGGGCTTCGCCGACGAGCGCGATGAGGTCTCCATCTCGGTGGACGGCCCGGGGACCGGTGATGGCTTCGAGCTGTTCTGCGACGGCCTCATCGACATCAACGACGCATCGTCGAAGATCAAGCCCGAGCAGATCGAGCAGTGCGAGGACGGCGGTGTCGACTTCATCGAGCTGCAGATCGCCAACGACGGGATCGCCGTGCTGACCAATCCCGAGAACGAGGCCGTCGACTGCCTCACGCTCGCCGACCTCTACGCGCTGGTCGGGCCGGAGTCGCAGGGCTTCACGAGCTGGAGCGATGCCGAGGACCTGGCCGCCGAGCTGGGTTCGGGCACCGAGCTGCCCGAGGCGCCCCTCGACGTCACCGGCCCCGGCGAGGAGTCGGGCACCTTCGCCTCCTTCGTCGAGCTCGTCATCGAGGAGTTCAACGAGGACCGGAGCCAGGAGGCCACCACCCGCCCCGACTACCAGGCGTCCTCCGACGACAACATCATCCTCCAGGGCGTCGGCGGGTCGGCGACCAGCTTCGGCTGGGTGGGCTTCGCGTTCGCCGCCGGTGCCGAAGGGGTGAAGATCCTCGAGGTCGACGGCGGCGAGGGGTGCGTGGCGCCGACGCCGGAGACCATCGCCGACGGCTCCTACCCCATCAGCCGGCCGCTGTTCATCTACGTCAACGCCGATGCAGCCGCCGAGGAGCCGGTGCTCGAGGCGTTCGTCGACTTCTACCTCCACGACGCCATCGACGCGGTGGCCGACGTCGGCTACGTCCCCCTGTCCGACGAGGACCTCGCCGCCACCCGCGAGCGCTGGGCCTCCCGAACGACCGGTGCCGCATGAGCGACCTGACCACCCCGGCCGCCTACACCCTCGAGGACTTCCGAGGCTCCCGGAAGCGAATGCGGACCGAGCACCTCGTGCGGGCCGTGCTCTTCCTGGCCGCCCTGCTCTCGATCGTGATCTCCGTGCTGATCGTGGCGTCGCTGGTCGGCGAGGCCTGGACCTTCGTCAGCCAGGTGGAGGCCGCCAGCCTGTGGAGCGACGGGTGGTTCCCCCGGCGGGGGATCTACGACATCAAGACGCTCCTCACCGGCACGCTGATCGTCACGGTGATCGCCATGGCGGTCGCCATGCCCCTCGGGCTCGGTGCCGCCATCTACCTCTCCGAGTACGCCCCGGCCGGCGTCCGCAAGCTGCTGAAGCCGGTCCTGGAGATCCTGGCCGGCATCCCGTCGGTGGTGCTGGGCTTCTTCGCCCTGACGTTCCTCTCGCCGGTGATCGTGCAGCGCCTCAGCAGCGAGGCCACGCAGTTCAACATCGCGGCGGCGGGGATCGGCGTGGGCATCCTGACGATCCCGCTCGTGGCGTCGATCTCCGAGGACGCGATGCGCTCGGTGCCCGCCGCACTGCGGGAGGCGTCCTACGGGCTGGGTGCCCGCAAGATCACCACCACGATCCGGGTCGTGATCCCCGCCGCGGTGTCGGGTCTGGTCGCCGCGTTCATCGTGGCGGTGTCCAGGGCGATCGGCGAGACCATGGTCGTGTTCATCGCGGCCGGCGCCACCGGCGGGTCCCTGTTCAGCACCGACCCGTTCAAGCCCGGTCAGACCATGACCGCGGCCATCGCCTCCCAGGCGGCCGGCACCGACCAGGTGCGCGGCGCCGGGCTCACCTTCCAGAGCCTGTTCTTCGTCGCACTGCTCCTGTTCGCGATCACCCTCGTCCTCAACGTGCTCGCCGGGCGCTTCGTCCAGCGCGTGCGCCAGGCCTACTAGGAGCGTCCGGACATGGCCCTCACCACGCCCGCCGCCCAGGTCGGCGCCATCGTCCCCGAGCAGGTCCGGCGCCAGCTCACCGGTCGGCGCTCCGACACCGCCGGCCGCATCTTCCAGGCCGTGCTCATCGGGGCCGTCGCCGCGTCGGTCGCGGTGCTCGGCGTCCTCGTCTACGACATGGTCCAGACCGGCAGCGGCACCCTCACCGGCCGCCTCGGCGACTTCCTCACCGGCAGCCTCCGCTCGCAGCCGGGGGAGTCCGGCCTCCTCCAGGGCCTGCGCGGCACGTTCTACATCGGCGTGTTCACCGTGGTGTTCGCCTTCCCGATCGGCGTCGGCGCCGCGATCTACCTCGAGGAGTACGCGTCGAAGTCGCGGCTGTCCCGCTTCATCGACCTGAACATCCGCAACCTGGCCGGGGTGCCCTCGGTCGTGTACGGCATCCTCGGCCTGGCCATCTTCGTGAAGGCGCTCGGGAGCTTCACCGGTCCGAGCTCCCAGGGCCGCTCGCTGATCTCCGCCGGGCTGACCCTGGCGATCCTGGTGCTGCCGATCGTGATCATCACCGCGTCCGAGGCCCTGCGGGCGGTGCCCGGCAGCCTGCGCGAGGCGGGCTACGGCGTCGGCGCCACCCGCTGGGAGGTGACCCGGGACCACGTGCTGCCCTACGCCGCGCCCGGGATCCTCACCGGCACCGTGCTGGCCCTGGCCCGGGCCATGGGTGAGGCCGCGCCGCTGATCCTGGTCGGTGCCGTCACCGGCTTCCTGTCCGGTGGCACCGAGCTCGACCCGACCACCCTCGGCGACCGCTTCACGGCCATGCCGATCATCATCACCACCTGGGCCGGCCGGCCCGGGCCCGAGTGGGAGCAGGCGACGGCGGCGGCCATCGTCGTGCTGCTCGTCGTGGTCCTGCTCGCCAACGCCGTCGCGATCCTGCTGCGCAACCACTACGAGAAGAAGAGGGGTTGACGTGCCCGAGCACTCGACCGAGGAGCGTCCCACGATGACCGATGCACCGATGGTGGGCTCGATGCCCACCAGCGCCCCGAGCCGAGGCGGTGCGACCGTCTTCGACGTCCACGACGTGTCCGTCCACTACGGGGACTTCCGCGCCGTGCGCGACGTGTCGATGCAGGTCAAGCAGCACCAGATCACGGCGTTCATCGGTCCGTCGGGGTGTGGGAAGTCGACGATGCTGCGGTGCTTCAACCGGATGAACGATCTGATCGACACGGCTCGGGTGGAGGGTGACATCAGCTACCACGGGGTGGATCTGTACGACCCCGCGGTGAACCCGGTGGAGGTGCGTCGTCGGATCGGGATGGTGTTCCAGAAGCCGAACCCGTTCCCGAAGTCGATCTACGACAACGTGGCGTACGGTCCGAAGGTGGCGGGTGCGAAGGGGAACCTGGACGATGTGGTGGAGCAGGCGCTGCAGGGTGCGGCGCTGTGGGACGAGGTGAAGGACCGGCTGAAGGAGTCGGGGATGAGCCTGTCGGGTGGCCAGCAGCAGCGGTTGTGCATCGCGCGGGCGATCGCGACGGATCCGGAGGTGCTGTTGATGGATGAGCCGTGCTCGGCGCTGGATCCCATCGCGACGGGTCGGATCGAGGATCTGATGGTGGAGATCAAGGAGCGCTACACGATCATCATCGTGACCCACAACATGCAGCAGGCGGCTCGGGTGTCGGATCGGACGGCGTTCTTCACGACCGAGGTGAGCGAGGAGAGCGACCGGCGCACCGGCCTGCTCGTCGAGTTCTCCGACACCGACAAGATCTTCACGAACCCCGCCGACGAGCGCACCGAGAACTACGTCACCGGCCGCTTCGGGTGATGGACTGGGGTCCTGTGGCACTGGCAGCGGCGATTCCGACGGTCGCGCTGGTGCTCGTCCTCCTGCTCGGGCTCCGCACGTGGCGGCGCACCCGCCAGCGCGTGCACCTGGCCGCGGCCCGGTTGTCCTCCACCGGCCTGGCCGAGAGCGCCGGGCTGGAGCAGACGCTCGGCCAGCTCGAGCGCACCGTCGACGCCGCCGTCAGCCGGGGTGGCGAGGCCACCGCCGCCGAGACCCGCATGTCCCACGCCCTGCGCGCCATCGACCACGGCATCGTGCTGTTCGACGAGTCGGGGGAGATCGCCTTCCGCAACGCCCAGGCCAAGATCTTCCTCGGTGCCCGCTACGGCGACGCAGTGGTTGAGTCCTCCATCGACGAGCTGGCCACCCGCGCCCTCGAGGGCCACGACTCCGTCCGCACCCTCGAGCTGTTCGGCCCGCCCCGACGCACGCTCGTGCTCACCGCCGATCCCCTCGACGACGGCCACCGCAGCATCGGTGCCCTCGTGATGATCGAGGACATCACGGAGCGCCGCCGCGTCGATGCCGTGCGGCGCGACTTCGTCGCCAACATCAGCCACGAGCTCAAGACGCCCGTCGGGGGGCTGAGCGTGCTCGCCGAGACGATCGTGGACGAGGAGGACCTGACGGTGATCCGCCGCCTGGCCCAGCGCATGCACCACGAGGCGATGCGGGCCAGCCGGACCATCGACGACCTGCTCGAGCTGTCCCGCATCGAGGCGGGGGAGGCCGCCGTGCAGGAACCGGTGGCCGTGCACCTCGTCCTCGCCGAGGCCGTCGAGCGTGCTGCGAACGCTGCCGAGCACCGCGGCATCGGCCTGGACCTGCAGGAGCCGCCGCACCGCCTGCAGGTGCGCGGCGACCGCCGGCAGCTGGCCTCGGCCGTGTTCAACCTCCTCGACAACGCGATCAAGTACAGCGAGCCCGGTTCCACCGTGCAGGTCCGCGCCGACGTCGAGGACGGGTCGGCCCACCTGACCGTGGCCGACGACGGCATCGGCATCCCCCGCCGCGACCTCGAGCGCATCTTCGAGCGCTTCTACCGGGTCGACCGTGCCCGCAGCCGTGACACCGGCGGCACCGGGCTGGGCCTGGCCATCGTCCGCCACGTGGCGTCCAACCACGGTGGCGAGATCACGGTCGAGAGCCGGGAGGGCGAGGGCTCCACCTTCAGCCTGGTGCTCCCGCTCAGCGAGCGGCCGGTGTCGGTCATCGACGACGAGGAGGAGTCCTGACGTGGGCGAGCTGACGGTGCTGGTCGTGGAGGACGAGGAGGCCTTCGTCGATGCCCTGACCGTGGGGCTGTCCCGGGAGGGGTTCCGGGTGCAGGTGGCACGCGACGGGGCGATGGCCCTGGACATGTTCGACGCGGTGCGCCCCGACATCGTGCTGCTCGACGTGATGCTGCCGAAGATCTCCGGCGTGGACGTGTGCCGCCAGCTGCGGAAGCGCTCCAGCGTGCCGATCATCATGGTCACGGCGAAGGGATCCGAGATCGACACCGTGGTCGGCCTCGAGGTCGGCGCCGACGACTACGTCACCAAGCCGTACCGGATCCGGGAGCTCGTCGCCCGCATGCGCGCCGTGGTGCGCCGCACCGCCGCCCGCGACGACGACCTCGGGACGGACGCCCTCCAGATCGACGACATCGCGCTCGACCCCGAGCGCCACGAGGTCCGGATCCGGGGCGAGCAGGTCCAGCTGCCCCTGAAGGAGTTCGAGCTGCTGCACGTGCTGCTGGCCAACGCCGGCCGGGTCATCACCCGCGAGCAGCTCATCGACCGGGTGTGGGGCTCGGACTACGTGGGCGACACCAAGACCCTCGACGTGCACGTGAAGCGCCTGCGCAGCAAGGTCGAGGACGATCCGGCGCACCCCGAGCGCATCGTCACCATCCGAGGCCTGGGCTACAAGCTCGAAGCCTGAGCCGGCCCGGCCGTGCGGTCGGATCGCCCGAGGCGCGCCCCTACGATGCGATCGATGGCATCCGACGGCTGGCGCCCCCTCCCGGCCCCCCGCAAGGGAGCCGAGGCCTTCGAGGTCACGCCCTTCGGTCGCCTGGCGCGGGCCCACGCCATCGCCGTCGCCGGCGACACCCTGGTGGCCATCGCGCTGGCGGGGACGCTGTTCTTCTCGATCGATGTCGACCAGGCCCGCGGCGAGGTCTTCCTCTACCTCGCGCTGACGATGGCGCCCTTCGCCGTCGTCGCCCCCCTCGTCGGCCCGGCCCTCGACCGCGCCACCGGCGGACGCCGCTGGATGGTGATCGGCTCGTCGGGTTTGCGCGCCTTCGTGTGCCTGCTGATGGTGCGCGACGTCGACTCGCTGCTGCTGTTCCCGGAGGCGTTCGCCCTCCTGGTGCTGGCCAAGAGCTACCACGTCGCCAAGTCGGCCCTCGTCCCCACCGTGGTGCACTCCCACGAGGGCCTGGTCGAGGCCAACTCCAAGCTGTCCCTCATCAGCGGCATCGTGGGCTTCGTGGCGGCGGTGCCCGGCGCGCTGCTGCTGCGCTTCGGTGGGAGCGAGTGGGTGCTCGCCCTCGCCGCGATCGTGTTCGCCGTGGGCGTGGTCGTGGCCTGGGGGGTCCCGAAGGTCCAGATCGCCACCGAGCCGGAGAGCGCCGAGGCCAAGGCCGAGCTGCGGGGCGCGGGCGTGCTGCTGGCCGCGTCGGCGATGGCCCTGCTGCGCGGCATCGTCGGCTTCCTCACCTTCCTGCTCGCCTTCTCGCTGCGCACCGACGGCTCGCCGACGTGGCACTTCGGCGTCGTCCTCGCGCTCTCCGCCGTCGGGTCCCTCACCGGCGCGGCGCTCGCGCCGGCGCTGCGCCGCCAGACCTCCGAGGAGCGCATCATCAGCGTGCTCCTCGTGGTCGTCGCCGTCCTGGCCGTCATCGCGGCGTGGCTCGGTGCGCTGCCCGGCGCCGCCCTCATCGCCGTCACCGTCGGCATCGGCGCCGCTGCCGCCAAGCAGGCGTTCGACTCGATCGTGCAGCGCGACGCCCCCGACGCCAACCGGGGCCGCTCCTTCGCCCGCTTCGAGACCCGCTTCCAGCTGGTCTGGGTCGCGGGCGCGGTGCTCGGCATCATCCCGATGCCGATGTGGCTCGGCTTCCTGCTCGTGGCCGGCGTCTCCGCGTTCGCGGGCGCGTCCTACGCCGCCGGCTCCCAGGGGATGCGCGACGTCGTGCAGAGGCGGGTCCAACGGGCGCGACGGGCCGCGTCGGGCGATGCGACGACCGTGGCGCCCAGCGTGCCCCCCTCCATCGCCACCCCGCCCCGCCCCGGTGACGACCCGACCGTCGTGGAGGATGCGTGAGCACCCGCATCGTCGTCCTCGCCGACACGCACGTGGCCCGGGGCTCCACCCGACGCCTGCCCGACGCGGTCTACGCACACCTCGACGGGGCCGATGCCATCTGGCACGCCGGCGACGTGCTCGTCCCCGAGCTGCTCGACGAGCTGGCCGGGTTCGCCCCGGTGGAGGCCGTGCTCGGCAACAACGACCACGAGCTGCTCGGCATCCTGCCCGAGCGCACCGAGGAGATCGTCGACGGGGTGCGCATCGCCATGGTGCACGACAGCGGCACCACCAAGGGCCGGGAGCGGCGGATGCGCCGCTGGTTCCCCGACGCCGACCTGGTGGTCTTCGGCCACAGCCACCAGCCGGTGGACGTCGTCGGCGTCGACGGCCAGCGCCTGCTCAACCCGGGGTCGCCGACCCAGCGCCGGCGGGCGCCGACCCACACGATCGGCATCGTCACCTGCGACGACGGCCACCTGCAGACCGAGATCGTCGACGTCACCTGAGCGTTGGCACCCCCGTGCCCGACCGGATCTGGTCGATCGCGGGGGTGCGAAGGGCTACTCGGTGTCGATCTCGATGCGGGCGAGCCAGAGGCCGGGTGCCTCGATCTCGGCCGGCGTCGGCAGGAACGACTCGCCCTTCCACAGGGCATCGAGGGCGTCGAAGCCCTCCCGCTCGACCACGCCGTCGATGAAGGCCGCGCCCTGGTCGTAGGTGGCCTGGCCCAGCTCGAGGCCGAACAGGCGGGCCACGAACCGGTCGGACTCGTCGGCCTGGACCCGGCGCCGGCGGACGGCCTCGGTGATCATCCCGTAGCTGGAGATCAGCCCGGTGCCGACGGCGTCCATGACGTGGTCGACGTAGCCCTCGATCATGGCGATGAGGGCCTCGAGGCGAGGGAGCAGGGCGCGCTGGGCGTCGGTCTGGATGGCGCCGAGCACGACCTCGGGGTCGCCGAACAGGTCCTGCAGCTCGGCCATCGATGCCTGCGGGTCCGACATGTCGACGGTGCCGAGCTTGTCGGAGAGCCCGCTGGCATCGGGTCGGAACCCGGCGGCGTACTCGCGCAGGCCGCGCTCCAGGGCGGCCCGGACGTGGGGCACGGCGAGCACGGCGTGGTGCGCGATCTCGTGCATGGAGAGCCAGAGCAGGAGGTCCTTGCGGTCGATGGACCAGTCGTCTGCGAAGGCGTTGACGTTGGGCAGCACCAGCAGCAGCTCGTCGGAGGGGTCGCGCGGGATCGGCAGGTCGTACTGGCCGAAGCTGCGCTGGGCCAGGTGGCCGATCATCCCGCCGGCGGTGACGCCGAGCATCATCGGGGCCATCGACCCCATGATCTGGGTGAGCATGGCGGCGAAGGGGTCGCCCTGCTCGGCCGGGTCCGACGGCGCCTCCGGGGCGGCCGACAGGGACGAGG
The DNA here is from genome assembly GCF_041228405.1 of Salinilacustrithrix flava. GTDB lineage: Bacteria > Actinomycetota > Acidimicrobiia > Acidimicrobiales > Salinilacustritrichaceae > Salinilacustrithrix > Salinilacustrithrix flava. The sequence goes on from NZ_CP133888.1 coordinate 1,941,445, forward strand.
CGAGGGATTCGAACAGCGGCTTGTAGGCGTCGAGGCTGCGCTGCACCCACTGCATGCGGGTGACGGGCACGACCTGCACACCCCGGCCGGTCATCGACGTGGACAGCCCGGTCTTCTGGGCGATGTGGAGGTCGGCCACCCGGGCCAGCTGCTCGACGTCCATGCGGGCGATGGGGTCGATGTTGGGCTCGGACTCGCCGCCCGACGCGACCTGCATGGCCATCTGGCGGGCCGCGTCCCACTGCAGGCCGCTGCCTGCGCCCCCCATGCCCCCGAGCATGCGCCCGAGGTCGCCGAGGAACGGCATGCCCTCGAAGGGGTTGTCGTCACCGGTTGGACCGAAGCCGCTCATCACGGCCATGGTAGGGCGATGGCACGGATCGCGGTCACCGGCGCAGCGGGCCCGGTCGGCCGCCGGCTGTGCGCCCTGCTGGCCGCCGATCCCGACGTGGAGCTCGTCCGCGCCATCGACCGCCGCCGCGTCCACCTGCCCGACAGCGGCCGGGGCGCCCCCCGCCGCGAGCGCCTCGACATCCGCCGCGAGCACCTGCGGGAGGCGGACCTCGACGACCTCCTCGACGGGATCGACGTCGTCTGCCACCTGGCCGCCTCCGACCCGCTCGAGGCCACGTCGTCCGACCACGACCTGGTGGCCACCGCCCGGCTCCTCGAGGCGCTGGACCGATCCCACGTCGACCAGCTCGTCGTGCGCACCTCGGCGACCGTCTACGGCGCGTGGCCGGACAACCCCGTGCCCCTCACCGAAGCCGCCGACCTGCGCCCCAACCCGGAGACCCCGTGGGTCCAGATGCGGGTGCGCATCGAGGAGCAGCTGCGGGCCTTCGCGACGTCGCACCCCGACGTCGCGGTCGCCGTGCTGCGTCCGAGCGTCACCGTCTCGGACGAGGGTCCCGACGAGCTGGGCCGGGTGCTGGCCGCGGCGCGCGTGGTGGCCCCGGCCGACGGGGCGTCCCCGGCGCAGTTCGTGCACGTGGACGACGTCGTCGCCGCGGTGGACGCCGTCCGGCGCGCCCGCGCCGAGGGCGCCTTCAACGTGGCGCCCGACGGGGCCATCCCCGCCGACCGCATCCGCGCCCTGGTCGGCGGCGCCCCCCGGGTGCCGCTGCCCGCGCCCCTGGCCCGCCGCCTCACCGCCATCGGCTGGCGGTACCGCCTCGCCCCGACCCCGCCCGGCTTCGTCCCCTTCGTCACCGACTCCTGGGTCGTGGCCAACGACCGGATCCGGACGCTGGGCTGGACGCCGACGATGACCAACGAGGAGGTCTACGTCGCCGGGCACGACGCCGCGCCGTGGGCCCAGATCTCCCCGAAGCGCCGCCAGGAGCTGGCGCTCGGTGCCACCGCAGCCGTGCTGGTCGCCGGCGGCGTCGCCGCTGCCGCTGCGGTGCGGCGGACCCTGCGCTGATCAGCCCTTCCGGGTCAGCGTGACCTGCACCTCGCGGGCCTCGCCGTCCCGGTGGACCTCGAGCACGACGACGTCGCCGGGCACGTGCCGGCGCAGGACCGCGATGAGCGCCGACATGGTCGGGGTCGGGTCGCCGTCGACCGACATGACCACATCGCCGGGTTCGATGCCGGCACGTCGGGCTGGCCCGTCGTCGGTCGCCTCCACCAGCGCGCCCCCGGAGAGGCCCATGTCCATCGCCTCGTCGACGTCGAGGTCGGTGCCGCGCAGGCCGAGCCAGACGTGCTCGGCCCGCCCGTGCTCGACGAGCTGGTCGACGACGTGGCGGGCCAGGTCGATCGGGGTCGCCACGCCGAAACGGGCGCCACCGCTCGAGGCGCTGGCACCGCTGATGATGCCCACGATGCCGCCCCGCTGGTCGACGAGCGCACCGCCCGCCGTCCCGGGAGCGAAGGCCTTGTCCACGAGGATCATCCCGTGGTGGGTGGCGCCGTCGCCGGACTCGAGCCGCTTCCCGACCGCCGACACGACACCCGAGGACACGGTGAGGTCCCAGCCGCCGGCGGGGGAGGCGCCCACCGCGACGGCGAGCGACCCCACGGCGACCGGATCGGCCTCGACGGCCAGCTCGGGGGCGTCGAGCTCGATGTCGACCTGCAGGACGGCGATGCCCGTGACCTCGTCGATGCCGACGAGGCGAGCGATGGCGGCCTCGCCGCCGTGGAGGACCACGTCGATCTCGTCGGCGCCGGCGATCGAGGGCCCGTCGGTCACCAGGTAGCCGTCCGGGCGCCAGGCCACGGCACTGGCCGGGGTCTGCTCCTCGCCGCGGTGGACCAGCAGGGCCGCCACGGAGGGGGCGGTGCGGCGGGCGACGTCGGCCACACCGCCCTCGACGCCGTCGAGGACCGAGGTCTGCGACGCGACCTGGCGCTCCACGACGCGCTCGTCGAAGCCCCCGAGCGCCGCCACGGCGCCCACGGCGAGGGTGGCGCCGGCGATGCCCGACACCAGCATCAACCCGGCGGTGCGCCGGTCGATCCCCGGGCGCGGCGGGGCCGCCGCGGGGACCGCGCGTCCCGACGCCACCTCGCTCGGGTGGCGCCACAACCGGTCCTCTGGGGGCAGCGGCGGGGTGTACCCGACGTCATCGGGGTCGTGTGCGTCCTCGCCGTGCCCGTCGCCGGGATCGCCCGGAAGCAGCGGGGGCACCGGAGCGACCCTACCGACGGCTCGCGGGTCGTGGACGTCGCCCCGCCGGCGCTTCACCTGTTCTGCGCGCCGGATCGTAGTCTTGGACCAGATGATCCCCTCCGCCACCCCCGAGCCTCCGGCGCGCGGCCACGACTGGTTCGCGCTCACCGAGGCGCCCCTGCCGGTGCAGGTGGCCACCGACTGGGCGGTGCGCCCCGACTGCGGCGGGGTCGTCACCTTCGTCGGCACGGCCCGGGACCACAGCGAGGGTCGTCCCGGGGTCGAGTTGCTGGAGTACGAGGCCTACGAGACCGAGGTCGTTCCCCGCCTCGCCCGCGTCGCCGCCGAAGCCCGCGCCCGGTGGGCGACCGTGGGCAACATCGCCCTGCTGCACCGCATCGGCCCGCTCGCCGTCACCGACGCCGCCGTGGTCGTGTCCGTGTCGGCGCCGCACCGGGACGAGGCCTTCGCCGCGGCCCGGTTCTGCATCGACGCCCTCAAGCAGTCGGTGCCGATCTGGAAGAAGGAGCGCTGGGACGGGGGCGAGAGCTGGGGCCTCGAGGCCCAGCACCTGCAGGACCCCGCCCTCGTGCCCGGGCCCGAGGCCGACGGATGATCCCGTTCCTGCTCGTCATCGTGGTCATCGTCGTCGTGGGCGTCAGCGTGCTGGCCTACCGCGGGCGGCCCGAGAGCTCCATGGAGTCCGGCATCCGCTCGTTCCGGCGCGAGATGCGCGCCCTCGCCCCGCCGCCCGAGCACCGCCGGGGCCCCGACGACCACCACCCCGACTCGCCACCCCAGGACGTCGAGTAGCCGTGGCGCGCGACCTCGCCATCGACCTCGGCACCGCGAACACGCTCGTGTACGCGAAGGGCCAGGGCATCGTCATGAACGAGCCCACCGTGATCGCGCTCAACAAGCGCAACGGCGACGTGCTCGCCATGGGCCGGGAGGCCTGGCAGATGATCGGGCGCACGCCCAGCTACATCATCGCCGTGCGGCCGCTGCGCCAGGGCGCGATCACCGACTTCGACATCACCCAGCGCATGATCCGCCTGATCCTGCAGCGCGCCGGGGTGAACCGCTTCAACCGCCCCCGCGTGGTCATCTGCGTGCCGTCGGCCATCACCGAGGTCGAGCGCCGCGCCGTCACCGAGGCCGCCCGCCGGGCCGGTGCGGCCGACGCGCAGCTCCTCGAGCAGCCCATGGCCGCCGCCATCGGGGCCGAGCTGCCGATCCACGAGCCGGTGGCCAACATGGTCATCGACGTCGGCGGCGGCACCACCGAGACCGCGCTGATCAGCCTCGGGGGCATCGTCGCCCTGCAGGCCGTGCGCGTCGGCTCCTTCGACATCGACGCCGCCATCCAGTCCTACGTGCGTCGGGAGTACGGCATCGCCATCGGCGAGCGCACGGCGGAGGAGATCAAGATCGCCATCGGCTCGGCCTGGCCGATCGACGACGAGGTGCGGGCCGAGGTCCGGGGCCGGGACCTGATGTCCGGGTTGCCCAAGACCGTGATCCTCTCCAAGCCCGAGGTGCGCGAGGCCATCAGCGAGCCGGTCACCGCCATCGTCGACTCGGTCATCGCCTGCCTCGGCCAGGCCCCGCCGGAGCTGGCCGACGACCTCATCAGCACCGGCATGCAGCTGGTCGGCGGCGGCGGGATGCTGCAGGGCCTCGACCGACGGATCTCGGTGGAGACCGACATCCCGGTGCAGCTGGTCCAGCAGCCGCTCGAGTCGGTCGTGCTCGGCGCCGGGCGCTGCGTGGAGGCCTACGACGACCTCAAGGTGATGTTCATGGGCGGGCGGGCCGTCTGAGCAGGCCGTCCGGGCCGCGCTGTCACCGCATCGTCATGGTTCCGTCGGGGGACGTAGCAGGTCGAACCCGTCCCAATCGGACGTCGAAGGTGTGACATGCGTCGACGCCGGCCGGCGATCGGTGTAGGTTGCGGCCCGCTAATGACGCAGCGTCCAGTAGGTCCCGCTCGGGACGGGGGCGCTGCGGACGCAAGACTGCCCGCTCCGGCGGGCCGTTCCAGGGGGAAAACAGCATCGCTGCACTACTCGACGTCTCCGACGTCACCGTCCGCTTCGGCGGCGTCGTCGCCCTCGACGGGTTGTCGTTCGCCATCGACGAAGGCCAGATCTGTGCGCTGATCGGCCCCAACGGCGCCGGCAAGACCACGCTCTTCAACGTGGTGAGCCGGGTGTACGACCCCACCGAGGGCCACATCACCTACGACGGCGACGACCTCATCCACCTCGCCCCGCACACGATCGCACGGGTCGGCATCGCCCGCACCTTCCAGAACCTGGCGCTGTGGCCCGGCATGAGCGTGCTCGAGAACGTCATGGTCGGCATGCACACGACGTCCAAGCAGTCGTTCCTCACCGCGTCGCTGCGCCTCGGGCTCAGCAAGGAGGAGCGCCAGCTGCGGGAGAAGGCCCACGCCGTCCTCGAGGAGCTCGACCTGCAGGCCTTCGCCCGCCACCCCGCCGCCGGGCTGCCCTTCGGCACGCTCAAGCGGGTGGAGCTGGCCCGGGCCATCGTGTCGGATCCCCGCCTGCTGCTCCTCGACGAGCCGGCCGGCGGCCTCACCCACAGCGAGGTGGACGAGCTGGCCTCGGTCATCAAGACCGTCCGGGACAACCGCAACCTCACCGTGCTGCTGGTCGAGCACCACATGCACATGGTGATGGGAATCTCCGACAAGGTCGTCGTGCTCGACTTCGGCTCCAAGATCTCCGAGGGCCTGCCCTCGGAGATCCAGCGCGACGAGCGGGTCATCGAGGCCTACCTGGGGGCACCGGCGTGACCGACGCGACCACCAGCCCCGCCGGGTCGCCTGCATCCACCGGCAAGCCCATCCTGCAGGTCTCCGACGTCCACGCGGCCTACGGCATGGTCCGGGTGCTGCACGGCATCGACCTCGAGGTGCGCGACGGCGAGGTCGTCGTGGTGCTCGGGGCCAACGGCGCCGGCAAGACCACCACGATGCGGGCGATCTGCGGCCTGGTCGACACGACCGGCTCCATCCGCCTCGACGGCAAGGAGATCGTCGGCAAGAAGTCGGCCGACGTCGCCCGCCTCGGCGTCGCGCACGTCCCGCAGGGCCGCGGCACCTTCGCCGACCTGTCCGTCGAGGACAACCTGCAGGTCGGCGCCTTCGTCCGAAAGGACAAGGAGATCCGCTCCGACATCGACCGCTGGTACGAGGTCTTCCCCGTGCTGGGGGAGCGCCGCCAGCAGCAGGCCGGCACCCTCTCGGGCGGCGAGCAGCAGATGCTGGCCGTGGCCCGGGCCCTCATGGGCCGGCCCCGGCTGCTCCTGCTCGACGAGCCCTCCCTCGGGCTCGCTCCGATGATCGTGCAGAACGTGTTCCGCAACCTGCAGTCGATCCGGGAGGAGTTCGGCACGACGATGCTGGTCGTCGAGCAGAACGCCAACCTCGCCCTCGGCATCGCTGATCGCGGCTACGTCATCGAAGCGGGCCGGATCGTGCTCAGCGGCACGGCCGACGAGCTGAGCAGCGACGACGCCGTGCGCGCCGCCTACCTCGGGTACTGAGCCCATGACCACCACCTCCCACCCCCGACAGGAGATCTGACTCCGTGGAGCTCTTCCTCGCCCGCCTGTTCGACGGGCTCTCCTCCGGCGCCACCTACGCAGTGATCGCCGTGGCGCTCGTGCTCATCTACAAGGCCACGACGCTGATCAACTTCGCCCAGGGCGAGCTGGCCATGCTCGGCTCGTTCTTCGCCTACATCCTGGCCATCGAGCAGGGCATCCCGCTCTATCTGGCGATCGTCCTCGCGATGCTGCTCTCGGCGGTGCTGGCTGCCGGCATCGAACGGGTGCTGATCCGGCCGTTCGACCCGGCCGACCACCTGCCCCTGGTGATCATCACCCTCGGGTTGTTCCTGGTGATCAACGCGGTGGCCGGCATGATCTGGGGCTTCGACCCCCGCAGCTTCCCCCGGATGTTCCCCGAGGGCGACGTGTGGAGCATGGGCATCGCCCGGCTCCGCTGGTACACGGTCGGCACGATGGCCACGGTGCTCGTCCTGCTCGTCCTGCTCACGCTGCTGCTGAAGAAGACCAAGATCGGCCTCGCCTTCCGTGCGGTGTCGTCCAACCTCGAGTCCTCCGGCCTGGTCGGCGTGCGGGCCGGACCCACCCTGCAGTTCGGCTGGATGCTGGCCACCGCGGTCGGCACCCTGGCCGGGGCCTTGTTCGTCGCCGACCCGTTCCGCCAGCTCGACCCGACCTGGGCCCAGCGGGTGCTGATCTTCGCCGCGGCCGCCGCGGTGCTCGGGGGGCTCGACAGCCTCTGGGGTGCCCTGGCCGGCGGCATCATCCTCGGCCTCGTCGAGTCCATGGTCGTGGGCTACGTCGACTGGATCCCGAACCAGATGGGCCTGGCCGCCGCGGTCGTGGCGATCATCATCGTCCTGGTCATCAGACCCAATGGCCTGTTCGGGTCGAAGGCGGTGGAGCGAGTATGAGCCAGCCACGCCCCATCACCGAGGGCTCCACCGCCCACCGGGTCTACCGGTACGTCCCCTGGGCGATCTTCGCCTTCATCGCCATCACCGCGCCGTTCTGGGCCGCCCACACGCCGGCGTTCAGCATCGGCGAGTCCACGCTCACGTTCAGCCTCGGCAACCTCAACCACGCCGTGGCCTACATGGTCGGCGTGCTCGGCCTCGGCATCCTGGTCGGGTACAACGGCCAGATCTCGCTGGGCAACAGCTTCTTCATGGGCGTCGGCGGCTACGTCACCGCCACCCTCGTGACCGACGACGGCTGGTCCTTCCTGGCGACGCTCGTCGTCGTCCTGCCCGTCTGCTTCGTCATCGGCATGCTCATCGGCCTGCCGGCGCTGCGGATCAAGGGCCTCTACCTGGCCCTAACCACCCTCGGCCTCGCCGCGGTGTTCCCGTCGATCGTGCGCATGGAGCAGCTCCGCGACCGCACCGGCGGCGCCAACGGCAAGCGGATCGAGTCCGACCTCGACGCCCCGGGCTGGGTGCCCATCGAACCCATCGGCGACTTCCTCTCCTCCATCCCGCTGGTGGGCGAGTGGGCCTACGGCGAGGGCGTGAGCGGCCGGGAGGCCGACGCCGTGTGGGTGTACCTGCTGCTCGCCGCCCTCACCGCTGCCGCCTTCTGGGTGGCGCGCAACCTCATCTACAGCCGGCCCGGCCGCTCGATCATCGCCATCCGCGACAACGAGACCGGCGCCGCCGTGAACGGCGTCAACGTCCCGATGACCAAGACGCTCACCTTCGGGTTCAGCGCCATGCTCGGCGGCCTGTCCGGGACCATGTACGCCATGGCCATCGGCTTCGTGGCCCCCGACGTGTTCGGCATCAACCTGGCCATCTTCCTCATCGTCGGCCTGGTGGTCGGCGGCGTGGGCACCCTGAGCGGAGCGATCATCGGAGGCATCGTCATCGTCTTCGTCCCGGTGTGGTCCGCCCAGATCGAGTCGGTACCCGGCGTGCCCGAGCGGTTCCTCCGGGGGCCGACCGGCCTGTTCATCCTCGGCGTCCTGCTCATCGTGCTGACCTTCTTCCTGCCCGGCGGCATCGTCTACGGCATGCGCAAGATCCGGGCCCGCTTCGTCCAGATCGTGCCCGACCGCCAGGTCGCCGGCGACGACGTCGTGGTGGCGACGGGTGATGCCACGGGCGGGAAGATGTCCCGCCACGGCGGGAAGACGGCGCTCGACGTCGACGACGATCCCACCCTCCCCGACGATGATCCTCACGAGGAACAGGCCAAGCGCATCCTCGACCGGGACGACGGAGCCGAATCGGCTCCCGTGTCCGCCCCTGCACAGCAAACCAACCAAGGAGAAACAACGTGAGAGCATCCCGACTGTGGCGGATCTTCGCCATGCTGCTGGCGCTGTCGCTCGTCGCTGCCGCCTGCGGTGACGACGACGACGACACCGACGCAGCGACCGACGACACCACCGAGGACACCGCCGACGACGGCGGCGACGACGGCGGCGAGGACGACGGCGATTCCGGCGCCATGGAGGGCGAGATCGAGGTCGCCGAGGGCACCGTCATCAACACCGACGACTGCCCCTCCGACTGGGATCCCGAAGCCGGCCTGACCGACGACGAGATCACGCTGTTCATGAGCCTGCCCGAGTCCGGGCCCGTGGCTGCCCTCGGTGGCCTCGACGACGGCATGCGCGCCTGGTTCGACCAGATGGAGCCCATCGACGGCCGCACCATCAACCTGGTCTCGTCCGACGACGCCTACGACCCGGCCCGCACCCTCAGCAACGTCGAGGACTCGCTCGAGACCGAGGAGCCCTTCGCCATGACCTACATGGTCGGCACGGCCAACGTGCTCGCCGTCCGCGACCTCGTCAGCGACGAGTGCATGCCCATGCTGTTCAACTCCACCGGCTTCCCGGCCTGGGGTGATCCGGCTGAGTACCCGTGGACCATCGGCGGCCTGCTCGGCTACAACACCGAGGCCGACCTGTGGTGCACCTACGTCAACCAGGAGATCGGCGAGGACGCCACGGTGGCGGCCCTCTTCATGGACAACGACTTCGGTCTGGCCTACGAAGAGACGGTCAACGAGTGCGACATCGATCTGGTCGAGAGCGTCCGCCACGACCCGGCTGCTCCTGACGTCACCAGCGAGATCACCACGCTGGCGTCCTCCGACGCCGACGTCGTGCTCCTCGGCACCACCGGGGCGCCGTGCCCGCAGGCGATGGCCGCCATCGCCCAGTCGAGCTGGCAGCCGCAGGTGATCCTGTCCAACACCTGCCAGGGCATCGCCACGTACTTCGCGCCGATCGACCCGGCCGGTGATGGCGTGCTCGTCGCCGCCACCGCCAAGGAGGCCGGCGAGCTCGAGGACGAGGACGTCATGGCCGCCCGCGAGGCGCTCGAGGCCGCTGGCCTCAACCCTGACGAGGGCTCGTTCTACACCGGCGTGATCTTCGCGCACACCGTGGAGAACACCCTGCGCGCCGCCGCCGAGATGGAGGGTGGCCTGAACCGGGTCAACCTCATGCGGGCCGTCTGGAACGCCGACTTCTCGAACCCCCTGGGGCTCGACGGCGGTACCTACCAGACCAACGGCACCAGCGACGCCTATCTCGTCGAGGCCGCGCAGTTCGTGCAATACGTCCCGCCGGCGGAGGGCGAGGAGCTGGGCCGCTACGAGCCGGTCGGCGACCTCATCAACATCGAGGGCCAGACCGGCTCCGTCGGGGGCTGATCTCCTCCTTCGGGCTCACCTGAGCTGACGAACCGGACGGTGGCCGGCCCCTCGGGGCCGGCCACCGCCGCGTCCGGGCTGGGTTGCCGTCAGGCGAGCAAGTCCTCGGCGGCCTGGCGGACCTGGCGGTCGCGGTCGGTCAGCGCGCGCTCGAGGGCGGCATCGACCTCGGGTCCTTCGAAGGCGGCGAGGGCGAGGACAGCCCGCCGCCGGAGGGTGGCCCGACCCTCCAGGGCGAGGAGCACGGCCGGCAACCCGACCGGGTCGCCGAGCGCGCCGATGGCGGCGACCGCGGCCTCCCGGACCAGGTGCTCGGGGTGCTCCGTCGCCAACCGGGCCAGCGCCTCCGCCGCGCCAGGCTCCGGGGGCTGGCGCTCGCCGGCGGCCCAGGCCGCGGTCTCGGCCACGACCGGGTCGTCGTCCTCGAGCAGCGCCAGCGCGGCAGGCGGCCGATCGCCCGGTCGGGTTGCGATCAGCGACAGGGCGCGCCGGCGGACACCGGGGGCCGGGTCGGCGAGCGCGGCCGCCAGCTCGTCGTCGCCCAGCGCGCCGATCCGGTCGAGCGCCGCCAGGGCCGTGGCCCGCACCTTGTGGTCCTCGTCGGAGAGCAGCGAGCGGGCGGTGGCCTCGTCGCCGGTGTGCCCGGCGACGGCCGCGTCGCGCCGGCGGGTGGCGGCGTCGCGGCTCAACCGACGGCGCCGTCGACCAGCTCGGCGACCAGGCCGAACGCGGCTCCGGCGACCGCGGCGATGCCCACACCGATGACCGCCAGGGTGAGGAGGAGGAACACGAGGCTGACGAGCTTGCGCCACAGCGGGACCCGGGCGACCTCCCGGTAGGTGCCCTCCACCGCCGTGTAGGCGGACGGGATCTTCTTCTGGCCCCGGCGGCCGGCCGGAGCCGACGCCGGGAGGGGTGCCAGCGGCGTCCCGACCGGCTCGAACGCCGCCTGCTCGGGACCGGGTGCCGCCGGCGCCGGCTCGGTTGCGGAGGTGCCGGATGGCGGGGTGGCCGTCGTGCCACCCCGCCGGGTGGGCCGTAGGCTGCCCGGAGCGAACCGACCCAGCAGACGCGAGAGCCCGCGGGCGTCGACCAGCCACACGGCCAACAGGCCGGCGCCACCGCCGAGCACCACGAGCAGGATGAGAGTGAGCACCGAGGACGAGAGCGTACCGGGGGCGGTCGGCACCCGTGAGCACGACCGGACCATCCCCGACCCTCCCGATGCCCCGGTGTCGCGGCGGCGCACGTGGCCGTGGTGGCTCGCCGCGGTCGCCCTGCTGGGGACGGCGGCCGCGCTGTTCGCGGCGTTCACGGTGCAGATCGGGCACTTCGAGTTCCGCCCCGGATCGGCCCGCCCCACCACCGACCTGGTCGACGTCGGCGAGGGCGTCGAGGTCCACCCGCCCGCCGGCGAGATCGCCTTCACCACGGTCTCGCTGCGCCAGTCGACCGTGGCGTCCTACGTGTGGGCCTGGTTCGACGACGACGTCCAGGTGGTGGCCGACGAGCTCATCCTCGGCGACCGCTCGCCCCAGGAGAACCGCCAGTTCAACCTGCAGCTGATGGACACCTCCAAGCAGGACGCCATCCGGGTCGCGCTGCTGGAGCTGGGCTACGAGGTGCCGGTCACCATCGACGGGGTCGTTGTCGTCGGCGTGCAGGAGGGCTCCGCGGGCGAGGGCCTGCTGGAGCGGGGCGACTCCGTGGTCGCCATCGACGGCGAACCGCTCGACGACATCGACGACGTGAGCCGCATCATGGGGCCCAGGGCCCCCGGCGAGACGGTCGTGCTCTCGGTGGAACCGGCCGAGGGCGGCGACCTCGCCGAGGTCCCCGTGGTGCTCGGTGCATCGCCCGACGACCCTGCCCGCGGCCTCATCGGCATCTCGCTCGAGCCCCGGAGCCCCGCCTACGACTTCCCGATCGACGTCGACATCGACAGCGGCAACGTCGGCGGGCCCTCGGCCGGGCTCGCCTTCACCCTCGCGGTGCTCGACGTCCTCACCCCCGGCGAGCTCACCGGCGGCCTCGACGTCGCCGTCACCGGCACGATCGACGGGGCCGGCAACGTCGGCGACGTGGGCGGTGTCCGACAGAAGACCGCGGCGGCGATCGACCAGGGCTACGACGTGTTCCTCGTCCCGAGTGGCGAGTTCCAGGAGGCCCACGAGCGAGCCGGAGACGCCCTCGAGGTGATCTCGGTCGATACCCTGGGGGATGCCCTCGACGCGCTGGCATCCCTCGGTGGGAGTGGACTGGGGAACCCCGCCGACGTGGGCTGAACCCTTCCCTGATCCGGTAGGCCTGGCATGACGACGGAAGCGGCCCAGCTGCAGTTCGCCGCCGAGTTCACGCTGTTCATGGCCGCCATCGCCGCGATCGCGATCACGGCCCTCCGCCCGGAGCTGCTGGCCCGCCGCGCGCTCGGGCGGGCCCTGCTGGTCGTCGGGTCGACGGCGCTCGCCGCAGCCGCCTTCCTGCACGGCTCGCTCCTGCTCGACGACGGCAGCGACCCGGTGCTGGTCGGGCTCCGCCTCGGCGGCATCGCCGGCCTCGCAGCGGCGATCGCCAGCTGGCGGGTCGGCCGTGGGGCCCAGGGTGCAGCCGCCGCCGGCGTGCTCGCGCTGGCCGCGGCCGAAGGACTCGTCGCCGCCGAGCTGGAGACCGCCGGCGACGTGGCCCGAGGCCTCGGCGCCGTGCTGTTCGGCATCGGCCTGGTGCTGGCCTCCCGCCGGGCCATCGCGGCCCGGGTCGCCATGGCCGCGGCCACGGTCGTCCTGCTCGTCGTCACCGTCCTGTCCATCGCCCTGTCGGTCGTGATCGCCGAGAACGTCGAGGACGAGGCCGCCCGCCGCTACGAAGCCCGGGCCGAGACCGAGTCGCAGGTCTTCACCGACACCAGCAGCTCCGCCCTCGTGGCCGCGGAGCTCACCGGCCGGATCATGGCCCAGCTGCCGGGGCAGATCCGGACGGCCACCGACCCGGCCGCCGCACCGGGCGAGGTCAAGGTGGCCCGGGCCGAGCTGACCGATGCGCTCGTGAACATCCGCACCACGGTCCTGCAGGTGCGCTTCCCCGGTCCCATCACCGTCCACGGCGCCGACGGTCGACTCGCTGCGTCCCTCGATCTGTCCGACGCCGTGCGGATCTCGCTGCTGGGAGACGCGACCATCGCCGAGGTGCTCGAGGCGAGGGTGCCCACCGAGGCGGTGGGCATCGTCGGGAACCGCGCCTACGCCATCGGCGCCGCGCCGATCACCGACGCCGCAGGCGAGTTCCTCGGCGTCGCCGTCGTCACGTCCCGGCTCGACGACGAGTTCCTGGCCGACCGGATCACGGACCAGGAGTCGGTCGACGAAGGGATCGGCATGGCCGTCGCCGACCGGCGCCGCATCTACGCCGTCGCCGGACCCCAGGCCAGCGCGCCCGAGACGCTGGAGCTGGCGGGCGACGCCCTGCGCGAGGGCGAGCGGCGCACGACGGTGGACGGTGATCGCTTCGTCGTCGCCGACACCGTCGACCAGGACGGGACCCCCACGCTGGCAGTGGTCATCAACCTGCCCCAGAACAGCATCGACGCCACCCGCCAGGACCTGTTCCGGCTGCTGTTCCTGGTCGCGCTCGGTGCGGGGGCACTGGCCATGGTCCTCGCCGGCTACGCCGGCAACCGGATCGGCGCCGGGCTGAGCCGGCTCACCACCGTCACCGGGGAGCTGCAGCAGGGCCGCCTGTCGGCCCGTGCCGAGGTCGGCGCCGAGGACGAGCTCGGCGTCCTGGCCTCGACCTTCAACCAGATGGCCGCGTCGCTGCAGTCGATGACCGACGACCTGCGCTCGGCTGCGGACCAGGAGTCCGCACTGCGCGGCCGGCTGGAGGGCGTGGTCGGCGGCATGGGCGAGGCGCTCGTCGCCGTCGACGACCGGGGCCGCATCACGGACTTCAACGCCTCGGCGGAGGAGCTCATCGGCCTGCCGGCCCGCGACGTGATCGGCCGCACGCTGGCGAAGGCCTGCACGATCACCGGCGAGGACGGCGTCGACGTGACGCCGCGCTTCGTGAAGCCGGTGGTGGACTCCTGGTCGGCCGCCCTCGACGTGGTCCGGACCGATGGCACCACGGTGCCGGTGGCGGTGTCGGCCGGGCCGCTGCGAGGTCCGGCAGGGATGCTCACCGGCGCCGTCTTCGTGCTCCGCGACGTGCGCCGCGAGCGCGAGATCGAGCAGATGAAGACCGACTTCATCGCCAACGTGAGCCACGAGCTGCGCACCCCGCTGACCCCCGTCCTCGGCTACGCCGACATCCTCGCCACCCGGGACCTCGGTCCCGAGCAGACCAAGCGCTTCGCCGGCGAGATCCACGAGTCGGCCCGCAAGCTGCTCCGGGTCACCGACCAGCTGGTGCAGTTCGCCACCCTCGCCGCCGGCCGCCTGCAGCTGCACGAGGAGCCGGTCGAGGCCCGCCAGCTGCTCGAGGCCCTGGCCGACCGGTGGAACGACCGGCTGCCCGACACCCACCGCCTCACCCGTCGGGTCGCTCGTCGCATGCCGCCGGCCGTGCTCGACCGCCGCTACGTCGACGTCGCCCTCGACGAGCTGATCGACAACGCCGTGAAGTACTCGCCCGAGGGTGGCCGCATCCGCGTCAGCGCGTCGGTGCACGAGAACGGCGCCGGGCCCCGACTCGTGCTCGCGGTGGACGACCAGGGCGTCGGCATCGACCCGGACCGCCGGGAGTCCATCTTCGAGGACTTCGCCCAGGCCGACGGCTCCATGACCCGCCGCTTCGGCGGTCTCGGCCTCGGCCTCGCCCTGGTCAGCCGCATCGTGCGGGCCCACGGCGGCGACCTGTCGTGCACGTCGGAGGTCGGCAAGGGCACCACCGTGCGGATGGTCCTGCCGCTGGATCGACCCGCGCCCCGGCCATGACTTGGCGGGCCGTGCTCGCGGGGTGCGCGGCCCTGGTGCTCGTCGCGGGGGTGCTCGCCGTGGTGCTCCGGGAGGACGCCCACGGGCCCGGCCCCGACCACGCCCGCATCGAGGTGGATGGCGCCGCGACCGTCACGGCGGCCGACGGCTCGACCCGGGAGGTGGTCGACGGGGACGAGGTGCTGGCCTTCGGGGAGCAGGTGGCGATGACCTCCGGCACCGGGGTCCTCGAGCTCGCCGACGGCTCGACCTACGAGCTCCGGGCCCGGGAGGACACGGCCACGCTCGTGGCGGTCGGTGCGCCGCCCCGGGTCCTCGGCGGCGAGCTCCTCGTCCTCGACGGCTTCCCCGCCCAGGTGTCGGTGGACACGGCCACGCTGACCGCGCAGGGCGCGCTGCGCGTGGACGCCGACGACCTCGTGGCGAGCGCCTACGCGGGTCGGTCCCGGGTGACCGGGGTCGGCGACGTGGCGGAGCTGGTGGGGCTGCGTCGCCTCGTGCTCGTGGCTGGCGCCGCGCCCGAGCCGATCACCTACGACGGCACCGACGAGTGGGACCGGCGCTTCCTCGGCGAAGCGGTCGCCTTCGGCGAACAGCTCGAGGCGCTGGCCCGCGGCTACACCAGCGACCTGCCGCCCGGGCACGGCCGGTCGATGTCGTTCTTCCGGTCGGTGCTGCCCGCCCTGGAGGAGGCGCGCGAGCTGGGTGAGGACCTGCTCGACCCGGCCCGACCGCCGGGCGAGACGCTGGTCGGCGCGGCCATCACCGTGCAGGGTCGACGGGGCACCGCCCGCCAGCGCTGGCAGGAGGTCTTCTCCTTCCGTGACGCCGGCGCACCGTGGGGCCTGGTCGCCCTCGACCAGGGCGTGAGCTCGGCTCCCGTGCTCGACGCGATCGAGCTGGCCATCGGCGCATCCGACGATGCGACGGCGGCACCGACGACCACGCAGCCCGCCGCCCCGACGACCGTCGACCCCGGCGACACGACCACCACCCCACCGAGCACGGTCACCACCACCACCACCACCACGACCACGACCACGACAGCGCCGCCCGCGCCAGCGCCGGGTGGCGGGATCCTGGATCCGGTCGTCGGACCGGCCTCCGACGTGCTCGTCGAGCTGCTCGAGGTGCTGGGTCTGGACCCCTCGTAGGGCGTCGACGCAGGCGGGGCGGGGGTCCTCGGAGGCTCCACCGGCGCCCGGAGGGGCAGGCGTAGGGTTGCTCCCCGATGACCGACGACCCCCGCATCGATCCGGCCGATCTCCGGAACGTCCGCTTCCCGGGGTCGTCCCGTCGCTACGACGCCCGAGCGGTCGACCAGTTCCTGGAGACCGTCGCCGCGCGCATCGCAGCGACCAACGAGCTGGTCGACGAGCTGCAGGCGCGGATCGCCGAGATCGACACCGCCGCACCGGTCGCCGCCCCGGCGCCGCCGCCGCCCGAGCTGGCCCTCCTCGACGACGACGAGCTGGTGTCGCTCGTGGGCGCGGAGACGGCCTCCGTGCTCTCCACCGCCCGGCGCGCCGCCGAGGAGATCCGGTCCAAGGCCGAGGAGTCCGCGGCCCGGATGATCCGGGAGGCCACCGCCGAGGCCGACAAGCTCACCGACGAGGCCAAGGCGACCGCGACCGCCCTCACGACCGACGCCGAGCACGCGCTCGAGCAGGCGACCACCGAGGCCACCGCCGAGGCCGAGCGCATCCGCACCGAGGCGGCCGAGGACGCCGAGCGCACGAGGGCCGAGGCCACCGGGGCGATCGAGGCCGAACGGGCCGCCGCCGACGCCCGCCGCGCCGAGGCCGAGGAAGAGGCCGAGACGATCCTGGCCGAGGCCCGCGACGAGGGCCGGGGCATGGTGAACGAAGCCAAGGAGGTCCGCACCCGGATCCTCGAGGACCTCCAGCGCCGCCGCGACATCGCCCGGGACCACATCGAGCGGCTCCTCGACGGCCGGGAGCGCCTCCTCGCCGCCTACGGGCTGGTGCGGGAGAACCTCGACGACATCACCGGTCAGCTCGCCGATGCGCTGCCCGACCCCGGCGAGCCGGAGCTGCCCGACGGCTTCGTCGGCATCGTGGGGGCCAACGCCCCGACCGCGGACGCCGACGAGGACGGCGACGACGGCGAGGTCACGGGCAGCGAGGGCACGGTCGACGAGGACCGGTCCGAGGGCGAGGACCAGCCCGACGAGGCCGAGACCACCACGACGGCCGATGCGGTCGAGGCCGATGCGGTCGAGCCCGACGACACCGTGGCGCCGATCACCGAGACCGAAGCCGACATCGAAGGCGTCGACGACGCGGTCGACGAGCCCGCGGCGCCGGACGAGGAGACCGAACCGGAAGCGGGGGCCGAGCCGGAGGCGGAGGCCGATGCGGAGGTCGAGGACCACGAGGCCACCGAGCTCGACGCCGACGAGGCCGATGCCCACACCCCCGGCGGCGACGTGGACGAGCTGTTCGCCCGGCTGCGTGCCGAGCGGGAGGAGTCCGTCGCCAAGGCCCGCCAGGTGGTCGATGCCGGCACCGATGCCGCCGAGGTGGAGCCCGACGCGGTCGCGGCGGCGGATGACGACACGGTCGCAGCGGTCGACGCGGTGGAGGACGACACGGTGGAGGGCGACACGGTCGCCGCCGGTGACGAGCCCGCCGAGGAGGCGCAGGCCGAGGACCGCCCCGGCGGTGACGTCGACCGGGTGCCGGCCGAGTTCCTCGCCGACGAGCCCGCGCTGCTCGCCCGCGCTGATGCGCTCGGCCCGCTCGAGACCAAGCTGAACCGGGCGCTCAAGCGCCGGCTGGCCGACGAGCAGAACGAGCTGCTGGATCTGCTGCGACGCAGCGGGACCACCACCGCGGCCGAGCTGCTGCCCGACCTCCCGGTCCAGGTCGACGGCTACGCCCGCCTGGCCGAGAAGCACCTGCAGGCCGCGGCCACCGCCGGCGGGCAGGCCGCCGGGAGCGAGGTCGCGGCTGACGTCACGGCGCTGGCCCGGGCCCTCGGCGCCGCGCTGGTCGAGCCGTTCCGCCGCCGGGTGGAGCGCTCGGCGTCCGAGGTCGACGGCGATCCCGACGAGCTCGACGAGCGCCTCCGGGCCCTGTACCGGGAGTGGAAGGTGCAGCACATCGGGCCCGTCGCCGACGACGCCCTGCTCTCGGCCTACGCCCTCGGCACCCTCACCGCCGCAAAGCCCGACGGCCGGGTCAGGTGGCTCATCGACCCGTCACAGGGCCCGTGCCCCGACGCCCAGGACAACGCACTGGCCGGCGAGGTGGGTGCGGGGGAGCCCTTCCCCACCGGGGACCCGTGCCCACAGGCCCACCCCGGGTGCCGCTGCCTCCTCGTGACGGGCTGAGCCCCACCCGCCGAGGCCCTCGAGGCCCGACTCGCGGTGGCCAGCCCGCCAGTCATCGGTAGGCTCCGCGCCCTCCATGCGCCCACCCTCTGACATGCCAAGCCCCGCCGCGCGCCGTCCGCGCCCGGCCGGTTCGAACCGTGGACGCACGATCCTGATCGTCGCGGCCGTCGCCCTCTTCGTCCTGGTCACGTCGCTGCGCGGCATCGCCGGCTTCTACACGGACTTCCTGTGGTTCGACTCGCTCGGGTACGACGACGTCTGGCGTGGCGTGCTCGGAGCCCAGATCTCCCTGGCCGCGATCTTCGTGGTGATCTTCTTCGCCATCTGCTGGGCCAACCTCTACATCGCCGACCGGCTGGCGCCGAAGTTCCCCCCGGCCGGTCCGGAGCAGGAGGCGCTCGAGCGCTTCCGGGACGCCATCGGGCACCGCACGGGCCTGCTGCGCATCGGCGTGGCGCTGTTCCTCGCCCTCATCGCCGGCCTCGGCATGAGCCAGGAGTGGCGATCGTGGCTGCTCTTCGTCAACGGCGGCGACTGGGGCCAGCAGGACGCCCAGTTCGGCACCGATCTCGGCTTCTACATCTTCCGGCTGCCCTTCCTGTCCTCGGTCGCGGACTGGGCGTTCGCCTCGATCCTCATCATCCTCGTCGTCACCGTCGCCGCCCACTTCGCCAACGGCGGGATCCGGGTCCAGCCCACCGGTCCCGGTGCGGTCGGCCCGCGGGTGACCTCGCAGGTCAAGGCGCACATCTCCGTGCTGCTCGGCGTCCTCGCGCTCATCCGGGCTGCGGGCTACTACCTGCAGCGCTTCGAGCTCACCACCTCGAGCACCGGCTTCGTCGACGGCGCCGGCTACACCGACGTCAACGCCCAGCTCCCGGTGCTCAACCTGCTGGTCCTCATCTCGGCGGCGAGCTTCGTCCTGTTCATCGTGAACATCTGGCGCCGCGGCTGGGTGCTGCCCATCCTCGGCGTGGGCCTCTGGGGCCTGGTCGCGGTGGTGGCCGGCGGCATCTACCCCCAGTTCATCCAGCGCTTCCAGGTCGAGCCGAACGAGTCCTCGACCGAGGAGCCCTACATCGAGCGCAACATCGCCGCCACGCGCGAGGCGCTCGACCTCGGCGACGTCGGCAGCTTCGACTACGACCTGAACCGAGATGCCGACGAGGTCGACCTCACCGACAACCGCAACACGGTGCGCAACATCCGCCTGTGGGACCCCTCGGCCACCGTGCTCGGCCAGACGTTCCCCCGCCTCGAGGAGCTGCTGCCGTACTACCAGCTCAGCGACGTCGACGTTGACCGCTACGACATCGACGGTGAACCCACCCAGGTGGTGCTCTCGGTGCGCGACCTCAACACGGCCGGCATCCCCACCGGGTCCTGGGAAGCCAACCACGTCATCTACACCCACGGCTACGGCGTGGTCATGGCATCGGGCACGTCCAAGACCCCGCAGGGCCGACCCGACTTCTTCCTCCAGCAGGTGCCGGTCCGGGAGAACACCGACCTCGAGCTCGAGCGCCCGCAGATCTACTTCGGCGAGAACATGGGCGGTTACGGCATCACCGGCGCCAGCCGTGACGAGCTGGACTTCCAGATCGGCGACGAGACCCAGCTCACCCGCTACGAGGGCACCGACGGCGTCGGCATCGGCTCGTACCTGCGCCGCATCGCGTTCTCGCTGCGCTTCGGCCAGTACGACCCCTTGATCACCGACTTCATCACGAGCGACTCCCAGATCCACTACATCCGCGACGTGCGCGACCGTGCCCAGACGCTGGCGCCGTTCCTCGAGTTCGATGCCGACCCCTACCCGGTGGTCGTCGAGGGTGAGGTGAAGTGGATCATCGACGCCTACACCACGACCGACCGGTTCCCCTACGGGCAGGACGCGGACAACGGCGGCTTGCCCGCCGCCAGCGGCCTGAACAAGGGCTTGAACTACGTCCGCAACTCGGTCAAGACGGTGGTTGACGCCTACGACGGCACGGTCACCTTCTACGTGATCGACGACGAAGACCCCATCATCCAGGCGTGGCGCAGCGCCTTCCCCGATCTGTTCGTCGACATCGCCGACATGCCAGACGACCTCGTCGAGCACCTGCGCTACCCGGAGGACCTCTTCCGGATCCAGACGAACATGTGGGCCCGCTACCACGTGGACGACCCGCAGACCTTCTACAACAACAACGATGCGTGGAACGTCGCCCTGGACCCAGGCACCGCAGGCGCCGGCCCGGCCACGCAGACCACGAACGCCGCCGGCGAGCCGATCGGCCCGTCGGTGGGCGCCCGCGTCGACCCGTACTACCTGCTCACCCAGCTGCCCGGGGAGGATGAAGCCGAGTTCGTCATGCTGCGCAGCTTCGTGCCGTTCGGCGAGACCGATGACAACCAGCTGCTGACGGCGTTCATGGTGGCCCGGTCGGACCCCGAGAACTACGGCGAGCTGGTCACCTACGAGATGCCCCGCCAGAACCGGCCCGACGGCCCGGCGATCGTGGCTGACGCCATGCAGTCTGATCCGGTCGTGTCGGAGCTCCAGACGCTGCTCGGCACCGGTGAGTCGACCGTGAAGCTCGGCAACCTGATCCTCGTGCCGGTGGATGAGTCCTTGGTCTACGTGCGCCCGTTCTACGTGGAGTCCAACCAGGTCCGGATCCCCGAGCTGAAGAAGGTCATCGCCTTCTACGAGTCGGAGGTGGCGATCGCCGACACGTTGGAGCAGGCGCTGACCCAGCTGCTGGGTGAGGTGCCGGACCTCGAGGAGGTCGTGGACGAGGACCGTGAGGTGGTGGACGTCCCCGATGACCCCAACGCGCCGCTCGACCCCGACGACCCGACCGGCTCGGTGGACGAGCGCGCCGCACGGCTGCTCGAGGACGCCAATGCGCTCTACGAGGACGCCCAGGCGGCGCTGACCGCCGGGGACCTCGGCGAGTACCAGTCCCTGACCGAGGAGGCCCAGGAGCTGGTGACCGAGGCGCTCGAGCTGCTGGCCGCATCGACGACCACGACCACGTCCCCGCCGTCGGAGACCGAGGCCACCAACCCCGAGGACGAGGAGTCCGAGGAGGCCTAGCGGGAGCGGCTCAGCGCGCCGGCGTCCAGCCGGTGTCGTTGGGGGTCAGCTCGCGCAGGTCGATGGCTGCGTCTCGGCCCTGGACGGCCCGCAGCTCGTCGCGGACGGCGTCGAGGCGGGCCGCGAGGTTGACCTCGAGGCGGGACAGCTCGGCCGCGACCCGGGCGGAATGCATCCGGGCCTCGAGCAGGTCGCCGTTGCTCGGCACGTCCATGCGGTCGAGCAGGGCGTCGGACAGGGCGTCGACCCGGTGCTCGAGCTGGACCACGTGCCCGTGGAGCTGGGCCGACTGGGTGGCCAGCATCTTCAGGGCGCGCTCGGTGCGCTCGAGCGACTGGCCCGAGACCATCGGCACCAGCTCCTGGCTCGCCGCTGGTGCGGCGGCCTCGGTCGGCGCCGGGGTCTCGGGGGTGCGGCGACGGAACCAGGCCATGTCCCGACGGTAGATCTGCCACGGGCAGTCGGTGGTGGATGGCGATCACGCTGCGGGACGGGGCCGCCGGACCAGGTCGGGCCAGGTCGTGTCGGGCACGCCGAGGTCGTCGAGCAGGTCGAGCACGTCGTCGGCCGCCTCGGGGGAGCAGTGCGCATCGAGCCGGCGCTTGAGCAGGTGGAGGGGCGGGCACCGGTTGAGCAGGAAGCGGGCGAAGGAGCCCTCGTCCAGCCAGGCGGCGTCCTCGGGGCCGAGCTCGGGCACGGAGAAGCGGTCGAGGGTGGCGAGCTCCCGCATGCGGTCCCACGTGAGGACCCGGTGGAAGGCGGTGAGCACGTCGACCAGGTCGTCGCCGCCGATGGAGGTCCCTCGCCGGAGCAGCTCGGTCACCGGGTGGAGCACGACGGCGTCGGACAGGGTCTCGATCGGCTGGTCGGCCGCGACGATCGCCGAGAGCCACTCGATGCTCCAGTACGTGGACGGGTCGCACGGTGGGGGATCGGTGGGCAGGCCGAGCACGCGCCGGAGCAGGTCGACCTGCTCGCCGCTCGGGGCCTCGCCGCCCAGCGACTCCTCGAGGTCCTCGTCGTCGGCGCGGGTGCGGTGGGCGTGCTCGCCGGAGCGGGACAGGAGGGTGACGACGTGCACCCGGTGGCGACGCCGGGCCGGATCTCCCCGCTCGGCGACGTGGTATGCCCAGCCATGGGTGGCGATGCCGACGGCGTGCCACTCCGCCGGGGCGGTGGTGCCCAGGAGCGCATCGGTGGGGTGGAGCCCGTCGAGGGGCTTCACACCGAGGTCGAAGCCATCGGCGTCGGGTGTGGCGACGTGGAGCAGGCAGGGCTCGAGCTCGCCGGTCGCCAGGGCGTCGGTGAGGTGGTCGGCGAGCAGGTGGAGCGACGCATCGGTCGCGAGGTGGTCACCCATCGGTGCGGGCATGGCGGTGCCTCCAGACGTTCGGAGCTGGCTGCCCGTCTCATCCCGTGCGGGTGGGGCGGCGAGCGGCGCCGGTGGCGCCGGAGGCGGAGGTGATCCGCGAGGCCGAGGTCGGCTCGGGCCCGATCATGGCAGATGGGTGCTGACAGTTGCGGCGCGTAGGGTCGCCGGATGGCCAAGCGCAAGCGTCGAGGCGGTGGCGGACGGGTGACCCCGCCTGCACGGGTGTGGCCCGAGGACGAGCCGGGTCTTCCGCCGTTGGAGGGCATCGTGGCCGCCCTCGAGGACTTCGCCCAGGTGGGGGACCGGTCGCCGCTCGAGATCGAGCTGCAGATCTCCCAGTTCCTCGGCCAGCTCGGGGCCGGATCTGCGTCGCCCGGGCCGGGCGAGCCCGATCACGAGGAGCTGCTCAACGGCATCGTCGAGCTGTGCCTGCACCACCTCGAGGCGTCACCGCCCCGGGTGGTCATCGACTTCCTGTGGGTGCTCGACGCCTTCGACCCCGGTTGGCTGGCGTGGCCGCTGCACGAGCGCCTCGAGCGTGCGTCGTTGCCCGCCCGTCCTGCTTGGGCCATGGACGTGGGCCAGGCCGAGGTCCGCAGCGCCCACCGTGTGGAGCACGAGACCGGCGACGGCTACGACGTCGCCCTCGTCGCCCGGCACCGGTCGGCGGACAAGGACCATGTGGTGGCCGTCTACGTGGACCGCACCCTCGGGGGCCTGGCCACCGACCTGCTCGTCCACGACGACGCCGCGGAGTACCTGCGCCTGTCCGACGACGCTGACGGGATGGGCATCACCGACCTCGACCTCGGCGTGGCCGGTGCCACGATCGACGTCGCCATCGACGCGACGATGGCCGCCGGCGTGCCCGCCGCCGTGGCCGACGGGTTCTCCCCGCAGTGGGCCGTCGTCGAGCACTACGTGGCCAAGCTGCCAGCCGACGGCGAGCCGTTGCCGCAGCCGGAACCCGCGACTCCGCAGGAGTGCGCCGCCATCGTCGACCGCTTCCTCGCCAGCCTCGACGGCATGGCCCACAAGAAGGATGCCGAGCCGCTGCTCGCCGCGGTGGGCTTCGTGACCGAGGAGCTGGGCGGCGACCCGCTCCGCTGGAGCGCCCCCGTCACGCAGCTGATCCTCGGTGGCTGGTTGCCCCTGTCGGGCTTCGACGACGACGTGGTCGAGCGCTTCCCGAAGGTGCTGCGGGCCTTCGTACCGTGGGCGCACCGGGAGCACGGGTGGGGCGACCGCTACCTGCCCGAGGCGCTCGAGGTTTTGCGCGCTGCTGAGGCCGGCGAGCTGCCGGGACCGTCCCAGGGGAGTGGTCAGGTGGAGATCCTCGAACAGGCGGTGGCCGCCGGCGTGGACCTGGACGACGAGGCGGCGCTCGACGCCTTCCTGGACGAATACCTCGACGACGAGTAGCCGCCGGCCGGTCCTATGGGTCGGGGTCGCCGTGGAAGCGGCGGTGGGGTCGGGCTCGGTTGTCGGGGTTGCAGGCGACGCGTCCGTTGTCGGGGCGGGTCCTGCCGCCGGCGGTGACCGCTTCGATGTGGTCGATGTCGCAGTACTCGGCGGGCCGGTCACAGCCCCGGGCGGTGCAGTGGCGGTCGCGGACCTGGATGGCCCGGCGGAGCTTGCCGGTGAAGAACCGGTGCCGTTCGTTGTACGCGATCGGGACCTGGCCGGGCCCGTACACGTAGCGCTCCAGATCCGGATCCGACTCCAGGATCCGGGCCAGCTGGCGGGCCGACAGCGGCGTCTCGTTCCACAGCTCGGCCAGACCACCAGCCAGGGCATCCAAGCCGGCCACCACCACGACCAGGGGTCGGATCCGGGCCGCAGCGGACGGGTTCGCGACATGCGCGCGCTGGGCCATGACCACCAAGGCATCCGCCCGACGCTGCGCCGGCGTGCGGGCCAGCTCACTCGACAGCGGCTCCCGGCCGAGGCGGGTCTTGGCCTCGGTCCAGTCGGCTTTGAACAGCTCTTCGACGATGCCGTCGAACACGGTCTTGAACGCGGCACCACCGATCGCATCCAACAGCCCATCGATGACGACGGCGCCTTGGAAGGTGGCTGACACGTGGGCGTCGCGGTCCTGTTCGATCCGATCGGGCTCACCGGAGTCGGGATCGACCTGCAGGCGCCACTTGGCCAGGACCTTGCGCAGGCCCCGCATGTCCAGATCCACGGCCTGCTGGGCGAGCCAGCCCTCCCACTCCCCGAACGCCTCCCGGGTCTCTTCGGTCCGCACCTTCGCGATCGCCCCCGCATGCTCCGCACCCAGATCCCCGGCCGCCCACCGCGACGACACCCCGGGCATGTCGATGAGCACCCGACCCAGCTTCAACGACGTCGCCGCCGCCGCATCACCCATCCGCAACCGATCCCGACACCACTGCTTCGCCGTCCGATACCCCAACGGCACGTGATCCCCCCGGGCCTCGAACGAGCGCAGCAACCGATGGAACTCGAAGTCCAACCGGCGCAGGCACCGGGTCAGCTCCTCCACCAGCTCCCCCAAGCCCTCCGCCGTGGGCACCTCGGACACATCGATGCCAGCCACGAGATCGATCGCCTCGTGCAACCGGGCCGTCGCATCCCCAACTGGCATACCGCCTAGACTACGCAAAACGAACACACGTTCGCAACCCCCATCTCGCTGTCAGAGGCCATCGGCACCATGGAGCCATGGCTGTGTGCAGGTACTGCGATCGGGAGATGACGAGCGCCACGGGGTGCGGCGAGCCCTCCGTCCGCATCGACGGCGAGGCCTTCCGGCGCCGGCCCTTCGGCACCGAGCGGGGCGGTGCGGGCCACGGTCGATGCGGCGACTGCGGGGTGGCGATCGGGCACGTGCACCACCCAGGGTGCGACGTCGAGCGGTGCCCGCGCTGTCGTGGCCAGGCGATCATGTGCGAGTGCTGCCACGACGACGTGGCCGTCGACGAGCTGGACCTGTGGTTCGATCACGACGAGGACCTTCCGCCTGTCGAGGACCCCGTGCTGCTCGCGCTCGACCCGTGGCCGCCAGGGGCGCGCCGGCGCGCGGCGCCGATCCTCCCGCTCAGCTCCCTCACGACGGTGCTCCGGTCCCGGCACGCCGAGCATCTGGAAGCGCTGGGTCAGCTCCGCGACCGCTCGGGTCCCTTCGACCATGACGTGGTCGCGATCGCCGTGGGCGTCCTCGGGGTGCACCGCGACGTCCAGGGTCGACTCCGCCTCCATCGGCCCGACGTCGCCGCGAGCGCGACCCGAGCGGTGCGCTGGCTCGAGGAGGCGCACGTCGACCCGGTGCCGAGCGTCCCTGCCGCGATCGCGGCGGTCCTGCGCCGGGAGCACGAGCTCGGTCGGCTCGATCCGGCGAGCGATCCCCTCGCCGCGCTGGTCGAGCCCCTCCACGCCCACCACGGCGTCGCGCCGGTGCCGGAAGACCACCTCTGCCAGTGCTTCGCACCTCATGAGCCGTGGCTCCCGACTGACCACCGGGTGCTGCAGGTGTGGACGGGTCACCGGGTGCACGCACGCTGCCCGGAGCCGATCGACGCCATCGCCGCAGGGAGGGCCCGAAGCGCGTTCTTCGACCAGCTCGGGTCCAGCGGCGGGGAGCGTCCGGGCGAGGACGAGGTGCCCTGCCTCCTCGGGTCCATCTGGGGGCCGCGCACCGTGGGCCCACTCTGGATCTTCGGCGATCCGTGCCGTCCGGGCCGCTACGACAACCTGTTCCTCGACAACGGCGGGACGCCGTACGTCGCCCGACCCGACCGTCGGTACCGCGATGGCTACCGGTGGGAGGAGGAGGCGCCGGGCATCGTGTTCAGCCGCTGGCGACCGGACCGCCGCTCCGCGCCCACGGGGATCGCCTGAGCCAGGTTGTGGCCCGGCGGGGGTCGTCGCTACATTCATCAGTCCGCCGCGGGGTGGAGCAGTCTGGTAGCTCGTCGGGCTCATAACCCGAAGGTCGCAGGTTCAAATCCTGCCCCCGCCACCAACTTGGTTGAGACATCGAGGCCCCGCTCCGGCGGGGTCTCGACGCGTCTGGGGTCGATTGTCCGGAGTCATCGCTGGGACGCCACCAGCCCCGCTGCTCAACGGGTCTAGTACGACCGGCGACGCAAAGTTGTGGGTCGAACCCTCCGATGTGACGACACGTGCGGCAGATGTGCCGCCTGAGGGCCGATTGGTCACACTCTCTGGTCGAGGGCTTCGGCCTTGAGCAGTTCAGGCGAATAGTGCGAGGACTTCGATGCCTACACCCGTTCGCCGCGCGGTGTCCCTTGAAAGATCAGCTGTGTAGACGTACGGTCGACGGGTTGCGATGAATGGGGGGCGGTGCGGGCGCACGGCGAGCACGAGAAGGGCAGTTGAGCTTCTTCTCCGCGTGCTGAATGGGCGACACCGGACATCCAGGGATCCTCGCAGCGCTCTGTTGACCACGAGCACCTGGAGAGCGACATGGCTGACGTTGATCCGAGAAGGCGGCGGATCGGGACCCGGGCTGCGGCGGGCGGTGCCTCCCTCGCCCTGTTCGCCTCTGTCCTGACCGTTGCTGCGCCGCCTGCGGCTGCTGCGGACCCCGGCGCCGCCGACATCACGACGACGCTCAACAGCCTGGCGACGTGGACCGAGGATCTGGGTTCCGTCGGTCAGCTCGGCGAGCAGCTGCCGGGTGTCCCGGCCAGCCCCGGCGCTGCCCTCGGGTTCGACTCGTTGCTCGACGGGTTCCTCGCCCCGCTCAGCACCGCAACCGTGTTCGACGATCTCAACTACGACGACGACATCGACCTCGGCGATGGCAGGACGGGACATCTCACGTCGGTGCTCACCGACGCCGCTGAGGGGGACAAGCAGCTCGACATCACCGTGACGGCCGAGACGACCCTCGCCGATCAGACGCTGTCCATCCCGCTGCCGATCGGCGCGGACAGCAACGCGCCGCAGTCGGCGTTCTCCTCCGTCGGTGGCGTCTCGCTGACCGTGTCGACCGAGCTGTCGTTCCGCCTGGTGTGGGAGGACGAGAGCCACAAGGTCGCGATCGTGGCCGACGGCACCACGCCGCGCGTCGATGTCGACGCCACCGCGACGATCGACGACCTCGCTGGCATGGAAGGCGCCATCGGCATCCTCGGGGTCAGCGTGGTCGATCCCAGCAACCTGGATCTCGCTGCCCACTTCACCTCCTCCGTCAGCGACCCGGACAACGACGGCCTCCTGTACTTCGACGCACCGACGGACGTCTCTGCCGAGCTCGCGCAGGAGGGGTCCCTCGCTGGCCTGGTGCAGATGGGCTTCGACACCGACCCCGGCCACCTCAACGGTTCCTTCCACCTGAACGCGGCCAGTGGCAACGACTTCTCGCTGTCGCTGCCCGAGGTCGACGCCACCATCACCGTCGCCTGGCCCGACATCTCCGACGTCTCCCAGCTCGACGTCACCGCAACCGGGATCGACTCGGTTGGCACGTTCCTCAACATGACGCCGCGGGACCTGGCCGGCGGCATCGGCCAGCTCACCAGCGCGCTCGCCGGCATCCAGAAGTCGGACGTCGGTGACCTGGAGCTGCCGTTCGTGAAGGGCAAGCTGTCCGACGCGGTGCGGATCAACGAGATCCTGCTCGAGTTCCTCGACGACCACACCGTCAGCGCCGAGGACGACCCCACCGCGGCGGGGACCCCCGACTTCGTGTCGATCCAGCAGTTCTTCGACCTGCTCGAGACGGTCAGCTTCGACGACGTGTCAGGAGCCGAGATCGGCGTGGCCGACGTCACCTACGACGACGCCACCAGCAAGCTGGCCTTCGACATCGGCCTGACCCGCAACGCACCGAGTGGCGTCCCACTCAACGGCGCCGGTGCCACGTTCTCCGGTGGCGGTGCGGCTGTCACGTTCGGTCCGGGTTCGCTCACCGACACGAGCCAGTCGTGGGAGACCGACCAGTTCGCCGGACATCGCGTCGTCGCCGGCACCTCGGGCGGCACCATCGCCAGCAACACCGACACGACGCTCGTGCTGGACCCCAACGGCTGGACACCGGTGCAGCCGACGGATGGCTCGGCCTACGCGATCTCGGGCATGCAGGGTGACATCGGCACCGTCCAGCTCGGTGACGGCCTCGAAGGCGGGGGCATCCGGGGTGCCAACGGCATGAACGCCACCGCCATCGTCATGCCGTCCTACGACGCCACCATCACCCTGGTCCTCGACCTGCAGGATCCCACGCTCCACGACCCGCCGCTCGAGGTGTCGAATCCGGACGGCACCACCTACCTCGCCAGCGCCACCCCGATCGGCGCCGACCGCGTGCTGCTCCGCACCGGCGACACCGCCCTGTTCAGCGCTGACTTCCCCATCGATGCCGGCATCGACATCTACGCCAACGCCGGGTTCCTCCAGGTCGAGCTGACGGGCGACGTGCAGATCGGCCCGACCAGCGGGAGCACCGACCCGATGCTGCAGGTGAACCTGAAGGACGAGGGCGACCTCACCTTCGGCGAGGTCGTCGACCTGCTGCTGAACGCCCCCGGCGACCTGCTCTCCGTCGACGTCAACGTCGGCGCCAGCGGCAGCGTCGCCGTCTCCGTCCCCGACGCGCCCGACTTCCTGGGCTCCGGCAGCGCCTCTGCCACGTTCACCTGGAACGATCTCAACCAGACCAGCGGCACCGACGGCCCGCAGTTCGAGGTCAGCGACCTCGACGAGTTCCTCTCGTTCGACTTCGACCCGGACAACCCTCGGGCCCTGTTCTCGGTGATCCTCCAGACGCTGCAGGTCCTGAGCTCCTCGCTCGCGGACACCGATCCTGGTGGCCCCGCTGCCATCTTCAGCGAGCCGATCCCGGTCGTGGGGCGCTCCATGCGCGACCTGCTGCGCACGGACGAATCCGGCAGCGGACCCGACGTCACCTACGGGGCCGACACGCTCACCCACGCCGGCAAGACGTTCCCGGCGTCGCTCGCCGGTCGCACCATCATCGTCGGCACCCAGGTCGGTCTCATCGAGTCGGCCAGCGGCGACACCTTGATCATGGCCTCAGCCTGGGACACCGAGCCGGCGGGCGGCGCCACCTACGTCGTCCGCTCCGAGCTCGACGACGCCATCTCGTACCTGCAGTCCGCTCCGGCAGACAACCTGCAGGAGCTCGTGCGGACGCTCGACGAGCGACTGGCCGGGACGCCCCTGTCCTTCGAGTACGACCCGGGCACGGGCTTGATCCTGCAGCTCGACTGGGAGCGCACCTTCCAGACCAGCTCGCCGGTCAACTTCAGCTTCGACCTCGGCGGCACCGACTACGACGTCGCAGGCCTGGCCAGCACTGGATCGGTGCAGATCGCCGCGGGCGGCCACGTCCAGGTGGGCATCGTCGTCCCGCTGCCGTCCGGACCCGGGGCCAGCGGTCCTGCGGATGCCACCGAGCTGCAGATCCTCGACGACTCCAGCATCGGCGTCAGCCTCGACACCGACATGAGCGACGCGAGCTTCGTGTCCACCCTCGGGCCGCTCAAGCTGGCCCTGGGCGATCCGACCGGGGGCGACAAGGCGACGGCCAAGGCGAGCTACTCGATCGACCTCGCCCACGGCTCGCCGGCCGGGAGCCCCGTGTCGTTCGCCGACTTCGTCGACAACGTCGACGCGTCCCTGAACGACTCGAGCAGCCCGGTCGACTGCGGACTGCCCGACGCCGCCACCGACCTCGCCCTGTGCGCCCACTTCCCGCTCTACCTCAGCACCGACGGTGGCTCCAGCTACGAGAAGGTGATCGCCGAGCCCGGTGAGAACGCCTTCGCCATCCGCCTGCCCAAGGACGGTGCCGACCACGCCGACCACTTCGACCTCTCGGGTCCCCAGATCGACGGGCACGACCGGCTGGAGACGCCTGATGCGACGGAGCTGGCGGCGGCGATCGCCGCGAACATCATCGACTTCACCCAGCTCGACGGCATCGACGACTACTTCCGGCTCGTCGAGACGGCCCTGCGCACGGCCAGCTTCGGCGGCAAGCTGCCGCTGATCGGCGAGGACCTCCAGCAGGGAGCCGACTTCGTCGGTGAGATCCGCGCGGCCGTCGACGAGGCACTGGCCGCCCTTCCTGCCGACGGGGACCTCGGGTCCACTCAGGGGGTCCGCGACTGGGTCAACGATGAGCTCGACGCGGCCCTGGACAGCGCCGGCGTCAACCCTGAGATCGCCGCGGTCGACGTGCGCTGCCAGTCCGTGCTGCTTCCGCCCGGCGGCGTCACCGTCACCCCGCAGAGCGATGATGGCGACACCGGCAACGACATCGAGTACAGCTACGCAGTCGAGTCGTACCAGCTGAACGCCGACGGAGAACGCGAGTACACGCAGCTCAGCAGCCCCGGCACCACGACGGTGGGCGAGGACGACCTGGCCGCGCACCCCAACGACGTCACGTGGGATCCGGCCGATGGTGCCGCCGGCTACCGGGTGTTCCGCGACGTCGGTGGCTCCTATGAGCTGGTCGGTGAGACCACGTCCACGTCGTTCACCGACGACAGAAACACCACCCTGGGCGACGCCCCCGAGCACCCGGCGGAGAACCCCCAGCGCGTCGACTGCGACTACGTGGATCTCGAGTCGGTCCGCATCATCCTCGACGTCCACGAGGGCTCGTTCAACGGCGACGGTGACCTCGACTGCACCGATCCTGCCGATCCGTGCATCGAGCTGGCCTCGGTGCCGCTCGACATCGGCCTCCCCGGCCTCTCCCTCGAGGGCAAGGACGGCGGGGGTCCTGCGGTCGACCTCGGGTACCGACTCCACGTGGAGTTCGGGGTCAACAAGGACGCCGGCTTCTTCGTCGACACCAACGGCGTGAACGACGACGACGACGCGCCGGAGGTGGCGCTCGGCCTCAACTTCACGCTCCCGGAGACGATCACCGCCCGTCTCGGGTTCATCTCCGTCACCGCCGAGAACTGCCTCGACGGCATGGCCGGCTGCTCCGACGCACCCGCCACGCCAGCCCCGTTGTTCGCAGGCACCTTCGGCATCGACCTCACCAGCCCTGACGCCAACGGTGAGCTCACGCTCGCCGACCTCGCCGACTCCTCGTTCGACTCGCTCTACGACGTCAAGCTGTCCGCCGATCTCGCGCTGAACTGGCGGCTGAAGGCCGCGCCGGGCGACGACGTCGGCTTCCCCGGCATCCAAGCGCAGTTCGCCATGGGCTGGAGCTGGGACGACGAGACCGTCGACGCCGGGGCCCCGACCGTCGAGTTCAAGAACGTGGGCATCGACGCCGGCGCCGTGTTCGGGGAGATCCTGGGACCGGTCGTCAACCAGATCAAGGAGGTCACCAGTCCGCTCGACCCGGTCATCAAGACGCTGTACGCGCCGATCCCGGTGCTGTCGGACCTCAGCCGCCTCGTGGGCGGCGACGACGTCACCATCGTGTCGATCGCCAAGGCCTACAGCACGCTGTCGGGCGGTCCCGATCTGACCTTCATCGACACCATCGCCGGGGTCGTCCAGTTCATCAACGAGATGCCCGAGTGCACGGCGGACTGCTTCATCCCGATCGGTGCGTTCACGATGGACGGCAACCAGCTGCTGAACACCCCGGCGACACCGGACAACACCGAGAACCGCATCGCCACCAAGACCCCGGAAGGTGGTGGTGGCTCGTTCAGCTCGCTCACCGGCGCGCTCGACAGCAAGGCCGACAGCTCGGCCGACATCGCTGCGCTGGGCGATGCCGCCGGGTTCTCGTTCCCGCTCTTCGAGCAACCCCAGACGATCTTCAACGTGATCCTCGGCGGCGACGTCGACCTCATCAAGTTCGACTCCGGACCGCTCACCCTGGCCTTCGACTGGCGGCAGTCGTTCGGGCCCGTGTACGCACCACCGCCGGTGTTCGTGACCATGCACGGCTCGGCGTCGGTCTCCCTGCGCATCGTCGCCGGGTTCGACACCTACGGAATCCGCAAGGCGATCGAGCGGGTGAAAAACGATGAGACCTTCGACATCGCCGCCGTCGGCGACGTCTTCCTCCAGAGCCTGTTCTTCTACACGACCGAGAACGGCACACCCATCCCGGTCGTGACCTTCAGCGGCCAGATCGCGGCGGGCGCCGAGGTGAGCGCCGTGGTCATCAAGGTCGGAATCGAGGGCGGGGTCGCGTTGACCGTGTCGTTCCTGTGGAACGACCCGAACGCGGACGGCAAGTTCCGGATCAGTGAGTTCGCCCAGGCGGCGCTGAACAACCCGATCTGTCTGTTCACCGTGTCCGGTCAGCTGTCTGTGTTCCTCAAGGCCTACGTGACCGTTGGCGTGTCGCCGTTCTCGGTCAGCTTCGACTTCACCATCGTCAACGTGGTGCTGCTCGACTTCAACGCGCAACCCGACTGCGATCCGCCGCCACCGGAGCTGGGTGGCTTGACCGACGACGGCACGACCCTCGTGGTCTACGCGGCAGGCCTCGACGGCCCACGCGGATCGGACTACCTCGACCAGGAGAAGGAGACCATCAAGGTCACCTCGCTGCACGACTACCCCGAGACCGGTGATCCGACCTTCACCGGGGTGTCCGTCGCCATGCTCGGCATCCGGCGGGAGTACCGGAACTCGAACATCGAGCGGGTCATCGTCGACGGTCGCGGCTATGGCGGGAAGATGAACGTCATCTTCCAGGGCGACGGCGAGGAGCAGGGCAACGACTCCGGCGCGGAGCTGCCGGCGACAGCCCAGTTCGCGCTCGACTCCATCGTCTTCGGCGGGAGCAACGACGACACGATCAAGACCGGCATCGGGAAGTCGTGGGTCGACGGCGGCGCCGGGAACGACATCATCGTCACCGGCGACCGGACCGTGCTCAACCCCGCCAAGGACGACTACCTCCGTCCCGATGCCGCTGCCTACGTGGCCGGCGGACCGGGCGACGACAACATCACCGTCGGCAACGGCGACGACGTCATCGCCGGCGACTCGAGCCTCTCGTACGAGCCGGTCTCGCTGACGCTGAAGGAGCTGATCAACGACGGTCGCGAGGGCGGCGACCCCACCGGGGGTGACGGTGAGGGAGGCGCCACGGTGTCGGTGCCCGACTGGGAGACCTTCAGCGGACCCGGCGCCACGGAGGCCGGCACCGACGGCACCGACACCGTCCGTGTCGGCCTCGGCGAATCCACGGCCTACGGCAACGGCGGGATCGACACGCTGAGCGTCGCGCCCGACAACTCGCTGATCCTCTCGCGGCCCGACGACACCGCGCTCTTCGCGTCGAAGGGCGCCAGGCTGGTCGGCGGCACCGGCAGCGACAGCTTCTCGGGCGGCGCTCACGACGACGTCATCATCACCGGGCCCGACGAGGGCGGTCTCGTAGACGAGCCCGACGCCGACGGCGGCGTCGACGACGGGAGCACCAACACCGTCGACACCGGCACCGGCAGCGACATCGTCTACGGCAGCACCGGCCAAGACTTCGTCGTCGCCGGCTCCCTCCCCGACCAGAACGCGAACATCCGCGGTGGTGCCGGCGAGGACGTCCTCGTCGGCGGCTACGGCGAGGACACCGTCTTCGGTGGACCGGGCAACGACTACGTCATCGCCGAGCCATCCGACGTCGGACCCGCCGGCCCTGACGACGGCTTCGGCCCGTCACGCGCCGTCAGCCACCGGGATCTGCCCGATGGTGTGGCACCGGCCTACAAGGTGCTCGTCGGTGGCACCGGCAACGATCACATCTTCGGTGGCGACGGCGGTGCCGACATCGACGGCGACGGCTACAACCAGACGGACCGGTGCGGGCCCGGCGACCCGGTGGCGTCGGACCCCGTGGACGAGACCATCAACACGCCCGAGGACGGCAACGACAAGATCATCGGCGGCTCAGGCGTGGACAACATCCGCGCCGGCGGCGGCAACGACCTCGCCGAAGCAAAGGGTGACGACGACCAGGTGTGCGGCGAGAGCGGCAACGACACGCTTCGCGGTGGCGCTGACGATGACCAGGCCTGGGGTGGTTCGGGCAACGACATCCTCTACGGCGATGCCGGCGACGACGACCTGTTCGGCAACAACGACAACGACACCGTCTACGGCGGCGCTGACAACGACGTCATCGAGGGCAACGACGGGACCGACTGGGTGTCCGGTGGCTCCGGCGACGACGTCATCCTCGGCGGCACCCGTGCCGCTGGCCGGGCCGACCAGAACGACTTCCTGTTCGGCGACGTGGGCGACGACACCATCATCGGGGACAACGGCGACATCGTGGACAGTCGCTGGTACCCCCTCGACCTGGACGGCGCCACACCCGGCGCAGGCGGCCCCGACCTGATCTTCGGCGGTTCCGATCCCGACGTCCTCTACGGAGGCCTGGACGGCGACGTCATCTTCGGCGGGGATCACGACGACCAGCTCGAGGGGAACAACGGCTCCGACAGGGTCTACGGCGGCGACGGTGCGGACAACATCATCGGTGGCAGCAGCGAGATCGCCTCGGGTGCGGGCCTCGATGCGGTCGGGCGTCCCGACGTCGGCGACGAGATCCACGGAGACGCGGGCGACGACGTGATCGCCGGCGACAACGCCATCATCACGGACAACCCGGACGACGGCGCCGGCCACCCCGCGACGCGGGCCCGTGGCCTGACCACCGAGCGCGACGTCCAGCTGCTCGACCTCGGCTTCAGTCCGACGCCGGGCACGTCCGGCGACGACATCATCCGCGGCAACGGCGAGACCGACGTCGTCTTCGGTCAGGGCGGATCTGACGAGATCCGCGGGCTCACCGGCGACGACTACCTCGAGGGTGGCCCGGGCGTCGACTTCCTCTACGGCGATTCGGGTGCCGACGACATCGTCGGCGGCAGCTCCACGATCCAGACCGGCGTGGTCGCCGAACAAACGGCCACCGGCCAGCCCGACGAGGGCGACCACATCGAAGGCGGTGGCGGCAGCGACGTCGTGATCGGCGACAACGGCATCATCCGCCGTGACCTGCCGCCGAGCGACCTCACCCAGGGACGCGGGATCACCGAGCGGACAGTTCACCTGTACGACCTCGGTGACGCCCCTGTCGCGAACACGTCCGGAGACGATCTGATCCTGGGCGACAACGGCGAGGACGTGCTGCTCGGCCAGGACGGGCACGACCGCATCAAGGGCATCGACGGCGACGACTACGTCGAGGGAGGGCCCGGTCGAGACTGGCTCGAGGGCAATGACGGCCACGACGACATCGTGGGTGGCAGCTCGACCATCCACGGCGACGACACCGGCGACGGTGCCGACGGTCAGCCCGACGCCGACGACGTGATCTTCGGCGGCGACGGTGACGACGTCGCGACCGGCGACAACGCACGCATCACCCGAGTCGAGCCGTTCGACCCGCGCACCGAGCGCATCGGCACCGACGGCGAGCTGATGGACGGACGCTCGCTGCGGTTCCTGGACCTGTCCAACGATCCGGACGGATACTTGACGACGCCGTCGACAGACCGCTTCGGGCCTGACCTGATCTCCGGCGGTGCGGGTGTCGACGTGCTGATGGGCCAGGACGGCAACGACCGCATCTCCGGCGGTGCCGACGACGACTACGCCGAGGGCAACGGCGGTGCCGACAGCATCTGGGGCGACCTCCGCCTCGACCAGGTGCCCGTCTCGCTCCCCGCTGTCACCTGGCCGGGCACTCCGAGCGTGGATGAGGAGCTCCACGGCGGCTCGGTTGTCGACGGTCAGGACGACCTCATGGGCGGCAGCTCACGCGAGGGCTTCCGCGATGCCGGGGATGTCATCTACGGCGGCGGCGAGGCCGACTTCATCCTCGGCGACAACGGCACCATCCGACGGCTCATCGATGACGATGAGGGCACGCTGTCGAACCGGATCTACGCCAAGCGGTATCCGACGCCAGCACCGGCTGACGCGGCGTACATCCGGGTCAGCGCGGAGGGGTTGCCAAGCACGCGGTTCTGCTCCGAGGCCAACGCGCCGACCTGCGAGCCGGCTGGCGCTCATGGCGCCGACCGGCTCTTCGGCGAGAATGGCGACGACGTCATGTACGGCCAGGACGGCAACGACGAGATGTACGGCGGCGCCGGCGACGACGACATGTACGGCGAGCTCGGCGACGACGAGCTGTACGGCGAGCTCGGCGACGACGCCATGGTCGGCGACCGTGGCGGCATCGTGAGCCAGTACGAGGACGGCAACCGCGAAGTGAACCTCTCCTACAACCAGGTGCCGAAGATCGAATACGACGGGTTCCTCGAGGGCTCCGTCACCCGGGTCGTCGACCTCCAGCACGACGTGAACGGCGACGTCTTCGTCGACAACGACGGCAACGAGATCGACTCCCAGGCGGTGGGGCCGGACAAGATGCCCTTCGACGGCGTCGCCTTCGGCGGCAACGACCGCATGCGCGGCGGTGCAGGCAAGGACGCCATGCACGGTGGCGTCGGTGACGACCTCATGAACGGCGACAGCGGCGGCGACACCCTCTTCGGAGGCGACGGCGCCGACGTCATGTGGGGCGGCAAGGGCTGCGACCCGGCCATCGACACCATCGGGCAGTCGCCCGACTGCTACGTCGATGGCGAGTTCGTTCCCTCCGCCCGAGGGGACGACGACCGCATGGTCGACTACCTCTTCGGCGGCAAGGGTGCCATCAGCGGCCCGTCGACCGATCCCGACACGGGTGTGCTCGGGTCCGACATCCTCGACTGGCGCCCGCGCGGCGGCTACGACGACTGCGTGTCCGAGGACTGGCCGGTCACGACCGGCACCAAGAAGGCCCTGGTCACCAACGACCCGTGCATCTGGTTCGAGATGACCGATATCGACGACGACGACGTGGTGACCAATCAGCACCACCAGGGAATCGACTGGATCTACGGCGGTTGGGACCGCGACATCCTGCAGGGCGACGTGGCCGACAACGGCCCGAACCCCGGGGACCGGCTCCTCGACTGGAACGGCGCGTACAACCTCTACACGCACTGCAACGCCGCCTACGGCGGATTCAACGACGTACGCCAGCACAGCCCCGACATGCGGAGCTTCCTGCATGCCTGGGCGTTCACGCTCGGAGCAGGACTCGTCCCCGATGACGTGTTGGATCCGTCAACGTCAGCGTTCAACGAACTGGCCCTCGTCTACAACACAGACGCCAAGGACCACGGCTCAGGCAAGGCGTTCCCGAGCACGCCGGGCCACTTCGACGACCCGAACGCATGCGCTCCATGAAGCCGGTAGCTGAAGCTGCCGTATGGGACGTCCCAGCCGTCCGGCACGCTCGAGATCATGGACGGTCAGACCACGTTTGTGCGATGCGAGGCGACGCCCTGCTTCCCAACCGGTGTGCACCCCGGGTGTGCAGACCCGCTGAACAGGGCTGACGCCGTTCAGGCACGGCTGCTGGCCGCAGTCGCCGGTGCCCCCGCCACCATCGAAAATGCAGGTCAGGCCCCACTCTTCGGAGTGGGGCCTTCTGCTTTTCGGCCGTCTTCCGACGGGTCCTCCAACGGACCTGTCCGGGACTCCGTGCGGTCAGGTGGGTGCCTTCCAGGTGCGCCGGGGCAGGACAGCGAGAAGTCGTCCGCCAGCGGCGCGCACGAGCGGTGCCGATTCGCTCGGACCTAGGGCTTCCAGGCCGGGGTTCGAGGTGACAGATGGGCCCTGTGGTTGATGGTCATGCTGCTTGGCGGCGGCGGTGGGTGTCGAGGATCTCGGAGGGCTTGCGGCCGGCCATGTAGTCGCCGTGGTTGCGTCGCCGCGTGTTGTAGCGGATCAGCCAGGCGTTGGCTTCGGCCTGGAGCTGGCGGACCGAGTTGAAGTGGCGTCGGTGGAACGCTGGCCGCCAGCACTCCTGGAGCATCGTGCCCTGGAACCGTTCGCACACGGCGTTGTGGTTCGGTGAGCGGGGCGGGATCCGGACGTGGTCGATGCCGATCTCGGCGAGGTGGTGCCGGA